>NZ_JBDJNU010000031.1:0-44044 GCF_039674585.1 Stenotrophomonas lacuserhaii | reverse complement strand
GGGGGGGGGGGGGGGGGGGGGGGTGGGTTTGCGTCGGGTCGTTGCGCGCTCCCCGCGCCCCGCTCGTTCCCTCTGCCCCCCCCCCCCCCCCCCCCCCCCCCCCCCCCCGCCAGCCCACAGCCCCCCGCCCTGGCCGCGACGCTAAACCGCCTCGAAATCCACCAGCACCGCGCCATCGCCCACCTGTTCCCCCGCTTTCGCGCGATAGCCATGCACGGTGCCGTCGGCCGGCGCGGCCAGCGTGTGTTCCATCTTCATCGCCTCCAGCACCACCAGCGGCGTACCGCGGCTGACCTTGCTGCCCGGTTCCACCAGCGTAGCGACGATCCTGCCCGGCATCGGCGCCAGCAGGCTGCCGGCGTCGGCCGTGGCCTGCTCGGATTCGCCTACCGGGTCATGCACCGTGAACCGCTGCTGGCCCTGCGCGGTGAACAGATATACCTGGCCGTCATCGCGCAGCACGCCTGCACGCCAGCGCTGCCCATCCAGCGTCACGTCCAGCTGGCCGTCGGTGAAGCGGCCACTGACCTGCCGCGCCGGTTCGGCATCACGCTGCACCTGCCAGCCATCCGGCTGCGTCCAAACCCGCAGCGTGTACTGGTGCTCGCCCTGCTGCAGCGGCAGCAGGCGCGAGGCTGAAGCCCCGATCCGCCAGCCATCCTGTGCCTGCCACGGTGAGCGCGGATCGCGCGCATCAACCGCTGCGCTCGCCGTCGTCACCGTCGCGGCAACCGCCGCAAGCGTCCACAGCACTTCATCGCCGGCCGCGGGTGCGCCCAGCGCGTCCTGCTCGCGTTCGATCAACGCGGTGTCCAGCTTCGCCTGCGAGAACGAAGCGGTGCCGACCAGCCGCCGCAGGAACCCGGCATTGGTGGTCACGCCCACCACCTGGCAGGCGGCCAACGCCTGCTGCATGCGGCGCAACGCGGCGTCGCGGTCCACGTCCCAGACGATCAGCTTGGCGATCATCGGATCGTAGAAGGGGGTGATGATGTCGCCCTGCTCGACGCCCGTATCCACGCGCACGTGCGCGCTTTCCAGCGGCAGGCGCAGGTGGCGCAGCGTGCCGATGGAGGGCAGGAAACCCTTGTCGGCGTCCTCGGCATACAGCCGCGCTTCCAGCGCATGACCGCGGATCGCCAGCTCGTCCTGGCGCTTGGGCAGCGGCTGGCCGGCGGCCACGCTCAGCTGCCAGGCCACAAGGTCGGTGCCGGTGATGAACTCGGTCACCGGGTGTTCCACCTGCAGCCGGGTGTTCATTTCCATGAAGTAGAAGTCGCCCTCCGGCGAGGCGATGAACTCCACCGTGCCGGCGCCCACGTAACCCACCGCGCGCGCGGCATCCACTGCGGCCTTGCCCATCGCAGCGCGACGCTCGGCGGTCATGCCCGGGGCCGGTGCTTCTTCCAGCACTTTCTGGTGGCGGCGCTGCACCGAACAGTCACGCTCGAACAGGTGCACGACGTTGCCGTGGCCATCGCCGAACACCTGGATCTCGATATGGCGCGGGCGCAGCACGTACTTTTCCACCAGCACGTGGTCATTGCCGAAGGCCGAACGCGCTTCGCGCTGGCAGCTGGCCAGCGCCTCGATGAAGGCCGCGCTGTCGTCCACCCGGCGCATGCCCTTGCCGCCGCCACCGGCGCTGGCCTTGATCAGCACCGGATAGCCGATCGCATCGGCTTGTCCGCGCAGGAACTGCGGGTCCTGGTTGTCGCCGTGGTAGCCGGGGGTCAATGGCACGCCGGCCTGCTGCATCAGCGCCTTGGCCGCGCTCTTGTCACCCATCGCACGGATGGCGCTGGCCGGCGGACCGATGAACACCACGCCGGCAGCCGCGCACGCGTCAGCGAAGGCCGCATTTTCAGACAGGAAACCGTAGCCGGGGTGGATCGCCTGGGCGCCACTGCGGCGGGCCGCTTCCAGGAGCACCTCGGCACGCAGGTAGCTTTCCGCGGCCGGTGCCGGACCGATCGCGATGGCTTCGTCGGCCAGCCGCACATGGCGCGCGTTGCGGTCGGCATCGGAGTACACCGCCACCGTGGCGATGCCGAGTCTGCGGCAGGTTGCAATGACGCGGCAGGCGATCTCGCCGCGGTTGGCGATGAGGATCTTGGTGAACATCATGGAGGGCTCGGTCATGGCGCAGGTCACATGCGGAACACGCCGAAGCGTGTCTCGCGGGCCGGGGCGTTGAGGCTGGCCGACAAGGCCAGGGCCAGCACGCGGCGGGTGTCGGCAGGGTCGATGATGCCGTCGTCCCACAGCCGCGCGCTTGCGTAGTACGGATGTCCCTGGTGTTCGAACTGGTCGCGGATAGGCGCCTTGAAAGCCTCTTCTTCCGCCGCCGCCCAAGCGCCGCCCTTGGCTTGGATGCCATCGCGCTTGACCGTGGCCAGCACGCTGGCGGCCTGCTCGCCGCCCATCACCCCGATGCGTGCGTTGGGCCACATCCACAGGAAATTGGGCGAATAGGCGCGGCCGCACATGCCGTAGTTGCCGGCCCCGAATGAACCGCCGATCACCACCGTGAACTTCGGCACCTTCGCACACGCTACCGCCATCACCAGCTTGGCCCCGTCCTTGGCGATGCCGCCCTGTTCGTACTTGCGGCCCACCATGAAGCCGGTGATGTTCTGCAGGAACACCAGCGGGATGTTGCGCTGGGTGCACAGTTCGATGAAGTGCGCGCCCTTCAGCGCGGACTCGGAAAACAGGATGCCGTTGTTGGCGATGATGCCCACCGGGTAACCGTGCAGGTGCGCAAAGCCGGTGACCAGGGTGCTGCCGTAGCGCGGCTTGAACTCGTCGAACCGCGATCCGTCCACCAGCCGGGCGATCACTTCGCGCACGTCGAACGGCTTGCGCGTATCGGCCGGGATCACGCCATACAGCTCATGCACCGGGAACAGCGGCGCCTCCACCGGCTGCAGCGCCATCGCCGGCTCCGGCTTGCGCCAGTTGAGCTGGGCGATGATCGCGCGGACCCGCGCCAGCGCCTGCAGGTCGTTGTCGGCCATGTGGTCGGCCACGCCGGAAAGCCGCGTGTGCACGTCGGCACCGCCGAGGTCTTCGGCGCTGACCACTTCACCGGTGGCGGCCTTCACCAGCGGCGGGCCGCCCAGGAAAATGGTGCCCTGCTCGCGCACGATCACCGTTTCATCGCTCATCGCCGGCACGTAGGCACCGCCAGCCGTGCAGCTGCCCATCACGCAGGCGATCTGCGGGATGCCCTGCGCGGACAGATTGGCCTGGTTGTAGAAGATGCGGCCGAAGTGGTCGCGGTCCGGGAATACCTCGTCCTGCAGCGGCAGGAAGGCGCCACCCGAGTCGACCAGGTAGATGCAGGGCAGGCGGTTCTGCTCGGCGATCTCCTGCGCACGCAGGTGCTTCTTGACCGTCATCGGGTAATAGGTGCCGCCCTTGACCGTGGCATCGTTGGCCACGATCACGCATTCCACGCCGCTCACCCGGCCGATGCCGGCCACCACGCCGGCGCAGGGCACGGCGTCTTCATACATGCCGTGCGCCGCCAGCGGGGCGATTTCCAGGAAGGCGCTGCCGGCATCCAGCAGCGCATCGATGCGCTCACGCACCAGCAGCTTGCCGCGCGCGGTGTGCTTGCTGCGTGCCGCCTCGCTGCCGCCCAGCGCGGTGCGCGCCAGGGTGGCATGCAGGTCATCGACCACTGCCTGCATGGCACTGCGGTTGCTTTCGAAGGATCCGCTGCCAGGCTGCAGCTGGGTGTTCAGAATGCTCATGGAAGGCCCTTACAGCGTGCGCTGGAACAGTTCGCGACCGATCAGCATGCGGCGGATTTCCGAGGTGCCCGCGCCGATTTCATACAGCTTGGCATCGCGCCACAAGCGGCCGGTGGGGTACTCGTTGATGTAGCCGTTGCCGCCCAGGATCTGGATCGCCTGGCCGGTCAGCCAGGTGGCTTTCTCGGCGGCATACAGGATCGCGCCGGCCGCATCCTGGCGGGTGGTGCGGCCCTGGTCGCAGGCGCGCGCCACCGCATACACATAGGCCCGGCACGCGCCGAGGCCGACGTACATGTCGGCGATCTTGGCCTGGATCAGCTGGAAGCTGCCGATGGCTTCGCCGAACTGGTGGCGCTCGTGCACATAGGGCATCACCACGTCCATCGCCGCGGCCATCAGCCCCAGCGGGCCGCCGGACAGCACCACGCGTTCGTAATCCAGCCCGGACATCAGCACGCGCACGCCACTGCCTTCCTGGCCGAGCACGTTTTCCGCCGGTACTTCGCAATCCTGGAACACCAGTTCACTGGTGGGCGAGGAGCGCATGCCGAGCTTGTCCAGCTTCTGCGCGGTGCTGAAACCCTTCATGCCTTTTTCCACCAGGAAGGCGGTGATGCCCTTCGCGCCGGCGTCCGGATCGGTCTTGGCATACACCACCAGCACGTCGGCATCCGGGCCGTTGGTGATCCACATCTTGTTGCCGTTGAGCACGTAGCGGTCGCCACGCTTTTCCGCGCGCAGCTTCATCGACACCACGTCGGAGCCGGCACCGGGTTCGCTCATCGCCAGCGCGCCGACCAGCTCGCCCCTGCACAGGCCGGGCAGGAACCGCTGCTTCTGCGCTTCGGTCCCGTTCTTGCGCAGCTGGTTCACGCACAGGTTGGAGTGCGCGCCGTAGGAAAGGCCGATGCCGCCGGAAGCACGCGAGACTTCTTCCATCGCCACCACATGGGCCAGGTAACCCATGCCGGTGCCGCCGTATTCCTCTTCCACGGTCATGCCGAGCAGGCCCTGCTCGCCCAGCTTGCGCCACAGCGCCAGCGGGAACTGGTTGGTTTCATCGGCATGGGCGGCCAACGGCGCGATCTCGGCGGCAGCGAACTGCGCCACGCTGTCGCGCAGCAGGTCGATGTCTTCGCCAAGGTCGAAGTTCAGGGATGGAACGTGCATGCGGGCGACTCCACGGACAGGCGGCGGGTAGGGGGCGCACCGGAGGGGGGCAGGCAAGGCGCCTGCGCGGGCGATGGAGCCAGACTAGCCCGGATCGGATAAAAAGTGAACACAAGTTCAAAAATTGAATCTACAATCACCCCATGGCTTACAAACGCTCCCCGCTGATGGAAGAACGGATGGCGGGGGCGCGCGAGCGGATCCTGCTGGCGGCCCGTGAACTGGTCGCGGCGGGCGGTTACCGCAATGCCCCGGTGACCGCCGTGGCGACCCAGGCGGGGGTGTCCACCGGGCTGATCTACCGCCACTTCCCGTCCAAGGCCGAGCTGTTCGTGGAGGTGTTGAGCGCGGCGGTGGAGCACGAAGTCGAGATCCTGGAAGGCATCGCCGCCGGCCCCGAACCGGCCCCGCAGCGGCTGCGGCTGGCGATCACTGCCTTCGTGCGGCGCGCGTTGGCCGGCCCGGGGCTGGCGCATGCCTTCATCGTCGAACCGGTCGACCCGGAAGTGGAAGCCGAGCGCATGCGCGGGCGGCGACGCTTCGGCGACGTGTTCCGTCGGCTGGTCGAAGATGGCATCGCCAGCGGCGCGTTCCCGGCGCAGGACGTGGACGTCACCGCGGCCTGCATCGTCGGTGCCTTCACCGAAGCCCTGGTGGGCCCGACCGCGCCCAGCCGCCAGGCCCACCGCGACGAACATGCGCTGGCCGACTCGATCAGCGCGTTCTGCCTGCGTGCCGCCGGCGGCTGATCACGGTCCCGGCATGCACAACCGGTAGCGCCGAGCCATGCTCGGCGAGCGCAGCGACGCGGCCTGCATGAGGTGCCGTGCGGCCGGCAGCCAAAGCCGCCGAGCACGGCT
This sequence comes from Stenotrophomonas lacuserhaii, assembly GCF_039674585.1. Classification (GTDB taxonomy): domain Bacteria; phylum Pseudomonadota; class Gammaproteobacteria; order Xanthomonadales; family Xanthomonadaceae; genus Stenotrophomonas; species Stenotrophomonas pennii_A. Next base: position 38,250 of record NZ_JBDJNU010000031.1, on the reverse strand, counting down.
CGGCGCTACCAGAGCCGGCCGGCGCAACCGGTAGCGCCGAGCCACCCTCGGCGAGCGCAGCGGTCTGGCGACCACGCCGATGCTGCACTGCGCTGTTGTCCCCGGCGAGGCCCGTTCTATACTCGGCCGGCAGGCTCATACGCTCAGCCGTGGTCCATCGACTATCAGCCAGGGGTAACGAAGAGTGCGGAATCACGATCTTGAGTTCCTGAAACGCTTTTCCATGGTCATCGGCCTGCTGGCCGTGATCACCTTGGGGTTGATCTTCCTGGCCGCCTGGCTGCATACCCGGATTCCTGCCGAGGTATCGCCTACGGCGGTGATGCGGACCGGCCAGCGCATCGCCCCGTCCGGCGCGGTCTACGCCGGCAGCACCGGCGCGGCGGCGCAGGCAGCGGCCCAGGCGGCCGCGCTCGCAAAGGCCGCCTCGCAGGTGGCCTACGGTGGCACCACCGACGGCAAAGTGATCTACGACAACCTCTGCACCGCCTGCCACACCACCGGTGTCGGCCTGGCCCCCACGCTGGACCATTCGCACTGGGATGCGCGCATCGCGCAGGGCAAGGAAACGCTCTACAAGCACGCGATCGAGGGCTACACCGGCCCGGACGGCGGGATCATGCCACCCAAGGGCGGAAACCCCGCGCTCACCGAAGAGCAGATCCACGCCACGGTCGACTGGATGCTCGGCAACCTGAAGTAAAAAAGGGGGCTCGCCCCCTTCTTCTTTGCCGCTTGCGGCCAGCGGAGCGGCGACGCATCAGGCCTTCATGTTTTGTGGTTACAGTGGCGGCATCCCCTTCCGTTGCCGCTGTAACTGTCTGGAGCCGTTGTCGATGCGCCGTTGCCTGCTTGCCTTTGCCGTGGCTTTATCTGTTTCCCCCGCTTTCGCCCAGCCGCAGCCGCAGCCCGCGCCGCAGGCCATGCCGGGCCAGTTGGCCAGCCCGCAGGGCGCCCCCCTCACCCTGGCCCGTGCGCCAGCTGACTGGCGTGCGCTGGATGGCCGGTACGTCCGCATCACCGCGCCGCTCACGCTGGCCGGCACCGACGGGCTGGAGCGTTCCGGCCAGCTCACCGTCGCCTTCGAAGGCCGCCTGTGGCAGCCCACCGAGGTGGCCGTGCCGGGCAGCGCCGGCCAACGCCAGGTGATGGCCGACAACCAGCGTCGGCGGCTGCTGCTCGACGACGGCAGCGATGCCCGCGACCCGCAGCAGGTGCCCTACCTGGCCAGCGACGCGGTGCTGCGCACCGGCATGCAGCTGCGTGGCGTGGAAGGCCGGGTGCGCGTGGACGCCGAAGGCCGCCCCAGCCTGCAGCCCGGCCGCGTGCTGGAGCTGCCTTCACTGCAGCGTCCGGCGGTGCCGCAGGTGGGCGGCTCGCTGAAGGTAGCCGCGTTCAACCTGGAGAATTTCTTCAATGGCGACGGCAAAGGCGGCGGTTTCCCCACCCTGCGCGGCGCCAGGACCCTGGACGAACACAAGGCGCAGCTGAACAAGCTGATCGCCACCATCGGCCCGCTGGATGCTGACGTGGCGGCGCTGATGGAGCTGGAGAACGATGGCTACGGGCCGCAGTCGGCGATTGCCACGCTGGTCGATGCGCTCAACGCCGCACCCGGCAGCCACGCTGATTGGCGCTTCGTCGATGCCGGCAACGGCCCGGGCGGGAATCCGATCCGGGTCGGCATCATCTACCGCGCCAGCCGGCTGACCGCGCTCGGCAAACCAGCCACGCTGGAAGGCGGCAGCTTCGTCGAACACAGCCGCGTTCCGCTGGCGCAGGCCTTCCAGGCCAAGGGCGGCGCCCCCTTCATGGTGGTCGCCAACCACTTCAAGTCGAAAGGCTGCCGCGATGCCAGCGGCGCCGATGCCGACCACGACGACGGCCAAGGCTGCTGGAACGCCACCCGGGTGGCATCAGCCGAACAGTTGAACGCCTGGATGCAGGAGGACCCGACCGGTACCGGCGCACGCGATGGGGTGCTGCTGGGCGACTTCAATGCCTATGCGATGGAAGACCCGATCCGCGCGCTGCGCAGCGCCGGCTGGCAGGACGCTTTCGCGCTGGCCAAGGTGGAGCGTCCCTACAGCTACGTCTACAACGGCTACAGCGGACGGCTGGACCACGCGCTGCTCAATGCGGGCATGGCCAAGCGCCTGGCGGGCGCGGCGGAATGGCACAGCAACGCCGACGAAATGGATGCCAGCGGTTACCAGCAGCGCAATGTCGATGGCCCGTGGCGCAGTTCCGACCACGATCCCCTGCTGCTCGGCTTCGATCGCTGACCTTCGCGGTGGGGTCAGAGTCTGACCCCTTTGCCAGGCCTCACCCGGCGGCGATCAAGCCGATCGCCAGCACGGCCAACGCCAGGCCCACGCGGTTCCACGCGCTGGTGCGCTCGCCGAAACCGACCATGCCGACCAGCGCCCCCAGCACCACAACGCCGATGTTCATGCCGGCGAACACGCTGGCCGGGTTGTCGGGCAGGGCCTGGTGTGCATGCACGTAGAACAGGATGTTGCCGCCGTTCAGCAGGCCCAGCAGCGCGCCTGCGCCGAGGTTGCGCCACGCCAGCCGGGTACGGCCCCGCGCATGCCGCCATAGCTGCAGGGCCAGCATCAGGATGAAGGCCAGGCTGAAGCACAGCAGCAGCGCGGCCATCGACGGGGTGCCGGACAGCGCGACCTTCTTCAGCAGGATGTCCACCGCCGCGAAGCCGGCCCACACCCCGAGCAGCCAGCGCCAGCCTGCCGGCGCGGCGTCCGCCGCCGGACCGCGCGGCCGCGCGCTGATGGCCAGCATCGCCACCAGTCCCAGGCCCAGGCCTGCCAGCTTCCACGGCGTGGCGGTCTGGCCGAAGAACGCGAACGCGGCCAGCAGCGAAAGCAGCAGCGACAAGCGCTGCGCCACGTCACTTCGCACGATGCCGGCCACCGCTACCGCGCGGCCCAGCACCAGGAAGATCGCCGGCAGGATCACCGCCAGCGCCAACAGGGCCGCCCACGGGGCATCGCTGGAGTGCAGCGAGGCCAGCGGCGGGCGCAGCACCAGCCCGGTCATCGCCGCGGCCACCAGGTAATTCCAGGTGACCATCTGGCCCACGTCCAGCTGCTGGCGCCGTGCGAGCTTCAGCATCACCGACACCAGCACGCTGCAGATCACCGCGAATGCAAGGAAGTACATGGGGGCCGGGAGCAGGGGACGGGTGGGGGACGCTATCATGTTGCCATGCGCAATCCTCCTTTCCCCCCGCAGTCGGACACCCTCGTGCTTGCCGGACCGGTCGGTCCGCTGGATGTCGCGGTTGATCTGCCCAAGCCCGAGGTGGCGGCCCAGCCGGTGACCGCCATCGTCTGCCACCCGCTGTCCACCGAGGGCGGCACGATGCACAACAAGGTGGTCACCATGGCCGCCAACGCGCTGCGCGACCTCGGCGTGGCGACGGTGCGTTTCAACTTCCGCAGTGTCGGCGGATCGGCTGGCCGCTTCGACCACGGCAACGGCGAACAGGACGACCTGAAGGCCGTGGTGGCCTGGGTGCGCGAACAGCGCCCGGGTGACCAGCTGTGGCTGGCAGGCTTCAGTTTCGGCGCCTTCGTTTCGTTGAAAGTCACCGCCGACGTGCAGCCGCAGGCGCTGGTATCGATCGCCCCGCCGGCCGGCCGCTGGGACTTCGGCGGCATCCAGCCGCCGGCACGGTGGCTGGTGATCCAGGGCGAACAGGACGAGATCGTCGATCCGCAGGCGGTGTATGACTGGTTGGATAGCGTGGACGCACCGCACGAGCTGGTGCGCATGCCCGACACCAGCCACTTCTTCCACCGCAAGCTGATCGACCTGCGCGGGGCGATCACCCACGGGGTGAAGCGCTGGTTGCCGCTGCAAGCGGATCCGGCGGCATGAGCGAGGCGGTGATGACCCCTTCGCGGCGCTATGCCGAGGGCGTGGCACGCGGCGAATGGCAGGACGACCCGGCCCAGCACGCCGCGCTGGCCGAACTGGACCGCATCCACCTGGCGCTGCTGGAAGATGCCGACGACGGCTGGCTGGACCGGCTGTCGTCGTTCTTCAAGAAGCCGGAGGCAGTCAAGGGCCTGTATTTCTGGGGTGGCGTCGGCCGCGGCAAGACCTTCCTGGTGGACCTGTTCTACGACGGGCTGCCGATCGAGCAGAAGTACCGCACCCACTTCCACCGGTTCATGCGCGGCATCCACGAACGCCTGCGCGAACACCAGGGGCAGAGCGACCCGCTGGCGAAGATCGCCCAGGAGTGGCGCAGCAAGCTGCGCGTGCTGGTGCTGGACGAGTTCTTCGTCACCGACATCGGCGATGCGATGCTGCTGGCGCGCCTGCTGGAACGGCTGTTCGCCGAGGGCGTGACCCTGGTGACCACCTCCAATACGGCAGTGGAAAACCTGTACCTGAACGGCCTGCAGCGCGACAGCTTCTTGCCCGCCATCGACCTGCTGCAGCGCTACTGCGTGGAGCTGTACGCCGAAGGCACCGAGGACTACCGCATGCGCGCGCTCACGCGTTCGCCGGTGTACCGCGCGCCGCTGGCGGCCGACAGCGATGAATGGCTGGGCAGCCGGTGGGCCGACCTCAGCGGTGGGCAGCCGGCGAAGGCCGGCAACATCGAGATCGAAGGCCGCAAGATTCCGGTGCGCGGGCGCGGCAAGAGCATCGCCTGGTTCGATTTCCCGGCGCTGTGCGAAGGCCCGCGCGGGCCCTCGGATTACATCGAGATCGCGCAGGAGTTCAACACCGTGCTGCTGGGCGGCGTCCCCGCCTTCGACCGCAACAACGAAGACGCCGCGCGGCGCTTCGTCAACCTCATCGACGAACTGTACGACCGCCACGTCAACCTGGTCTGCACCGCCACCACCTCGCCGGTCGAGCTGTATACCGGCAACCGCCTGCAGGGCGCCTTCGAGCGCACCGCCTCGCGCCTGATCGAAATGCAGAGCGCCGAGTACCTGGGCACCGCGCACAAAGCCTGAAAAAAGGGGACGGCGGGGATTAAGGCGCAAACGGCCCGACGGCGGCCGTTTGCGCCTTAATCCCCTCCGTCCCCTTTTTGGCTGCCCAGCCAGCTTCGTGCAGGCCGCGTGAGGCTCACTGTTGCGTTGATCGCGACCCGCTGTCACACCAAAAGGGTGTCCTGCGGCCTTGACTGCGCACCCGTTTCCGACGGGTGTCGCCCCGGCCGGGCGGGTTGGAAAGCGCTGGTCCTTGCGCCACAAGGGATTAGGAGAAATCCCTACATTTGGCGTTGACGGACCCCCTTACCCCCACTATCTTGTGGCCGTCGGTGTCTTCGACCACAAGTCGAGGACACGGACGGGAAGCCTGGACCCCTGCACGCAGGGACCCCGGCACTGCCCCGCAACGGTACTTTCGGGAGCCTTTCCGTCTTGCCGACAGCCGCATGTGCACATGTGCGGCACTGGCTGCGTGATCTCTGATCGGATGACGGGTTTTGCAGGGTGCGGTGTGCGGGCTTTCCGTCACTGTCGCGCCGGATGCGACACCTCTCTTTCATCCTTGGATTGATCCGCACCGGAACGTGCCTGCCCAGGCGCGCCGTGCATCCCATCTCACGCCCAGAGGACCACCGCCGTGACCACCGAAAACAGTGCCACCATCGACAAGGAAAGCGAGTTCCTGCTTACGTCGCCGCCGACTGCCAACACCATGAGTGTGACCAAGCGCAACGGTACGACCGAGCTGGTGGACCTGAACAAGATCGTCCGCGCGGTGCAGCGTTCCTCGGAAGGCCTGCATTCGGTCGATCCGATGCGCGTGGCCACCCGCACCATTTCCGGCCTGTACAACGGCGCCACCACGCAGGAGCTGGACGAACTGTCCATCCGCACCTCCGCCCTGCTGATCGGTGAAGAGCCCGAGTACGGCCGCCTGGCCGCGCGCCTGCTGGCCAACTTCATCGCCAAGGAAGTGTCCAACCAGGAGATCCACGCGTTCTCCCAGTCGGTCGGCCGTGGCCACGAAGTGGGCCTGATCAACGACCGCCTGCTGGGCTTCGTGCAGATCAACGCGCGCAAGCTCAACGATGCGATCGATCCGACGCTCGACCTGAACTTCGACTACTTCGGCCTGCGTACCCTGTACGACCGCTACCTGCTGCGCCATCCGCACACCCGCAAGGTGATCGAGACCCCGCAGCAGTTCTTCCTGCGCATCGCCAGCGCGCTGAGCGAAGACGTGGCCGAGACCCTCGCGCTGTACAAGCGCATGGGCAACCTGGATTACCTGCCGTCCTCGCCGACGCTGTTCAATTCGGGCACCACCCACGAGCAGCTGTCGTCCTGCTTCCTGCTGGATTCGCCGCAGGATTCGCTGGAATCCATCTATTCCAAGTACGGCGACATCGCCCAGCTGTCCAAGTTCAGCGGCGGCATCGGCGTCAGCTACACCCGCGTGCGTTCGCGTGGCTCGCTGATCAAGTCCACCAACGGCCATTCCAACGGCATCGTGCCGTGGCTGAAGACCATGGATTCCTCGGTCGCCGCGGTGAACCAGGGCGGCAAGCGCAAGGGCGCGGCCTGTGTGTACCTGGAAAGCTGGCACGCCGACATCGAGGACTTCCTCGAGCTGCGTGACAACACCGGCGACGAATCGCGCCGTGCGCACAACCTGAACCTGGCCAACTGGATCCCGGACCTGTTCATGAAGCGCGTCGAGGCCGACCAGGAATGGTCGCTGTTCGATCCGCGCGTGGTCCCCGAGTTCACCGATCTGTTCGGCGACGCCTTCGAAGCGGCGTACCTGCAGGCCGAAGCGCAGGGCAAGGCCAACCGCACCATCTCCGCGCGCAAGCTGTACTCGCGGATGATGCGCACCCTGGCCGAGACCGGCAACGGCTGGATGACCTTCAAGGACAAGTGCAACCGCGCCAGCAACCAGACCCTGCGTCCGGGCAACGTGATCCACCTGTCCAACCTGTGCACCGAAATCCTGGAAGTCACCTCGGCCGAAGAGACCGCGGTGTGCAACCTGGGCTCGATCAACCTGGGCAACCATTTCGATGCCCACGGCGAGTTCGATTTCGACAAGCTGGCCGACACCGTGCGCCTGGCGATCCGCCAGCTGGACCGCGTGATCGACCTGAACTTCTACCCGATCGAATCGGCACGTCGCGGCAACCTGCGCTGGCGCCCGGTCGGCCTGGGCTGCATGGGCCTGCAGGACGTGTTCTTCCGCAAGCGCCTGGCCTTCGACAGTGCCGAAGCCCGCGCGCTGTCGAAGAAGATCGCCGAAAGCATCTACTTCCATGCGCTGGAAACCTCGGTCGAACTGGCCCAGGAACGCGGCAGGCATCCGTCCTTCGCCGACACCCGTGCGGCCAGCGGCGAGCTGCAGTTCGATGCCTGGAACGTGGTGCCGGAAGACACCGCGCGTTGGGACGCCCTGCGTGAGCGCATCAAGGAACACGGCCTGCGCAACTCGCTGATGATCGCGATCGCCCCGACTGCCACCATCGCTTCCATCGCGGGCTGCTACGAGTGCGTGGAGCCGCAGGTGTCCAACCTGTTCAAGCGCGAGACCCTGTCCGGCGACTTCCTGCAGATCAACCGTTACCTGGTGACCGAACTGAAGAAGCTGGGCCACTGGACGCCGGAAATGCGCGATGCGATCAAGCTGGCCGACGGTTCCATCCAGGGCATTGCACAGATCCCGGAAACGCTGCGCCACGTGTACCGCACCGCGTGGGAACTGCCGATGCGTTCGCTGATCGACATGGCCGCCGATCGTGGCGCCTTCATCGACCAGTCCGCCTCGCTCAACCTGTTCATGGAAAGCCCGAACATCGGCGCGATGTCGTCCATGTACATGTACGCCTGGAAGCAGGGCATCAAGACCACGTACTACCTGCGTTCGCGTCCGGCCACCAAGATCGCCAAGACCACCGTCAGCAGCCACGTGGCCGCCGTCGATCCGGTCGATGCCGTCGCCTGCTCGCTGGAAAATCCGGAAAGCTGCGAGGCGTGCCAGTAAGCGGCACGCTCCGTCACATCATCGTAAAAGCGGTAGCGCCGAGCCATGCTCGGCGTTGTCGCCCGTGAAACCAAGGAATCACCATGGCTGATAAACCCACCCAGATGCTGCTCGACCCAGGTTTCGAACTGACCCTGCGTCCGATGCGCTACTCGCAGTTCTACGAGATGTACCGGAACGCGATCAAGAACACCTGGACGGTGGAAGAGATCAACTTCCAGATCGACATCAGCGACCTGCATTCGAAGATGTCGCCGGCCGACCGCCACCTGATCCACCGCCTGGTCGCGTTCTTCGCCACCGGCGATTCGATCGTGTCCAACAACCTGGTGCTGAACCTGTACCAGCACCTCAATGCGCCCGAAGCGCGCATGTACCTGTCGCGCCAGCTGTATGAAGAGGCGCTGCACGTGCAGTTCTACCTGACCCTGCTGGACAACTACCTGCCGGATCCGGATGAGCGCGTCAAAGCCTTTGCCGCGGTGGAGAACATCGACTCGATCAAGAAGAAGGCCGACTTCTGCTTCAAGTGGATCGATTCCATCCAGAACCTGCGCCGGATCGAAACGCGCGACCAGCGCCGCCAGTTCCTGCTCAACCAGATCTGCTTCGCTGCCTGCATCGAAGGCCTGTTCTTCTTCGCCGCGTTCGCCTACGTGTACTACTTCCGTTCGCGTGGCCTGCTCAACGGCCTGGCATCGGGTACCAACTGGGTGTTCCGCGATGAAAGCGCGCACATGGAGTTCGCCTTCGAGTGCGTGGACGTGATCCGCGAAGAAGAGCCGGACCTGTTCGACGATGCGATGAAGCAGCAGGTGTACGACATGCTGGCCGAAGCGATCGAGTGCGAAGTGCAGTTCGCCGAAGACGTGCTGTCCGGCGGCGTGGCGGGTATTTCCACCCGCGACATGCGCCAGTACCTGCAGCACTGCGCCGACAACCATTTCCACCGCCTGGGCATGGAAAAGAAGTACAACGTGCGCAACCCGCTGTCCTTCATGGAACTGCAGGACGTGCAGGAGCTGACCAACTTCTTCGAACGCCGTTCCTCGGCGTACCAGGTCGGCGTGAAGGGCGAAGTCGCCTTCGACATGTCCTTCTGATCGGGTAGTGACGGCCGCTGGCCGTCAACCCGACGTCAACGCGTGACACTGAAAAGGGACGGATGCGACATAATCGCTCCGTCCCTTTCTCATGCCGGTACCCCCATGACCGCCCAGCCCGAAATCGTGCCGCCCATCGAAGTGCGCATGGCGGAGATCGTCTTCCCCAACCACACCAACCATATGGGCACCCTGTTCGGTGGCCAGGCGCTGGCATGGATGGACAAGGCCGCGTTCCTGGCCGCCGCGCGCTACTCGCGCCGCACCGTGGTCACCGCGCGCAGTGACCAGGTCGATTTCAAACTGCCGATCCGCATTGGCCAGATGGTCGAAACCATTGGCCGTATCGTGGAAGTTGGCCGCAGTTCGATGAAAGTGCAGGTGGAATTGATCGCCGAGGACCTGCACAACGGCGAGCGCAAGCTGTGCACCCGCGGCCACTTCGTGATGATCGCACTGGACGACGAAGGCCATCCCACTGCCGTCCCGGCATTGCCCGAGGCCACGCCGGACGCCTGAGCCGCTGCTTGCACGGTGGCCGGGTTGCCCCCATCTGAGCGGGTATGAGCCAGCCGCTGACCGATTTCATCGCGCGCGCCCGCCGCCTGTTCGTGCTGACCGGCGCCGGTTGCAGCACTGCCTCCGGCATTCCGGATTACCGCGATGCCGATGGCCAGTGGAAGCGCACCCCGCCGGTGACCTACCAGGCCTTCATGGCCGAACCGGCGACCCGCCAGCGCTACTGGGCACGCAGCCTGGTCGGCTGGCCGCGCTTCGGCCACGCCGTGCCCAATGGCACCCATCACGCGCTGGCCGCGCTGGAAGCCAGCGGCAAGCTGGAAGTGCTGCTGACCCAGAACGTGGATGTGCTGCACCAGCGTGCCGGCAGTGCCAACGTGATCGACCTGCATGGCCGGCTGGACCGCGTGCGCTGCATGGGCTGCGAACAGCGCACTGGCCGCGAGGACCTGCAGCAGCGCCTGATGGCGGCCAATCCCGGCTGGGACGCGCTGGATGCTGGCATCGCACCGGATGGTGACGCCGACCTGGAGACCGATTTCTCCGCCTTCAACGTGCCGGACTGCCTGCACTGCGGTGGCCTGCTGAAGCCGGACGTGGTCTTCTTCGGTGAAAACGTGCCGCGCGAACGCGTCGCGGCCGTGCATGACCACCTGCAGCGCGCCGATGCGGTGCTGGTGGTGGGCTCATCGCTGATGGTGTACTCCGGCTTCCGCTTCGTGCAGGCCGCCGCCAAGGCCGGACTGCCGGTGGCAGCGCTGAACCGTGGCCGCACCCGCGCCGATGAACTGCTCGCCTTCAAGGACGAGCGCGACTGCGCCGAAGCCCTGGCACCGTGGCTGGCAGCATCGTGACACCCGCCGTGGTGGGTGACGACCGTTGGTCGTCACGCTCTTCATCCACACCAAAAAACCCTGTTCCAACACAGCGCTTGATCTCCAACCCCATCGGCGCTGCAATAGCCCCCTGTCTTTTCCCCCTGCGAATCCCCCACGTGAGCCAGCTGCTGTCGCCCGTCACCTTCGGGCCCCTGACCCTGCCCAACCGCATCGTGATCGCGCCGATGTGCCAGTATTCCGCCGAAAACGGCCAGGCCACCGATTGGCACACCATCCACCTGGGCAACCTGTCCCAGTCCGGCGCCGGACTGCTGATCCTGGAAGCCACCGCCGTCGAGCCACGCGGCCGCATCAGCCATGCCGACCTGGGCCTGTGGGACGACGCCACCGAAGCCGCCCTGGACAAGGTGCTGCAGACGGTACGCCGCTGGTCGACGATGCCGATCGGCATCCAGCTCGGCCACGCCGGTCGCAAGGCCTCGGTGTCGCGTCCGTGGGAAGGCGGCAAGCAGATTCCTGCCGATGATGACAACGGCTGGACGCCGGTCGCGCCGTCGCCGCGCCCGTTCCACGCCGGCAACCCGGCCCCGCACGAACTGACCGAAGCCGAGATCGCCGGCATCGTCGAAGCCTTCGCCGAAAGCGCACGCCGCGCCGAGCGCCTGGGTATCCAGTTGATCGAACTGCATGCCGCGCACGGCTACCTGCTGCACCAGTTCCTGTCGCCACTGAGCAACCAGCGTACCGATGGCTACGGCGGCCCGCTGCCGAACCGCATGCGCCTGCTGATCGAGGTGTACGACGCGGTGCGTGCGGCGGTATCGCCGTCGATCGCCGTGGGCGTGCGTATTTCGGCCAGTGACTGGGTCGCCGGCGGCTGGGACATCACCCAGACCGAGACCGTGGCGATGATCCTGGAATCGCGCGGCTGCAACTTCCTGCATGTTTCCAGCGGTGGCCTGGACGAACGCCAGAAGATCGAGATCGGCCCGGGCTACCAGGTGCCATTCGCTGCCGCGATCAAGGCCAAGGGCCGCATGCCGGTGATTGCCGTGGGCCTGATCACCGAGCCCGACCAGGCCGAGTCGATCCTGCGCCACAACCATGCCGATGCCATCGCCCTGGCACGCGGCATCCTGTACGACCCGCGCTGGCCGTGGCACGCCGCCGCCGCACTCGGCGACAGCGTGGTGCCAGCCCCGCAGTACCTGCGCTGCGAACCGCGCGAAGCCCGCGGCGTCTTCGAAACGCGCTGATCCGGTAGTGACGGCCGCCGGCCGTCATGCCCGTGCCCTTGGCCACTGGTGGGTGACGACCGTTGGTCGTCACCCTCACGTTGACGGCCGCTGGCCCTCCGTCCGCTGACCCTCACCCCGCCGGCACCTGCCACGCCACCGGCAATCCCGCCTGCAGGTGCTCGAACAGCACGCGGATGCGCGCGGTGAAGTCGCGCCGGTCGCTCAGGCAGAAGTACATATCCATGGGTTCGGGCCGCCACGCCGGATCGTCGGCCAGCACGGCCTGCAGGCGGCCGTCGCGCAGATAGGGTTCGGCGACGAACGCGGCCAACCGGGTAATACCGCCGCCGGCTGCGGCCAGTTCGGCCAGGGCATCGATGTCGTCGCAGATCATTCCCGGCCGCATCGTCGCCTCGACGCGGCCGTGTTCGCCGACCAGCCCCCAACGCAGCGGACGGCCGTCGGCGGGGAAGCGGAACAGCAGCGCGCGGTGACTCGCCAGCTGCTCCGGTGAGGTCGGGGTGCCGGCTCGTTGCAGATAGGAAGGGGCGGCGCAGAACACGAACGGGATGCGTGCCAGCGGGCGTGCCACCAGCCCATCCTGCAGCTGTGCACCGATGCGGATGCTCACGTCCACCGACTCTTCGGCGTGGCGCACGGCGCGGTCGGAAAGCCGCAGTTCCAGCTGCAGCTGCGGATACCGGCGCTGCAGCGCGGGCAGCATCGGCGCCAGCACGTGGCGCCCGAACGCGCGGCTGCAGCCGATGCGCAGCGGGCCGACCGGTTCGATGTCGCCGCTGCTGATCGCGGCCTGTGCGCCGGCCAGGTCCGCTTCGATGTGCTGCACCTTGGCCAGGTACAGCGCGCCGGCTTCGCTGAGGGACAGCGAACGGGTGCTGCGGTTGAACAGGCGCACGCCGAGGTGGGCCTCCAGCCGGCTGATGTTCTGGCCGACGGCCGTGGCGCTGATGCCGAGTGCGCGCGCCGCGCCGGCGATGCTGCCGGCTTCGGCGGTGCGGGTGAAGGTGCGGATGAGCTGGAGCAGGTTCATGACCGCACAGCCTGCCATGGCCGGGGGCAAAGTTCTGCTTCGGACTGCCCCAAGCACGCAGGGGCTGCAGCCGGGATGCGCTTCGGGCATGCTGGAAGGCTGTTCCTGCACTCCCCTCACATGACCGATTCCACTGCATTGCCGGCCCGTCGCGGGCTGAAGTTCGGCCATCGCGCTACGCCCTATGTGTTCGCCTTTTTCATGGCCGGCATCATGGCGATGCTGATGTGCCTGGTGATCACCGCCGCGCATGCGGGGGTGGACGCGGCCTATCTGGGCCGCGTGCTGGAGGCCTATCTGCTGGCGATGCCGGTGGCGTTCTGCTGCGTGCTGGTGGTGCGCCCGCTGGTGCTGCGGCTGGTGGCACTGACAGTGCATCCGCCGGGCTGAGGGCAGAGACGGCCAGCGGCCGTCACTACCGGGCGCGGTCGGTAGCGCCGAGCCATGCTCGGCGGATTCCATCCGGCGTCCGGGTTCCTGCAAAGGCCACGTGGCGCTAGCGGAACACCACCGTACGATGCCCATTGAGCAGGATGCGGTGCTCCACGTGCCGGCGCACCGCACGCGCCAGCACCTGCGACTCGGTATCGCTGCCCAGCCGTACCAGGTCACGCGGGGTCATCGCATGATCCACGCGGGCCACGTCCTGTTCGATGATCGGGCCTTCGTCCAGATCTTCGGTCACGTAGTGCGCGGTGGCACCGATGATCTTGACCCCGCGTGCGTGCGCCTGGTGATACGGCTGCGCGCCCTTGAAACTGGGCAGGAAGCTGTGGTGGATGTTGATCGCACGGCCCGCCAGCGCGCGGCACAGCGTCGGCGAAAGGATCTGCATGTAACGCGCCAGCACCACCAGGTCGATCTTCTCGCGCTCGACCAGATCAATGATCTGGCGTTCCTGTACTTCGCGCGTTTCCCCGCTCACCGGCAGGTGATGGAATGGAATGCCGTACGACGCCGCGAGCGGTGCGAAGTCGGCGTGGTTGGAGGCCACTGCGGCGATGTCCACCTTCAACTGGCCACTGTGGGCGCGGAACAGCAGGTCGTTGAGGCAGTGACCCTGCTTGCTGACCAGCACCAGCAGGCGCGCGCGGCGGCGGCCGTCGTGCAGTTGCCAGTCCATGCCAAAGTCGCTGGCCAGCGTCTGCATGGAGGCCTGGACGGTATCCAGCGGCAGCGCGGCATCGCGGTCGAAATGCACGCGCAGGAAGAAGCGCCCGCTCTCCTCGTCGCCGAACTGCTGGGCGTCCAGGATGTTGCAGCCGTGGTCGTACAACAGGCCGGACACGCGGTAGACGATACCGGTGCGGTCCGGGCAGGACAGGGTGAGGATGGAGTCGGGTCGCATCCGGCCAAGTCTAGGCCAGCCTGCTGCGCTGCGGAATAAATGCTCTCAGATGCAACTGCATTGACCGGTAGTGACGGCCGCTGGCCGTCATGCCTGCGCCTTCCGCTGCGCTCGCCGAGCACGGCTCGGCGCTACCGGAACAGCACCGGGTGCGATCAGAGCAGCGCGATGCCCGCCGTTGCCAGCGCCTGGCGCGTGGCGTCGTCGTTGTCGGCGCTGACCGGTCGGGTGAGGTTCCAGTGGAAACCCACGGCGAAGCCGGCGCTGGCCGCGTCCTGTGCGGTCCACAGCACGCAGTAGTCGCGTGCCAGCCCGCACACATGCACTTCGCTGATGCCGCGTTCGCGCAGCCAGCCGGCCAGCCCTGTTGCCGGGCGCGACCCTTCCGGGCCGTGGTTTTCGCGGAACGCGCTGTATGAATCCACCCGCGGACGGGTGCCCTTGCGCAGTACCAGGTCGGCCGCATTCCAGTCCACGCCGGGATGCAGCGCGGCACCGGGTGATCCCTGCACGCAGTGGTCGGGCCACAGGGTCTGCGGATGGCCATGCAGCTGGATCTGCGCGAACGGCTGCTGGCCGGCGTAGTGGCTGGCGAACGATGCATGGTTGGCTGGGTGCCAATCCTGGGTGGCGACCACGGTGCGGTAGCGGCGCTCGGCCAGCAGCGCGGCCACCGGGGCGACCAGCGCATCGCCATCGGCACAGGCCAACGCGCCGCCGGGCATGAAATCCGGTTGCAGGTCCACCACGATCAAGGCCACGTGGGCGGGCAGGGGCGTCATGGGAAAATCCGTACCGGGGGAGCCTGCAGCGTAGCGGGGGACAGGGCGTAGCGTCGAGCTTGTTCGACGGCACGGGAGGGGGTGTCGAGCAAGCTCGACACTACGGGAAGGCGGGGGGTGTCGAGCAGGCTCGACACTACAAGGGCGGCGGCAGCGCGCCGCCGCCCACCTTGCGGATCAGGCCACGCTGGCCTCGGCGTGCTCGGCGCGCAGTTCGGCCGCGGCGGCCACCAATGCTTCCAGCGCCGCGCGGGTTTCCGGCCATCCGCGGGTCTTCAGGCCGCAATCCGGGTTCACCCACAGCTGTTGTGGCTTCAGCACCGCCAGCGCCTTGCGCAGCAGGGCCACCATCTCCGCCTTGTCCGGCACGCGCGGGGAGTGGATGTCATACACGCCCGGCCCGATCTCGTTGGGATAGTTGAAGCGCACGAAGGCATCCAGCAGCTCCATCCGCGAACGCGAGGTCTCGATCGAGATCACATCGGCATCCATCGCCGCCACCGAGTGGATGATGTCGTTGAACTCCGAGTAGCACATGTGGGTGTGGATCTGCGTGGCATCGCGCACCCCGCTGGTGCTGATCCGGAACGATTCCACCGCCCAGTCCAGGTAGCCGCGCCAGTGCGCGCGGCGCAGCGGCAGGCCTTCGCGGATCGCCGGTTCGTCGACCTGGATCACGCCGATGCCGGCCGCCTCCAGATCGTTCACCTCATCGCGCAGCGCCAGGGCGATCTGCCGGCAGGTGGCGTCGCGTTCCTGGTCGTCGCGCACGAACGACCACTGCAGCACGGTCACCGGGCCGGTCAGCATGCCCTTCATCGGCTTGCGGGTGAGCGACTGGGCGTACTGCGACCAGCGCACGGTCATCGGCTGCGGACGGCTGACATCGCCGAAGATCACCGGCGGCTTCACGCAGCGCGAGCCGTAGCTCTGCACCCAGCCGTTGCCGGTGAACGCGAAGCCTTCCAGCTGCTCGCCGAAGTATTCCACCATGTCATTGCGCTCGAATTCGCCGTGCACCAGCACGTCCAGTCCCAGTGCTTCCTGCACGCGCACGCAGTGCGCGGTGTGCTGCTCCAGGAAGGCCTCGTAGGCGGCCAGCGACAGCTTGCCCGACTTGTGCCGGGCGCGTGCTTCGCGCACGTCCAGGGTCTGCGGGAACGAGCCGATCGTGGTGGTGGGCAGCAGCGGCAACTGCAGCGCGGCGTGCTGGGCCAGGCGGCGCTGCGGGTAGTTGCCATGGCGCCGGGCATCGGCGGCGGACAGGCTGGCCAGCCGCGCGGCGACGGCCGGGTCGTGCACGCGCGGCGAGCGACGACGGGCCTCGAGCGCCTCGCGATTTGCGCTCAGTCCGGCGTCCGCGGACGGCTTGCCATCCAGGGCGTCGGCCAGCACACGCAGTTCTTCGAGCTTCTGCCGTGAGAACGCCAGCCAGCTGCGCAGCTCCCCGTCCAGCTTCTTTTCCAGCGACAGGTCCACCGGCGAATGCAGCAGCGAACACGACGGGGCCAGCCACAGCAGGTCCGCACCGCGATCGGTCTGCGCGTAGCGCGCCAGGATCAGCGCATTGTCCAGCTGGGTGCGCCAGATGTTGCGGCCGTTGACCAGCCCGGCCGACAGCACGCGGCCGGCGGGCAGCGCCTGCAGCACGGCATCCAGCTGTTCCGGCGCGCGCACCAGGTCCACGTGCAGGCCGTCCACCGGCAGGCTGGCGGCAAGGCCGAGGTTGTCATCCAGCGCGCCGAAGTAGGTGGCCAGCAGCAGCTTCGGTCGTGCAGCCGCCTTCGCGCCCAGCACGGCATACGCGCGTTCGAAGGCCGCGCGGGCGGCCGCATCCAGGTCCTGCACCAGCACCGGTTCGTCCAGCTGCACCCAGTCCGCACCGGCCGCCTCCAGCCGGACCAGCAGGTCGACATAGCACGGCAGCAGCGCATCCAGCAGGTCCAGCGCGGCCGAACCATCGGTGGTCTTGGACAGCAGCAGGAAGCTCACCGGCCCCAGCAGCACCGGGCGGGTGTGGATGCCCAGCGCCCTGGCTTCGTGGAATTCGGCCAGCGGCTTGTCACCGCGCAGCGCGAACGCCTGCCCGGCCTGCAGTTCCGGCACCAGGTAGTGGTAGTTGGTGTCGAACCACTTGGTCATCTCCAGCGCATGCAGGTCGATGCCGTCGCGTTGCAGGCCGCGGGCCATCGCGAAGTAGGCAGCCAATGGCTCGCGACCGGCCAGCTGTCGGTAACGTGCAGGAATCGCATCGAACAGGAAGGCGGTATCCAGCACCTGGTCGTACAGGCTGAAATCATTGCTTGGTGGCACGTCCACGCCGGCCTCGATCTGCAGCCTCCAGTGCCGTGCGCGCAGCGCGGCGGCGCTGGCCTGCAGGGTGGCGATGTCATCCTCGCCACTCCAGTGGCGTTCAAGGGCCCGCTTCAGTTCGCGCTTGGCGCCGATGCGGGGGAAACCCAGGTTGGTAACGGTGGTCATTGCAGCGTGTCCTCATTGCAGGTCGGCATTGAGGAACGAAGGAACTGCAGGGCGCCGCGCGCCGTTGCCGGCCCACGTCCCTCCTGCCAGCGACCTTCGCCCCCGCGGGCGAACCGGATGCCGTGGACAGGCGCACGTGCCGACGCGTCCCGCTGGCGACGGGACGGCATGGGCCGGGCAACCTCCCCGCGGAGATTCCAGGTCGAATCGAAGGACGCTCAGGTCCTCCGGCCGGGGCCGGTATTCGGGCTGTTGGACACGGGCATTGCCGCCCACCTAGCGTCCGCCGCTTCCCAGGCCGTGGCCCAGTGCTGTTGGCGGAGGTCGTTTCCATTCACCGCTGCGGGGCAGCTCCGGAATGCGTGCACGCGGCACGGGCACCGGATTCCCGTTTAAATCCATCCTTTCATTCGCATGAAGAGATGGATACCTTCGGCGAGCACAAGGTAGGCCGAAGCACGGCAGCGGTCAAGGGGGCCTTCGTTGCACTGCATCCAATGCGCTGCCCGCTGCGTATCTGTCCATGAGCTCCCTGCGGACCCCGCCATGCGCCCCTTCCTGCTGCCCTGCCTGCTGTTGCTTGTTGCAGAGTTTCCGCCTGCCGGTGCCACGGTGCTGCGCGTGGAAGGCGAGGCGCTGGCGCCGAAGGGCGGCCGCGCCCTGTACCGCGAAACCCATTACCTGCAGGACGTGGGGGCGCAGCAGGCGCGGCTGGTGCTGTACCGCTGCAACGATGGCCGCGCATTCGCGCGCAAGTGGATGCCGGCCGCCGCCAATGCGCAGGCACCGGATTTCGAGTTCATCGATGGCCGCGACGGACGCCGGGAAGCGGTGCAGGCCCAGGGTACGCAGCGCCGGGTCAGCATCCGCGGCGCCAGCGGTGCAGCCGATGCCGCCAAGACCCTGGACATGCCCCGCGGCGGGGTGATCGACGCAGGATTCGATGCGGCCGTGCGTGCGCACTGGTCCGCGCTGCTGCAGGGCGATACGGTCGCCCTGCCGTTCCTGCTCACCAGCCGCCAGCGCTGGGTACCGGTGAAACTGCGCCGGGTCGGTGCGGTGGACTGGCAGGGGCAGCCGGCCGAGCAGCTGCAGATGCAGCTGGACGCCTGGTTCGGCTTCGCGGTGCCGGCGGTGAACGTGGTGTACGCGCGCGCTGATCGCCGGCTGCTGCAGTTCGAAGGGACCGGCAACGTGCGCGACGCCGACGGCAACTGGCCGCAGGTACGCATCCGCTTCCCCGGCGCGCCGCGGCCTGCCAGCGAAGGCGAGCTTTCCGCCGCACGCACGCAGCCCCTGGTGGCTTCATGCACGCGATGATGTACTTGCGGTATGCGCGCCGAGCAAGGAGGATGCAGGTCTGCCCCTGTGCCACCCGGAGCCTGCAATGCCCCAGCCGGACGCCCCCGACGGTGCCGACGCGCGCCGCCTCGACGCCCTGCTCGAACAGGTGGCGACGCAGGATCGCGATGCCTTTGAAGCGCTGTACCAGCAAGCCGGGGGACGCCTGTTCGCGATCTGCCTGCGCCTGCTGCGTGACCGCGGCGAAGCCGAAGACGTGCTGCAGGAGGTCTTCGTGACCGTCTGGCACAAGGCCTCGCGCTTCGATCCCGGCAAGGCGTCGGCGATGACCTGGCTGTCGATGCTGGCGCGCAACCGGTCGATCGACCGCCTGCGCGCTGCGCCGCCGCGCGCGCTCGACGATGTGTCCATCGCCGAGGAACTACCCGATGGCGACCTGCAGCCGGCCCAGCTGGCCGAGCGCAATGATGAAGACGCGCGGCTGCAGGATTGCATGCAGGCGCTGGAACCGCGCCGGCGCAGCCTGATCCGCGCCGCCTTCCTTGACGGCGCCAGCCACGATGAACTGGCGCGCCGCCTTGCCACTCCGCTGGGTACGGTGAAAAGCTGGATCCGCCGCGGCCTGGCCCAGCTTCGGGTGTGCCTGGAACCATGAACATCCGTGACCTCCACCACGAAGACGGGCAGCCGCCGAGCGCCGACCAGCAGGCCGGTGAGTACGTGCTGGGCGTGCTGGACGCCGCACAACGCCGCGAGGCCGAGCAGCGCATCAGTTCCGACGCGGGCTTCGCGCGGCTGGTGGACCAATGGGAACAACGGCTGGCGCCGCTGCTGGACGAAGTGGGCAGCGCCCCGGTGCCGGCCCATGTGTGGCTGCGCGTACGGCGCGAACTGGGCTGGGCGACCTTCGACGCCGCCCCGAACGCGCGTCCGTGGCAGCGCACCGGCTTCTGGCAGGGGGCCACCGCACTCGCCGCCGCGCTGGCGCTGGTCGCGGTGTTCACCCGGCCGGCACCGGATGCCCCCGTACCCACCCCGGTGGCGGTTACCCCGGCACCGACCCCGGCGGTCGAGCCGGAGCAGGCGACGCGTCCGGTTACCCCGCTGCTGCATGACGATGGCCGCGCCGGCTGGCTGGCTTCAGTCGATGCCACGCTGGGCAAGGTGCTGATGGTGCCGGTGCCGTCGGCGCCGGATGCCCAGGGCCGCGCGCCGGAGCTGTGGGTGATCCCGGCCGGTGGCGCACCGGTGTCGCTGGGCCTGGTCTCCAACGACCGCGCCCACACCGTGGACGTACCGGCCGCGCTGCGTTCGGCGCTGGTCAACGGTTCGGTACTTGCGATCACCCTGGAACCGTCGGCGGGCGCGCCGCACCCGGCGCCGAGTGGTCCGGTGGTCGCCAAGGGAGACATCGCCAACCTGTAACGATCCGGGGAATTTATTTTCCGGAAGCTGCATCCACGGGGCCGCTGGCACCGTATCTCCTGTCAGTAGACCCAGGAGGGATGCACGATGTCGGCCACACCCGCAGTACCGCCGCCCCGCCCGCGGCGCTGGTCCACCCTGTTGCGCTGGTTCGATACCGCCGGCAGGGAACCCAGCGCGGCCGACGCCGCCGAAGCCGATGGCAAGCGCATCGACTGGCTGCGTGCGCTGCCGTTCGTGGGCCTGCACCTGGCCTGCGTGGCGGTGATATGGGTGGGTGTCTCATGGGTGGCGGTGGCCGTGGCCGCGCTGCTGTACGCGGTGCGGATGTTCGCCATCACCGGCTTCTACCACCGCTATTTCTCCCATCGGACCTTCCAGACGTCGCGTGCGGTGCAGTTCCTGTTCGCGGCCATCGGTGCGTCCAGCGTGCAGCGTGGGCCGTTGTGGTGGGCTGCGCACCACCGCAGCCACCATCGCCATGCGGACCAGCCGCTGGACCCGCATTCGCCGCGTGAACACGGGTTCTGGTGGAGCCACATGGGCTGGTTCCTGACCCGCGAAGGGTTCCGCACCGACTGGGCGCGGATCCCCGACCTGGCCCGCTTCCCGGAACTGCGCTGGCTGGACCGTTTCGACACGCTGGTGCCGGTCGCGCTGGCCGCTGCGCTGTATGGACTGGGCGCGTTGTTGCAGCACGTGGCACCATCACTGGGTACCAGCGGCCCGCAGATGCTGGTCTGGGGCTTCTTCATCTCCACCGTGGTGCTGTTCCATGCCACGGTCACCATCAATTCGCTCGCCCATCGCTTCGGCCGGCAGCGCTATGACACCGGTGATGACAGCCGCAACAACCTGTGGCTGGCGCTGCTCACCTTCGGCGAGGGCTGGCACAACAACCATCACTTCTTCCCGGGTACCGCGCGCCAGGGCTTCCGCTGGTGGGAAGTGGACATCACCTGGTACGGGCTGCGGCTGATGCAGTCGCTGCGCCTGGTGCACGGACTCAAGCCGGTGCCGGCCTGGGTGCTGGCCAAGGCAAAGGACTGACATGCGCATCGCCGTCATTGGTTCGGGCATTGCCGGACTGGCCAGCGCATGGTGGCTGGACCCGCAGCACGAGGTCACCCTGTTCGAGGCCAACGATTACCTGGGGGGCCACACCCACACCCACGCGTTGCAGGTGGATGGCCGCGCGGTCTCGGTGGACACCGGCTTCATCGTGTTCAACCCGCAGCACTATCCGCTGCTCAGCGGGCTGTTCGACGAGCTCGGTGTCGCCTCGCAGCCGACCACGATGAGTTTCTCCGCCCACAGCGAACGCAGCGGGGTGGAGTACAACGCCACCTCGTTGAACGGGCTGTTCTGCCAGCGCCGCAACCTGCTGTCGCCGCGCTTCTGGGGGATGCTGGCGGACCTGCGGCGCTTCTACCGCGAGGCGCCGGCCCTGTTGCAGGGCGACGAGGCCGGGCCGACGCTGGGCCAGTACCTCGACGACCATCATTACGGCGAGGCCTTCATCGAAGAGCACCTGCTGCCGATGGCATCGGCCCTTTGGTCCTCGCCGGCGACCTGCGTGCGCGACTTCCCGGCGCGCTACCTGGTGCAGTTCATGGCCAACCACCAGATGCTCCAGCTCACCGGCCGCCCGCAATGGCGGGTGGTGCAGGGCGGATCGGCGCGTTACGTGGACGCGCTGCGCCAACGCTGGCAGGTGCGTGAGCGGCTGGAGTGCCCGGTGCTGGCGGTGGAACGGCTGGCCGATGGCGTGCTGGTGCACACCGCAGCGGGTGCGGAAGGGTTCGACCACGTGGTGATGGCCTGCCACAGTGACCAGGCCCTGTGGCTGCTGCAGGATCCGGACATGCTGGAACGCAGCGTGCTCGGTGCCATCCGCTACCAGCCCAACGAGGTCGTGCTGCATACCGATGCCAGTCTGTTGCCGCGCAACCGCGCGGCGTGGGCGGCCTGGAACGCGCACGTGCCGCGCGATCCGGCGCAGGCCTGCACGGTGACCTATTGCATGAACCTGCTGCAGGGCCTGGACACGCCGACCCCGCTGCTGGTGACGCTCAACCGCAGCGCGGCGATCGACCCGTCCAAGGTGCTGCGTCGACTGCGCTACGCGCACCCGGTGCACGACCACGCCATGGTCCGTGCGCAGCGGCGATGGCACGAAGTGCAAGGGCGCCGCCATACCTGGTTTGCCGGCGCGTACTGGGGCTGGGGCTTCCACGAAGATGGCATCCGCAGCGCGCGGCGCGTGGTGGATGCGCTGCACGCCATGAGTGCGCAGACGCATTGGCCGCGTCACGAGGAAACCACCGCGTGAGCACCAGTGCGATCTATCGTGGCCATGTCGTGCACCGCAGGCACCTGCCGCATGCGCACGCCTTCCGTTATCCGATCGCGCAGCTGCTGTTGGACCTGGACGAAGTGGACCGCGTGTTCGACCGGCGCTGGCTGTGGTCGGTGGGTCGCCGCAACCTGGTCGAGTTCCGTCGCAGCGATTACCTGGGCGACCCCGGCCAACCGCTGGCCGAGGCCGTGCGCGACCGCGCGCAGGCCGCGCTTGGCCACCGTCCGCTGGGCCCGGTGCGCCTGCTCGCCCACCTGCGCCACGCCGGCCATGTGTTCAATCCGGTCAGCTTCTACTACTGCCATGCGGTGGACGAAACACTGGAGTGCATCGTCGCCGAGATCACCAACACGCCGTGGAAGGAACGCCACGCCTACGTGTTGCCGGTCGCCGATGCGCAAGCGCGTGGACGCGCACTGCGCTGGCGTTTCGACAAACAGTTCCATGTTTCGCCGTTCATGCAGATGGACTGCGGTTACGACTGGCGCTTCACCGTGCCCGGCGACGACCTGCGCGTTCACATGCAGGTATGGCGCGACGGCCAGCGCCAGTTCGATGCGACCCAGTCGATGCAGCGCCGCGCGCTGGACGGCCGCGGGCTGGCCATGGTGCTGGCCCGGCACCCGCTGATGACCCTGCAGGTGGTCGGCGCGATCCATTGGCAGGCGCTGCGCCTGTGGCTGAAACGCAATCCGGTCCACGACCATCCTTCGCTTGCTGGGAAACACCAATGAACGACATGAGCCACTGCATGGCCCTGCCACGGCCCGGGCGCCTGGACACTTTCCTGCGCCGCCAGCTGCTGGCCAAGCTGGGCGCGCTGCGTGACGGCCGCCTGCGGGTCCGCGACGCACTCGGTGAGGTGGTGCTCGGCACGCAGGGCAGCGGCCCGCTGGTGACGGTGACCGTCGATGACCCGGCGTTCTATCGCGCGGTGGCGACCCAGGGCAGCGTGGGCGCCGGCGAAAGCTATATCCGCGGTCACTGGCGCTGCGATGACCTGGTGGCGCTGGTGCAGCTGCTGGTGCGCAACCGTGTGCTGCTCGACGGCGTGGAACGCGGTCCGGCACGGATCGGGGGCTGGGCGCTGAAGGCCTGGGCACAGCTGCGCCGCAACACCCGTGAAGGCAGCCGACGCAACATCGCCGCGCACTACGACCTGGGTAATCCGTTCTTCTCGCTGTTCCTTTCCAAGGACCTGATGTACTCCTCGGCGCTGTTCGAAGACGGCGATACGCTGGACGCGGCATCGCAGCGCAAGCTCGCGCGCATCTGCGAACAGCTGCAGCTCAAGTCCACCGACCACGTACTGGAGATCGGTACCGGCTGGGGCGGGTTCGCGTTGTACGCGGCACGCCACATCGGCTGCCGTGTCACCACCACCACCATATCGGTGGAGCAGCACGCACTGGCCAGCCAGCGCATCGAGGCAGCCGGACTGCACGACCGGGTGACCCTGCTGCTGAAGGACTACCGCGACCTGGACGGGCAGTACGACAAGCTGGTGTCCATCGAAATGATCGAAGCCATCGGCGCGCAGTACCTGCAGACGTATTTTGCGACCCTGACCGGCCTGCTGAAGCCCGAAGGACTGGCGTTGCTGCAGGCGATCACCATCGAAGACGAGCGCTACCAGCAGGCCCGGCGCAGCGTGGACTACATCAAGCGCTTCGTATTCCCGGGCAGTTTCATCCCCTCGCTGAACGCCATGCTGGCGGCCAAGACCCGCAGCAGCGACCTGCAGCTGATCGGCCAGATGGACTTCGGGCAGTCCTACGCACTGACACTGCGCGCCTGGCGCGAGCGCTTCCTCGCCCAGCTGCCGGCGGTGCGCGCCCAAGGCTTCGATGAAGACTTCGTCCGCCTGTGGGAGTTCTATCTCGCGTACTGCGAAGGCGGCTTCCTGGAGCGCTCGATCGGTGTGTCGCAGCTGTTGCTGGCGCGACCGGGCTACCGTCCCGCGTCGCTGGCTGGAGCCCACTGACATGCACTTCTGGGGCAACGTGATCGGCAACCAGCTGGTGTGGTTCTGCGCGGTGGCCGGTGCCGGGCGCGGGCTGTACTGGCCGGCGCTGCTGGCGGCAGCGGCCTATGTGCTGAGCCAGCTGCTGCTGTCCCCGCACCCGGTGGTGGACCTGAAGCTGATCGCGCTGGCGATCGGCTGCGGGCTGGTGGTGGACGGCGTGGCCGGTGCTTCCGGACGGGTGGTGTATGCCGCAGGCAACGCCGAACGCGGGCTGGCGCCGGTCTGGATCCTTGCGTTGTGGGCATCGTTCGCGATGACCCTGACCGTCTCTTTCGCTGCCCTGCAGCGCCGGTGGCGGCTGGCCGTGCTGGTCGGCCTGCTGCTGGCCCCCCTGGCCTATGTCTCGGCTGCGCGGGGATTTTCTTCGGTGCGTTTCGCCGCGCCGGCCTGGCAGGGCATCGCCTTGCTGGGCATCGGCTGGGCGCTCGCGCTGCCGCTGCTGGCCACCTGCGCGCGGCGCTGGCAGCCGGCGCGCCGCGCCGACCCCATGGAAACAGGAGAAACACGATGAAGCTGTTGTGGTGGGTGTGGCTGTATGCCGCCGTGGTGATGAGCTGGGGCTGGTGGTGGCAACGCCGGCACCAGAACATCGGCGTGGTGGATGTGTTGTGGGCCAAGAGCGTTGCCGCCGCCGCGCTGCTGCTGGCGCTGCTGGGGGCCGGCGCGCTGCTGCCACGGCTGGCGCTGGGCGTGCTGGGCGGGCTGTGGGGAGCCCGTCTGGCACACCACCTGTGGCGGCGCGTGCGCAGCGAAGAAGAGGACGGTCGCTACCGCTACCTGCGCGATCACTGGCAGGGCCACCAGGGCAGGATCTTCGGCTTCTTCCAGGCCCAGGCGCTGCTGGTGGTGCTGTTCGCCCTGCCGTTCATCGCGGTGGCGCAGAACCCGCGCGGCGATGGTATCGGCTGGGTGCTGGCAGCGGTGGCGACGTGGGTGCTGAGCGTGGGTGGGGAGAGCCTGGCCGACCGTCAGCTGGCACGCTTCCGCGCCGACCCGGCGAACAAGGGTCGCACCTGCCGCGAAGGCCTGTGGCGCTATTCCCGGCATCCCAACTACTTTTTCGAATGGCTGCACTGGTTCACCTATGTGCTGCTGGCCGTGGGTTCTCCGCTGTGGTGGCTGGCCTGCGCCGGCCCGGTGGTGATGTACGTGTTCCTGCGCTGGCTGAGCGGCGTGCCGTTCACTGAAAAACAGGCGCTGCGCAGCCGCGGCGAGGACTACCGTGATTACCAGCGCAGCACCTCGATGATCTTCCCCTGGTTCCCCCGAAAATCCGCTACATCCAAGGAGCTGCGCTGATGAGCACCCAATTCCAGAGCCTGCCGTTGCCGGACCCTGCCGCCGGGCTGACCGGCCTGGCCGAACGCGGGCTGCTGCCGGACGCGCTGCTGCGTTACGGCATCCGCCGCCAGTGCGCGCAACGCCTGCGCGAGGAGTTCGAAGGCGGCACCGAAGCCCAGGCAATGCGCTTTTCCGAGCGCATCGCCGAACTGGCGGGCAGCCCGCTGGCCCTGCACGTGGATGCGGCCAACCGCCAGCACTACGAAGTGCCGGCAGCGTTCTTCCAGGCCTGCCTCGGCAAGCGGCTGAAGTACAGCAGCTGTTACTACCGCACCGGCACGGAGACGCTCGACCAGGCCGAAGAGGCGATGCTGGAACTGTACGCGGAGCGTGCCGGGCTGGCCGATGGGCAGGACATCCTGGAACTGGGCTGTGGCTGGGGATCACTGACCTTGTGGATGGCCGAACGCTATCCACACGCACGCATCACCGCGGTGTCGAATTCGCACGGGCAACGTGCGCACATCGAGGCGCAGTGCCAGGCACGCGGGCTGCGCAACGTGCAGGTACTGACCCGCGACGTCAACCAGCTGGACCTGCCCGCGAACTCCTTTGACCGCGCAGTGTCCATCGAGATGTTCGAACACATGCGCAACTACGACCGCCTGCTCGGCCGGATCGCCCGCTGGCTGCGCAGCGATGGCGCGTTGTTCGTGCATATCTTCGTGCATCGCACCGCGATGTATCCCTTTGAAACCGAGGGCGAGGACAACTGGATGGGGCGGCATTTCTTCACCGGTGGCCTGATGCCGGCAGCGGACACGCTGCTGCACTTCCAGCACGACCTGCAGCTGCAGCAGCGCTGGTTGCTGGACGGCACGCACTACCAGCGCACGGCCAACCACTGGCTGCAGAACCAGGACAGCCAGCGCGACGTGTTGATGCCAGTGCTGCGCCAGACCTACGGTGATGCCGCCGCTGCGCTGTGGTTCCGGCGTTGGCGGATGTTCTGGATGGCCTGCGCTGAACTGTTCGGTTATGAGAACGGCCAGCAGTGGCTGGTGGCCCACTACCTGTTCCGTCCCCGTTGAAGGAGAACGCGATGCGTCTGTCCAGCCTGCTTCCCGTGATCGCGATGGCGTTGTCGGCCAGCGCCTGTTCGTCCAGCCCGGAACGTCCATTGCCGCGCGCGAGCGCCGTGGACGTGCCGCGCTTCATGGGGGATTGGTATGTGATCGCACAGATCCCCACCTTCATCGAACGCAAGGCGTTCGATTCGGTGGAACGCTATGCACTGCGGCCTGACGGGCGCATCCAGACCACCTTCACCTACCGCAAGGGCAGCTTCGATGCACCGCTGAAGACCATGCATCCGGTGGGTAGGGTGGAGGAGGAAGGCAACGGTGCGGTGTGGGGCATGCAGTTCATCTGGCCGATCCAGGCCGAGTACGTGATTTCCTGGCTGGATGCGGATTACCAGCAGACCATCGTGGCGCGCAGCAAGCGTGACTACGTCTGGTACATGGCGCGCACGCCGCAGGTCAGCGAGGCCGATTACCGGCAGGCCATCGAGCGCATCGCCGCGATGGGGTACGACACCAGCAAGATCCGCAAGGTGCCGCAGTCGGAGCGGTAGCGCCGAGCCATGCTCGGCGAGCGCAGCGGCAAAGGCAACGGCGTGACGACCAACGGTCGTCACCTACCAAGGGCCAAGGCGTGACGACCAACGGTCGTCACCTACCAAGGGCCAAGGCATGACGGCCAGCGGCCGACTACCGGGCGCCGCCTTGCCTGCGAAATGCGTCAGGCATCTCATGTGGTGAGAGGCGCTCTTGCCATAATCAGGGTCGAATCCAGCAGAGGGTCGGCACGTGGCAGCCAAGTACTGCGATCTGGTCATGAAGGGCGGCATCACCAGCGGCATCGTGTATCCCAATGCGGTGCTGGCGCTGGCCAGGGAATACCGCTTCAAGAGCATCGGCGGCACCTCGGCCGGGGCCATCGCGGCGGCCGTGGCGGCGGCTGCCGCACTCGGTGATCGCCGTCGCCAGGCGGGCGAAGCGGTGGGTCCGCAGGCCGGCTTCGAGGGACTCGCCGCCGTATCGGCGCAACTGTCCACGCGCGGTTTCATCTACGGGCTGTTCCAGCCCGCACGCGGCGCACGCGCGGCATACCGCCTGCTGGTGGTGCTGGCCAGCCATGCGGGTTGGCCCCGCAAACTGCTGTGCCTGCTGGTCGCGGTGTTCACCATCGCACCGCTGGAAGTGCTGCTGTCGCTGGTCGTGCTGCTGGGTATCGGCCACGGCGCGGGCGGCGTAGCGGGCGTGCTGGCTGCCCTCCTGCCTGCGCTGCTGTGCGCCTATGGCGCGGGCGTGGCCGGCGCGTTGCTGCGGGTGGCGCGGGTGGCCCGGGGCAACCTGCTGGGACTGTGTAATGGCCGCGGCGACGACCCACGGCGCCCCGCGCTGACCGACTGGCTGCACGATGCGCTGCAGCGGTTGTCGGGCAAACCAGACGACCAGCCGCTGACCTTCGCCGACCTGCACGCCGCGCCGCGCTATGCCGATGAACCGCAGGATGACCGGGCGATCACCCTGCAGATGATCAGCACCTGCGTATCGCACAACGAACCGCGTACGCTGCCGTTTTCCGAAGCGCGCTTCTGGTTCCTGCGCGAAGAGTTCGATCGCCTGTTTCCGCGCAGCGTGGTGGACTGGCTGGTGGCCGATGCCGGCGCACCGGAGCAGGTCGACGGAAGGCGGTACTACCGGCTGCCGCCGGAAGGCCAGCTGCCGGTCCTGGTCGCCACACGGATGAGCCTCAGCTTTCCGCTGCTGATCAGTGCGGTGCCGCTGCATGAGCCGGCACGTCACGCTGCACCCGCGCAGGGCAACCGGGCCGAGCCCGGACGTGGCGGGAAGAACGTGGCCGACAGCATGGAGGGCCTGGCCAGCGGGGGCCAGCAGGGAGCGGCCGCGGCCGGCTCATCGATCACCGGCTACCGCCGTTGCTGGTTCTCCGATGGGGGTATCAGCAGCAATTTTCCGATCCACCTGTTCGACGCCGCACTGCCGCGCTGGCCGACCTTCGCCATCAATCTGGTTTACCCCGGCGATGCGCGGGAAGTGCCCGAAGCGGGCGATGCGCAGCAGGCGCTGGAACGCGCGGTGGTACTGCCCACCGGCAATCGCGAACGCTGGCAGCGCGGTTACCGCGATATCGCTTCGCCGGTGGCCGCCACCGAGCTGACCCGGTTCCTGTTTGCCATCGTCGCCACCATGCAGAACTGGCGCGACCTGCTGCAGGCCCGCGCGCCCGGCTATCGCGACCGCATCGTGCACGTCGCCCTGGAGGGCGACGAGGGTGGCATGAACCTGGACATGCCGCAGGAGGTGCTCGGTCGCATCGCGCAGAAGGGCACGCTGGCCGGCGAGCGCTTCTGCCGTTTCTCCTTCGAGAACCACTACTGGATACGGTGGCGCAATGCCGCTTCGGCCTACCAGCGCTACACGCTGGAAGTGTCGCGCACCGATGCCGCGGGCCAGCAGGTGGTGGCCTACCGCGCCGCGTATGCCAGCGTCGCGGCAGGGCAACCGGCACCGCCATCGTATCCGCTGGGATCGCAGGAAAAGCGTCGCGCATCGCAGGCGCTGTACGCGCTGATGGTGGAGCAGGGCGCAAGCTGGGATGACTGCGGTCCAGACCTCACCGACGGTGCCCCGCGCCCGCTGCCGCAGATGAAGGTCACCCCGATCTACTAGGTAGTGACGGCCGCTGGCCGTCATTCCCGTTGGACGGCCAGCGGCCGTCCCTACCTTTCCCGTCAGCTCAGCGTCCCGGCAATGGCACGAACGCGCGCTGCATGCAGTCTTCGCGCGGGCATACCCGGCAGCCGGGGCCGATCGACACCGAATTGCCCGGGCTCTGGATATCCAGCCCACGCGTGTACACCAGCCGCTCGGCGTGCTGCAGGTCGCAGCCCAACGCCACCGCGAAGGTCTTGCGCGGCTGGCCGTGGCCGACCGGCCCGCTGCTGACCTGCCGCGCCAGCCAGAAATGGCGTCGTCCATCGGGCATGCGCGCGGTCTGGGTGAGGATGCGCCCGGGCTGGTTGAACGCCTCGTACACGATCCACAGCGGACACGAGCCGCCGACCTGCGAGAAGTGGAAATCGGTGGCCGAATGCCGTTTGGACACATTGCCCGCCCGGTCCACGCGGATGAAGAAGAACGGCAGGCCGGGTGCACTGCGCCGCGCCAGCGTGCTCAAGCGGTGGCAGACCGCCTCGAAGCCCACGCCGAACTGGTGGGCGAGCAGTTCGATGTCATAGCCACTGGACTCGGCCGCGCGCAGGAACGGGCCGTACGGCATCACCAGCGCACCGGCGAAATAATTGGACAGGCCGATGCGTGCCTGCGCGATGCGCTCGTCATCGTGGAAGCCGGCCCGCTCGATCACCACATCCACCTGTTCGGCATGGCCGCGCAGCGCCAGCTCGGCCGCCATCTGGAACGCCTGCTGGCCCGGTTCCAGGTAGTCCGGCAGCCACAGCGTGCGTGCCTGGCGGTCCATCACGCGTTTCTCCCGCCCGGCCTGCAGCGGGGCCACTTCCACCATCACCCCGTGGCGGTCGGCCAGCAGCTGGCGCAACCGCGGCGCCATGTGGCCCACGGTCAGGCCCCACTCGGCGAACAGGCGCTCGGCCAATGCGTCCAGTTCCGGGATGTGGTTGTGCATGCGGTTGAAGAAATCGCGCACCTGGTCGCCGGCCGGCAGGCTCATCCCGGCGCCGGGCTCACCCAGCTGGAATTCCAGCGCGGCGGCGTGTTCGCGCAGCGCCAGATGGCGCCGGTGCAGGTCCAGCAGGGCCTGGCTGACCTGGGGCAGGTTGCCCGCCAGTGCCCGCAGTTCGTTGGCGCTGACATCGGCCAGGCCGAGGTCGCGCAGGGTCTGCCCCAGTGCCTCCTGCAGCGCGGCCGGGCCGCCCGCGTCGAACAGATCGCCCAGTTCACCCAGCACCGCGCGCAGGCGCTGCTGGACCGCCGGGGTCAACGGCCGCTTGTTGCGCTCGATCTGGTTCAGGTAGCTGGCCGAGACGCCGAGCTGCTGTGCCAGCTGCGCCTGGCTATAGCCGCGCTGCTCGCGCAGCTTCGCCAGGCGGAGCCCGAGCTGGCGTTGGGGTGACTCCGTATTCACAGAATTAACAACTTTCGTCGTTCCGGTTGGCCAGATTAAGCGTAGACAGCCCGGAAATCGAGTGGTCGCTTGTGAATAATGCCAAGCATCCCTGAGACCCCACGGTACCGCCATGACTGTTGCAGCGCCCCGTATCCGCCTGTTGATCGATGGCCAGTTCATCGAATCGTCCACCGCCCACTGGCAGGACGTCGTCAACCCGGCCACCCAGGACGTGCTGGCCCAGGTGCCCTTCGCCACCACCAGCGAAGTGGATGATGCGGTGGCCGCCGCCAAGGAAGCCTTCAAGACCTGGCGCAAGACGCCGATCGGCACCCGCGCGCGCATCTTCCTGAAGTACCAGCAGCTGATCCGCGAGAACATGAGCGAGCTGGCCCATACCCTCAGCGCCGAGCAGGGCAAGACCGTGCCGGACGCCGAAGGCGATGTGTTCCGCGGCCTGGAAGTGGTCGAGCACGCCGCGGCGATCGGCAACCTGCAGCTGGGCGAGCTGGCCAACAACGTGGCCAACGGCGTGGACACCTACACCCTGATGCAGCCGCTGGGCGTGTGCGCGGGCATCACCCCGTTCAACTTCCCGGCGATGATCCCGCTGTGGATGTTCCCGATGGCCATCGCCACCGGCAATACCTTCGTGCTCAAGCCGTCCGAACAGGACCCCATGGTCACCATGCGGCTGGTCGAACTGGCGCTGGAAGCCGGCATTCCGAAGGGCGTGCTGAACGTGGTGCACGGTGGCGAAGAAGTGGTCAACGCAATCTGCGACCACCCCGACATCAAGGCGGTTTCGTTCGTGGGTTCCACCCGCGTCGGCACCCACGTATACAACCGCGCCTCGCTGGCCGGCAAGCGCGTGCAATGCATGATGGGCGCCAAGAACCATGCCGTCGTGCTGCCGGATGCCAACAAGGAACAGACCCTCAACGCGATGGTCGGTGCCGCCTTTGGTGCCGCCGGACAGCGCTGCATGGCGGCCTCCACGCTGGTACTGGTGGGCGAGGCGCGTTCGTGGGTGCCGGACCTGGTGGCCAAGGCGAAGACGCTGAAGGTCAGCGCCGGTTCGGTCGCCGGCACCGATGTCGGCCCGGTCATCTCCTGCAGCGCACGTGAGCGCGTGGAAGGGCTGATCGCTTCGGGGGTGGAGCAGGGCGCCACGCTGGACCTGGACGGCCGCAATCCGCAGGTGGACGGCTTCGAGAAGGGCAACTTCGTCGGTCCGACGATCTTCTCCGGCGTCACCACCGACATGCGCATCTACCAGGAAGAAATCTTCGGGCCGGTGCTGGTGATCCTCGAAGCGGAAACGCTGGAAGAGGCCATCGCGCTGGTCAACAGCAACCCGAATGGCAACGGCACGGCGGTGTTCACCCAGTCCGGTGCGGCCGCCCGCAGGTTCCAGGAAGACATCGACGTCGGCCAGGTCGGCATCAACGTACCGATCCCGGTGCCGGTCCCGCTGTTCTCCTTCACCGGTTCGCGGGCATCCAAGCTGGGTGACCTCGGCCCGTACGGAAAGCAGGTGGTCATGTTCTACACCCAGACCAAGACCATCACCGCACGCTGGTTCGATGACGAGACGCTCGGCCACGGCGTCAACACCACCATCAGCCTCAAGTAACAACGGAGTTCCAGCCATGAGTAACTCGATGACGACGGAACTCGAAGAAGCGCAGCAGGCCTATCGCGAGGCAGCGCGTGACTTCGCCCAGGCGGAATTGGCGCCACACGCGGCGCGGTGGGATGCGGAGGGCATCTTCCCGCGCGAGGCGATCGCCAAGGCAGGGGAACTCGGGTTCTGTGGCCTGTACATGGATCCCGAGGTCGGTGGCAGCGGCTTGAGCCGACTGGACGCCGCCGTCGTCATCGAGGAACTCGCCAACGTGGATCCGTCCACCGCGGCGTACGTGAGCATCCACAACATGGCCTCGTGGATGGTATCCACGTGGGGCCAGCAGGCGCTTCGCGCGGCCTGGGGCGCGGACCTGGCGGCCGGCATCAAGCTGGCCTCCTACTGCCTGACCGAACCCGGCGCCGGCTCCGATGCGGCGTCGCTGAAGACCACGGCGGTGCGCGATGGCGATGACTACGTGCTCAACGGTTCCAAGGCCTTCATTTCCGGGGCCGGTGCCACCGAACTGCTGGTGGTGATGGCGCGTACCGGTGGCGCGGGCGCGGGCGGGATCAGTGCGATCGCCGTGCCAGCCGACCTGCCGGGCATCAGCTACGGCCGCAAGGAAGAGAAGATGGGCTGGAACAGCCAGCCGACCCGCGGCATCACCTTCGAGAACGTGCGGGTGCCGGTCGGCAACCTGCTGGGCGAGGAAGGTGGCGGCTTCAAGCTGGCGATGAAGGGCCTGGACGGTGGCCGCATCAACATCGCCGCCTGCTCGCTGGGCGCCGCCCAGGGGGCGCTGGATGCTGCCCGCCGCTACATGGGCGAACGCCGCCAGTTCGGCAAGGCGCTGGCCGAATTCCAGGCCCTGCAGTTCAAGCTGGCCGACATGGCCATCGAACTGGTGGCGGCCCGCCAGATGGTGCACACGGCGGCGCGCAAGCTCGACACCGGCGCCAGCGATGCCACTGTCTGGTGTGCGATGGCCAAGCGGTTCGCCACCGATGCCGGCTTCACCATCTGCAACGAAGCGCTGCAGATCCACGGCGGCTACGGTTACATCCGCGAATACCCGATCGAGCGCCTGCTGCGCGACAGCCGCGTGCACCAGATCCTGGAAGGCACCAACGAAATCATGCGGGTGATCGTCGCCCGCCACCTGCTCAACACCGAAGAGGAACTGCGATGAACGATTGGCGCACCCACGATCATGTCGGCCTGAAGGTCGAGGCCGATGGCCACGTCGCGGTCATCACCCTGCACAACCCGCCGGCGCATACCTGGACCGTGCACAGCCTGGCGGCGCTGCGCGACCTGGTTGCTGCGCTGAACACGGACCGCTCCATCTATGCGCTGGTGATCAGTGGCGAGGGCGAGAAGTTCTTCTCCGCCGGTGCCGATCTCAACCAGTTCGCTTCCGGTGACAAGGGCGCTGCGCGAGAAGCCGCGCGTCGTTTCGGCGAAGCCTTCGAGGCGCTGTCCGGCTTCCGCGGCGTGTCCATCGCTGCGATCAACGGCTATGCGATGGGCGGCGGGCTGGAATGCGCGCTGGCCTGCGACCTGCGCATCATCGAAGAACATGCCCAGGTGGCGCTGCCGGAGGCCACCGTCGGCCTGCTGCCGTGCGCCGGTGGCACCCAGAACCTGCCGCGCCTGGTCGGTGAAGGCTGGGCCAAGCGGATGATCCTGCTCGGTGAGCGGATCGACGCCGACACCGCCGTGCGCATCGGCCTGGCGGAACAGAAAGCCGGCAAGGGCGAAGCCAAGGCCTTGGCACTGGAATGGGCGAAGAAGGCTGGCAAGCAGAGCCCGACCAGCATCGCCGCCTGCAAGACGCTGGTGCAGTCCACCCGCACCGGCACCCACGCCGCCGCGCTGGTTGCAGAGCGCGAAGCCTTTGTCGACCTGTTCGACAGCGCCGACCAGGTCGAGGGTGTCAGCGCTTTCCTGGAAAAGCGCAGCGCGCAGTGGAAGAACGCATGACCCGGGAAACCGACATCGTGGTCGACGAGGCACCGGTGCTGTTCGAAGAGCGCGTGGCGGCCAATGGCATGCGCATCGGCGTTGCCACGCTCAACGCGCCGCGTACCTTGAACGGCTTCTCGCTGCCGATGGCGCACCTGCTGCTGGAGCGGCTGCAGGCCTGGGCGAGCGACGGGCAGATCGCGATGGTGGTGCTGCAGGGCGCCGGAGAGAAGGCGTTCTGCGCCGGCGGCGACCTGCACAGCCTTCACCAGAGCATGCTGGCGTACCGCCAGGCAGGCCACGCGGATATCCGCCAGAACGCCTACGCTGCGGAGTTTTTCGATGTTGAATACCGCGTTGATTTCCTGATCCACACTTATCCCAAGCCGATCCTGTGCTGGGGCCACGGCATCGTCATGGGCGGTGGCATCGGCCTGATGTCCGGTGCCAGCCATCGCGTGGTCAGCGAGCGCTCGAAACTGGCGTTCCCGGAGATCACCGTCGGCCTGTTCCCGGACGTGGGCGGCAGCTGGCTGCTGCAGCGCGTGCCGGGCAAGGGGGGGCTTTTCCTGGCGCTGACCGGCGCGCTGCTCGGCCCGGGCGACGCGATCCATGCCGACCTTGCCGACGTGCACATTGCCGAAGTGCGGCGCGCTGAAGTTATCGATGCCTTGCTGCAGGCGGACTGGGGCAGCGACAGCGAGGCCAACCACGGCCGCCTGGACACCCTCCTGCAGTCCTTCGCCAGCGACGCACCCGCGGGGCCGCTGCAGGCGCATGCGGCCGTGCTGGACACGCTGTGCGCCGGCGACGAACTGCCCGCGATCATCGAACGCATCGGCGCCCTGCAGACCGAGGACGCGTGGCTGCAGAACGCGCAGAAGACGCTCGCGGCCGGCGCGCCCGGTTCGGCGCGGCTGGCGTTCGAACTGCAGCGCCGCACCGCCGGCGCGGACCTGGCCAGCGTGTACCGGCTGGAGTACGTGACGGCCCTGCATTGCGCCGCACACGGTGACTTCGCCGAAGGCATCCGCGCGCTGCTGGTCGACAAGGACCGTACTCCGCGCTGGGACCCGGCCACGTTGGCCGACGCCAGCGCGGCGTGGGCAGAGACCTTCTTCATTTCCCCGTGGCCGGCCGACCAGCATCCGCTGGCCGACCTTGGCGCCACCGCTGCTGAAAGGACCGTCGCATGAGTCGCATTGCATTCATCGGGCTGGGCAACATGGGCGGTCCGATGGCCGCCAACCTGGCCAAAGCGGGCCACGCCGTGCGCGTGTTCGACCTGGTGCCGGCCGCCGTGCAGGCCGCCGTGGACGCAGGCGCCACCGCGGCCACCTCTGCACTGGATACGCTGGCCGATGCCGAAGTCGTGATTTCGATGCTGCCGGCCAGCCGCCACGTCGAAGGCGTGTACCTCGGCGACGATGGCCTGCTGGCCGACATCCCGGGCGGCGCCTTGGTGATCGACTGCAGCACCATCGCCCCGGCCACCGCGCGCAAGGTCGCCGAAGCCGCCGCGGCGCGTGGCCTGCAGATGCTGGACGCGCCGGTTTCCGGCGGTACCGCCGGGGCCAGCGCCGGCACGCTGACCTTCATCGTCGGCGGCGAAGAGGACGCGCTGGAACGCGCGCGTCCCTACCTGCAGGCGATGGGCAAGAACATCTTCCATGTGGGCGCCAGTGGTGCCGGCCAGGTCGCCAAGCTGTGCAACAACATGGCGCTGGGCGTGATCATGGCGGTCACCGGTGAATCCATCGCGCTGGGCGTGGCACACGGGCTGGACCCGAAGGTGTTGTCGCAGATGATGG
Organism: Stenotrophomonas lacuserhaii; assembly: GCF_039674585.1. Taxonomy (GTDB): domain Bacteria; phylum Pseudomonadota; class Gammaproteobacteria; order Xanthomonadales; family Xanthomonadaceae; genus Stenotrophomonas; species Stenotrophomonas pennii_A. Next base: position 1,896 of record NZ_JBDJNU010000031.1, on the reverse strand, counting down.
CGGTCAGCACCGGCCGCAGCTGGGCCACCGAAGTGTGCAACCCGTGGCCCGGCGTGCTGGAAAACGCACCGGCTTCCCGCGGTTACAGCGGCGGGTTCGGCAGCGACCTGATGCTCAAGGACATGGGCCTGGCGGTGGAAGCGGCGATGAGCGTGGGCGCCTCGATCCCGCTCGGCGAGCTGGCGCGCAACCTGTATTCGATGAACCACCAGGCAGGCCGCGGCAAGCTGGATTTCTCCAGCGTGGTGCAGCTGGTGAGCAACGAAAAATAGCCCACGGCCAGCGAGTGCTGGCGGGCAGGACGGGGTCGGGGGTGACCAGCGGTCGCCCTGCGACCGACAGCGGTGGGATGGGCGGATGCACGGTCACGACCGGCATCCGCCCATTTTTTTTCAGGCCACGATCAGCTTGACGTCGATGTTGCCCTGGGTCGCATTGGAATACGGGCATACGACGTGGGCCTTCTGCACCAGCTCTTCCAGCTGCTCGCGCGGCACGCCCGGTGCGGTGATGGTCAGCTCGGCTTCGATGCCGAAACCGGTCGGGATCTGGCCGATGCCGACCTTGCCGGCCACGGTGGTGTCCGCCGGCAGCGCGACCTTGGCCTGGCCGGCGACGAACTTCAGCGCGCCCAGGAAGCAGGCCGAATAGCCGGCAGCGAACAGCTGCTCCGGGTTGGTGCCCGGGCCGCCGGCGCCGCCGAGTTCGCGCGGGGTCGACAGCTGGATGTCCAGCACGTTGTCGGAGGAAACAGCGCGGCCTTCGCGGCCGCCGGTTGCGGTGGCCTGGGCGGTGAAGAGAACCTTTTCGATCGACATGGCGGAGTTCCTTGTTGGGGTGGCCGGTTGGCCGGTGAGGTGTACTTTGCGCGCCTTGGCTGGACGTGTGGCAACATCGAGTCCGGAAAACTTGACGGATCGTCCAGCCATGCTTGATCGACTTGAATCCCTGCTCGACCGCTTCCCGGTCAGTGCGCGGCTGCTGCAGGGCGGCCAGGTCAGCGGCCACTGGGTGCCGGCGCAGGCTGCCAGCCGACCGCTGCTGCACCTGCTCAGCCAGGGCGGCGTGGAGCTGGCGGACCGCGATGGCACCCGCCTGCGCATCGACCAGCCCAGCGTGCTGTTGTACGCCCGGCCGCGCGAACATCATTTCAACATCGATGGGGGAGCGCAGGTACCGCTGGTGACGGCCGGTCTGCGCTTCGAAGCCGGCGAAGGCAGCCCGGTGGCCGACGCGTTGCCGAGCCCTGTCTGCCTGCCATTGGCCGACCTGCTGGGCAGCAACGCGGTGCTCGGCGTACTGTTCGAAGAAGCGTTCGCGCAGCGCTGCGGCCGCCAGGCGATGCTCGACCGCCTGTTCGAACTGGTGATCATCCAGGTGCTGCGCACGCTGATGGAAAACGGCCAGATCCAGGTCGGGCTGCTGGCCGGCATGGGCCATCCACGGCTGCGCCACGCACTGGTGGCCATGCATGAGCAGCCGGCGGAAGAGTGGTCGCTGCACGCGCTGGCCGAACGTGCAGGGATGTCACGCAGTGCCTTTGCCGAAGGCTTCCGCGAGGTCATCGGCAGCACGCCGGGGCAGTACCTGCAGGCGTGGCGGACGCGGCTGGTGCAGCAGGCACTGCGCCGTGGCCAGCCGCTGAAGCGCATCGCCGGCGACGTGGGCTACGGCAGCGAAGCAGCGTTGTCGCGTGCGTTCAAGGCGCAGACCGGGCAGTCGCCGCGCGAGTGGAAGCAGGCCGCAAGGTAGCGCCGAGCCATGCGCGGCGAGCGCCCCGCCCTGGTAGCGCCGAGCCATGCTCGGCGAGCGTCGCGCCCTGGTAGCGGGGGGGCCGGGCGCGGGCCGGCCCCCCCCCCGGCGGCCCGGACCCCCGCCCCCCCGCGCGCCGCCCGG
>NZ_JBDJNU010000030.1:0-46873 GCF_039674585.1 Stenotrophomonas lacuserhaii | reverse complement strand
CGACGATGGCGCGGGCACTCCGCAGGCACGCCGCCTGACCAGCGTGGCGGAAGGCGCGTTGGCCGCCGACAGCACCGAAGCGGTCAACGGCGCGCAGCTGTTCGCCACCAACGAACGGGTGACCACGGCTGAAGGCAACATCAGCAGCATCGATGGCCGGGTGACCAGCAACACCACCAACATCGGGGGCCTCACCACGCGTGTCGGCACGGCCGAAACTAACATCACGACCAATACGTCCGACATCACCAACCTGACCAGCGTGGTCGACGGACTGTCCTCCGGCACCGCCGGCCTGGTGACTTTCGACGACCCCAGCAGCACGGTGAAAGTGGCTGCGTCGAAAGGCGGCACGGCAGTTGATTTCGCCGGCGACGATGGCGCGGGCACTCCGCAGGCACGCCGCCTGACCAGCGTGGCGGAAGGCGCGTTGGCCGCCGACAGCACCGAAGCGGTCAACGGCGCGCAGCTGTTCGCCACCAATGAACGGGTGACCACGGCTGAAGGCAACATCAGCAGCATCGATGGCCGGGTGACCAGCAACACCACCACCATCGGCAACCTGACCGCGCTTGTCGATGGACTGTCTGGCGGCACGGCCGGCCTGGTGACGTATGACGATCCCACCGGCACGGTGAAGGTGGCGGCGGCCAAGGGCGGCAGCGTCGTCGACTACGCCGGCGTGGATGCCGGCGGCAATGCCATCGCGCGGCGCCTCGTCAACGTGTCCAACGGCCTGGCCGCGGCGGATTCGGTGAATGTCAGCCAGCTGTCGCCGCTGGTCGATGCACTTGGCGGCGGCGCGACGCTGGATCCTGCCAGCGGCGTGGTGGTGGGGCCTACGTATGCAGTGCAGGGCGGCAGCCATGCAACGGTCGGGGACGCGCTGGCGGCCTTCGACAGCACCGTGTCAGGACACGCTGGTCAGTTGATCGATCTGGATACGCGGCTGGATGATCTTGCTGCCGGTGCGGCGGGTCTGGTGACCTATGACGATGCCAGCGGCAGGGTCATCGTGGGCGCGGCGAAGGGCGGTGAAGCGGTGGATTTCAGTGGCACCGATGGGGCGCGTCGGCTCAGCGGGGTGGCCAATGGCATTGATGACGGCGACGCGGTGTCGATGGGGCAGCTGCGTGCCGCCGGTGCCATTGATCCGGTGCGCGGCAACCTGCTGACCGTGCTGACCTACGACGATGACTCGCTCGCGCGGGCGTCGTTGGGGGGTACCGATGGCTCGGTGATCGACAACCTGGCTGACGGCCGGGTGGCGCTGGGCAGCCGCGAGGCCATCAATGGTGGCCAGCTGCAATCGGTGCAGGACACGCTGCAGGCGCAGCTGGACGGCCTGGATGCGCGCGTCGGCGTGGTCGAGCAGGCGCTGGAAGATGGCGCCGGCAACGGCGGCCCGCTGCCCCCGGGCAGCGGCGCGGGGTCGGTGGTGATCGGTGACGGTGCGGATGCGTCCGGCGAGCGTTCCGTGGCGATCGGTGAGGACGCGCAGTCCTCCGGCGATGGGTCGGTGGCGATAGGGGCGGGCGCCTCGGCCAGCGGCCGCGATTCGGTGGCGATCGGCAACGGATCGGTCGCCGACCGCGACCGTGAGTATTCGGTTGGTGCGCCCGGCCAGGAACGCGTGGTCAGCAACGTGGCGCCCGGGGTGCGGCCCACCGATGCGGTCAACCTGCAGCAGCTTGAGCAGGGCCTGCAGGACGGACGCGATTACACCGATGCACGCATCCACGAACTGGACCGTCGACTGGACCGCATGGGCGCCATCACCGCCGCCTACGCAGGCATGGCGACCAACACGGCCGGCCTGGCCGGGGACAACCGCGTCGGTGCCGGGGTGGGCGCGCAGAACGGCCGTACTGCGCTGGCGGTGGGCTACCAGCGCATCCTGGGCATGAAGAAGAACGTCAGCGTATCGCTGGGCGGGGCCTTCAGCGGCAGCGACCAGAGTGTGTCGGCGGGCGCAGGTTTCAGCTGGTGATGCCGTCGGGGGCCCCGGAGGGGGGCTGGCGCTGAACCACGCCCAACCCCTGGCGCGCTGCGGACCGGCGCGCCATCGCCGTAAACCTGCCGCTTACGCACCGCGCGCTATGCTGCGGCGAGTCAATCGCTGCAGGAACGTCCATGCGGACTGCCGTCTTCCTTACTCCCGTATTGCTGATGGCCGGCCTGTCCGGCTGTGGTGGCCGTGCGGCCGACAGTACCTTGCTGCGGGAATCGTTTGATTCAGGCGACATGTACTCGCGCACCGTGGACGGTTCGCCGGCCGAGGCCTGCGAGGCCGCCCGGCGCACCTTGCTCAGCCAGGGCTATGCGATCGCCCGTGCCGACGGGACCGGCGTGGAAGGCAGCAAGAATTTCCAGCCGCGCGATGACGACCACGAACAGTTGGTGCTGCGTATTTCCTGTGCGCCACGCGGCGAGCAGGCGCTGGTGTTCATCAGCGCGGTGCAGGACCGTTACGCGTTGAAGAAGAGCCCGACCTCGGCCAGCGTGGGCGTAGGCGCGCTGGGCTCGGTGTCGCTGCCGTTCGGCAGCAATGACGATTCGCTGGTGAAGGTCGCCAGCAGCACGGTGCAGGACGGCGAGTTCTATGGCCGGTTCTTCCAGCGGCTGCAGCAGTACCTGCCGGTGGTGGCGGCCCCGGCCCCGGCGCCCGCAGCGGATCCGCCGCCATCCGACGGCACGGACGACGGGCTGCGCTGAGCGTGCGCACAGCTGCGCTGCTGGGGGTCCTGCTGGCCCTTCCGGGCTCGGCGCTGTCGGCTGTGCCGGATTGCACGCAGGGGCTGCTGGAGCGCTTGGGATGGCGATTCGAGTCGGCGGCGGTGACTGCGCCCGACGTGCACGGCGGCCCTGTCTGCACCCGCGAGGATCTACGCCAGGCGCACGCGCAGGGTGATCTGCGCGCCACGCTTCCGCGTCAGTGGCAGCCTGCCGAGCGTGCGGAATTCATGCAGCACCTGCTGGACGACCCGGCCAGTGTCTGTGCCTACGCGATGCGGGTGGGCGAAGCAGCGCGACGCGCGGCACACGCGCTGGAAAGTAATCCGGGCTATCGGTTTTCAGGCCTGCAGCTCGGCTGGATCGGCTTCGGCGCGCGTGGCGCGCAGGCGCAGGGATGGCAGCGTACGCGCAGCCTGGGGCGGGGTTACCAGCCCGCGGGCAGCAACAGCCAGGCATTGGCGGCTTTCTACACGGGCAGCGTGCGAAGCGAGTGCGGTGTCGGGCGCCAGGTCGCCCAGCTGGCTACGCAGCGCGAACTGCACGGGGATGCCTCGTTCGACACGGCGTTCGACAACGATGAGCTCGGCATCGGCACGTTCGTCGGCCTGCACGACACCGACAGCATCCTGCTCGGCGCGCACGCTGGCGACCTGTTCGCCGACGGCAAGGCGGTACGCACCTCGGCGATGGGGCGGCAGGCCTTCATGGGTGCGCCGGGTTACCTCACCCACGCGCTCGGCCGGGAAACGCTGGACGACCTGAACAACCAGGCCGAGAATTTCATCGTGGTGGACGTGGGCGCCGAGGCGGCCGACGCGCTGCGGCGGCACGGCGGATTCGGCTGGTACGACCAGCGCAACCGGGAACTCTGGGAACTGTCCCGGCAGCTGCCACGCCGTGGCGTTCGTTTCTTCGAACGGCTGTTGGCCGAGCGCGATCCTGCCCTGCGCGCATCGCTCACCGATGATGAAGCGGTGCGGGTGGAGCGCATGGACGCCGTGCTGGACGATCCGTTCTACCGGCAGTTCCTGATCTTCGTGCACCCGCGCGGTATAAAGCCCATCGGCTTCCATGTCGCACGCCTGCTGGACCGTAACCCGCGCACGCCGTTCACGGTGGAGCTGACGGTGCACAATCTGCCTACCACGCTGTACCGGCGCTGGCAGCAGGCGCAGTTGCGCCACTGCGCGGCAACCGGACTGCCGGGCAGCCTGACTTCTGATTCCGGACCCGACGGCGATGCCGGTCGCCGTCCCTCAACGCAAAGGTGAAACAGATGGATATCGCAATGATCGGCCTCGGCCGGATGGGCGCCAACATGGCCCAGCGGCTGCAGCGTGGCGGCCACCGCGTAGTGGGCCATGACCCGATGGAAGCGGCGCGCACGCGGGCGGCGGAGTCAGGGCTGGAGGTGTTCGCCACGCTGGCCGAAGCGGTCGCCGCGCTGCCGGTGCCGCGCGTGGTGTGGCTGATGGTGCCGGCCGGCGATACCGTCGACCAGACGTTGGCGCAGCTGGTACCGCATCTCGCTGAAGGCGATGTGGTGATCGATGGCGGCAACTCGAACTACCAGGACTCCATCCGCCGCGCGCGTTCGCTCGCCGACGATGACATCTTCTACCTGGACTGCGGCACCAGCGGCGGCGTGTGGGGGCTGCAGGAAGGCTACAGCCTGATGATCGGCGGTGATGCCGCCACGGTGGAACAGCTGGCGCCGCTGTTCCAGGCCTTGGCTCCGGCTGCCGATCGCGGCTGGGCACGGGTGGGGCCGAACGGGGCAGGGCACTTCACCAAGATGATCCACAACGGCATCGAGTACGGAATGATGCAGGCCTATGCCGAAGGCTTCGCGCTGATGGAGCGCAAGGAAGAAATGGAACTCGACCTGGGCCAGGTCGCCGAGGTGTGGCGGCACGGCAGCGTGGTGCGTTCGTGGTTGCTGGACCTGAGCGCGCAGGCACTGCAGCGCAATCCGGCGCTGGACGGCATCGCGCCCTACGTGGAGGATTCCGGCGAGGGCCGCTGGACGGTGGCCGAAGCCATCGCGCTGGATGTACCGGCACCGGTAATCACCCTTTCGCTGCTCGAGCGGCTGCGTTCGCGCCAGTCGAACAGCTTCAGCGACCGTCTGCTGGCGGCGATGCGCAATGAATTCGGCGGGCACGCAATCAAGAAGATCTGATCGCCCTGGTAGCGCCGAGCCATGCTCGGCGGACGCGGGGAAAACCGCGAGAAGCCGTCGATAATGGCCCGGCGCTACCAGGCGCATCACAGCGCGATGGTGCGGCCCTCGCGCGCGCTGCGGCGTCCAGCATCCAGCAGCTGCATCACCTGCAGCGCCTGCTCCGGGGTGACCTCGGCTGGTCCCTCGCCACGGATCGCCGCGGCGAAGGTGCTGTACAGCCGCCGATAGTCACCCGGCACGTTGTCCACGGTGGTGTGCTGCAACGTGCCCGCGTCGTCGAAGGCCGAGTGGACGCCATGCAGGGGATCCAGCCCCCAGCCCGGCGCGCCGGGTACCTTGCCTGCGGCCAGCTGTGCTTCCTGCACATCCAGTCCCTGTTTGATCCAGCTGCCTTTGCTGCCGTGCACGCTGAAGCGCGGCGCTGCTGCGCTGACCAGCGAACCCGCATGCACGATGGCGCGCATGCGGGGATAGTGCAGCACCGCATGCAGGTAGTCCGTGCTGCCTTCGCCGCGCTGGCAGTCAAGGTCGGCGGTGATCGCCTGCGGCCAACCGAACAGCTGCAGCATCTGGTCGAGCAGATGCGGGCCCAGGTCGTACCACAGGCCACTGCCCGGTTGCTCGCGCTCGCGCCAGCGATCGCGCACCTGCGGGCGGAAGCGGTCGAAATGCGAATGGCATTCGGCGATATCGCCCAGCGCGCCGCTTGCCAGCAGCTGCCGAAGCGTAAGGAAGTCCGCATCGAAACGCCGGTTCTGGAACACGGTCACCACGCGTGCGTTTTCCTCCGCAGCGCGCAGCACGGTTTCCGCCTGCGCGGTGTCCAGCGCGAAGGGCTTGTCCACCAGCACATGCTTGCCGGCGCGCAGTGCGGCGATGGCCAGCGGCGCGTGCTGGTCGTTGGGGGTTGCAATCACCACGGCATCCACGGACGGGTCTCCGAGTACGTCCCCGGGGGCGGGACGCACATGCACATCGGTGAAATGCCGACGCAGTTCATCCCGTCGTGAACTGACCACGCTGTGCAGGGAAAGTCCGGGCGTATGCTGGATCAGCGGCGCGTGGAATACCCGTCCAGCCAGGCCGTAGCCGATCAGTGCAACCTGCAGGTCGACAGACATGGCGTGCTCCGCGTTGCGTAGGGAGGGACAGCGTACCGGCACCTCGCCGCCCGGCAAAACATGAACGGTCGGCGTCTGCAACGCGCTGATTCACCCCGGCATGACGGCACCCGCACACGGGCTGGACGCTGCCTGCGGGACACTTCGGGCACCAACGAGGAGGACCGCACGATGAAGACGAATTCCAAGCTGCTTACTGCGACCATTGGGCTGGGCATGCTGCTGTCCGCACCGCTGGCCATGGCCAACGACCCGGCCAGGAAGGACGCCACGATGGCGCAGGACCGCACCCATGCGGCCAACCATGACTCCAACGAGCCGGTCACCGATACCTGGATCACCACCAAGGTGAAGGGTGATCTGGCCGTCAGCAGCAATGTGCCGGCAACCGACATCAGCGTGACCACCGTCAACGGCGTGGTGACGCTGAAAGGCAATGTCGCCAACAAGGCCGAGCATGACAAGGCGGTCAACACGGCCAAGGGGATCAAGGGTGTCACCCGCGTTGATTCCACCCAGCTGAAGGTCGCCAGCACCGCGTCGAAGTAATCCGGCGCGGCGACAGGGCAGGAAGGCGGAGGCGCTCCAGGTGAGCGCCTTTGCCGTTTCTGGCTCTGGCGCGGAGCGGAACCCGCTGCTGCAATGTCGCGCTGGCTTATCCTTGGATGACTGATGATCCGCGCGACCGACCACGCCGTATCACCGCCGTTGCGGATTGCGGCCCCGTTCATTACCCACGGTCCCGCCGAAACCGGGGCCCTGCTGCCGATCCGGGTCTGCAACAGAAGCCTGCCAGCTTCCGACTGCACCGCGCCCCCCGTGGCGAGCGGCGCGCCCAGCTGGCGCAGGATCCTGCTGGCGGTGGGGACGCTGGCGGCACTCGGCTCGGTGGCCTACTGGACATTCGGCCAGCCTATGTTCGCGGTCGGGTCCCGCGCCGCCGCTCCGCCCCCCGCGCCGGAGTCCGGAGGCGCGCGCAGGGTCGTCGACTGGGCGGCGCTGGATCGCGTATGGCGCAAGTCGGTTGGTTGAACACCGCGGTCCTGGACTATAGTGGCTTCACGCGACCTTCGCGGCCTGGGTGGTTGCGCGGCGCGGGGGCGGCGTTCCGGAGTTCGCTGGGGGTTCGGCAATGTGGGTAGCCAGGGTGAGGCCATGCCAGTGAAAACTGAGGTGGGTGATCTGCGTATCCTGCTGGTCGAGGACGTGCCGGACGATGCCGAGCGCGTCGTTGCACAGATCCTGGCGGCGGGCATGCGCGCCAGTTTCCAGCGCGTGGACGAGGAAGCGCAGCTGCTTGACGCGCTGCAGGCGTTCCAGCCCCACGTCGTGCTGGCCGAACTGAACATGGCGGCCTTTTCAGGCTTCCAGGCTTTGGACATCGTACGCCTGGCGCAGCCGGACCTGCCATTCCTGTTCCTGTCCAGCACCACCGGTGAAGACGCCGCGGTAGCCGCTTTGCAGCGCGGTGCCAGCGACTACATCCTCAAGCACCAGCCGGCACGGCTGCCTTCAGCGGTGGCGCGTGCGGTGCGCGACGCCCGTGCCAACGGCGACCGCCAGCGTGTGGAGGGCGAACTTATGCGGGCACAGCGGCTGGAAAGCCTGTCGCTGCTCGCGGCGGGCCTCAGCCACGACCTGCGCAACATCCTGCAGCCCCTGCTGATCGTGCCGGAGCTGCTGAAAGCGCGTACGCAGGATCCGCAGCTGCTGCACATGGCCCAGGTCATCGCCGAATGCGGGCGGCGTGGCCACGAGATGGCCGAATCCATGCTGTCCTTCGTGCGCGGGTCTCCCAGGCCCAGCGAGCGGGTCCAGGTCCACCACCTTTTTGAGGCCGTGCAGCTGCTGCTGCGCGGTACCCTGCCCAGCGATGTCGAGCTGCAGGTGGAGACGGCGGGCGGCGCGCTGGCGGTGGATGGCAACTACACCGAGCTGCAGCAGGTGCTGCTGAACCTGGCACTCAACGCGCTGCAGGCGATGCCCGACGGCGGCAGGCTGACCCTGCGCGTGGACCTGGATGGCCTGCTCGAAGGACGCCGATGGCTGGTCATTTCGGTGATCGACGAGGGCACCGGCATGGACGCGCCCACCCTGGAACGGCTGTTCAGTCCGTTCTTCACCACCAAGCCGGATGGCACCGGACTGGGCCTGATGTCCTGCAAGCGGATCGTGGAAAGCTGCGGCGGCCGGATCGTGGTCACCAGCGCACCGGGCTGCGGGACGCGCTTCGACCTGCACCTGCCGGTCAGCGAACAGGCCGGAATACCGGCTTCGCCGAGCCAGCCGTTGGCGGCCGGAAAGGGCCAATCGATCCTGGTGGTGGATGCCGAGGCGACCCGCCTCTCGCTGCTCGGGAACGCCTTGTCCAGCCAGGGCTATCTGTTGCAACTGGCCTCCGATGGTGCAGCCGCGTTGCGGGCGGTGGGGCCCGATACGATGCCCGCACTGGTCATTCTGGATGGCGGGGCGCAGTTGCTGACCGCCAGCGCGCTGTTGTCCGAGCTATCACAGCGGGGATTCCGCGGCGCGGCGCTGTTGCTGCGCGATGACACCTGCGAGCTGCCTGTCGAGGCGCCAGCGGGGGTATCCCTTCACCTGCTGCGCAAACCGCTGGAGATGCAGCAGGTGTTCCGTTCGGTGGCCAAGGCGCTGCGCTCGCACCGGTAGGGACGGCCGCTGGCTGTCATGTTGGTGCTGTGGCGGGTGACGACCGTTTCCTGCTCTGGGTGGGCGACGACCGTGTCGTCACGCCTTCGCGTTCGCCAGGCATGGCTTGGCGCTACCCAGGCATCACGCCTGCTGTTCCCACGGGAAACGCGGCAGCGCGGCGACTGCCTGTTCGAGCCGGTGCGCCCAGTTGCGGTGGATGTCCGCATACAGTGGCGAATCACCACTCAGGCGCAGCTGCCCGCCGATCCGCAGTTCGTCGCGGCGCACCAGCGCGAGGTCCAGCGGCAGGCCCACCGACAGGTTCGAGCGGATGGTGGAATCCAGCGATACCACCGCGGTGCGGGCGGCATCGTCCAGCCGCGTCCGCGGGCGGATGATGCGGTCCAGGATCGGCTTGCCGTACTTGGATTCACCGATCTGCAGGTAAGGCGTTTCGGGCGAGGCGGAGATGGCATTGCCAAGGGGATAGACCATGTAGAGGCCAGGCCGCTCGCCGGCGATCTGCCCACCGAGGATCAACGTCGCCTGGGTGTTCACCCCATCGTGGCCGTGTTCCACGTCGCGGCATTTGACCTGGCTGTCGACCAGCAGCGCGCCGACATACTCGGCCACCTCGAACAGGTGGCGCAGGCCGCGCAGGTTCGGCGTGCGCTGCTCTTCCACGTCGCGCTGCAGGCGTGAAACCAGCAGCTGGGTGGTGGCCAGGTTGCCGCTGGCCATCAGCACGAACACCGCCTCGCCGGGGTATTCGAAGACATGCAGCTTGCGATGGACGCGTACATCGTCCACCGACGCATTGGTGCGGGTGTCGGCCGCAAAGACCAGCCCCTCGTCCACGTCGATTCCGACGCAATAAGTCATTGGCATCGTCCCATCAAGTGCGGTCCAATGGTACGGGTGATGCCGTGATGAAGACATTACCTCCCCCCTGCCACCCGATGATCCGCATGACCACCGTGCTCCTCAGCCTGGGCAGCAATGTCCAGCCCCGCCGCCACCTGCATGCCGCCGTGGCCGCCCTGGCCGAACACTTCGGCAGCATCACCGTCTCCCCGGCCTATCGCACGGCGGCGGTGGGCTTTGACGGTCCTGCGTTCCTCAACAATGCCGTGGCGATCGAAACCGAGCTGGGCCTTGACGCATTGGATGCCTGGGCGCATGCACTGGAAGACCGGCACGGGCGTGACCGCAGCGGGCCGCGCTTTTCCGACCGGACGCTGGACATCGACGTGGTGTTCTACGGCGACCTGATCGTCGAAGGGCCGGGGCATCTGCGCATTCCGCGCCCCGAGCTGAAGCATGCCTTCGTGATCAAGCCGCTGGCCGACATCGCGCCGGACTTCGTCGATCCGGTCAGCGGGCTGACCCTGGACGCGCTGTGGCGGGCCCACCGCCAGTTCGGGGATGCCTTCGAGGTGGTGGAGCTGGGCCCCGAAGACGAGGGCTGATGCCGCGACATGCCCGACCGCGGTCGTCACCGACCCCGGTAGCGCCGAAGGCAGCGGCAGGAGCCGCTGCCAACGTCGCCTGCGACGGCCCGGAGGGTGCCGGTCAGGACGGCCGGCATCGCCATGCTCGGCGAGCGCAGCGGCAAAGGGGGGGACGACCCGCGGTCGTCACCCACCGCGGTCGTCACGACCGAAGCCGGCGGCTCAGGACAGCGTGCGGCCGCCATCCAGCCGCAGGGTGTGGCCGGTAACGAAGCCTGCATCCATGATCAGCCAGCGCACCGCCTCGGCGATCTCTTCCACCGTGCCGATGCGCGCCAGCGGGGTGCGCGCCAGCAGCGCTTCGCGGGCGAAATCATCCTTGCCGCTTTCCGGCCACAGGATGGCCCCCGGCGCCACCGCGTTCACCCGCACCTTGGGCGCCAGCTCCAGTGCCAGTGCGCGGGTCACCATTTCCAGCGCGGCCTTGGCCATGCAGTAGGCGGGATGGTCGCGCATGGGCTGGCTGCCGTGCAGGTCGGTGAGATTGACGATGCTGCCGTGGCTGCGGCGCAGGTGCGGTGCAGCGGCCTGTGCCAGCAGCAGCGGCGCGCGCGCATTCACCGCGTACAGATCATCGATGGCTTCGGCGGTGATCTGCCCGAGCGGGGTAGCGAAGAAGTTGGAGGCATTGTTGACCAGCGCATCCAGCCTGCCGAAATGGGCCACTGCCTGGTCGACCAGGTCGGCCAGGGCGTCGCTGTCACGCAGGTCGGCCTGCAGCGCCAGCACGCTGCCCGGCCGGGCCAGTTCAAACGCGAAAGCGGCCTGCTGCAGCTCGTCGCTGGAGCGGTTGGCGTGCAGCACGATGTTGTAGCCAGCCTGGTGCAGATGACCGGCAATGGCCGCACCGATGCGGCGCGCGCTGCCGGTGATCAGGGCCACGGGGGCGGGAGGGGTCATCGGGAACTCCATGGCTCGGCTATCCTGTGCACCATTGTCACCGCATTTGAAGACGCCATGCAGTCCACCCTTCCCTTGCCCGATACCGATGCCCTGGCCCACAGCGAACAGCTGGCGGCCGCATTGCGCGATGAAATCCGTGCGCAGGGCGGCGCGATCCCGTTCTCGCGCTTCATGGAGCTGTGCCTGTACACGCCCGGATGGGGTTACTACAGCGCGGGCGCGAGCAAATTCGGCGCCGGCGGCGATTTCACCACCGCGCCGGAAATGGGCGGATTGTTCGCCGCTACGGTGGCCAATGCGCTGGCCCCGCTGTTCGACCAGTTGGGGCCGCAGGCACGCATGCTGGAACTGGGCGGCGGCACCGGTGCCTTCGCCGAAGCGCTGCTGCTGCGGCTGGCGGAACTGCAGGCATTGCCGGCGCGCTATGCGATCCTGGAGCCCAGCGCCGATCTGCGCCAGCGCCAGCGCGAGCGGTTGCAGCAGAACCTGCCGGCGGAGATCGGCGGGCGGGTGGAATGGCTGGACCGGCCGTTCGACGACGACTGGGAAGGCGTGGTGTTTGCCAATGAGGTGATCGACGCGTTGCCTACGCCGCGCTTCGTGATCAGCGCAGGCGAGGTCTACGAAGAAACCGTGGCGCTGGACGCCAACGATCAGTTCGTGCGTGCCACGGCGCCGGCGGACATGCTGCTGAGCGGCGCGGTGCGGCACCTGGAGCGTTACCTGGACAAGCCGTTCGCCGATGGCTACCGGTCCGAACTGCTGCCGCAGCTTCCCTATTGGCTGCAGGCGGTGGCCGGCGGCCTGAAGCGCGGCGCGATGCTGTTCGTTGACTACGGTTACAACCGCGGCGAGTACTACCTGCCCGAACGCGATGACGGCACGGTGCGCGCGTTCTACCGCCATCATGTCCACAACGAGGTCTACCTGTGGCCGGGCCTGCAGGACATCACCGCGTCGGTGGATTTCACCGCCATGGCCGAAGCCGGCCTGCACGCGGGCTTCGACCTGGCCGGTTACTGCAGCCAGGCCAGTTTCCTGCTCGGTAACGGGCTGGACCAGGTGCTGGCGCTGGCCGATGAGCGCACCGACGACGTGGGCCGTGTACAGCTGCGCGAGGAGGTGAAGAAGCTCACCTTGCCCAGCGGCATGGGCGAGCGGTTCCAGGTGATCGGCCTGCAGCGCGACGTGGATTTCGAACCGTCCTTCGAACTGGGTGACCTGAGCTGGCGGCTGTGAGCGGCCTATGGCTCAAGCCACTGCGCCATCCGCGGTTCTGGCTGGGTGTGTGGCTGGCCGCGGTGCTGACGGTCATCGTGGTCTGCCTGATCCCGCCGCCACCGCTGGCGCTGCCGCAGGGCAGCGACAAGGTGGAGCACTTCCTGGCGTATTTCCTGCTGGCGGGGAGTGCGGTGCAGGTGTTCAAGCGGGGACGTGCGCTGCTGTGGGCAGCGATGGGCCTGGTACTGATGGGTGTGGGCATCGAGTTCGCCCAAGGTGCGCTGACCGAAACCCGCATGGCCGACCCGGCTGATGCGCTGGCCAATACCGTCGGGGTGGTGGCCGGCCTCGCCACGGCACTGACGCCGTGGCGGGACCTGCTGCTGCGCCTGCGCGGCTGACGCCGGACGAGGGTAGGGGTAGCGCCGAGCCATGCTCGGCGGGCTGCCTGAAGCGCCGCAGCGCTCGCCGAGCATGGCGATGCCGGCCCTCCTGACCGGCACCCTCCGGGCCGTCGCAAGCGACGTTGGCAGCGGCTCCTGCCGCTGCCTTCGGCGCTACCGGGTCTACTGCGTTCGCCGGGCATTGGCCCTGTGTTACCGGGCCAGGGTCACTTCGTCCAGCACCCACATCGCCGGCCGGGTGTCGCCGGTGAAGCTGATGCACAGGTCGCCCTTGCCGCTCGTCTGCTTCGGCAATCCCGCTTCCAGGGTCACGAATCCATCGGCACCGACGCTGGCGGGCAGCGGCACTTCGGCCAGTGCCGGGCCGCTGCAGTCGCCGCGGCGGATCTTCATTTCACCGTGTGCCCGCGTGGCCGCTTCGAACTTGCGCTGTGGTTCGTCGTGGGCCAACTGGAAGTAATAAGGGATGCGCCCGGCGCGGACGTTCAACGTACGGATGCCGGTGAGGTCGGCGTCCGCCCACCGCCAGCACGGGTTGAAGATATTGACGTTGAACACCGCACGCTCGCCATCGGCCGGGCCATCGTCTTCCAGTCGCAGCAACAGTTGCCCCGGACCGGGGCAGGTCAGCAGTTCGTCGTCGTGGCGGGTCAGCAGCGACCGGGCGGTGAACGCGGCCACGCTGGGCGCAGCAGCCAGTGGCTGCCCGTTGAAGAACGCGGCTGCCTGCACGGTCACCGGCAGCCGGGCCTGCAGTGGTGCTTCGTACAACGGCGAAGCCGCGGTCACCGGCTGGCCATCGGTGCGATAGCGCACTTCATAGCCGAGTGGATTGGCCAGGCTGAGCTGCACGCTGCCGGCGCGCCGGTCGTCCTGATGCTCGACCGCCACCTCGAACGGGGTCTGTGCATAGGCCAGGCCCCACGCGCGGTAGCGCTGCAGCTGCGCAGGCAGGCGGGCCAGGAAGTCGCGGAAATCACGCTGCTGCACCGGACTCCAGCCGGTTTCGGCCACCGCGGCCAGGCGCGGGAACAGGTTGTGCTGCAGGCGCGCGTAGCTGCGCGTGTGTTCGGTGAACATGTTGGCCTGCAGGCCGAGGATGTGGTGCTTTTTGTCCGCCGCCAGCGTAGCCGGCACCGGCTCGAAGGCGTAGGTGCGGGCCAGCGTGGTGAGCAACGGACGGCCCGGTGGCTCGTTCGGCGATGAGGTCTGCAGGTAATCCATGTACATGTCGGTGACCGGCGACATCACCACGTCGTGGCCTTCGCTGGCCGCCTTCAGGCCACCTTCGGTACCGCGCCAGGACATCACCGTGGCCTGCGGCGGCAGGCCGCCTTCGAGGATTTCGTCCCAGCCGATCAGGCGCCGGTCGTGGTGTTCCAGGAAGGTTTCCAGACGCTTGATGAGATGGCTCTGCATCTGCATTTCATCGCTGGCGCCCAGTTCGCGCATGCGCTGCTGCACGCGCGCCGAGGCGATCCACTGGTCCTTGACGGCTTCATCGCCGCCCACGTGCACGTAGCTCGACGGGAACAGGGCGATGACTTCTTCCAGCACGTTTTCCAGGAAGGTGAACGTGCTTTCCTCGGTGTTGAACAGGTTGGGGAACACGCCCCATTCGCTCAGCGGCTGCAGCGGCGTATCCAGTACGCCCAGCTCCGGGTAGGCGGCAATGGCGGCGGTGGCGTGGCCCGGCACGTCGATCTCCGGGATCACCTGGATATGCAGGGCGGCGGCGTAGGCGATGACTTCGCGTATCTGCTGCTGGGTGTAGAAGCCACAGTACGGACGCGCTGCGCCGGTGGCCGGATCGCGGCCGCCATCGCCGGCCGGGATGCGGCAGCTGCCGACCTCGGTCAGCTTCGGGTAGCGCTTGATTTCCATGCGCCAGCCCTGGTCATCGGTGAGATGCCAGTGGAACGTATTGAGCTTGTGCGCGGCCATCGCATCGAGCACCTGCTTGATCTCGTCCAGGCTCTGGAAGTGCCGCGCCGAATCCAACATCAGGCCGCGCCAGCTGAAACGCGGGGCATCGTCGATGCGTAGTGCCGGCAGGGCACCGTCGGTGTTGCCGGTGAACAGTTGCGACAACGTCGCCGCCCCGTAGAACAGGCCGGCTTCGGTCGCCGCGGCAACGGTCACGCCGTCGCCGCTGGAGCGCAGCTGGTAGCCTTCGGCGCCGGTCTTCAGCGCGGTGTCGAGCACGAAGTTGACGCCGTTCTTGCCGTTCCCGTTCTTGACCGGCAGGGTGGGGCCGCCGCTGTCGCGCAACAGCGTGCTGAACTGGCGTGCCACGCGCGTGGCCGCGTCGCCGCGCGCCCACACCGGGGTGCTGGCTTCCACCTTGAAGGGCGCGCCATCGAGGCGTTCCACGTGGGCCGGTGCGGGAATGAGCGGCAGGCTGCCGTCGCGCAGCAACGGGCCGGGGGCGTTGTCGATGGCCGGTGCATCGGCGGCGCGCGCCAGCGGCGCGATGGCCAGGCACAGCAGCAGCGGGGTCAGGGAGGTGAAGCGCATCAGGTGACTCCTGTGGTGGCGGGGCGCCGACGTTTGGCCGGTGCCTCCCGTTTTACCGTCCCCATCATGCAACGGGCCCGGATGACCGGGCCCGTTGCGATGGGACATTGCCAGCTGCAGCTTAGAACTTGAAGTGCACCGTGGCCATGTAGCGGCGGCCACTCTTGTACTTGCCGGCCAGGTGCTCCTTGTCGCCCAGGTACTGGAAGTAGGTCTCGTCCAGCAGGTTCTGCGCATCGACGGTGAGCGACCAGTTCTCGTTGAAGGTGTAGCCGATGCTGGCGCCCAGTTCGGCGTAGTCGTCCACGCTTGCCGGCGCTGCGCCGGCCACGTAGCCGCCGGCCAGGTAGCTGTCACGCCAGTTGTAGGTCAGGCGGGCATTCAGCGGGCCCTTTTCGTAGTACGGGCTGAAGGCCACGGCGTTGCGCGACTGGTAGGGCAGCGGATCACCGGTGTTGTTCTCGCCGTTGGCGTAGGTGTAGTTGCCGGTGAGGCCGAACCCGCTCTCGCCGAAGGGCTGCTGGAAGCTCAGGTTGAAGCCCTTGACGTGGCCGCTGCCGGCATTGCGCGGACGCTGGATGCTGTAGTCGCAGTAACCATCTGCCGTGCAGCCGTTGGTGCCCACGATGCTGTCCCAGGTCAGCGGCGAGGTATCGCGGATGGAGTTGTACTGGCGCTCGATGGTGGCCGAGGTGTCGATGTAGTTCTCGATCTTCTTGTAGAAGATCGACCACGCCACGACCGCCTGCGGTGCGAAGTAGTACTCGGCCGACGCGTTGAAGTTCCACGACTCATACGGCGACAGGTCGGCGTTGCCGCCCGAACCGGTCAGCTGGGTATCGTTGAGGAAGGTGTTGTTGACCATCTGGTTGTACGGTGCCCAGGCGATCACCTTCGCACCGGAGAAACGGAACACCCAGTCGCTGTCGGTGTCCCAGGCCAGGCTCACCGACGGCAGCACGAAGTCTTCCTTCTTGCTCCGGGTCTGCCACTTGCTGTCCAGGTCGGTCAGGGTCGGCGTGCCGCCGTAGACGAAGCCGCTGCCGTCGGTCTTGGAATCCACGTAACGCACGCCGACGTTGCCGCGCAGCGGGCCGTTGGAGAAGTTCAACTGCGCATAGGCCGCGTTGTTGGTCTGCTCCAGTGCCCAGCTGTTGTTGAGGTAGCTGGACGGATCCGGGTTGGCGAAGTCCAGCGGGCTGCCCTTGACCCAGCGCAGCACGTTGTCACGGCCCACCTGGATGTGGCGGGACTGGTCGTCACCGAAGCCCTGGATGCCGTCGGTCAGGCCGATGGTGCCGACGTCGGCCAGGGTGCCGGTGCGCACGCCGCCGTAGACATTGAGCTCGAAGTTTTCTTCGTGCTTGCCGTGGCGCACGCCGAACTGCAGCTGGTTGAACACGCTGTCGAACTGCACGTTGAAGTCCAGCTGCGCGTAGGTGTCCTTGCTGTCGGTGGCGAAGATGCCGTTGTTGCCGAGCCAGCCGCCCGGGGCGCCCCAGTTGGCCGGATCACGCGCGCCGGCCGGGTCGTCGAAGGTCAGGCCGTCATCCACGCTCCAGCTGTAGGCGCCGTTGTACACCGGCTCGATGAAGTACTGCGCCAGGTTCTTGTTTTCCGATTTGCTCTGGCCGACCTGGCCGTTGACGCCCCAGCCTTCACCCTTCCAGGCGCCACGCAGGTCCAGGCCCTTGGTGGTGACTTCGGATTCGCGCACGTTGTTGTCATAGATGACCGTGCCGCTGGTGGCGTCTGCGTTGGCATTGGAGTGGCCGCTGGTGGCCACGCCGTTGCGCACGCCGCCGAGCTGGTCGATGGCGTTGCGGGTGCCATCGTTCCAGGTCAGGAAGGAGTACATCGACTGGTTGTAGTTGTCGAAGTTTTCCTTGATGTACAGGCCGCTGAGGTTGAACTCCAGTTCCTCGGTCGGCTTGAACTGCAGGTTGACCACGGCGCTGTCGCGCTTGCGCTCCTGCTGGAACCAGGCGGCATTTATCGAGTTCGGTACGTCCACATCGCCAGCCACGCCCGGGGCATTGGTGAAACTGCTGGCCTTGGCGTAGCCGAACACTTCGATGCCCTGGCGGTCGATCGCTTCTTCGTAATGCTGCGCGGAAACGGCGATGCCGAACGTCTCATCGTCGTTCTTCCAGCTGTACAGCGCCGAAGCGTTCGGCTTGCCTTCGCTGGCCTGCTGGCTGTAGCTGTAACCCACCGAGGCGGCCACTTCGTTCTTCTTCAGGTCCAGCGGCTGGCGGGTGTGCATCAGCACGGTGCCGCCGAGGCTGCCTTCGGTCAGGCGTGCTTCGGAAGACTTGATGATCTCCGCACGGCCGAGGATCTGCGGTGACAGCAGGGTGTAGTCGAAGCCACGGTTGGGCTGTTCGCCGTACAACCAGATCGCCTGGGCGACCGGGTGGCCATCCAGGAAGGACAGGTTGAGGCTGGGATCGGTGCCGTCGATGCTGACCCGCTCGCCCTGGCCGAAACGACGGTCCAGGGTGACGCCGGGAATCTGCGAAAGCGCTTCGGCGACATTGGTGCTGGGGAACTTGCCGATGTCCTCGGCGGTGATCGCTTCGGACACACCGACGTTGTTGCGCTTGGTGTCCAGCGATTTTTCCAGGCTGGCGCGGATGCCGACCACGGTGATCGTGTCCAGGTCCTGCGGTGTCTGGGTCTGCTGGGCGTGGGCACTGAAGGCCAGGCAGCCGACGATGGCGGCCGAAAGTACGGACTTGCGGGTGTTCATGATGTCTCTCCTCATCACACGAAGTTTCGCCGCGTCGGCGCGTGGTTGTTGCTGTCGTACGACCTCGCCGCGGCCGGCGGGTCGGGTGTTCCGGGTACAGCGTGCTGCGTGTTCCGGGTACCGCGTCGTTCGTCCAGGTCGCCACGCGCTCCAGCGCGCCGTGCGGTCAGCGGGGTTGCTGGCCGAGATACCAGCTGGCCGCGCCGATGACGCCTAGTTGACCGTGTTCGACCACCTTCACCGGGATCCGCTGCAGCGCTTCGCTCATCGGTCCCTTGTTGAGGTAGCGCGCCACGAAGGTGCTGGCACGCAGGTAATCGCGGATCTTCGGCAGGATCCCGCCGGCCAGGTAGACCCCGCCATGGGCGCCGTACAACAGGGCCATGTCGCCGATGGTGCTGCCGAGCAGCCCACAGAACACGTCCAGCGCCCTGCGCGCCAGTGCATCGGTGCCCGCGATGGCGGCAGCGGTCACCGCATCGGGGGTGCCCAGCATGGCGGGCTGGTCTTCCAGTGCGCACAGCGCGGTGTACAGGTTGATCAGGCCGGGGCCCGACAGCGCATGCTCCACCGACACATGGGAGCGGCCGCGCAGCATGTGGCGCAGGATCGCCATTTCCAGCTCATCGCTGGCGGCAAGGCTGGCCTGGCCGGCCTCGGTCGCCAGCACCACCGGACCGTGCGCGGTTGGAATCCACAATGCCGCACCCAGTCCGGTGCCGGGCCCCACCACCAGCGTGGGGCCGATCGGCGCGCTGCCCGGCCCGCACAGCTGCAGCACGCCGCTTGCATCGACCTGGGCCGCCGCATGGGCCACGGCCTCGAAATCGTTGACGATGTGCACGTGTTGCACGCCGACCTCGGATTCCAGCTGGCGCGCCGACAACGGCCAGGGCACGTTCGCGGTGATCACCGTGCCGTCTTCGCGGGCGTAGCCGGCGGTGGCCACCACGCAATGCGCCGGCCGCATGCCGTCACCGAGGAAGTCCGAAAGGATCGCGCCCAGGCCGGAGTGATCGGCATTGCGGTACTTGCGGTAGTCCAGCACCCGGACCGGATGCGCGGCGTCTCCACTGGCCTCCACGCGGGCCACCCGGACATGAGTGCCACCGACGTCCGCCGCGAGGAAGCTTGACGCATCGGCGGACAGGACATGGGCGGGGGCGGGATGGCTGGCAGCGGTCACGCGGGCTCCTGCGGAGTGCGGGCCATGATTGACCCGCCGTTGAGCGGAATATGAAGCGGTGTTGACAACGATGTCAACGATTCCGTGAAAGTTTCGTTGCTGCACTGCGGGGACCGGTTTCCGTAGAAAACGATTACACGCAGGTCTGCCCAGGACGCCGGACAACCCCGCTGCGCGGGGACCTGCGATGACGATCAGTGTCATTGCATCGCGCTTTCGCGCCGATGCGGCGTTGCAGCAAATGCAGCCGCAATGATTTTGCGAGTTGACAAAGTCCCCACGCCCGTCGAAAGAATGTGACAACGTTGTTCCCAGCCATTCGTCGACGACGCCCCGCGCGCCGTCGCAGCAGGAGCCTTGCCGATGTCCGCCGTCCACGCTGCAGGTGCGCGTACCAGCGTCACCACGTCCATCGCCATCGTCGGCGTGTTGTTCTTCCTGATCGGTTTCTTCACCTGGCTCAATGGACCGCTGATCACGTTCGTCAAACTGGCCTTCGAGCTCGACGAAGTGGGCGCTTTCCTGGTCCTGATGGTGTTCTACCTGTCCTATTTTTTCCTGGCGCTGCCGTCCTCGTGGATACTGCGCCGTACCGGCATGAAGAAGGGACTGAGCCTGAGCCTGCTGGTGATGGCCGCTGGTGCAGCCACTTTTGGTGAGTTCGCCACACAACGCTGGTATCCGGGCGCGTTGGGCGGTCTTTTCATCATCGGCAGCGGCCTGGCGCTGCTGCAGACCGCGATCAATCCGTACATCAGCATCCTGGGGCCGATTGAAACCGCCGCACGCCGCATCGCGCTGATGGGTATCTGCAACAAGGTCGCCGGCATGCTCGCGCCGGTGCTGATCGGCACGCTGGTGCTGCATGGCGTGGGCGATCTTTCCACTGCGGTGGAGCAGGCCGACGTTGCAACCCGCGCGGCACTGCTCAACGACTTTGCCGCCAAGATCCATGCCCCTTACCTGGGCATGGCCGCGCTGCTGGTGGTGCTGTCGGTAGCGGTGTTGTTCTCGCCGCTGCCCGAACTGAAGTCATCCGAGGCCAATGCCGCACCGGCCGGCAAGGGCGGGATCGAACGCAGCAGCATCTTCCAGTTCCCGCACCTGTGGCTGGGCGTGCTGTGCCTGTTCGTCTATGTGGGCGTGGAAGTCATGGCGGGTGATGCCATCGGCACCTACGGTCATGGCTTCGACCTGCCGCTGGACCAGACCAAGATGTTCACCTCGCTTACCTTGGGGGCGATGCTGGTGGGCTACGTGGTGGGCCTGCTGCTGATCCCCCGTTTTGTTTCCCAGTCGCGCTACCTGAGCATTTCCGCCGCGCTCGGCGTGCTGTTCTGCCTGGGTGCCTACTTCACCCATGGTTATGCGTCGGTCGCCTTCGTGGCACTGCTTGGCTTCGCCAACGCGATGATGTGGCCGGCGATCTTCCCGCTCGCGATCCGCGGCCTGGGCCGCTTCACCGAGACCGGCTCGGCGCTGCTGGTGATGGGTATCGCCGGCGGTGCGATCATTCCGCAGGCCTTTGCCGTGCTCAAGCAGCATGTCGACTTCCAGTTGGTGTTCCTGCTGCTGATGGTCCCGTGCTACCTGTACATCCTGTTCTATTCGACCATCGGGCACCGCGCGGGCCTGCCGCGCGACGCTGCCTGATCGGCGATCATGGACGCCACGGATCAACCGCGGGGAACGGCAATGCGCAGAGCCACAATCAAGGACGTCGCCGAGAAGGCCAAGGTCTCGCTGAAGACCGTGTCGCGCGTCATCAACAACGAACCGTCGGTGATGCAGGCCACCCGCGCGCGGGTGCTGCGTGCGGTGGCCGAGCTGGATTACGAGCCGGATCCCTCGGCGCGCAACCTGCGCAGCGGCACTACCTTCGTGGTCGGGCTGGTGTATGACAACCCCAACCCATACCACATCATCGGCGTGCAGAACGGCGTGCTGGCGGCCTGCCGCGAGACCGGCTTCGGGCTGCAGATCCACCCCTGCGATTCCAGTTCGCCGCTGCTGGCCGAAGAGCTGGCTGATTGGGTACAGCGCTCGCGGCTTGCCGGGCTGGTGCTGACCGCGCCGATGTCCGAGCGCCGCGACCTGGTGCAGGCGTTGACCGCGCGCGGCATCAAGCTGGTGCGCATCATCGCCGCCACCGAAGATCCCGCCGACGGCGCCTGTGTGTTCGTCGATGACCGCGAAGCCGCCTATGAAGTGACCGAGCACCTGATCCAGCTTGGCCACCAGCGCATCGGTTTCCTGTGGGGGGGCAGTTCGCACCGTTCATCGGTGGAGCGCCATGCCGGCTACGAGGCGGCGCTGAAGGATTACGGCATGACCGTGGACAAGCACCTGGTGGTGCAGGGCGATTACACCTTCGACGATGGTTTCCGCGGCGCACGGCGCCTGCTGGCGCTGCGCGAGCCGCCGACCGCCATCTTCGGTTCCAACGATGAAATCGCCGCCGGCGTGCTGGCGGCAGCGAAGTCGGCCGGGATGAACGTGCCCTACGACCTGTCCATCGCCGGCTTCGAGGACAGTCCGTTCTCACGCCAGTCCTGGCCACCGCTGACCACCGCCAAGCAGGCCACCGAAGACATCGCCCGGCATGCCGCGCGCCTGCTGATCGCGCAGCTGCGCAGCGATGCGTATGACGATGCGCCGTCGCCGCTGCACAACCAGGGCTTCGTGCCGCAGCTGGTGGTGCGCGGTTCGACCGCACCGATGCGACCAGCCGCCGCGCGCGTCCTTCCTTCCGATCCATCTTGAGTACCGCCATGTCCCTGCCAGCCCCTGCCGACACGTTGATGTTCCGCGAAGCCGCCGAGGCGGCCGATGTCATCGCGGCCCAGTTCGCGCGCAACCATGGCGTGATGGAAACCCTCGCCGCCAGCCTGCGCGCTGCACCGCCGCCGTTCGTGGTGACCTGCGCGCGCGGCAGTTCCGACCATGCGGCGACCTATGCCAAGTACCTGCTGGAAACCCAGCTGGGGCTGGTGGTGGCGTCGGCTTCGCCATCGGTGGGGTCGGTGTATGCCGCGCCGCTGCAGCTGCGCGGGGCGTTGTTCATCGTGATTTCCCAGTCCGGCAAGAGTCCGGACCTGCTGCGCAATGCGGAAGCGGCCAAGGCCGCCGGCGCGCGCGTGGTGGCGCTGGTGAACGTGGAGGATTCGCCGTTGGCGCAGCTGGCCGATACGGTGATCCCGCTGCACGCCGGTGCCGAGCGCAGCGTCGCGGCGACCAAGAGTTATCTCGCCTCGCTGGCCGCCGTGCTGCAGCTGGCCGCGTACTGGAAGCAGGACAGCGCGCTGCGCGCGGCGCTGGATGTGCTGCCGGCGGCACTGCGCGAGGCGTGGCAGGCGGACTGGAGCGCGGTCACCGAGGGCCTGGTCGAGGCCTCCAATCTGTTCGTGCTGGGGCGTGGCCTCGGCCTGGGCGCGGCCCAGGAAGCCGCGCTGAAGTTCAAGGAAACCTGTGGCCTGCATGCCGAGGCGTACAGCTCGGCGGAGGTCAAGCACGGACCGATGGCGCTGGTCGGGCCGGGCTTCCCGGTGCTGGCCTTCGCCCAGCCGGATGAAACCGGTGCCGGCACGCGCGCGGTGGCCGATGAGTTTGCCGCACGTGGTGCGCAGGTGTGGCTGGCCGGGGCGGGCGGAGACCTGCCGGTGGCAGCCGCGCCGCACCCGCTGTGCGCGCCGCTGCTGACCGTGCAGAGCTTCTACCGCGCGATCAACGCGCTGGCGCTGCGTCGCGGGCACAACCCCGACCTGCCGCCGCATCTGAACAAGGTCACGGAGACCGTCTGATGAAGCAGGTGCTGCGCAATGCCCGGATGCTGGTGGGCGACGAGTTCCGCGACGACCTCGCGCTGGTGATCGAAGAGGGCCGCATCAGCGCGGTGCTGCCCGACGCGGCGCCGCAGCTGGGACCGGCCGACGAACAGGTGGACCTCGGTGGCGGCTGGCTGCTGCCGGGCTTCATCGACGTACAGGTCAACGGTGGCGGCGGCGCGCTGTTCAACAACACGCCGGACGTGGCGACCCTGCGCACGATCGCCGCGGCGCATCGCCGCTTCGGCACCACCGCGCTGCTGCCGACGCTGATCAGCGATGACCTGCAGGTGATGCGCGCGGCGATCGCCGCCACCCACGATGCCATCGCGCAGGCGGTGCCCGGGGTGATCGGCATCCACCTGGAAGGTCCCTATATCGCGCCGGCGCGCAAAGGTACGCACGACGTCAGCAAGTTCCGTGTGCCGGATGCCGATGAAATCGCCTTGGCGGCATCGCTGGACAATGGCGTGACACTGCTCACGCTGGCGCCGGAGCGGGTGCCGCTGGAGACCATCCGCGCGCTGGTGGAGCGCGGCGTCATCGTCGCCGCCGGGCACACCGCGGCCACCTATGAAGAAGTACGTGCCGGGCTGGATGCCGGTATCCGTGGCTTCACCCACCTGTACAACGCGATGTCACCGCTGCAGGGCCGCGAGCCGGGTGCGGTGGGCGCCGCGCTGGAAGACCGCGACAGCTGGGTCGGCATCATCGTCGATGGTGTGCACGTGCATCCGGGCAGCCTGCGCGTGGCATTGGCCGCCAAGCCGCGCGGTCGCCTGTTGCTGGTGACCGATGCGATGCCGCCGGTCGGTGCGGATGACCCCAGTTACGAACTGTACGGTGAGATCATCACCGCCGTGGACGGCGTGGTGCGCAACGCGGCCGGTTCGCTGGCCGGTTCCGCGCTGGACATGGCCACCGCGGTGCGCAACACCGTGCAGCTGCTCGGCCAGCCACTTGCCGAAGCCGCACGCATGGCCTCGACCTACCCGGCGCGCTTCCTCAACGTGGACGACCGACTGGGGCATATCGCCGAGGGCTTCCAGGCCGACCTGGTGCTGCTGGACGATGCCCTGCAGGTGCGTGGCACCTGGATTGCCGGGCAGTACGAAGCCGCATGAGCACGGCCGCCGGCGCGCGCCTGGCATCGATCGATGCGCTGCGCGGGATCACCGTGGCGGCGATGCTGCTGGTCAACAATCCCGGTGACTGGGGCCATGTGCATGCGCCCTTGCTGCATGCGGCATGGCACGGCTGCACGCCGACCGACCTGGTGTTTCCGTTCTTCCTGTTCCTGGTCGGTGTGTCGATGGCGTTCAGCGTGGTGCCACGCGCGGCGAACGCGGTGGCGCGGCCTGCGCTGGCGCGCGGCGTGCTGACCCGCGCGCTGCGGATCCTGGTGGCCGGCCTGCTGCTTCATGCGCTGGCGTGGTGGCTGCTGGAGCTGCCGCACTACCGCCTGTGGGGCGTACTGCAGCGCATCGCGGTATGCGCGGCGCTGGTGGGGTTGCTGGCGGCGTACGTGCGCCAGCGGCTGCAGTGGGCGGCACTGGCAGTGCTGCTGGCCGGCTACGCGGGCATCCTGCTGGGTGCCGATACGCTGTCGCCGCTGCTCAACCCGGTCAGCCGGCTGGACACGGCGCTGTTCGCCCCGTGGATCTACCAGTACGACGCGGCGACAGGGCTGGGCCATGATCCGGAAGGGCTGGTTAGCACGCTGGGGGCGCTGGCGACCACGCTGCTGGGGCTGCTGGCGGGGCAGATGCTGCGCGCCGACCAGACGCTGCGGCTGGCCATCGGCGGTGCGCTGCTGCTGGCGATCGGCCTGGCGGCAGCAGCCTGGCTGCCACTCAACAAGAATCTGTGGACGCCCAGTTATGTGCTCTGGACGGGTGGCTTGGCGATCATCGCCCTGCTCGCCGCCCACTGGCTGATCGATCAGCGTGGCTGGCCGGCGTTGGGGCGCCGCTTCGGTGTGAATGCCATCACCGTGTACCTCGGCGCATCGGTGACGTCAGTGCTGCTCGGCGCCAGCGGCCTCTGGCAGGCAGCCTGGAACGCCGCCGCCGGCGCACTGCCGACGCAGCTGGCAACTGCCTCGCTGCTGGTCGCGGTGGCTTTCGTCGCTGCATGGTGGGCGGTGGCGTGGTGGCTGGATACGCGCCGTATCTACCTGAAGATATGAACCCGCTCATTAATGTCGCAGCCACGTGAGAGACACGCGTATTCACGCTTAATGTGTGAAAGCCATCGCATTTAAACTGTGGAAACTACGTAGGCCGCAATGTCAGACTGCGGCCGCAGGACCCCATTACGGTAGCTGACGCAGGGGACAGTCCGGGGACAACCGCAGCAAGCCGGCGGTGCACGGGGTGGGCGTCGAGGCCGGCACGCTGAGTCGCATTTCGTTTCTTCCGATCACCATGTTGGAGAACGTCCCATGCACCGTCCCGTACCTTCCCGGCTTGCATTCAGCATCTCAAACCTTCTCCACGTGCGGGCCATGGCAGGCACCGCGCTGCTGGTGGCCACCCTGAACGTCAGTGCCGACTGCATCACCACCGGCACCAGCACGGTCTGCGATGCCACCCCGCCCACGCCGTGGACCAGCACGCTGGGCACCGGCAGCAACGCCACGGACAGCGGCTCGGTACGACTGCTGCCAGGTGCGGTGGTCGACGTGGGCAACGCCGACGCCGTGGTCATGGGCGGCGGTGACGACTTGGTCGATCTCTCCGGGGCCATCATCGGCAATGTCACCCAGGGCGGCGGCAATGACACCGCCATCCTGCGTACCGGCGGCAGCATCGGCGGCACGCTGGCGCAGGGCGCCGGCAACGATCGGCTGGAACTGCAGGGCGGCACCGTGGCAGGCGCGGCCACGCAGGGCAGCGGGGATGATGTCGCCGTGCTCAGTGCGGGCAGCCTGGCCTCGCTGGACCAGGGCGACGGTGCCGACAGCCTGCAGGTCAGTGGCGGCAGCATCGGCGCGCTGCTGCAGGGGGATAACTTCGATTCCTTCCGCATGGCCGGCGGTCGCATCGTCGGTGCGTTCGAAGATGGCGATTACGCGGAAATGACCGGCGGTCGCATCGGCCGGGTCAACATGAAGCTGGACAACAACGTGTTCGACATGTCCGGCGGCACCATCGACGGCAACCTGGTCACCGGCTTCGGCCGCGACACGATCATCCTGTCCGATGGCTACATCGGCGGCAACATCAGTGTCAGTGGCGGCGATGACAGGGTGACCGTCACCGGCGGCACGGTGCGCGGCGAAATCCGCATGAGCGTGGGCAACGACACCCTGGACTGGAGCGGCGGCGGGGTGGTGCACGACCTCATCGACATGGGCGAGGGCGACGACACCGCGCGGCTGTCCAGCCTCAACGAATCGCACCTGGGCGCGGTGCCGAGGCTGGACGGCGGCAGCGGCACCGACGCGCTGGCGATGGACAACGTCAAGACCACGGCGGTAGCGCGCTACACCGGCTGGGAACGCATCGCGCTGGCCGACGACAGCCAGATGACCTTCGATGGCACGCTGGTGCTGGGTGATGCGGGCACCGCCAGCGGGACGCTGGATATCGACGCCACCAGTGCCTTGTTTGCCAGTGGGGCCACCGGGGTGTCCGCGTTCACTGCCGGGTCGTTGGCCAGCGTGCTCAATGCCGGCCGAATCGACATGAGCAGCAATGATGTGGCCGGCGATGTGTTCACCATCAATGGCAACTACAGCGGCAACGGCGGTGGCCTGTACCTCGACACGGTGCTG
Organism: Stenotrophomonas lacuserhaii; assembly: GCF_039674585.1. GTDB lineage: Bacteria > Pseudomonadota > Gammaproteobacteria > Xanthomonadales > Xanthomonadaceae > Stenotrophomonas > Stenotrophomonas pennii_A. The sequence goes on along the minus strand of NZ_JBDJNU010000030.1, from coordinate 20,083 downwards.
GGCGATGACAGCTCGGCCAGTGACCGCCTGGTGATCGCCGGCGGCGCCGGCACCGGCACCACCGGCATCGGGGTGATCAACGCCGGCGGCGGCGGCGGGGCGACGATCGCCGATGGCATCCTGCTGGTGCAGGCGGGCAACGGCGCCACCACCAGCGCGGATGCGTTCGCGCTGTTCTCGCCGGTCGCTGCCGGCGCCTACGAGTACTTCCTGTTCAAGGGCGGGGTCAGCGGCGGCACGGTCGAAAACTGGTATCTGCGTTCGACCATCGTGGCCAGCGCGGATCCGGCGCCGGCACCGCCGCCGACCACGCCACCGCTGCCCGAGCCGGCCTTGCCGGAAGACCTTGGCACGCCGCCCCCGGTGTTGCCGCCGGCACCGCCACCGCCGCCGGATGTTCCGGTTGATCCGGGTGCGCCGGACCCGGACCCGGTCGCGCCCGAACCGGCCCCGCCGGCGCCGCCAGCGGAGCCCGCGCCGGTTGCACCGCCGGTGATCACCACGCCGCCACCGGTGCCCGATGAGGTCGCCGTGGTGCCGGGCCCGCTGGCCACCCCGCCGACGCCCGGCGCACGCCCGTCGCAGGCCGCGGTGACCCCGATCTACCGGTTGGAAACACCGGCCTATACGGTGGTGCCGTCGTTGCTGCGCACCGTATCGCAGGCCTCACTGGGCACCTTCCACGAACGCCAGGGCGAACAGCGGCTGCTGGCGGGCGAGGGCGTCGCACGCGCTGCATGGGGCCGGTTGATCGGCAGCAGCGAGGAGCAGCACTGGAATGGTGATGCGCTGACCGGCTTCGATGGCGACCTGCAGGGACTGCAGGCCGGGCTCGATCTGCACGCCAGCGACGACGGCAGCTTCCGCAACGAGTGGGGCGTGTTCGTCGGCCGCACCCGCGCCACCGGACGCATCACCGGTCTGGCGCTGGGCTGGGAGAACGTGCACGTGGGCCAGACCCGGCTGGATGACAAGCACGTGGGCCTGAGCTGGACCGGCGTCGGCACCGCCGGCGGCTACCTGGATGCGGTGGTGATGCAGAGCCGTTACCGCGGGCAGGCGTGGTCCACCCGCGGGCTGGGCATCGACGTCCGCGGCGATGGCACCAGTGCCTCGCTGGAAGCAGGCAAGCCGTTGCTGCGCCTCGGGCAGTCGTCGTGGTGGCTGGAACCGCAGCTGCAGGTCATCTGGCAGCGACAGTCGCTGGATGATGCGGCCGATGCGGTGGCGGCGATCCGCTTCGATGCCGACAACGCCTGGACCGGCCGCATCGGCCTGCGCCTGGCCGGCGATTACGGGCTGGCCGACAACGGCTGGCAGCCATACTTCAAGCTCGATTACTGGAAGACGCTGGACCGCGACAACCGCGTGGATTTCGGCAGCAACCGCATCGTGGCGGGGCAGGAGACCAGTGCGTGGGAAGTCGGCGTGGGCGTGGTGGGGCGCTTCAACCGCAACGTGAGCGCGTACGCGGTGGCCGATTACACGCAGGACCTGGAGGACCGCAACCGCGAACGCAGGAGCGTGGAGGGGAACATCGGCCTGCGCTTCGACTGGTGAAGCATTCCGCCGGGCACGGCCCGGCGTTGCCATGGGCGTATCGGTAGCGCCGAGCCCTGCTCGGCGGGATCCCCCAGCCATCGCGGTCCCGCCCTGCGTTCACGTATCATCCGGCTTCCTCTACATGGATGTAGCGCGATGGCCGGTAGGCGTGCGTGGGTGGTTGCGATGATGCTGGTGCCTGCCGCAGCGCAGGCGGTGGACGTTCCGTCAGCCGAATCGCTGGCGAAAATGCTGGACCTGATGGAACAGCGGGCGCTGTACCGCGAGACCGTGGACTGGAAGGCCGTGCGCGCCGATATCGCCCGCGCGCACGGCGATCCCGCACGGGTGCGCTCCTTGCTGGATGCCGCCATCCAGCGCAGTTCGAAGGGCCATGGACGCTGGGTAGCCGCCGGCGCCGTGCAGCTTCCCGCGCCGCTCGACGCGGTGCCTGGTGCGGGTACCGCAATGGGGCGCGGCGGCCTGCCTGCCACGCTGGATCGCCGGCTTGGCTGGGTGGCGGTCGATCGCTTTTCCCCGGCCCCGGCCAGCACGCCGGCCGAGCAGGCACGGCAGTCGGTGCAGCGTGCGGTGGAGCTGCAACGACGCGTGCGCGATGCCGATTCCAGCCCGCGCTGCGGCTGGATCGTCGACCTGCGCAACAACACCGGCGGCAACATGTGGCCGATGCTGCTGGGCGTGGAGCCGCTGTTGCGGATCCCCGGCGATGGCATCCAGGTGCTTGGCATGCTGCGCGGCGCGGGACCGAATGTGCCGTGGGAATCGCACGACGGCACGCTGATGGTGAAAGGCCGCCCCATGCTGGGGTTCGGCCAATCCGGTTATCGCCTGCGTGAGCCGGGTGTGCCGGTCGCCGTGCTGCTGGGAGAACGCACCGCCAGTTCCGGCGAAGCCACTGCGCTGGTCTTCCGTGGGCGTCCGGACTCGCGCAGCTTTGGCGCGCCGACGGCCGGGTTTGCCACCTCCAACTCCTCCATCCGCCTGCCCGATGGCACGCTTTTCCTGCTGACCGACACGCTGATGGCCGACCGCAACGGCATGGGCGATGGCGGACCGATCATGCCGGACCAGCCCGCCGAGGGGGAGGCGGCCACGGTGACTGCCGCCAGCCGCTGGCTGCTCTCGCAGCCCGGCTGCGTGGCGCAGGCAAAGGCCGCCCCGCGTGCCGGGTGAGGTCATCGGCGAGGGGCGGCGCCAGTCCACAGGATGACAACGTCGCGGCCTGTTAAAGTCGCCGTATCGATCACGCGTGTCAGCACGCAACCAGGAGTAACCGTGGAAGCCGAAGCCCCCTTTGAACCGCTGAACGATCTGGAAGTGCGCCTGGTGCAGGCGCAGGACGGCACCCTGCAGGCGCCGGCCTTCCTGGACAGCCTGCTGGGCGACCAGGTGTTCGTGCTGCTGGACAAGCCGGTCGGCCCGGACGCGGACTGGGATGAGTCGATCAATCCGCTGGTGCTGACCAGCGAAGCGGACGAGCCGATGTTCGCCATCTTCTCCGCCGTTGAACGTGCCAGCGCGTGGAGTGAACAGTTGCCGCAGTTCGAAAACGCCCTGCAGGTGGAAGTGCGCTGGCTGCTGAGCGCGATTTCCGATGGCGTCGGCATCGTCCTCAACCCCGGTTTCGACCTGGGCATGGAGATGATTCCCGATGCGGTGGTGCAGTTGAAGCAGCGCGCCGACGCGTTCACCCGCGGCGAAGCCCGCTGAGGATCGCTGCTGGCTGGCGTCGGCTCAGCGTGCCGCCGCAATCGCGGCGATGCGCGCCCTGGCCAGCGCCTGGCCGATCGCCGGGCCTTGCAGGTGGGTCGTATCCAGGTCACGCGCCTGCACGGACAACGCGGCGCGGTGCAGGCGCTTGAGGGTGTCGCCCTGCGGGTAGTCGCTGTCCTCGAAGCCGAGCCGGCCGCGCTTGTCCGCTTCGCAGCACAGCGCGATGCGGGCGATGCGTTCCGGCCGCCGCAGGGCATCGCAGCGGCCCAGCAGCTCCAGCACGGTGGCATCGCGCAGCTCGTCGATGCGGTGCACGTTGAGGTGCTCGCGGCACACCACTTCGGCCAGCTGCTGGTGCTCGGCCGGTACCTTCAACCGCGCGCATAGCGCCTTCAGCGGCTTCAACCCGCGCTGCTCGTGCATGATGTGGCGCGGCCATTCTTCCTGTGGGGTGAGCGCCTTGCCCAGGTCATGGGTGAGCGCGGCGAAGCCGACCAGATCATCGTCCGGCGCCAGTCGCGCGGCCATGTCGCTGACCATTTCCTGGTGCACCCCGGTATCCACTTCCGGGTGGTACTCCGCGCGCTGCGGCACGCCGTACAGCGCGGCCAGCTCGGGCAGGATCGGCGCCAGCGCGTGGGCATCGTGCAGCGTGCGCAGGAACGCAGAGGGACGTTCCGATGCCAGGGCGCGGCGCAGTTCCTGCCACACCCGTTCGGGCACCAGCGCGTCGAGCTCGCCACTGGCGGCGACATCGCGCATGAGTGCCATGGTTTCATCGGCGATGGTGAAGCCGAGCGGGGCGAAGCGGGCCATGAAACGCGCCGCACGCAGCACCCGCAGGGGGTCTTCAACGAAGGCCGGGCCGACGTGGCGCAGCACGCGGTTTTCGATATCGCGGACGCCGCCATACGGATCGACGAGGGTGCCGCTGTCTTCATCGCAGGCGATTGCGTTGATGGTGAAATCGCGGCGCTGCAGGTCTTCTTCCAGCGTGACCGACGGATCGGCATCGACCACGAAACCGCGGTAGCCGCGGCCGGATTTGCGTTCGGTGCGTGCCAGCGCGTATTCCTCGCCGGTATCCGGATGCAGGAAGACAGGGAAGTCGCGGCCGACCGCACGGAAGCCCTGGGCCTCCATCTGTGCGGGCGTGGCGCCCACCACCATCCAGTCGCGGTCACCGGCGGGGCGCTGCAGCAGGCGGTCGCGCACCGCGCCGCCGACGAGATAGATCTTCATGCCGCCCATGATACGGCGGGTTTGCCTCAGGTAGTGACGGCCGCTGGCCGTCATGCTTCTGCCTGCCCTGCGCTCGCCGAGCATGGCTCGGCGCTACCCCGCCTTCGGTAGTGACGGCCGCTGGCCGTCATTACCGGCCGCAGCTCAGTCCGCCTTGGCACCCGCCGCGGCAGTGCAGGTGAACTTCTTGCGGCTATCCACCAGCTTGCCCATCAGGCGGTCGCTCAGCGGCAGCGCATCGCCGTTGAGGCGCCAATCGTAGATCACGCTGAAGGCCAGCACGCGGGCCACGTACTCGCGGGTCTCCTTGTAGCTGATGGTCTCGATCCACAGGTCCGGATCAAAGCCCGGGCGCTGGGTCTGCCAGCGCGCGGTCGGCGTGGGGCCGGCGTTGTAGGCGGCGATGGTGACGTAGGGCAGGCCGTCATATTTGTTCATCAGCTGGCGCAGGTAGGCGGTGCCGATGGCGATGTTGGTGTCCGGGTCGTACAGGCTGGCTGCGCCACCGTAGTTGGTCAGCCCGATGTTCCTGGCCACCGCAGCGCCGGTGGTCGGCAGGACCTGCATCAGGCCCATGGCGTTGGCGGGCGAGCGGGCATTCGGGCTGAAGATGCTCTCGGCACGGATTTCCGCAGCCACCCACGCCGGATCGATCGCATTGCGCGCGGCTTCCCGGCGGATGCTGCCATCGTGGTGCAACGGGAAGCGCAGGTGGTACAGCCGCTGTTCGTCCGGCTGCTTGCCCAGCGAGAACACCGCGCGATCGAACCAGCCGTTTTCCTGCGCCACTTCCACCGCCAGGCGGCGCTGGGTGTCGTCGAACTTCGCCAGCGCGCTGTTCCATTCGGCCGTTGCCCAGCTGGCGCGGTCGATGCGGTACAGCTCCATGGCGCGCACGATGGCAGGGTCACGTGAGACGGCGGCACGCGCCGATGCACTGTCGTTGGGCTTCCACGGGCACAGCATGTACGGCTGTTCCAGCTTGTCCGCGGCCAAGAAGCCATGGAAGGTCGGCGAGCTGGCGGCGCGCGCGAACACCGGCCTGGCCTGCGCGGCCTGGCCGGTCTTTTCCAGCATGCGGGCTTCGAAATAGGTCCAGCGCGAGTCCGCCCGTTGGGTCGGGCCCATCTTGCGGATCGCGGCCAGCGTGGCCGGCCAGTCACCGCGCGACATCGCTTCGCGCACGCGCCATTCGTGCAGGCGCTCGTCATACGCCGAATCCGGCACGGCATTCAGGCGGCGCGCCGAATCGGGCAGGTAGGAGGCGACGGTCCATAGGGCGATCTGGTAGCGCACCTGGGCCTGCTGGTCCGCGCTCAGGCCCAGCGCCTGCGCGTACTGCGGCAGCTGCTGTTCGGTGGCATCGGGATCGGCCTTGGCCAGCTTCTGCAGGCCATCGGTGGCGATGCGGCGGCTGCGCTCGTTGCGCGGCCAGTTCAGGGCCTTGGCACTGGGCGCATCGACGAAGGCGGCGTAATCGGTGGCCAGGGCGAGGTCGGCCGCGGGCAGGCCACGCGCGGCGCTGCGCATCACTGCCGGCTGTCCGGCATCGGCGGCGGCGTCCACGCGCTCCCAGCGCAATGCGTCGGTCATGCCGCCCTGCGCCTGCAACACGGCGAACACCGCATCGCAGCCATCGGGCAGCGACTTGCCGGCCTTGCGCCACAGGTCCTGCGCCTCGCTCGTCCACTGCGCATCGGCCTTGCCGGTGGCCTGGCGCGCGGTCAGCTGTGCACAGCGCAGGCCGACGTTTTCGGTCGGGGCCCAGTTGGCCAGCAGGGTCGACCAGTCCTGGCGGCGGGCGACCGCCGGCAGCCACACGCTGCGGAACGTGGCGGCCACGGCCTGGCCGTCGTAGCGCTTGAGGAAGGCCTGGGCCTGGTCATTGCCGACCGTTTCGATGTTGCGTCGCAGGTTGGCGTATTCCAGCCAGCCGTACGCCGGATTGCGGCTGAGCGTGCCGGCCTGGGCCGCATTGAACTGGCCGCGTTCGGCATCGGCGATGGCCGCTTTCAGCTGCGCGCGCTGGGCATCGGAGGACAGGGCAGAGACGCTTGGCGCGGCGCAGGACAGCACAGCGGCGGCAAGCAGGGACAGGGCAGGGCGAGAGTGTCGAGTCATGCGGGGAGCATAGCTGCTGACGCCTGAATTCCGCTGTTCACGCGAGCGCGCGGGGTCCTTTGCAGCTATCGCGCATCCCCAATTCGGCTTTGTGCAGCCCGGGTGAAAGCGAGGAGCAGGTCACGCCGTATGTTTTACAAGTTGTTTACAACTAGGACGCTGTGTGATTTCCGCAGTTGATTAGCACGCCCATCTGGAGAGAGAGAAGCGAATGAACAACCTGCATTGCCGCCCCTTGGCGGTCGCTGTATCCCTGTGCGTCGGCCTGATGTCGTCCGTCAACGTCATGGCACAGGACGCGCCCCGTGTCGCCACTGACCTGGATCGTGTTGAAGTGACCGGGTCGCGCATCAAGCGTGCCGAGGTCGAAGGCCACCTGCCAATCCAGACCCTCACCCGCACTGAAATCGAACGCACCGGCCTGACCTCCATCGGCGAAGTGCTGCAGCAGCTCACCGGTTCCGGCTCGGCGTTGAATGCCAAGTTCAACTCGTCCGGCAATTTCGGCTTCCCGCCCGATGGCAGCGGCGTGGGTGCCGGCTCGGCGCAGGTCGACCTGCGCCATCTGGGCGCCAAGCGCGTGCTGGTGCTGGTCGATGGCATCCGCTGGGTCAACGAATCGTCCGCCTCCGGTGTCGGCTCGGCGACCGACCTCAACACCATCCCGCTGGCCATCGTCGAACGCATCGAAGTGCTGGAAGACGGCGCCTCGTCGCTGTACGGCTCCGATGCAATTGCCGGCGTGGTCAACATCATCACCCGCCGCAATTTCGATGGCGCCCAGGTGACGATGAACTACGGCGAGTACAGCAAGGGCGATGGCGCGCAGAAGGGCATCGACCTGGCCTGGGGCACCCAGGGTGATCGCTACAGCCTGTTCCTGGGCGCCAGCTATACCAAGCAGGATCCGGTGTATGCGAATACGCGCGACCAGTCACGCTTGCCGAAACCGGGCACAGGGTTGTCGTTCGGCAGTGGCAGCATTCCGCAGGGGCGCTTCCAGTTCGTTGATCCCAACACCGGGGCGGCGCAGGATCTGGTCCCGAACGTGGGCTCGGGTACGCCCACCTACGATGGCAGCGCTGGCTGCAGCCGCACGGATGATTACCACTGCTTCACCAGCGCCGATCGATTCAACTACGCGCAGTACAACCTGCTGCTGACGCCCTCTGAGCGCAAGGGCATCTTTGGTCAGTTCCGCTTCGACATCACCGACAACATGCAGTGGTATGTGAAGGCGCTGGGCAACCGACGTGAATCGACCAACCAGGCGGCGCCGGAGCCACTGGGGCTGGGCCCCAATGCGGGTACTGGCAACGCGCTGGCGGACAACATCACCGTCTCGGCATTGAATCCCTACAACCCGTTCGGCTTCGATCTGATTTCCTCTGACAACCTGCAGTTCATTGGCCGTCGCCCGGTGGAGGGCGGTGCGCGCGTGTTCGAGCAGGAGGTCACTACCAGCTACTTTGCAACCGGCCTGGTCGGTGACTTCGAGGCGGCGGACCGCAGCTGGTTCTGGGACGTCAATGGCATGTACAGCAAGAACAAGGCTGAGCAGACCAACTACGGCAGCTACAACATCTACAACGTAAATCTTGCGCTCGGCGATCCGGCGATCTGTGCGGCCACTCCCGGGTGCGTTCCGCTGGATATCTTCAGTGGGGAAGGCAGCATCACCCCTGCCATGCTGCAGTGGATCCAGCCGGTGGTACGCGACCGCAGCCAGAACGAGCTGAGCCTGTTCACTGCCAACCTCTCCAGCGAGCTGTTCACCCTGCCTGCCGGCCCGGTGGCGTTCGCCACGGGCTACGAGTACCGCAAGTACGAGGGTTCCTATCAGCCCGATCCGCTGACCGTGATCGGCCATTACAACGGGGTCCCGTCACTGCCGACGTCCGGTTCCTACGACGTCAACGAAGCCTACCTGGAGCTGAGCATCCCGATCTTCGCCAAGAGTGCGCTCGGCGAAAAGCTGGACCTGAGCCTGGCCGGACGTTACTCGGACTATTCCACCTTCGGTGGAGAGTTCACGCCGAAGTACGGCCTGCGCTGGCAGGTGACCGATGATTTCGTGCTGCGCACCAGTTATGCCGAAGGCTTCCGTGCACCGTCCATCGGGGAACTGTACGGTTCGGCTGCGCGTGGCGATCTGGAGCTCTTCGATCCGTGCTCGATCGGCCTGGGCGGCGATGCACCGCGCGGCAATGCAGCCAACTGCGCCGCGCTCGGGGTGCCGACCGGGTTCCAGTCGGCCAACTCGCAGATATCGGTCACCACCGGCGGCAACATCGAGCTGGATCCGGAGCACTCGCGCAGCTTCAGTGCCGGCTTCGTGTGGAGTCCCTGGTTCGCCAACAACACCGAATGGTCCGAGCGCTTCGACGTGGAGGTGACGTTCTACCGCCATACCATCGAGGGCGCCATCCAGGCCATCAACGCGCAGACCCAGCTGGACCTGTGCGTGGATTCGCTGGACCCGCTGTACTGCAACGGCATCACCCGCGCCAACACCGGTGCGATCAGCGGCTTCAACAACCGCCTGACCAACCTGGGTTCGATCAAGACCGATGGCTGGGACGTGGACCTGTTCTACACCCTGCCGCAGACCGACATCGGTCAGTTCAAGCTGGGCTGGCAGAACACCTTCGTTGGCCGTTACGAGGCACTCGGCGCGGCCGGCCAGCGCCAGCCGCAGGAACCGGGCGTGGAAGTGGCCGATAGTTCAATCCCGGAATGGACCAGCAATGCCAGCGTGTCGTGGGCGCTGGACAACTGGAATGCCTCGTGGACGGTGCGGCACATTTCCGAGCTTACTGAAGAGTGCGGCGATGCCTCCGCGTTCCCGATCTGCAGTGACCAGGTCGCGGGTACCAACAAGCTGGCCGCCACCACCTTCCATGACATGCAGGTGGGCTACAAGGTCGACTGGATGAAGGGCCTGCAGCTGAGCCTGGGCTTGAACAACGTGTTCGACAAGGATCCGCCGATCTGCCTGTCGTGCTCGTTGAACGGCTACGACGCGTCCACGTATGACATCCCGCGTGGTCGTTACTGGTACGCACGCGCGGACCTGCGCTTCTGATGCAGGCAGGGGCGGATCTTTCGATCCGCACCTGCCTGCATCGGTGGGTGACGACCGTTGGTCGTCACTTGCCAGACTCAGAAGTTGTAGGTGAACGTCAGCGAGCCGTTACGCCCATCGCCATACGCGCCGTAGCCGTTGATCTGCGAGAAGTACTGCTTGTCCAGCAGGTTGTTGAGGTTGGCCTGCACGCTGAACTCCGGCGAGAGGCGGTAGCGCACGAAGGCACTGACCAGCGCGTAGCCGTCCTGCTCGATGCGGCCGTAAGCCGGCACCGGGTAGTAGATGCCGTTCTGCCAGTTGGCACCACCGCCGACCGTCAGTGCGGTCAGCGACTGCGGGGTGTAGCTGGTGAACAGCTTGATCGTGGTCTGCGGCAGGTTGGTGTTGATGTTGGCGTCGTTGATGTCCTTGGCCACGTAGCGCGACGCACCGAAGGTGGCATTCCAGCCTGGGGCCAGCTCACCGTTGAGCTCGAACTCGAAACCACGGCTGACCGTGCCGCGCGCGGCGACGTAGGCAAACTCGCCCGGCCGACTGGGGATCGGCTCGCTGGTGACCTGCGCCACGTTGTCCTGTTCGATGCGGAAGGCCGCGACCGAGGCGTTCAGGCGATTGTCGAACCACGCACCCTTGACGCCGATCTCGTAGCTCTTGCCGTCCACCGGATCCAGGTAGCTACCGCTGCGGTCGCGCGCGGTCTGCGGCTGGAAGATCTCGGTGTAGCTGGCGTAGGTGGAGTACGTGTCGTTGATGTCGAAGACCAGGCCCGCGTACGGCGTAGTGACTTTGTGCGAGCGGTCGGCCCCTTCGCCAGTGCTCTCCCAGTCGGTGTAACGCGCGCCGAGGATCAGCTTGAGCGGATCGGCCAGCGACAGGCGGGTGGCGGCATAGCCGGCCTTCTGGGTGATGGTGCCTTCGCTCTGCAACGGCAGGGTGGCGGCCCAGTTCGGCTCCGGGAAGTTGCCCACGCCGGCCAGGTAGTTGTCCAGCGGCGCCCAGCCTACCTGGTAGTCGCCGTAGTTGGCGAACTCGCGCTTGTTGTAGCTCAGGCCGGCCATGAACTGGTGCTCGCGGCCGAACAGCTGGAACGGACCTTCCACGAAGCCGTCCACCGCGTTGACCTTGCGCTCGGTGTTGTAGAAACCGGCCGAGGGCGAAACGCCGGCGCCGGTGTTCCTGTCCAGCAGCGAGGCGCCGGTGGTCCAGTCGTTGTAGGCCGGGTAGAACAGCTTGTCGTCGGCCTTGGTGGTGTCGTGCGTCGCGCCGAGCTTGACCTTCCAGTCGTTGGCGAAGGCGTGTTCCAGCGTGGCGAACAGACGCTTGCTGGTGGTGTCCCAGTAGGTCCAGCCCGGGTTGGCGCTGAACGTTTCGTCGAACGGCGTCGGGCTGCCATCGGAGAACAGCATCGGGAAGCCGCCCCAGGTCGCGCCGTTGGCGCGCTTCTGCTGGTAGTCGTAGCCCACGCTGAGCTGGGTGTCCGGGGTCAGGTCGGCATCGATGACCGCATAGCCCAGCGTCTTGTGCTGGTTGTAGCGGTCCATCTGTGATTCGGTGTCGAGGTAGCTGCCGATCACGCGCGCGCGCACCGAGCCACTGGCGTTCAGCGGCGTGGTCACGTCCACGGTGCTGCGGGTGCGGCCCCAACTGCCGACGTTGACCGACACGTTGCCGGTCAGTTCGGCGCTGTCGGCGTGCTTGCGGATCAGGTTCACCGAAGCCGACGGATTGCCGGCGCCGCTCAGCAGGCCGGTCGCGCCGCGAACCACTTCAACGCGGTCGTACAGGGCCAGGTCCAGGCCGGAATCGCCGTAGCTCCAGTTCTGCACCATCTGGGTGGGCAGGCCATCGAACTGGTAGCTGTCGATGTAGAAGCCGCGCGCGTAGAACTCGGTGCGCTCGGTATCGGACTGGGTGCTGCTGACGCCGGTGGTGTTGGCCAGCACGTCGATGATGTCGTCGAGGTTCTGGTCCTCGATGCGCTGGTGGCTGATGATGCTGATCGACTGCGGGATCTCGCGCGGGGCCAGGTCGAAGCGCGTGCCGGCCGAGGTACGGCGGACCGAATACCCTTCGGCGCGCTCACCCTTGACCACGATGCCATCCAGCGTGGTGGCGGCGCTGCCATCGGGCGTGTCGGTGTCCTGCGCGAACGCAGCTGTGGCAGCCAGGCTGCACAGCGCAACCATCAGGGCCTGCGGCAGGCGGCGCAGGGCGAGGGGGGCGGGACGGGTCATTGGCATCAACCAGGCAGGTCGCTACAGGCGCCTGGCCGGGGATCCCTGGTGGCCAGACGGAGCGGGAAGTGGGGAGAGCTAGGCGCGCCCGCACCATCCTGTGCGATCACGATCACACTATGATAATGGGACTGATTCGCATCATCAATGGCGTAAAAAGGGGACGGAGGGGATTAAGTCGTTTTCGGCTCGCTTGCTTGGCTGAAAACGACTTAATCCCCTCCGTCCCCTTTTTCAGCGCAGGGCGCTGGCCGGGACGTCGATCGACATGGCCAGGGCCAGGTGATCGGAGAACGCCGCCGGGACGGCTTCGATGCTGCGTTGCTGCAGGTTGCTGCTGACCAGGATGTGGTCGATGGCCCGGTCCGGGCGCCAGCTGGGGAAGGTGGGCACCACGCAGCCCGGAGGCTGCAGGGTGGTCTTCTGGTACAGCACCTGCATTTCCGGCCGTTCGGCCAGGCAGTTGAAGTCGCCCATCAGCACCGCGTTGGGGTGGTCGGACAACATGTCGGCGATGAAAGAAAGCTGCGACAACCGCGAGCCCGCACCCAGTGACAGGTGCGCCACCGCCACCGCCAGCCCCTCGGCACCATCGCCGAACTTGGCCAGCAGCACGCCGCGCCCGCCGATCCGGCCGGGCAGGGCATGGTCCTGCACTTCCACCGGCTCCAGACGGCTCAGCAGGCCGTTGGCCGACGAGGCCACCCCGCCCATGCGCCGGTTCGGCTGGTGGCTCCAGTAATTGAAGCCGGCGCGTTCGGCCAGGTAGTGGGTCTGGTTGGTGAAACCCGAGCGCAGGCTGCCCGGGTCGGCTTCCTGCAGGCCGACGATGTCGTGCCCGCGGGCCAGCGTGGCGATCGCATCCAGGCTGCTGCGCTTGCGACCCGCCGGCAGCGCATGTGACCAGCTGCGGGTCACGTAGTCGCTGTAACGGCGGGTGCTCGAGCCGGCCTGGATGTTGGCCGTCAGCAGGCGCAGGGTGCGTGATGTGGGGGAATTCACGACGGGATGCGCTTGTCCGGGATCAGTTGCCGGCCTTGGCCGCACGCTCACGCGCGATCAGGTGGTCGGCGATGCGCAGGTAGTCCGGGAACGAATTGCCCTTCACCAGGTACTTGCCGTTGATGATCAGCGACGGCGTGCCGGAGATCTTGCTGCGCTGGGCGAACTGCTTGGCTGCATTGGTCTTGGCGTTGACCGCGAAGCTGCTCATGGCCGCGCTGAACTGCTTGGCATCCACGCCATGCTTGCCGTAGAAAGCAGCGATATCGTCGACCGAATCGCGGCCGCGCTCGCCCTTCAGGGTCTGCTCGGCGTGGATCGCGGCATAGACGGCTTCATGGGTCTTTTCCTGGACGCCCAAGGTCTGCGCGGCATAGAACGCACGGGCATAGTCATCCCAGGTGCCGCCGAACATGGCCGGCACGTAGATGAAGTTCACATCACCCGGCAGGCCGGCCTTCCACGGGCCCACCAGCGGCTGGAACGCGGCGCAGGCCGGGCAGACGTAGCCGAAGATCTCGACCACTTCGACCTTGCCGGCCACCGGCTGGAACGGCTGGCCGTTCTCGATCACCACGTAGTCGGTGCCGGCCACCGGTTCCGGGCCGGTCAGGCGCATCGGGGCGTCGTTGGCCGCCGCCGGTGCGGCTTCGCTGCCCGCCGCCTGCTCGGTGCCGGCAGCCTGTTCACTGGTGGCCGGTGCGGCGGCATCCGCTGCCGGGGCGGTCTCGGCGGCCGGGGTGGCTTCGGCCGGTGCGGCGACATTGGCGGTGCCGTCGTCGGCCTTGCAGGCGGCGAGGACAGGCAGCAGGGCCAGCAGGGTGAGGGCGAAACGGGTCTTCATCAAAGCTTCTCCAGCAATGGTTGAGGCCGGCGTCGGGCGTCGGCCAGGAACGAATGATGACACGCAGGCGCATGGGCACCGCGTGTGGATGGCGCGTGGTTCAGCGGGCCTTGCCGGAGCGGGCCTGTGCGATCAACGCCGAAGCGATGCGCAACTGGTCTTCGGCACTGTTGCCCTTGACCAGGAACTGGCCGTTGATGACCAGGCTCGGGGTGCCAGGAATCCGGGTGCGGCGGGCGAAATCGCGCGCGGCGGTGACCTTGGCCTGTACCGCTTCGCTCTTCAGCGCGGTCACGTAGGCCGCCTCGGTGACGCCGTACTGCGTGTAGAAGGTCGCCAGTTCTTCGGCCGACACGTTCTGCATCGGCAGGCTCCGGTCTTCGTGCAGGGCCTTGAACACCGCGCCATGGCTGCGCTTGGCGATGCCCAGCTGGTCAGCGGCGTAGTAGGCGGTGGCCCAGGCATCCCAGGGGCCGCCGAAGGCAGCGGGGACGGCAGTGAAGCGGACGTCGCTGGGCAGCTTGGCGGTCCACGCGACCAGCTGCGGTTCGAAGTGCGCGCAGTGCGAGCAGGTGTAGCCGAACACTTCGACGACTTCGATCTTGCCGGCCAGCGGCTGGAACGGGCCGGGCTGGGCGATGCGCTCGTAATCGCGACCTTCCTGCAGGTCGGACGCGGCGGGCGCGGCGGACAGGGCCAGCGGCAGCAACGCCAGCAGGGACAGCAACAGACGGGGAATCAACCTCATCGACACGCATCTCCATGAAAACAGTCGCCGGCGGGTGCCGGCGCGGAGATGAACATACCTCAGCCAGCGCGCGCGGGGGATACCGCAGGCGATCGACGGTGGTCAGGGAGCGGCGATCGGCGCCGTTGCGGTGGCCTGCGCGGCGACATCGTCGGCGCGGTCGTGCAGGCCCTGCAGGTAACTGCCCAGCGCCTGGATTTCCTGCTCGGTGAGCTTGGATGCCACGCTGGCCATGATCTGGAAGTGGGCCTTGTCCGTCTCCCCGGTGCGGCCGGCCTGGTACTCCTGCAGGCGACGGGACACATAGCTGGCGTGCTGGCCGCCGATGTGCGGATAGGCCGGGCCGGGGTTGCCGGCGCCGGTCGGGCCGTGGCAGGCCATGCAGGCCGGCAGGCCGCGCGCCGCGTCGCCACCGCGATACAGCTGCTGGCCTATCTCGTAGAATTTCAGGCCTTTATAGGGGCCATCGGCGACGGCGGTGTCATCGGCGATCCCTGCGGCGCCCTTCTGGGTAGCGAAGAACGCGCCGATATCCCGCATGTCCTGTGCAGTGAGATCCTTGACGAAGGGCACCATGGCGACCGCCGCGCCCGAGGTGCGCTGCCCGGTGGCGATCAGTGCCATCTGCTGGGCGGAATAGCGTTCGCTCTGGCCGGCGATGCGCGGATACATCTCGATGCTCGCGTTGCCATCGGCGCCATGGCAGGCCGCGCAGGCGGCAGCCTTGGCCTGGCCGGCCTTGGCATCGCCCCACTGGGTCTTGCTGAAGTCGATTTCCAGCGATGCGGTCTGGATCGGGCCGTTGTCCGGCAGCGGGGTGATGCGGGTCTGCGCCCAGGCGGCAGCGCCCAGGATGGATATGGCGACAGCGGAAACGGCAATAACGCGAGCGTGGCGCATGCTAAAGCTCCGTTCTGGTCCGGCCAGGCCCTCCGCCCGGATACGCCGGATTATCAACGCCGGTTCATGGCACGGTCAAACAATGGTCGGGCGCGCGGCAGCGCAACATGCGATCCTATGCGCCATGTCTCTTCTCATCGAACGCGCGCACTACTTCGTTTCGGCCCACAACATGCGGCAGCTGCCGCCTGATGAAGGTGCCGAAGTGGCGTTTGCCGGCCGCTCCAACGCCGGCAAGTCCAGTGCCCTGAACGCCCTTACCCGCCAGAACGCGCTGGCCCGTGTGTCCAAGACCCCCGGTCGTACCCAGCAGCTGGTGTTCTTCCGGGTCACCCCCGAAGCGCACTTGGTGGATCTGCCGGGTTACGGCTATGCCAAGGTGCCGCTGGACCTGCAGGCGCACTGGCAGGCCTTCATCGACCAGTACTTCCGCACCCGGCAGGCCCTGCGCGGCCTGGTGGTGGTGATGGACATCCGCCATCCGCTGAAGGAATACGACCGGCAGATGCTGTCCTATGCGGTGCAGCGCGGCCTGCCGGCGCATGCGTTGCTGACCAAGGCCGACAAGCTCAGCCGCAGCCAGCAGATGATCTCGTTGAACAAGGTCAAGAAAGAACTGCACGAGGCCTTCGGCGATACCGTCGGCGTGCAGGTGTTCTCCGGCGAAAGCCGGCTGGGCGTGGACGAAGCACGCGGCATCATCGGCGGCTGGCTGGGTCTCTGACCCCGGCGCGGTAGTGACGGCCGCTGGCCGTCATCGGCGTTGGGAAGGAGGACGGCCAGCGGCCGTCCCTACCGGATCGCTACTGGTCAAAGCGGCGAATATTCCGCTGGCACCCACGCATACGCTTCCCCTTCGCCGCGCACGTGGCCCAGCCCGGGGAACGGCAGGTGCGCGCCGGCTACCCACCATTTTCCCTGCGTGGCCTGCGCCAGCATCGCCGTGCGGCTGTGGATCGCTGCGCGCCGGTCGCTGTCGGCTTCGAACGATGCCTGCGGATGGGCGAACTGCACCGCGTGGTAATGCAGCACGTCGCCCCACACCAGCAGTGACTGGCCTTGGCTGTCGAAGCGGAACGAGACGTGCCCGGGGGTGTGGCCGTGCGTATCCAGTGCGATCGCATGGCCAGGCAGGGCGTCGCCGGGGGCGAAGGTGCGCAGGCGGTTGTCGGCCTGGTAGGGCGCGGCAGCGCTGCGCGCCAGCGCGAAGGCGAAGCGCACGCCCTGCGGCGCGGTGGCGTCGCTGGCCGGGTCCAGCCAGTAGTCCGCGTCGGCCTTGGACAACCAGACCGTGGCGTTGGGATAGGCGATCGCCCCGTGCGCATCGACGATGCCGCACAGGTGGTCCGGGTGGGCATGGGTGAGCAGGACATCATCCACCTCGGCCGGATCCACGCCGGCCGCGCGCAGGTTGGCCAGCACCTGGCCCAGCCCGGGGCCGAAGCACTGTGCGGTACCGGCGTCGACCAGGGTCAGGTGGTCGCCTTCGCGGATCAGGAAGGCGTTCACTGCCGTCTGCAGGCCCTTCGGACTTTCCGGCACGTAGCGGTCCTGCAGGGCGCGGGTGACGACGTCCGGGTCGACCCCGACCAGCGCTTTGCGGCCCAACGCCACGACGCCATCGAACAGCGCGGTGACCTGCAGGGCGCCGATCCGCTGGTGGTAGACGCCGGGGACCTGATTGGTGCGGGCCGCCGCATGGGGGCTGGCCAGGGCGGCCAGGGGCGAGGCGCACAGGGTGAAAAGCAGGGCGCTGGCCAGCGCGGGGCGTTGCAGGGACATGGCGGTTCGGCTTGGTTGCGCGGGACATTCCGCTGGCCCCATCGTCGCGTGGCACGTCGGTGCGAAGTGCTCAAGCTGGTGCGCATGGCGCTCCGCGGCGCCCGTCCCGGTAGTGACGGCCGCTGGCCGTGAGCTTGTGCTGGTGCTCCTGGTGGGTGATGACCGTTGGTTTTGGTGGGTGACGACCGTTGGTCGTCACGCTTCTGCTTCCGCTGCGCTCGCCGAGCATGGCTATGCCGGTCTTCCTGACCGGCACCCTTCGGGCCGTCGCAAGCGACGTTGGCAGCGGCTCCTGCCGCGGCCTTCGGCGCTACCGGTCGCTACCGGCACACGCCGCGCTTCAGGCCCGCCCGATATCGGCGGGCAACAAGCCGTAGCGCTCGACGAAGCGCTTGCTGAAGCTCGGCAGCGAGCGATAGCCCACCCGCGCGGCGACCGATTTCAGCGGCAGCGAGGTGGTGTACAGAAGGCCCATCGCGTGGGCCAGCCGCGCTTCGGTCAGCAGCTGGCGCAGACTCGTTCCTTCGCTGGACAACCGGCGTCGCAGGGTCGCCCCGCTGATGGCCAGCGCGGCTTCCACATCGTGGGATTGCCAGTCACGCGCCGGCTCCGCAGCCAGTCGGTCGCGCACCTGTTCAGACAGCGTCGGCTGCGGCGCCAGCAGCAGGCTGCCATGGCCCTGCCGGGCCAGGGTGATGGCGAAGCTGGCGAGGGCCAGCCGCGCCTCGCTGTAATGACCATCCTGCAGCGCCTGCCGCCAGCGTCGCAGCAGCGCACCGTGCGCGTCCAACGGCAGACGTGCCAGCGCCTCACCGGCGGCGGGCAGGGGCTCGTTCCACAAGGTGCGTGCGGCAGCCAGCGCTTCGCTGCAGAACGGCACCACGGCGCTGGTATAGCGCCCGCACTGTGCGTCGGGCAGGTTGACCACATCGATGCGGCAGCGACGGCTGATCAGGAAGATATCGCCGGGCGCGAAATGCAGGGACTGGGTCGCCGTGCGTACGCGCTTTTCGCCTTCCAGCAGGATCGCGAACTGCGGCTGGGGGATCTCCACCGAGCGTGCGCCGTGCTCGCGCAGGGCGGTGACGCAGGCATAGCCTTCGGCCCGCGCGCAGTGGGCGAGGCTGGCCATGTCGGCCAGTACGCTGGCGGTGTCGGAATCGGCCATGGCGGGCGGGACGAACGTCATCCCTCCAGTGTACGGGGGTCAAGCCCCCGCGGGTGGGATGCTGAAGTCCGTCACGGGGGCGTGACGCGGGCAGGCCTCACGCTATAGTGCGCCCTTGTGATGACGGGGCCGCAGCCCCATTCCATCCGCCACCCCACCAGCGAGCCTGTCCCTTGTCGAGTCCCAGCCACGTCGCGCAGACGCCCATCACTGACCGTTCGCAGCTGGTGGAGGTGATCGCCTCGGGAGAGAAGCCCCGCGCCGCCTGGCGCATCGGTACCGAGCATGAAAAATTCGGCTTCCGGCTGGACGACCTGCGTGCGCCCACCTTCGACGGTGATCGCGGTATCGAAGCCCTGCTGCAGGGCCTGCAGCGGTTCGGCTGGGAAGCGGTGCAGGAAAAAGGCCGCACCATCGCCCTGCTGCGCGATGGTGCGTCGGTGACGCTGGAACCGGCTGGCCAGCTGGAATTGTCCGGCGCGGCGGTGGAAACCATCCACCACACCTGCGTGGAAACCGGCACCCATCTCAACGAAGTGGCCCAGGTGGCTGGTGAGTTGCAGCTGGGCTTCCTCGGCATGGGCTTCCAGCCGAAGTGGAAGCGCGATGAGATGCCGTGGATGCCGAAGGGCCGCTACCAGATCATGAAGCACTACATGCCCAAGGTCGGTTCGCTCGGCCTGGACATGATGACCCGCACCTGCACGGTGCAGGTCAACCTGGATTACGCGTCCGAAGCGGACATGGTGAAGAAGTTCCGCGTGTCGCTGGCGCTGCAGCCGATCGCCACCGCGCTGTTCGCCGATTCGCCGTTCACCGAAGGCAAGCCGAACGGCTACCTCAGCTACCGCTCGCACATCTGGACCGACACCGATGCCGACCGCACCGGCATGCTCGATTTCGTGTTCGAGGACGGCTTCGGTTACGAGCGCTACGTGGATTACCTGCTCGATGTGCCGATGTATTTCTCTTATCGCGATGGCGTGTACCACGATGCCAGCGGCCAGAGCTTCCGCGATTTCATGGCCGGCAGGCTTCCGGTGCTGCCGGGCCAGCTGCCGACCCTGACCGACTGGGCCGACCACATGACCACCGCCTTCCCGGAAGTGCGGTTGAAGAAGTACCTGGAAATGCGCGGCGCCGACGGTGGCCCGTGGAGCCGCCTGTGCGCGCTGCCGGCGTTCTGGGTGGGCCTGCTGTATGACGATGAGGCCCTGGATGCAGCCTGGGACCTGGTGCGTGATTTCACCCTGGTCGAGCGCCACGCGCTGCGCGATGGCGTGCCCAGGCATGCGATGAACCTGCCGTTCCGCAACGGCACGGTGCGTGATCTTTCGCGCGAGGCGGTGAAGATCGCGGTGGGCGGCCTGAAGCGCCGCGCTGCGTTGAACGCAGACGGCATGGACGAAAGCCATTACCTGGACGTGCTGCAGGAAATCGTCGAGTCCGGCCTGACCCCGGCCGAGCGCAAGCTGGCGCTGTTCCATGGGCGCTGGAATGGCGACGTGGACCACGTGTTCCGCGAATTCGCGTACTGATCGACTGATTGTTTCAGCGAACGGCTGGGCCCCTCGTGGTGGGTCGCGTAAAGCCGCGTTCCGGGATTGGGCCGGACGGGAGGGGTTGGTGGGGGACGGCAGAAGCCGCTCCTGCGGGCCTCGTTTCGCGCCATCCATGG
>NZ_JBDJNU010000029.1:0-46953 GCF_039674585.1 Stenotrophomonas lacuserhaii | reverse complement strand
CGCCCGGCCGCCGGCGCCGCGCCAAAGGACACGCCCCCGCCCCCCCCCCGGCCCGTCCCCGCGCCCCGCGCCGCTACCCACGGTCTCCGTGGCCCGTCGGGTGAAGGGAGCCCCTGAGTCAGGGGCGGCCGCGCAGCGGCGGGGTGTGGGTGTTGGTGAGGAGGGGCCCACGGTTTGCGCAGCAAAGCGTGGGAGCGACAGCGCGAATGCGGTGGCGTGGACCCGCTACTCAGGCCGCGATCGGGGCCTGCGGCGATCCGTTGTCGTCCGGGTGGTCGTCATCGTTGCCGGCGGCGTCGCGCCAGCGCCAGTCGGCCGGGGTCAGCGGGTCCAGCCCGTAGGCGATGCGGGCCTTCTCGCATTGCGCGCTGGGCTTGCCGTATTCCCACGAAGCATCCACCTCGCGGCACACGCTGGGCCGGTTGGGATGGATGGTGCAGCGTGAATACACCCCGATCTGCGCATCCAGCGCCACGCAGCGCACTGGCGCCGAATGGGTGCCGCGCATGCACAGGCGATGCGGGTCCAGCACTTCGGTCAGTGCATGCGGCACGCCGCCGGGGGTGACTTCATCCGATTCCATCCAGTGGAACGCCACGCGGTACTGGGTGCAGCAGGCGCCGCAGGTCATGCAGGGGTGTTGCATGGGCAAGCCGCCTCGGGCGGCCATCAGCGACATGAAAGGGAGTGCGGATTTTCCATGATGCGGGCCGGCGCGCAAGAAATTCCGTATCCGGCGACAATGAACGGATGAACCGATACAGCAATATCGCCGCGCGGTTGCCCGAACTGGCGCGCGAACGACCCGACCAGATCGCCATCCGCTGCCCCGGACGGCGCGGTCCGGGCAATGGCATGGCCGCCTATGACGTGACCCTGGACTACCGTCAACTGGATGCGCGCAGCGATGCGATGGCCGCCGGACTGGCGTCCCACGGCATTGGCCGGGGGGTGCGCGCGGTGGTGATGGTGCGGCCTTCGCCGGAGTTCTTCCTGCTGATGTTCGCGCTGTTCAAGCTGGGCGCGGTGCCGGTGCTGGTGGATCCGGGCATCGACAAGCGCGCGCTGAAGCAGTGCCTGGACGAGGCGCAGCCGCAGGCCTTCATCGGCATTCCGCTGGCCCACGTGGCCCGGCTGGCGCTGCGCTGGGCGCCGTCGGCCACGCTGCTGGTGACCGTGGGCCGCCGGCTGGGCTGGGGCGGTACCACGCTGGCCGCGCTGGAGCGCGCGGGCACGGGTACGCCCCCGATGCTGGCCGATACCGATGGCGAAGACACTGCCGCGATCCTGTTCACCAGCGGCTCCACCGGCGTGCCCAAGGGCGTGGTCTACCGTCACCGCCATTTCGTCGGCCAGGTCGAGCTGCTGCGTTCGGCGTTCGGGATGGAACCGGGCGGGGTGGACCTGCCGACCTTCCCGCCATTCGCCCTGTTCGATCCGGCACTGGGCCTGACGTCGGTGATTCCGGACATGGACCCGACGCGCCCGGCCAAGGCCGATCCGCGTCGCCTGCACGATGCGATCAAGCGCCACGGCGTCACCCAGTTGTTTGGCTCGCCGGCGTTGATGCGGGTGCTGGCCGACCATGGGCAGCCGCTGCCGGGAGTCAAGCGGGTGACGTCCGCCGGCGCCCCGGTGCCACCGGACGTTGTCGCCAGGATCCGCCGGCTGTTGCCGCCCGATGCCCGGTTCTGGACCCCGTATGGCGCCACCGAATGCCTGCCGGTCGCGGTGATCGAAGGGCGCGCGCTGGAAAATACCCGCGCTGCCACCGAAGGCGGCGCCGGCACCTGCGTGGGCGGCGTGGTGGCGCCCAACCAGGTGCGGATCATCGCGATCGACGATGCCCCGTTGCCCGACTGGTCGCAGGTGCAGGAGCTGCCGGTAGGCGAAGTGGGCGAGATCACCGTGGCCGGGCCCACTGCGACGGACAGCTATTTCAACCGCCCGCAGGCCACCGCGGCGGCGAAGATCAACGAGACGCTGGCCGACGGCGGCACCCGCGTGGTGCACCGCATGGGCGATGTCGGCTACTTCGATGCACAGGGCCAGCTGTGGTTCTGTGGGCGCAAGACCCAGCGCGTGGAAACCGCGCACGGGCCGCTGTACACCGAACAGGTCGAGCCGGTATTCAACACCGTGGCCGGCGTGGCGCGCACCGCGCTGGTCGGCGTCGGAACGCCGGGTGCGCAGGTGCCAGTGCTGTGCGTGGAGCTGCTGCCCGGGCATTCCGATTCCGCCGCCCTGCATGAAGCGTTGCGGACCAAGGCCGCCGTACGCCTGCCCGATGCGCGCCTGCAGGATTTCCTCGTGCATCCGGGATTCCCGGTGGACATCCGCCACAACGCCAAGATCGGCCGCGAGAAGCTGGCGATCTGGGCCACGAAAGAACGGGAAAAGCAGGCATGAAGATCCTCGTCACCGGCGGCGGTGGGTTCCTGGGACAGGCGCTGTGCGCTGGCCTTGCCGAACGCGGGCACCAGGTACTCAGCTTCAATCGCGGTCATTACCCGGCGCTGCAGGCGATGGGCGTAGGCCAGATCCAGGGGGATCTCGCCGATGCGCAGGCGGTGCGGCACGCGGTGGCGGGCATGGACGCGGTGCTGCACAACGCAGCCAAGGCCGGGGCCTGGGGCAGCTATGACAGCTACCACCAGGCCAATGTCGTCGGCACCGACAACGTGGTCGCCGCCTGCCGCGCGCAGGGGGTGTCGAAGCTGGTGTATACCTCCACCCCCAGCGTGACCCATCGCGCCACGCATCCGGTGGAAGGGCTGGGTGCGCATGAAGTGCCGTATGGGGAAGACTTCCAGGCACCGTACGCCGCGACCAAGGCGATTGCCGAACAACGCGTGCTGGCGGCCAACGATGCCGCGCTGGCCACCGTGGCGCTGCGCCCGCGGTTGATCTGGGGACCGGGCGACCTGCAGCTGGTGCCGCGGCTGGCGCAGCGATCGCGCGCTGGACGCCTGCGCCTGGTCGGCGATGGCAGCAACCTGGTCGACACCACCTACATCGACAACGCGGCACTGGCGCACTTCCTGGCACTCGATGCGCTGGCGCCCGGTTCGGCATGCGCGGGCAAGGCGTACTTCATTTCCAATGGCGAACCGTTGCCGATGCGTGAGCTGATCAACAGGCTGCTGGCCGCGGTCGGTGCGCCGCCGGTGACGAAATCGGTGAGCTTCAGGACCGCCTACCGCATCGGTGCGGTGGCCGAAAAACTGTGGCCGCTGCTGCGCCTGCCGGGTGAGCCGCCGCTTACCCGTTTCCTCGCCGAACAACTGTGCACCGCGCACTGGTACAGCATGGAGCCGGCGCGTCGTGACTTCGGCTATGCGCCGGTGGTGAGCATTGACGAGGGACTCACGCGGCTGAAAGCTTCATCAAACGGCGAGATTTCCATCACCGGATGAACACCGTCGGCACGGGAGTATGGTCCCCAACGCCACCCCGGCACGCTAACCGCGAGGATCGCCATGCTGCACTACGCCGTCATCTTTTTCGTCATCGCCCTGATTGCCGCCGTGCTCGGGTTCTCCGGCATCGCCGGTGCCGCCAGCAACGTCGCCTGGATCCTGTTCGTGGTCTTCCTGGTGCTGGCCGTCATCTCGATGTTCCGCAAGCGCACGTGACCTCCGGTCATCGCGTTTGAACGGCAGAGCCGGGCATTGCCCGGCTTTGTTGTTTCTGCGGGATGACGGCCAGCGGCCGTCACTACCGGAAGGGCGGTAGCGCCGAGCCATGCTCGGCGAGCGCAGCGGGAACGGCGTGACGACCAACGGTCGTCACCCACCACAGCGGGCGTCAGTCCCGCATCAGGCAGGTAGAATGCCCGCCATGCCTCTTTCCCTGCTCAAGTCGTTCAAGCCGGTTGCCGGCCGTGCCCTGCAAGCCGCGCTCAACCGCGCGCTCGCGCTGGATCCTGATACCCGCCAGGCACTGACCGCACTGGATGGCCGCCATATCGACCTGACCCTGGAAGCGCCTGCCCTGGCGATGCGCATCAGCGTGCACGGCGAGGCGCTGGAAGTGGGTCCGGTGGATCACCGCGAAGCCGACCTGGCCGTGCGCAGCAGTCTGTCCGGTGTGCTGGCCCAGCTGCCGCTGCTGGCCAGATCCCGCAGCGCGCAGGCCAATCCGGCCGGGCGCGTGCGGGTCGCCGGTGATGCCGAACTGGCGCGCCGCCTGCAGCAACTGGCGAAGGGTTTCGACCCGGACTGGCAGTTGCCGTTCGTGCGCGTGTTCGGTGAAGTGCTGGGCGTGCAGGTGGCCAATACCCTGCGCAGCGCGCTGGCGCATGCGCGCCGCGGGGCGTCCGACCTCGCGCATACCGCCGCCGAGTTCGTCACCGAGGAATCGCGTGACGTGGTGCCGCGCGGTGAACTGGACGCCTTCCATGACGACGTGGACGTGCTGCGCGACGACGTCGAGCGCATCGCCGCGCGCGTGCAGCGCCTGCGGGGTGCCGCATGAAGGCGCTGCTGCGGGCCAGCCGCATCGGCCGCATCATCCTGCGCTACCGTCTGGACGACCTGCTGCAGGGCACCCCGGCCGAGCGCTGGCTGCGGCTGGCCAAGCCGTTCGTACCGCGTGCATCGGCCGATATCGCCGCGCAGACCCGCGGTGCGCGGCTGCGCCTGGCACTGCAGGACCTCGGCCCGATCTTCGTCAAGTTCGGGCAGATCCTGTCCACCCGCCGCGATCTGGTGCCGCCGGACGTTGCCGTTGAACTGACCCTGCTGCAGGACCGGGTCAAGCCGTTCGATGGCGATACCGCGCGGCGCATCGTCGAACAGGCGCTGGGCATGCCGGTCAGCGCGGCGTTCGCCAGTTTCGATACCGAGCCGCTGGCCTCGGCATCGATCGCGCAGGTCCATGCGGCCACGCTCGGCGATGGCCGCCAGGTGGTGGTCAAGGTGCTGCGCCCGGACATCGAAAAGCAGATCGTCGCCGACATCGCCCTGCTCAATTCGCTGGCGACGCTGGTCGAGCGCACCCATCCGCGCGCCGACAAGATCCGTCCACGCGAAGTGGTCGCCGAGATCGAAAACACGCTGTCGGCCGAACTGGACCTGCAGCGCGAAGGGGCCAATGCGAGCGTGCTGCGCCGGTTCTGGGAGAACTCCGACGACCTGTACGTGCCGGAGGTGATCTGGAGCCACACGGCCGAACGCGCGCTGACCCTGGAACGCGTGTGGGGCATCCCGTCGGACGACATCGAAGCGCTGGACCGCGCCGGCATCGACCGCGTCGCGCTGGCGGCCAAGGGCGTGCGGGTGTTCTACACCCAGGTGTTCCGCGACAACTTCTTCCATGCCGATGCGCACGCGGGCAACATCTGGGTCGATATCGATCCGCAGCGCCGTGCCAACCCGCGCTTCATCGCGCTGGATTTCGGCATCATGGGCCAGCTCTCGCAGGAGGACCAGTACTACCTCGCCGAGAACTTCATGGCCATCTTCAACCGCGATTACCGGCGCATCGCCGAACTGCACGTGCAGGCCCGGTGGATGCCCGACCACGTGCGCATCGACGAGCTGGAATCGGCGGTACGGTCGGTCTGCGAGCCTTACTTCACCCGTCCGCTGTCGCAGATTTCGCTGGCGGAAGTGCTGATGAAACTGTTCCGCGTGGCGCAACGCTACCAGCTGACCCTGCAGCCGCAGCTGATCCTGCTGCAGAAGACCCTGCTCAACATCGAAGGCGTGGGCCGCCAGCTGGATCCGCAGATCGATATCTGGGCGGTGGCCAAGCCGGTGCTGGCGAAGATCCTGCGCGCGCGCTACAGCCCGCGCCGGGTGCTGCGCGAGATCGGCAAGCGGGTGCCGGAAATCATGACCCATGCGCCGGACATGCCGCGACTGGTGCACGCCTGGCTGAGCCAGCAGGTGGAAGGGCGGCATGAGCTGTCGATGCGCTCGCGCGACCTGGCCGCACTGGATGCCAGCCTGCAACGGCTGCAGAAGCGCGCGGTAGGCGCGATCACCGGCGTCGGCCTGCTGGCGATCGCCGCGCTGCTGTACGTGCTGCAGCCGCCGGGCCTGTACTTCGGCGACCTGCCGATCTGGAGCGGGGTGTCCGGCGCCCTGGGTGCATTGGCGTTGGCACGGGCGTGGTGGCGATGATGGGGGGCGAGTCGGTGATCGACGAGACGATCCAGGAGGATGTGCCCGCCGTCTCAGCAGCGGAGCCGCTGCAGCTGCTGCACCAGGACGAGCGCCTGGCAGTGGTCGACAAACCGGCCGGGCTGATGGTCCACGACAGCAAGCTGGCGCGCGGCGAAGATGATTTCCTGGCCGACCGCCTGCGCGAGCAGCTGGGCCGGCAGATCTTCCTGGTGCACCGGCTGGACCGTGCCACCAGCGGCTGCCTGCTGCTGGCCTTCGACCGCGAAACCGCCAGCGCGCTGGGCAAGTCGCTGATGGGCGGTGAGGTGCAGAAGGATTACCTGACCGTGTGCCGCGGCTGGCCGGCAGAGGAAAGCTGGCAGGTTGACCATGACCTCGACGGCGGTCCCGGCAAGCCGGTGAAGAAGCCGGCGGTGACGGATTTCCAGAGCCTGCGGACCGGCGAGCTGGCGGTGCCGAGTGGCGAGTTCAGCACCTCGCGCTATGCGCTGCTGCGCTGCCAGCCGCAGACCGGGCGCTTCAGGCAGATCCGCCGCCACCTCAAGCACCTGTCGCACCACATGATCGGTGACACCAGCCATGGCGATGGGCGGCACAACCGCATCTTCCGCATGCAGGGCGTGCACCGCATGCTGCTGCATGCCGAGCGCCTGCGCTTCCCGCATCCGGATGGCGGCACGCTGGACGTGCGCGCACCGGTCGACGCCGCGTTCCAGAAGGCGCTGGATCTGTTCGGCTGGGACGTCCCGCCGGCCTGAGCCGGTAGCGCCGAGCCATGTTCGGCGGGATCCAGAAGCGTGACGACCAACGGTCGTCACCCACCACGGCACGGCGCTACCGGGCCCCGAGCCTGGGCGGGCTACAATCCCCGCCATGAAAATCGCCTCGTGGAACGTCAATTCCCTCAACGTCCGCCTGCCGCACCTGGAGCAGTGGCTCAAGGACTTCGGCCCGGATATCGTCGGCATCCAGGAAACCAAGCTGGAAGACCACAAGTTCCCGGATTCGGCGCTGGTCGCCGCCGGTTACCGCAGCGTATTCGCTGGCCAGAAGACCTACAACGGCGTGGCGCTGCTGTCGCGCGAGCCAGCGCAGGACGTACAGATCGGCATCCCCGGCTTCGAGGACGAGCAGAAGCGCGTCATCGCCGGTACGTTTGGCGACCTGCGGGTGATCAACCTGTACGTGGTCAACGGCCAGGACGTGGGCACGGACAAGTACGCCTACAAACTGCGTTGGCTGGAGGCGGTGCACGCCTGGATCGCCAGTGAACTGCAGCGCTACCCGAAGCTGATCGTGATGGGGGATTTCAACATCGCCCCCGACGAGCGCGACGTCAACGACCCGCTGGTCTGGAACGAAAACCACATCCTGACCTCCACCGCCGAGCGCGGGGCACTGAACAAGCTGTTGCAGCTCGGCCTGCACGACGCCTTCCGCCTGCACAGCGAGGAGGGCGGGGTGTTCAGCTGGTGGGATTACCGCGCCGCCGGTTTCCGCCGCAACCTCGGACTGCGCATCGACCTCACCCTCGTATCGGACGCCCTGAAGGCGTCGGCGGTGGCATCGGGCATTGATCGCGAACCGCGGACCTGGGAGCGCCCCAGCGACCACGCTCCGGCGTGGGTGGAGCTGGGCTGAAAACAACGGAGCCCGGCGATGACCGGGCTCCGTCCTGATGCGTCTGCCGGCCAGCGGCCGACGGCGCTACCGCCGCGTTACCGTATGCTCTTGCGGGTGAACAGGTTGACGATCGCCAGCAGGATCACCGCGCCGATCAGCGAGTACAGGAAGGTGCGCAGCGTGATCGCGTCGTTGATTCCACCACCGAACAGAAAACCGGCAATGAGCGCGCCGACGATGCCGACCACCACATTGAGGATGATGCCCTGCTGGCCATCGCGCCTCATGATGATGCTGGCCAGCCAGCCCACGATGCCGCCTACGATCAACCAGATGATGATGCCCATCGCCACACCTCCACGTCACAAGGGCCTCCAGTTGACGCGCCCGGCCGTGAACCGCTTGTGCAGCCGTACTGACAGGCACGCGACGTGACCCTGCCGGCTTCTCCCGAAGGCCCGTGGCAGTTCGGTCCGGTGACGGTATGGCGCCGCCCCCACGTGCCGGGACACCGCGGCGAACCGCAGGCCCGGCAGGTGCTGGCCGAGGCGTTGGGCGGCGATCCGCTGGCGCTGCCGCTGGTCCGTGATCCGCGTGGCCGGCCGGAGCTGTCTGCTGCGTTGTCCGGCTACGGCACCGGCTGGAGCCACAGCGGCGAGCTGCTGCTGGTGGCGCTGGGCGAAGGCGTGCGGCTGGGGGTGGACCTGGAACTGCTGCGTCCACGGCCGCGCCTGCTGGAAATCGTTCGCCGCTTTTTCCATCCGGCGGAAATCGAATGGCTGGAAAGCCTGTCCGAGGCGGATCGCGAACATTGGTTCTTCCGTGTCTGGTGTGCCAAGGAGGCCATGCTGAAGGCGGACGGGCAGGGCATCTCCTTCGGCCTGCATCGCCTGCAGTTCGCCCCCGCGCGCGACGGCAGCCTGCAGCTGCACTGGTGCGATGCGGCGCTCGGCCCGGCCGCGCGCTGGCACCTGCATGAGTGGCAGGCGCGCGCCGATTTCCGCGCCGCGCTGGCCTGGCACGCGGCCTGACGCGTTCGTGGGCCGGTGAAACCGGCGATAATGCCGGCATGAGCGAACACAATCTTCCGCCCGCCGTCGCCGACACGCTGCAGCGTGGCCTGGCCGACATGGGCCTGGCCGCCGCGCTGGCGCCGCCGCTGCTGCGTTACCTGGCCCTGCTGCACCGCTGGAACCAGACCTACAACCTCACCGCCGTGCGCGATCCGCAGGAGATGGTCACCCGCCATCTGCTGGATTCGCTGGCGATGCAGCCGCACGTGGCCGATGGCACGCTGGCCGACCTCGGCACCGGTCCGGGGCTGCCCGGCATTCCGCTGGCCATCGCCTGTCCTGGCCTGCAGGTCACCCTGGTGGAAAGCAACGGCAAGAAGGCGCGCTTCATGCGCGAAGCGGTGCGCCAACTGCAGCTGGGCAATGCACGGGTCGCCGAATCGCGTGCCGAAGCACTGGACGAGCCCGGCCAGTACGACCAGATCACCGCGCGTGCGATGGATACGCTGGAAGGCATCGTGCGCGTCGGCGGCCACCTGCTGCGACCGGGCGGGGTGCTGCTGGCCATGAAGGGCATCCACCCGCACGATGAAATCGCCGCACTGCCGGCGGGCTGGCGCGTGCGCGAAGTGGTGCCGCTGCGGGTTCCCGGGCTGTCCGGCGAGCGCCACCTGGTGACCATTACCGGTCCTTGAACGGCGGTGCCGGTCCTGGTCCATCAGGGTCCTGGTGCACCCCGATTTCCGCCCGGGGCCGGTTGTACGCATAATGACCAGCCCCAGCAACCGTCGACGAGGCTCACCCGCATGGCCCGCATCATCGCCATCGCCAACCAGAAGGGTGGCGTCGGCAAGACCACGACCGCCGTCAACCTGTCCGCCGCCCTGGCCCACGCCCCCAAGCGCGTCCTGCTGGTGGACCTGGATTCGCAGGGCAACGCGACGATGGGCAGCGGCGTGGAAAAGCGCGACCTGGCCTCGTCCACCTATGACCTGCTGCTGGGCGAAAGCACCGCGGCGGAAGTCCGGGTGAAGTCGGCCGAAGGCTATGACCTGCTGCCCGGCAACATCGACCTGACCGCTGCCGAGATCCAGCTGATGGGCCAGGGCGAACGCGAGCAGCGCCTGAAGCGCGCCCTGGCGCCGATCCGCGATGAGTACGATTACATCCTGATCGATTGTCCGCCGGCGCTTTCGCTGCTGACCCTGAACGCGCTGGCCGCCGCCGATTCGGTACTGGTGCCGATGCAGTGCGAGTACTACGCACTGGAGGGACTGAGCGCGTTGGTGGAAACCATCGAAGCGCTGCGCGGCAACCTCAATCCGGCGCTGGAAATCGAAGGCGTGCTGCGCACCATGTTCGATGTACGCAACAACCTGGCCAACGCGGTGTCCGGCGAGCTCACCGAACACTTCGGCGACCTGGTGTTCCGCACCATCGTGCCGCGCAACGTGCGCCTGGCCGAAGCGCCCAGCCATGGCCAGAGCATCGTCGGCTACGACCGTGGCTCGCGCGGTGGCGTGGCCTACCTCGGCCTGGCCGGCGAGATCATCCGTCGCAACAACGATCGCAACAAGGCCGCCAAGGCCGTGGAGACTGCCTGATGACCACCAAGCCCGCCGCAGGGAAGAAGCGAGGCCTCGGCCGCGGCCTGGACGCCCTGCTGGGTCCGAAGGCATCGGTGAGCCAGGTGCAGGCCACCGCGGTGATCGAACCGCTGCCCGGTGAAGTGCTTCGCAGGCTGCCGATCGGCCAGCTGCAGCCGGGCAAGTACCAGCCGCGGCGCGAGATGGACCAGGCCAAGCTCGCCGAGCTGGCCGATTCCATCCGTTCGCAGGGCGTGATCCAGCCGATCCTGGCGCGGCAGCTGCCGGGCGGCACGTACGAAATCGTCGCCGGTGAACGCCGCTGGCGCGCATCGCAGCTGGCCGGGCTGGACGAAATACCGGTGGTGGTGCGCGAACTGGAAGACCGCACCGTCATCGCGATGGCGCTGATCGAGAACATCCAGCGCGAAGACCTCAACCCGCTGGAAGAAGCCGAGGCACTGCATCGGCTGATCAGCGAGTTCACCCTGACCCACGCCGAAGCGGCCGAGGCCGTCGGCCGCTCGCGTGCATCGGTGTCCAACCTGCTGCGCCTGCTGGAACTGCCGATCGCGATCCGCGTGTTGCTGGAATCCCGCCGGCTGGAGATGGGGCACGCCCGCGCGCTGCTGACGCTGGCGCCGGAACTGGCCAGCAAGCTGGCCCAGGAAGCGGCCGACGAAGGCTGGTCGGTGCGTGAAGTGGAGCGCCGCGCGCAGGCCTTCGCCGCTGGCAAGGTGCCGGGCACCCGCCCGCAGCCCGCCCCGCGCACCGCGCCGCAGGCGGATATCGCCTCGCTGGAAACCGAGCTGAGCGAATCACTGGGGGCCAAGGTGGCGATCAACCACGGCCGCGGCGGCAAGGGCAAGCTGGTCATCCACTACACCGATCTGGACACGCTGGATGGCGTGCTGGAACGGCTGCGGGCCCAGCGCGGCTGAGCCACGGCATGACGACCCTGCTCACCGGTGCTGCGGGATTCATCGGCGCCTATACCGCGCAGGCCCTGCTGCAGTCCGGCCAGCGGGTGGTCGGACTGGACAACTTCAACTGCTATTACGATCCGCAGCTCAAGCGTGACCGCGTGGCCGCGTTATGCCCGCAGCTGGATCTGCACGCCCTGGACCTGACCGACCGCGACGGACTGGAGGCGCTGTTCGAACAGCTGCAGCCGCGTGCCGTCATCCATCTGGCGGCACAGGCCGGCGTACGCTATTCGCTGCAAAATCCGCAGGCCTACGTCGACAGCAACCTCAGCGGTTTCGTCAACATCCTGGAGGGCTGCCGCCGTCACGGCGTGGGGCACCTGGTCTACGCCAGCAGCAGTTCGGTATACGGCGATTCGGCCACCCCGCCGTTTTCCGAAGACCAGCGCGTGGACCAGCCGCGCTCGTTGTACGCGGCCACCAAGGTCGCCAACGAACTGATGGCCTACAGCTATGCGCAGTTGTATGGCCTGCGGGCCACGGGGCTGCGCTTCTTCACCGTGTACGGCCCGTGGGGGCGGCCGGACATGGCGCCGCTGCTGTTCGCGCGCGCGGTGCTGGCCGGGCGCCCCATCGAGGTGTTCAACGAGGGCCGGATGCAGCGGGATTTCACACATGTTTCCGACATCGTGGCCGGCATACTGGGCGCGCTCGCGCATTCCAGCAACGAGCCGGTACCGCACCGTGTGTTCAACCTGGGCAACCACACCCCGGTGGAACTGGAGCGCTTCATCGAAGTGATCGAGCACGCCGCCGGTCGCCCTGCGTGCAAGGTCTACAAGCCGATGCAGGCGGGCGACATGGTACGCACGATGGCCGATACCCGACGTGCCCTTGACGCATTCGGCTACTCGCCGTCGCTGCCGATCGAACAGGGCCTGCCACCGGTGGTGGCCTGGTGCCGGGACTATTTCGGCGAACGCGCCTGAAGCGGGGCTGCTGGGCAACCAGGTTCATCTTCGGATAACCTCGGCTGCGGAGAATGCGCGCTGTTTGTTCCCCCCTTGGCCGAGTTCCCGATGAGTCATCCTGAGCTATCCGTCGTCGTCCCGGTGTTCAACGAGCGTGACAATGTCGCTCCGCTGGTCGCTGAAATCACGGCGGCATTGCGCGGGCGCACGGCGTTTGAGATCGTCTACGTCGACGACCACTCCCGCGACGACACGCTCGCCGTGCTGCAGGCCCTGAAAGCCACCACGCCGGAGCTGCGGGTGCTGCACCACGCCAGCCAGAGCGGCCAGAGCACGGCGGTGCGCACCGGCGTCAAGCATGCCCGCGGCGCGTGGATCGCCACGCTGGACGGCGACGGCCAGAATGATCCCGCCGATATTCCGAAACTGCTCCACGCCCGCATGGCGGCCGATGCCCAGGTCAAGCTGTTCGCTGGCTGGCGCGTCAACCGCAAGGACAGTGGCAGCAAGCGCTGGGCCAGCCGTTGGGCCAACGCGATCCGCGCACGCGTGCTGCACGACGCCACCCCCGATACCGGCTGTGGCATCAAGCTGTTCGAACGCGAGGCGTTCCTGGACCTGCCCTATTTCGACCACATGCACCGTTACCTGCCCGCGCTGATGCAACGGGCCGGCTGGGCGACGCAATGCGTGCCGGTCAACCACCGTCCGCGTACGGCGGGCGTGTCCAAGTACAACAACCTGCAGCGAGGGCTGGTCGGCCTGCGCGACCTGCGCGGGGTGGCCTGGTTGATCACGCGCAGCCGCCGCACCGCCGTGGAAGAGCGCTGATGGACGTGCCGCTGCTCGACCAGCCGCTGACCTGGTTGTACTGGACCGGGCTGCATGTCACTGGCTGGAAGCTGATCGGCTACACCGGCGCGCTGATGTTCGGTGGCCGCTGGCTGGTGCAGTTCGTGGCTTCGCGACGCGCCGGCAAGCCGGTGATCCCGCGGTTGTTCTGGTACATGAGCGTGGTCGGCAGCCTGATGACGCTGAGCTACTTCCTGTTTTCAGCGAAACAGGATTCGGTCGGCGTGCTGCAGAACCTGTTCCCGGCCTTTACCGCGCTGTACAGCCTGAAGCTGGACATCGCCCACCGCGGCTGGAAGCGCGACAAGGCCGCGGATTAGGCAGCAGGCAGGACGTTCGACCCATGTCGCCGACGACCATCGGTGCCATCATCGAAGGCCTGCCTCCCCCGGGAATCCTGCGCTCGTGAAAACCCGCCTCGCCGTTGCCCTGCTGTTCGCCTTGTCTGCTCCCGCGCTTGTCCATGCGGCCCCGCCGGTCGCCACGGCGGCGCCGGCCAACGTTGCCAACGAGAGCGCTGCCGACGCTGCCTTCCGTGCGATCTACGAGAAGGAATGGGCGTGGCGGCAGGCCGGCGGAGGCGAGGCCAGCGAGGACGGTGACGCGCCGGAAAGCGCTGCGCGCATGCCCGATGTCGGCCCGGCCGCACAACAGGCACGGCTTGCGGTCTGGGACGGCGTGCTGAAGCAGCTGGATGGGCTGGATGCCAAGGCCTTGTCGGCGGTCAACCAGGTCAACCTGGCGATCTATCGCGACCAGGTGTTCAACCTGGCCCAGGACGTGCGCCTGCGCACCTATGAGATGCCGTTCAATTCGGACTCTTCGTTCTGGTCGAACCTGTCCTTCATGGCCCGTCGCGAGATGAAGACCGCGCAGGACCATCGCAACTACATCGCGCGACTCAACGACGTGCCGCGTTACTTCACCCAG
Organism: Stenotrophomonas lacuserhaii; assembly: GCF_039674585.1. GTDB lineage: Bacteria > Pseudomonadota > Gammaproteobacteria > Xanthomonadales > Xanthomonadaceae > Stenotrophomonas > Stenotrophomonas pennii_A. Next base: position 32,921 of record NZ_JBDJNU010000029.1, on the reverse strand, counting down.
CAGACCGACAACATGCGTGCCGGCCTGGCGCGTGGCTTCAGCGTGCCGCGGGCGGTGCTGGATGGCCGCGAAGTGGCGATCTCCAATGTCGCCGACCTCACCGATCCGACCCGGTCGCCGCTGTACGCACCGTTCAAGAAGCTGCCGTCCAGCATCCCGGCCGCCGAGCAGGCGCAGCTGCAGGCGCAGGCGCGGGAAGCGATCAGCGGCAAGGTCATTCCGGCCTTCCAGCAGCTGCGCAGCTTCTTCCTGCAGGAGTACGTGCCGAAGGCGCGCACCACCCTCGCCGCCGAGGCGATGCCGGACGGGAAGGCGTTCTACAAGCAGCAGATCCACGAATACACCACCCTGGACCTGGGGCCGGATGAGATCCACGCCATCGGCCTGGCCGAGGTGGCACGCATCCAGGCCGAGATGCACGCCATCATCAAGCAGGTCGGCTTCAAGGGCAGCTTCGGTGAGTTCCTGACCTTCCTGCGCACCGACCCGCAGTTCTACGCGAAGACCCCCGATGAGCTGCTGCATCGCGCGGCGTGGATCTCCAAGCGCGTGGACGGGGTGATCGGCAGGTACATGACGTTGCCGCGCGCGCGCTTCACCATCGTGCCGGTGCCGCCGGACATCGCCCCGTTCTGGACCGCAGGCCGCGGCGGCATGGGCACCTATTGGCTCAACACCTACAACCTGCCCGCGCGCCCGCTGTACAACCTGCCCGCGCTGACCCTGCACGAGTCCGATCCGGGGCATGCGCTGCAGGGCGCGCTGGCGGCCGAGCAGGGCGGACTGCCGGAGTTCCGTCGCAACAGCTACATCTCTGCCTACGGCGAAGGCTGGGGCCTGTACTGCGAAAAGCTCGGCGTGGAGATGGGCATCTACGAGACCCCGTACGAAGACTTCGGTCGACTGACCTACGAAATGTGGCGTGCGGCGCGGCTGGTGATCGATACCGGCGTGCACAGCAAGGGCTGGAGCCGCGAGCAGGCACTGGCCTACCTGCGCGACCACACCGCGCTGAGCGAACACGAAGTCACCACCGAAGTGGATCGCTACATCTCCTGGCCGGGCCAGGCGCTGAGCTACAAGCTCGGCGAGATCGCCATCGTGCGACTGCGCGCGCAGGCGGAAAAGGAGCTCGGCGACCAGTTCGACATCAAGGCCTTCCATGACGCGGTGCTGCAGCAGGGCTCGGTGCCGCTGCCGGTGCTGGAGCAACAGATCCAGGCATTCATCGCCGAACGGCGCAAAGACTGATTGCTGGTAGCGGGAATCCTGCGTTGCGGCAGGCTTGTCGGGTCCAACAGACAGGCCTGCCGCATGCTCCAACCCGTAAACCACAGCCCGGCCACGATTCCCGTCACGACGCGCAGCAGTGCGTCGGTACCCGCCCAAGGGTCGACGCTGCCTGCAGGCGCCGTGCCGGTGGAGGTGCGCAACGCGCCCGTCCACGACGAGGTCACGCTCAAGGCCGGGATGCCGTGCTACGGCGCCCTTGCCCCGCCTGGCATCGACAACCTGCTGAGTGCCCACGAGCGTGCTGTGATCGACAGTGACTACGACCGGTATCGCGGTTACCTCAACAATCCGGACTGGGTCGTCAACTTCGATGTGGAGCGTCTGCGGATCCACGAAGCCTATCGGGTCTTGTGTACGCAGTTCGAGCAGCCCGGCCGCTATGCCATACGGCAGGCGGAGCAGGGCGCCTTCATGCTGGTGCATCACTCGAAGCGGACACCGCAGCTGGTGCGGACCGCGTTGGAGCATTCGGCCAGGGGATGGCGGCTGCACGTCGCCGATACCGCGAACAGCGGCTGGAACGGCGTACGCGGCAGGCACTTCGACACCCTGGACGCGCTGAAAGCTGCCTTGCCAACCGGAATGCACGACGTCGCCGATGCGTCCCTGCGCGATCTGGACATCAACCCTCTCTAGCGCCAGCATGGCGCGCTGCGATTGTGTAACGCGCCCTGTGGCCGCTACCCTGCCATCGATGATCCGCACCGCCCGCCGCCGTCCGCTGTTCCTGCTCCGCCTGCTGATGCTGGTGGTGGTGGCGCTTGGCACGGCGGGTGGCGCGTTGGCGTCGGCGCTGGGTGACCTGCACGAGCTGTCGCATGCCGATCACCCCGCGGTGCCGCATGGCGATGCAGAAATCGAGACCGGCCACGATGACGACGATACCGGCGCGCGCCTGCTGCATGCACTCGTGCACTGCGGCCACTGTCATGGCCAGGGTGGCGTGCTGCCCTTTGCCTACGCAGGCTGGGAGCTGATCACAGCGCCCGCCGGCATGAGCCACGCCCCGCACGACCCGACATGGCGCCCTGCGCCGCAGGACAGCCCGCTGCGGCCCCCGATCCAGGCCTGATCCGCGGTCCGCACCCAGCGGACGAACCGATCCTGTCCTGAGATTGCTGGAGAAACCCCATGTGGAAACGCCTGGCCGCGCTTGCGGCCCTGGCGATGGCACCGTGTGCAGGCGCACAGGTGACGTTGCCCCCTGTCCCGTTGACGCTGGATGCGGCCGTTGACCGTGTTGCGCGCACCCACCCCGACCTGCGCCTGTTCCCGTTGCAGCAGCAGGCCGCACGCGCCCGCTTCGACGCCGCCGGCATGGCCCCGCCGCTGCTGTTCGGCGTGGACGTTGAAAACGCGCTCGGCAGCGGCGACAGCCGTGGCATGCAGGCGCTCGAAACCACCGTGTCGCTGGCCGGCGTGCTGGAACGGGGCGGCAAGCTGGACGCGCGACGCGCGGTAGCCCACGCTAACATCGATGCGCTGGCACCGCAGCGCGAGATCATCCGGCTGGACATGATGGCCGAGGTGGCGCGTCGCTATCTGGCCATCACGGTGGCCGCCGGCCGCCAGTACATCGCACGGGACGATATCGAGCAGCGCCGTCGCGCAGTGGACGCAGCGCGGCAGCGGCTCACCGCCGGTGCCTCGCCAGCGTCCACGTTGATGACCGCGCAGGCGGCGCTGGCCCAGGCCGAGCTGGACCGGGACCGTGCGCTGCAGGAGGGCAGGGCGGCACGGTTGTCGCTGGCTGCCCTGTGGAATGCACGCCAGGTGGACTTCGACGTGGCCACCGGTGACCCGCTGCAGTTGCCGGCCCTGCAGGACTTCAGCCAGCTGGCCGACCTGCTCGAGCGGACACCGGAGCTGGCGCTGATCGCCGGCGAGCAGCGCGTCCGCGCAGCGCAGTTGCAGCTGGCCAGCAGCCAGCAGCGCGGCGATGTGTCCTGGCAGTTCGGGGTGCGCAATGACCGCGCCAGCGGCGATTCGTCGTTGGTGGGGGGCTTCAGCGTGGCGCTGGGCAACGCACGGCGTGCCGATCCGGAGCTGCGTGCCGCACGCAGCGAACTGGAAATGAGTGCGGTGGAGCGGCAGGCGCGCGCGCTGCAGCTGCACGCGACCCTGGCCGAAGCACACGGGCGGTACGACACCGCCCGGCTGGAAGTCACCCGCATGGACCGCGACGTGCTGCCGCAGCTGCGCCGCGCCGAAAAGGCCGCTGAAACCGCATGGCGTGCAGGTGCCATCAGTTACCTGGAATGGGCGCAGCTGCAGGCGATGCGCATCGAAGCGCGGCGACGCCAACTGGATGCGGCGGTGTCCGCACAGATCGCGCTGATCGAAATCCAACGCCTGACCGGGCAGTCACTGGTCGCCAACGCGATCCAAGGGACGTCACCATGACCCACTCCCTCGTGGCACCGCGCCGCATGCTCGCGATCCTGTTGCTGTCCGCCCTGCTGGCAGGCTGTGGTGACAAGGCAGAGCAGCACGGCACCGAAGACACGCACGCCCACGCCGAAGACGAAGCGCACGATGATGACGAAGCGCCTGCTGACAGCACCCGTATCGCCGATGCACAGGCGCGTGCCGCCGGCATCGTCAGCGCAGCAGCGGGTCCGGGCACCATCGCCGATGAGCACGAAGTGCAGGGTCTGCTGGCACCGGTCGACGGCCGCAGCGCGCAGGTCACCGCGCGCTTCCCGGGGCCGGTGCGCGCGCTGCGCGCCAATGTCGGTGACCGCGTGCGTGCCGGCCAACCGCTGGCCAGCATCGAGAGCAACCTCAGCCTGACCACCTACAACATCGCCGCGCCGATCTCCGGCGTGGTGCTGTCGCGGCAGGTGCAACTGGGCGCGGTGGCGGCCGAAGGCCAGGTGCTGTTCGACATCGGTGACCTGTCACAGCTGTGGGTGGACCTGCACATCTTCGGTTCCGACACCCAGCACATCACCGCGGGCGTGCCGGTCACCATCACCCGCATGACCGACGGCGTCGCGCAGACGGTGACCCTGGAACGTGTGCTGCCCGGCACGGCGACGGCCAGCCAGAGCACCGTTGCCCGGGCCACCATCGACAACACCGATGGCCTGTGGCGGCCAGGTGCCGCAGTGCGCGCGCGCATCGTGGTGGCCAGCACCCCGGCGGCCATCGCGGTGCCGCTGACGGCTCTGCAGACGCTGGACGGCAAGGACGTGGTATTCGTCCGCGAAGGCGACAGCTACCACGCACGGGTGGTCCAGCTGGGTGCACGCGATGCACGCCAGGTCGCGGTCACCGGCGGCCTGCAGGCCGGTGAGCAGGTCGTGGTGGAACAGAGCTATACGGTGAAGGCCGACATCGGCAAGGCGGGGGCCGCGCATGAGCACTGAACCGCGAGGCGACCGTGCCCGACCGGGCCTGCTGGAACGCATGATCGGCGGCGCCATCGCCCATCGATGGCTGATGATGGCGCTGACCGCGGTGCTGGTGCTGGTAGGCACCTGGAGCTTCGGCCGGCTGCCCATCGATGCCACGCCGGACATCACCAACGTACAGGTGCAGATCAATACCGCGGCACCGGGGTATTCGCCGCTGGAGAGCGAACAACGGATCACCTACGCGGTGGAAACCGCGATGGCCGGGCTGCCGGCATTGGCGCAGGTGCGTTCGCTGTCGCGCTATGGGCTGTCGCAGGTGACCGTGGTGTTCGACGACGGCACCGACCTGTACTTCGCCCGCCAGCAGGTGGCCGAACGCCTGCAGCAGGTACGTTCGCAGCTGCCTGCCGGACTGGATCCCCAGCTTGGGCCGATCACCACCGGCCTCGGCGAGATCTTCATGTACACCGTCGACGCCGCGCCCGGTGCACGCAAGCCCGACGGCACGGCCTACACCGCCACCGACCTGCGCACCCTGCAGGACTGGGTGATCCGACCGCAGCTGCGCACCGTGCCCGGGGTCACCGAGGTCAACACCATCGGCGGCTTCCAGCGCCAGGTCCATATCACCCCGGACCCGGCACGGTTGCGCGCGCTGGGCTTCACGCTCGAGGATGTGGTGGCTGCGGTGGAAGCCAACAACCAGAACGTGGGCGCCGGCTATATCGAGCGCAACGGGCAGCAGTTCCTGGTGCGCGTACCCGGCCAGGTGGCCAACCTGGAAGAGATCGGCAACATCGTGCTGGACCGCCGCGAAGGCGTGCCGATCCATGTGCACGACGTGGCCGAGGTCGCCGAAGGCGCCGAGCTGCGCAGCGGCGCGGCCACCCAGGACGGCCACGAAGTGGTGATGGGCACGGTGGTGATGCTGGTCGGTGCGAACAGCCGCGACGTGGCCCGGGCGGCTGCCGCGAAACTGGCGCAGGCACAGCGCAGCCTGCCGGAAGGAGTCACCGCCACCGCCAGCTATGACCGGACCGCGCTGGTTGAGCGCACCATCACCACCGTGGCCCGGAACCTGCTGGAAGGCGCGCTGCTGGTGGTGGTGGTGCTGTTCCTGCTGCTCGGCAACGTGCGTGCGGCGCTGATCACCGCGGCGGTGATTCCACTGGCCATGCTGTTCACCCTGACCGGCATGGCACGCGGGGGGGTATCGGCCAACCTTATGAGCCTGGGTGCACTGGACTTCGGCCTGATCGTCGATGGCGCGGTGATCATCATCGAAAACTGCCTGCGCCGCTTCGGTGAGCGCCAGCATGCGCTGGGACGCGACATGAGCGCCGCCGAGCGCTTCGCCGAAACCGCCAGCGCGACCGCCGAAGTGATCCGTCCCAGCCTGTTCGGCCTGGGCATCATCACCGCGGTCTACCTGCCGATCTTCGCGCTGACCGGGGTGGAAGGAAAGATGTTCCACCCGATGGCGATCACCGTGGTGCTGGCGCTGACCGGCGCGATGCTGCTGTGCCTGACCTTCGTGCCGGCCGCCATCGCGCTGTTCCTGGGTGGGCGCGTACAGGAAAAGGAAAACCGCGTCATGGCCTGGCTGCGCCGGCGCTACCAGCCGCTGCTGGGCGTCGTGCTGCAGCGTGGGTACTGGGCGGTGACCGCCGCGCTGGCGTTGGTACTGGGCTGTGGCCTGCTGGCCACCCGGCTGGGCAGCGAGTTCGTTCCCAGCCTGGATGAAGGCGACGTGGCGATGCATGCCATGCGCATCCCAGGCACCAGCCTGGGCCAGTCGGTGCGGATGCAGGTGCAGATTGAAGCCCGCCTGCTGCAGGTGCCAGAAGTGGCCAAGGTATTCTCCAAGATCGGCACGCCGGAAGTGGCATCGGACCCGATGCCGCCGTCGGTGGCCGACACCTTCGTGATGATGAAGGACCGCCGCGACTGGCCCGATCCGCGCAAGCCCCGCAGCCTGCTGCTGGCCGAGCTGGAAGCGGCGGTGGAGCAGCTGCCGGGCAACAACTACGAGTTCACCCAGCCGATCCAGATGCGCATGAACGAGCTGATTTCCGGGGTGCGCGCCGACGTGGCCGTGGTGGTGTACGGCGATGACCTGGACAGGCTGGTGCAGGTGGGCCGGCGCGTGGAGCAGGTGGTTTCCGGCGTAGCCGGCGCCGCCGACGTGCGGCTGGAGGAAACCAGCGGGCTGCCGCTGCTGACGGTGCGGCCGGACCGCGAGGCGTTGGCGGGGTATGGGCTCAATCCGGGCCAGGTGCAATCCACCGTGGCCACCGCGGTGGGCGGCACCGTGGCAGGACAACTGTTCGAAGGCGATCGCCGCTTCGACATCGTGGTGCGCCTGCCCGAAGCCCTGCGTCGGGATCCGGCGGCGCTGGCGGACCTGCCGGTGTCACTGGAGCCTGCGCTGGCCAACGGCAACGCCGACGAGCTGAGCCGTGGCGACAGCGCGGCCAGTGGCGGACCGCGCAGCGTACCGCTGCGTGAACTGGCGCGGATCGAAACCAGCGAAGGGCCGAACCAGGTCAACCGGGACAATGGCAAGCGTCGCATCGTGGTCACCGCCAACGTGCGTGACCGCGATCTCGGCGGTTTCGTCGCCGAACTGCAGTCGGCGGTGGGCGCGCAGGTGGTGGTTCCCGATGGTTACTGGATCGACTACGGCGGCAGTTTCGAACAGCTGATCTCGGCCAGCCGGCGCCTGGCGGTGGTGGTGCCGGTCACGCTGGTGCTGATCTTCGCGCTGCTGTTCTGGGCCTTTGGTTCCGGTCGCGATGCGCTGGTGGTGTTCAGCGGGGTGCCACTGGCATTGACCGGCGGCGTGCTGGCGCTTGCCCTGCGCGGCATGCCGCTGTCGATCTCCGCCGGGGTGGGTTTCATCGCGCTGTCCGGCGTTGCGGTGCTCAACGGCCTGGTGATGATCAGCTTCATAAGACAGTTGCGCGGGCAGGGACGGGCGCTGTCGGACGCGGTGCGCGAAGGGGCGCTCGGCCGGCTGCGGCCGGTGCTGATGACCGCGCTGGTGGCCTCGCTGGGCTTCGTGCCGATGGCCTTCAACGTCGGTGCCGGCTCGGAAGTACAACGGCCGCTGGCGACGGTGGTGATCGGCGGGATCGTGTCTTCCACGCTGCTTACACTGCTGCTGTTACCGGTGCTGTACCGCTGGCTGCACCGCCGCGAACACTGACGACCTGCGTTGGTGGGGGTCGACCGTTGGTCGTCACGGCTTGTGGAGCGGAACAGCGTGACGACCAACGGTCGTCACCCACCCCGCTTACGTCGGCCGCTTGGCGATCACCTTGATCTCGAATTCTCCGGGTCGACGATGAAGACCGTCACGTCCACCACGTCGTCGAAGCTGCAGCCGGCTGCCGCCAGCACCGCCTCCGGATTCTGGAAGGCGCGGCGGACCTGCGCTTCCAGCCCGGGCTCGGGCGACCTGTCGTTTCCGCCCAACCGGCATGTGAGCCAGCGCCTGCGGGTATTCATCGACTGGGTGACGGCGCTGATGCGGCCGTGAACTGACCGGGTTGCCTCTGGTTGGCGCCTGCCACTGCCGCCTAGGCTGCAGGCAGGGCACACATGCCGATGCATGCGCGCCACGCAGATCGCCCGGCCGGGCGTACACAGGGTTGCCAGCGTGCACGTAGAAGCCATCCGCATCCAGAACCTGCGTGCTTTCCGAGACGCACGGATCGACTTCCGCCATGCCGACGACGCTGCCGGGTCGTTGCATAACGTGCATGTCCTGCTCGGTGGCAACGGCGCGGGGAAATCCAGTGTGTTGCGGGCCATCGCGCTCGGCGTGCTGGCACCGGTGCTGGAACGCGATGCCACGCTGGAGCGTAGCGCCTGGGTACGCAGGCCGCCGGACGCAGGGGCCGGCAGTGCCTGCATTGCCGAAGATGCCGCGTGCATCGACGTCGATCTATGCCTGCATGAGCAGGACCTGCTGGGCCGCGGAAGCGCCCCGCGGACGCTCCCGATGCAGGCACGGATCGAGCGCGTCGGCGACAGGGAACTGATCGATTGGCAGCGCCCGCAGGATAGCGCGCTGGGCCGCGAACTACGCCTGATCCAGCAGGTACGCGAGCCCAGCGCGTTCTTCCTGGTGGCCTATGGCGCCTCGCGCTGGGTCGATCACGCGCAGGCCGCTGCCGTTGCGGCACCGCTGCCACTGGCCCGGCATCGACGCGAGCGTGTCGCCAGCCTGTTCGACAACCGGGGCCTGGTGCCGCTTGCCGCGTGGCTGCCTGCGTTCGCCACCGGGAATCCAGGCCGTCATCGACAGGTGGTCACGCTGATGAACCGCTTGCTGCCCGATGGTTGCCGACTGGAATCCGGCCGGTCCCAGGACCCTCCACGGTTCCAGATCGACGGCGTGCAGCTTCCGTTCGCCGGACTGTCCGACGGCTACCAGGCCTACATCGGCTGGATCGGTGACCTGCTCCATCAGCTGTGCATGGGGGGCCTTCGGGGCGCCGGCTGGCTGACAACCAGGGCGTGGTGCTGGTCGACGAGATCGACCTGCACCTGCACCCGGCATGGCAGCGCTCGCTGCTGACCACCCTGTCGCAGGTACTGCCGAAACTGCAGTTCATCGTGACCACCCACAGCCCGCTGGTGGTGGGTGCGCTGCAGCCGGAAAACCTGGTCGTGCTCGATCACTCGGACGCGCAGGGTAGCGGTTGCCGCCGCCTGCCCGAACGCGTGCACGGCCGCAGTGCCGATGAGATGCTGCTCAGCCCTTACTTCGGCCTGGCCACCACCCGGCCGGCGGCCGTGGGCGCTTCGCTGGAGCACCTGCGGCTGGCCAGCCAGCACGGCGACGCCGCTGCGGCGGTGGCCTATCTGCAGCTGCTCGCCGCGGGGGAGGGCCTGGCATGATCCGCATCCACGTGGCCGAAGCGGAACTGCATGCGCTGGTCACCGCACACGACCACCGGTGGCTGGACAGGGCGCGGCAACGCACCGCCGACTACCGTCGCCAGGGTCGCTATGTGGAAGGCGGCGAATTCTGGGGCGACATCAAGCAGGTCTACATCAAGCTCCAGCACGAGAAATGCGCGTACTGCGAGAGTCGCCTGGCTGGCCACGCGCTGGCCAGCAAGGTCCACGAGGTGGAGCACTTCCGGCCGAAATCCAGGGTCAGCGCGTGGCCACCCGCCACCGGCAAGGGCGCCGTCGGCTTCGTGCCGCCGTGTGCGGTCGGCCGGGCCAGCACGCGTGGTTACTACCTGCTGGCCTATCATCCGCTGAACTATGTGATTGCCTGCACGCGCTGCAATTCCACGCTGAAGGCCGACTTCTTCCCGGTACGTGGCCGGCGCAGCACGCGCGCGTCCACGCCCCGGTCGGCACGGGCGGAAGACCCGCTGCTGGTGTATCCGCTCGGCACGCTGGATACCGATCCCGCCCGCCTCCTGCGCTTCGATGGCGTACTGGCCGTACCCCGCCGCCGCCGCGGTGGCGACCATGAGCGTGCCCGGGTGACCATCGAATTCTTCCAGCTCAACCACCAGGACCTGACCAGCCGGCGGGCACGGCTGCTGGGCGCGCTATGGCTCGCATTGCGCGCCCTGGAGGTGCCCGGTATGCCGGAAGACCTGCGGCAACTGCAGCACCAGGCGATCGGGCAGGCGCAGTCGGATCGAGCGGAATTCGCGGCGTGCGCGCGGGACTTCATCGCGCTTCACCGGTCCGATCGAGCGCGTGCGGACGCGCTCGGCGCCAGCGCGCTGCAGCTGGCTGCAGGCTGACCGAGCAGCTGCCCCACGGCCGCCACGCCGGTGGCCACACCGTCTTCCGTCGCCATCTGCCGCCCCAGCGCCGCAGCGCGCATGCGTACTTCCGGTTGTTCGGCAAAGGCGAGCGCCGCAGACAATCGCCGGGGGTCCAACCGCTTGGGCGAGAGGGCCGCCGGCGCCACGCCGAGCCGGTGCAGGCGGTCGGCCCAGAAGAACTGATCGGCCGCGAACGGCATCACCATCGACGGTACGCCGGCGCGGCAGGCCGAGTGCGTTGTGCCGCTGCCGCCATGGTGGATCACCAGCGAGGTGAGCGGGAACAGCGCTTCATGCGGCACCGCGCCCACCAGGTGCACCGTGCCCGGCAGGGCTACGGTCGGCGTGCCGGACCACCCGGGCGACAACAGCACACGGCGCCCTTCGAGCATGCGCAGCAGGGCCGACAGTACGGCGTCGCGGTCGAACCCGGTCATGCTGCCGAAGCCCACGTAGACCGGCGGTGGGCCGGCGTCGAGGAACGCCTGCAGCGCAGGCGGGGGGGACCAGCCGGTGCTGTCGGGCAGGCGCCACTGGCCGCACACCACATGGTCGGCAGGCCAGTCCGCGGGCGCGGCCACCAGGCTGGGCGACACGCCGTACAGCATCGGCGCATCGATCCACGGCGTGCTGGCCGGCGGCAGGCCCAGCACGGCGCGGCGGGCCTGGTTGATCGGCGCGCGGAACTGCTGCCAGATCAGCCGGGTGACCAGCCGGTGGCTGAGCCGGTTCAGGGGTGCCGGCGTCCAGCCGGGCGGCAGGAAGGGCGACGGGAAGGCGCGGGTCGGGGTGATCGGGATCATGCCGGTGCCGATCACCGGGATGCCGTGGCGTTCGGCCACGCTCATGCCGACGAAGGCGGCCAGCCCGCCGGCCAGCACCGCATCGCAGCCTGCCGCGGCGTGGTCGGCCTGGCGCATCCAGTCGGCCACATGCCGCCGCGCCATCCGCGCCAGTCCGCTGCTGGCGGCCCGTGGGCTGTTGCCGCGTGACAGCAGCGCCACTACTTCTTCGTGGATGTCGCCCTGCAGGGCGGCGTGCGGCACGTCCAGCGCCCGCGCGCTGCCCAGCGTGCCGCCGTCGGCGAGCAGCAGTACCTCGTGCCCGGCGTCGATCAGCCCGCGGCAGAGCAGGGTCAGGGGGCGGGTGTCGCCTTCGGTGCCATAGGTGAGCGCGAGCAATTTCATGCGGCCTGTGTAGCAGGGATCAGGCGAGGGCCCCGTAAACCGGCGCCAGGCGCCCAGCCGCTTGCAGGTTTGCCCCGTTCCCGGCATAATTCGCGGCTCGCTGTGTCCGGCCAACCCCGGATGGTGGTGCCGGGAATACGTCCTCCGGTGCGCCTAGGACAGCGTAACCCTTTGATTCTCTTGACGTGTGGTGGGAAACCATCGAGGCCGCCGTCGCCCGGGCTACGGGCTGACAACATGTGCGGATCCTTCCGCAGAAGCTCGGCCTTCCCTGGCCGGACTTTCAATACAAACTTATCGAGGTGCGCAATGTCCCGCGTATGCCAAGTTTCCGGCAAGCGAGTGCAGACGGGTAACAACGTCTCGCACGCAAACAACAAGACCCGTCGTCGTTTCCTGCCCAACCTGCACGAGCGCCGCTTCTGGGTCGCCAGCGAAAACCGCTGGGTCAAGCTTCGTGTTTCCGCGCATGCACTGCGCACCATCGACAAGAACGGCATCGACTCCGTTCTGGCTGAGCTGCGTTCGCGCGGCGAAAAGGTCTGAGGAGTAAACGATCATGGCAGGCAAGCGCGACAAGATCCGTCTGATTTCGACGGCCGGTACCGGCCACTTCTACACGACGGACAAGAACAAGAAGAACACCCCCGGGAAGATGGAATTCCTGAAGTACGATCCGGTCGTGCGCAAGCATGTCCCGTACAAGGAAGGCAAGATCAAGTAATCCGCCAGGATGCTTGAGCTTCCCGAATGAAGAAACCCGCCGCGAGGCGGGTTTTTTTATGGCCGTGACAGGCACCGTGCAAGAATGACGCTCCCTCCGGCCGGGTAACGCGATGCTCTTGGAATGGACGCTGGGCTCATGGCTGCTGTTGCTGGACTGGCTGATCCGGCTGGCCGCCCTGTTGTGGATCCCCGCCCGCACCACCCCGGGCGCCGCCCGCAGCTGGCTGTTGCTGGTCGGCTTCGTGCCCCTGCTGGGCCTGCCGCTGTACCTGCTGTTCGGCCATCCGTGGCTGTCCGGCGAGCGCCTGCGTCGCCAGGCCGAAGCCTCGCAGGTGATCCGCGAAGAACAGGCGCTGCAGGCGGCCCTGCGCTGGCAGCCGGATGCGGATACCACCGTCGCTGAAATGGTGCCGCTGGTGGAACGCCAGGGCGACTTCATGCCGGTGCATGGCAACGCGCTGGACCTGCTGACCGGCTACGACGATTCGCTGGCCCACCTGATCGCCGACATCGACCAGGCCGAAGAGCGCGTCCACCTGTTGTATTACCTGATGTTCGACGATGCCGTGGGCGATGCCATCGTGGAGGCGCTGCAGCGTGCCGCCGCGCGCGGCGTGCACTGCCGGCTGCTGCTCGATGCGGTGGGTGCCAAGCGCGGCCTGCGCGCTTACCGCAAGCGCCTGCTGGCCCGCGACGTCGACGTGCGCGCGATGCTGCCCGGCGGCCTGCGCTGGCGCCGCAGCGGGCGCATGGACCTGCGCAACCACCGCAAGATCGCGGTCATCGACAACAAGGTCGGTTACATCGGCTCGCAGAACCTGGCCGATGCCACGTTCGTGCGCGGCCGTCCCAACCGCGAGCTGGTCGCGCGCCTGCGCGGCCCGGCGGTCGCCCACCTGGAAGCGGTATTCGCCAGTGACTGGTACATGGAGACCGGCCAGCGGCTGGACGTGATGGCCGAGGTGCCGGTGTGCAGCGAAGACGTGCCCACCCAGCTGCTGCCCAGCGGCCCGGCTTATCCCTTCAGCAACGCGCGCGATGCGGTCAACGCGCTGATCCACCTGGCACGCCGGCGCATCGTGCTGGTCACCCCGTACTTCGTGCCCGACGAGGCTACGCTGAGCGCCCTGCGCATCGCCGCGTTGTCCGGGGTGGACGTGCAGCTGATCGTGTCGGCCACCAGCAATGCACGGCTGACCGCGTGGGCGCAGGAGGCGTACTACGATGAACTGCTGCGCAGCGGCGTGCGCATCGCGCTGTACGAGCCGCATTTCCTGCACGCCAAGCACCTCAGCGTGGACGAGGACATCGCGCTGCTGGGATCGATCAACCTGGACATCCGGTCATTCGCGCTGAATGCCGAAATCGGCCTGCTCTGTTATGACCGGAAAATCGTCCGCCAGCTGCTGGATATCGAAGAAGACTACCTGCGCCAGTCGCGGCCATTGGAGCTTTCGCAGTGGCGCAGGCGGCCCACCTGGCGGCGCAGCCGCGAAGGCATCGCGCGGCTGGCCGATGCGCTGATGTAAAGGCGCTGGCCGATCCATCGCCTACAATCAACGCATGAACGATACAGCGACTCCGCACCGCATCGACCTGGCCATCATCGGCGGTGGCGCCGCCGGTGCGCTGACCGCCCTGCACCTGCTGCGCCACGCAACGACCCCGCTGCAGGTCCAGCTGTTCGAGCCGGCCTCGACCCTGGCCGAGGGCATCGCCTATGCCACGCCGGCACCGCAGCACCTGCTCAACGTGCCGGCCGGCCGGATGAGCGCGCTGCCGGACCAGCCTGCCGATTTCACCGGCTACCTGCGCCAGGTCGACGCCTTCCCGCAGGATGACGACGCCACGCTCGCCGGACGCTTCGTGCCGCGTCGGCATTACGCGGCGTACCTGCGCCAGCGCCTGGCCGAAGCGGGCGAGGACAGTCCGGTGCAGCTGCAGGTGGTCGCGCAGGCGGTGCTGTCGCTGCGCCAGGAGGACGACGTGGCACGGCTGCAGCTGGCCGACGGCACCGTCGTCGATGCTCGCCAGGTCGTGCTGGCCTGCGGCAACAGCGTGCGCCCGATCCCGCTGGCCGGCGCCGACGCGCTGCCACACGACTGCATCGCCGAAGCCTGGGACTACGACGGCGTACGGCTGCTGGCGGGTGACCAGGCGATCGGCATCATCGGCTCCGGGCTGAGCATGGTGGACAGCGTGGTGGCGTTGTTCGCGGCGGGCCAGCGCGGCGTGCTGCATGTGTTTTCGCGTCATGCGCTGATGCCGTTGCCGCATGCCCACGGGGCGCCGGCTACGTATGATCCGCACCCCTTGCTGGCGATGGGCCTGCGCGCCCGGCTGCGCACGCTGCGCCGGCATGCCCGTGAGGCGGCTACGCACGGCATTCCCTGGCAGAGCGTGATGGAGCGCATCCGTCCGCTGGGCAAGGCACTGTGGCAGACCCTTGATGAGGCTGACCAGCGGCGCTTCCTGCGCCATGTGGTACGTCACTGGGATGTGCACCGGCACCGAATCGCTGAAGAGGTCCATGTACAGCTGCGCGATGCGCTGGCCGATGGCCGCCTGCAGTTGCATCGTGTGCGCCTGCAGGGTGTCGTGGAAACGGACACGGACACGGACACGGGCCTGCGCCTGACCGCCTTGTCGCACGGCGCAGCGGTGCAGTGGGACCTCGGCGCACTGGTCAACGCCACCGGCGTGGAGACGCGTGCGGAGGGCCTGCGCAATCCCTTGCTGAGGCAGCTGCTGGCTGAAGGCATCGCGCGCCCGGGGCCGCATGGCCTCGGCCTGGACAGCGAGGCCGCAGGTGACCGGCTGATCGATGCCGACGGCACCGCGCATGGCGCCATCGGCGTGCTGGGCAGCCTGCGCATCGGCACGCTGTGGGAGAGCCTGGCCGTGCCTGAACTGCGTCAGCAGGCAGAAGATGCGGCACGCCACGCGGTGCGGGAGCTGGAAGCAGCGATGCCGTAAAATGGGGGCATGGATGTCTCCCACCTGCTTGATGGCCTGAACCCGGCCCAGCGCGATGCCGTGTCCGCCCCCCCTGGCCACCACCTGGTGCTGGCCGGCGCGGGCTCCGGCAAGACCCGCGTACTGACCCACCGCATCGCCTGGCTGCACGAAGTGTTCGGCGTGCCGACCCATGGCATTTTCGCGGTGACCTTCACCAACAAGGCGGCCGGCGAGATGCGCCACCGGATCGACGCACAGCTGCCCAATGGCAGCCGTGGCGCGTGGATCGGCACCTTCCACGGGCTGGCCAACCGCCTGCTGCGGCTGCACTGGGCCGAAGCCAGGCTGCCCGATTCGTTCCAGGTGATGGATTCGGACGACCAGCTGCGGCTGGTCAAGCGCGTGGTGCAGGCCCTGGAACTGGACGACGGCAAGTATCCGCCCAAGCAGATCGCCTGGTGGATCAACGAACAGAAAGACGAGGGCCGCCGGCCGCAGCATATCCAGCCCGAGCCGAATGACGCCTGGCTGGACACCATGCGCCAGGCCTACACCGAATACCAGACGCGCTGCGACCGCGCCGGCCTGGTCGACTTCGCCGAACTGCTGCTGCGTGCGCATGAGCTGCTGCGCGACAACCCGGCCCTGCTGGCGCACTACCGTGCGCGCTTCCGCGAGATCCTGGTCGACGAATTCCAGGACACCAACTCCATCCAGTACGCCTTCGTGCGCGTGCTGGCCGGCGACACCGGGCATGTGTTCGTGGTCGGCGACGATGACCAGGCCATCTATGGCTGGCGCGGGGCGAAGGTGGAGAACGTGCAGGGCTTCCTGCGTGATTTCCCCGGCGCGCAGACCATCCGCCTGGAACAGAACTACCGTTCCACCGCCAACATCCTCGGCGCGGCGAATGCGGTCATTTCGCACAATCCGGACCGCATCGGCAAGGAGCTGTGGACCGACAGCGGCGACGGCGATCCGATCGACCTGTACGCGGCCTACAACGAGATGGACGAGGCGCGTTACATCGTCGAACGTGCCCGCCAGTGGGTGCGCGACGGCGGCAGCCACGGCGAAGTGGCGGTGCTCTACCGCAGCAACGCGCAGTCGCGCGCGCTGGAAGAAGTGCTGCTGAGCGAGCAGGTACCGTATCGCGTGTACGGCGGCATGCGCTTCTTCGAACGCGCCGAAATCAAGGATGCGCTGGCCTACCTGCGGCTGCTGTCCAACCGCAACGACGATGCGGCCTTCGAGCGTGCGGTCAATACCCCCACCCGCGGCATCGGCGACCGCACCTTGGACGAGGTGCGCCGCGAGGCGCGCGCGCAGGGCATTTCGCTGTGGGAAGCCACCATGCTGGTTACCCAGGGCAACGCGCTGGCGGCACGCGCGCGCAATGCGCTGGCCGGCTTCCTGGTGCTGGTCAACGAACTGCAGGCGCAGACCCTGCACATGACCCTGGCCGAGCGCATCGACCACGTGCTGGCGCGTTCGCTGCTGCGCGAGCACTGGAGCAAGGAAAGCCGCAACGCGCTGGACTCCGAATCGCGTACCGACAACCTCGACGAACTGGTCTCGGTGGCCTCGCGCTTCGTGCGCCGCACCGACGATGTCGAAGAAGTGGAGGACATGGACGAACTGGTGGCCTTCCTCGCCTATGCCGCGCTGGAAGCGGGCGAAGGGCAGGCCCAGGCCAACGAAGACGGCGTGCAGTTGATGACCCTGCATTCGGCCAAGGGCCTGGAGTTCCCGCTGGTGTTCCTGGCCGGCATGGAAGACGGCCTGTTCCCCAGCGCGCGTTCGCTGGAAGAAAGCGGGCGGCTGGAGGAAGAGCGCCGGCTGGCCTACGTCGGCATCACCCGCGCGCGGCAGAAGCTGGTGCTGTGCTACGCCGAATCGCGGCGCATCCATGGCCAGGACAACTACGGCGTGCCGTCCCGCTTCCTGCGCGAGATCCCGCGCGAGCTGCTGCATGAAGTGCGGCCGAAGGTGCAGGTGTCGCGGCCGGCATCGCTGGGCGCAAGCCGTGGCGGCGGGCACGCCGCGCTGGAGGCGCCGCCGCTGAAGCTGGGCACGATGGTCACCCATCCCAAGTTCGGCGAAGGCATGGTCACCGATTACGAAGGCAGCGGCGCGCATGCACGCGTGCAGGTGGAGTTCGCCGATGCCGGCAGCAAGTGGCTGGTGATGGCGTACGCCAACCTGACCGCGCTGTAGGATCGGCAACCGCGCGATGACCCGCCACGTGCTGTTCGTGTGCAGCCAGAACCACCTGCGCAGCCCGACGGCCGAGCAGGTGTTCGCCGACTGGCCCGGTGTTGAAACCGCGTCGGCCGGGTTGCTGGCCGATGCGGACGAACTGCTGGGGCCTGAGCTGCTGGAATGGGCCGATCTGGTGTTCGTGATGGAGCGCGCGCACCGCACGCGGCTGTCGGCACGCTTCGCCCCCTGGTTGAACGGCAAGCGCGTGGTATGCCTGGATATCCCGGATGACTACGACTACATGGACCCGGTGCTGGTCGAGCTGCTCAAGCGCAAGGTCAGTCCGCACCTGCGCTGAGTGGCCGGCGTGGGCGTAGCGCATCCCAGTCCAGCTGGCGGATGACGGTGTCATGCTGACCAGTGCCGTATTTATGAAAGCCCGCGCCTATGGCTGGAAGCAGTATTTCCTTCTTGTTCAATGAAGGAAGGCGCATGCCCGTTGCTGGCTCCTCGTCGCAGACAACGCCCGCAGTGATCCGCGGGCGGCATCGATCCGACCCCCTGCAGGAACGCGCCACAGGGTCCACCCTCGGCAGCCTGCTGGTCAGCAACACCGCCCCGTTGCGCGTGCGCCATCCATCCGCACCATCGGGCCCGCGGCGGGTGTCGGCGGAGAACTACCCGCCTGTCGCTGGATCAGCCGACGCGATGCGGCAGACGACCACGTTGCGCACCCTGTTCCACACGATGGACGGGGTGCGGCGGGCGTTGGACAGCGGAGATGCGGGGGCGGGCCGGCACGCTGCGAAAACACTGCTGCAAAGCGGTGTCCAGCGGCGGCTGGTGCTCGACCTGCAGCTGTCTTCCGCCACGCCTGAGCTGAAGCAGGCCGGCGTCGAGGCAAACCTCCACTGGCTGGAGGCGGTGACCGGCCTGGTACGGAGCGAGGCGATTCCGGCCGCCGAAGTGGTCGACTATTTTCTCGCACCGGGATCGGATGGACGCAACGCCCCCTCCAGCAGCCGGTATCTGCGCGACCCGGCACTTGGCCAGGCCTACGTCGCCCTGCTCGACACCCTGCATGAAACCGACAGCAGCAACGCAGCGCTCGCCGCCCTGCGCGGACGGGCGCGAAGCAACCTGATCGCGGCGGGGCCGGCGCCCATGCCCCCGCGCGCGCTGGACAGTGTGATCCAGCAGGCGTGCGAGGCGACGCATCCGGTGCGCCTGGCTGCGTTGGAGTCCTCGTTGCTGCGACGAAGCGTGGACGCCAACATGCCTGCCCTGATCAACGCATCCGAAGCCGAAGACGTGGCACGCATGGTGGCGATGGAGTTCCAGCAGGGCGGTCCTGATGGACTGCGCAACAACCCGTTCTTCCAGTCGACGCCTTCGCGGGCGCACTCTCCGGAATCCCAGCGGCGCGATGCCCTTGCGACTTACACACGGGAGATCGGTGGCCTGCGGCGGCGGCAGGGCGACGCGTTGGTGGCCACCATCCAGCACGAATACGAAGAGGCCGTGCTGGCGCAGGACCCTGCGTTGTCCAACGTCCAGCGCGGTGCGCTGCTACGGCAGCTTTCCGTAGAAGCGGTGCAGGGCATCGACCAGATCGTCCACCTGTTCCAGCGCGATACGTCCCCAGAGGGGGAAAGCCCGGCAGCGGCCCGCCCCTGGACCGGCGCCGGCAGCCGCCCCGCCGCGCTGGTCACCATCGATGGCGCAGACTGGCGGGCGAAGGATACCGGGGATACCGGTCTCAGTGCGATGGAGGCAAGCCTGTCCCGTGTGTTCCAGCTTACCGGCCTGGCCGCGCCGGACGCGCGCGTGGTGGCAGCCGACGCCTCGCTGCCGGGCGACAGCCAGCGCTTTGCTTCGCGCTACGAACCCAGCTTCAAGGACCTGGGCAGCTTCCTTGCCACGCCGGCTGCCGAAGCCCTGGCCGCCGCAGGCGACGAAGGCGCCAGGATGCGCTACGCCCAGCTGCGCAGCGACCATGCAGCGGCTGTTTCCGCCTGCGCTGCGGTGCTGCAGCGCGCCGGGGTCGCGCATTTCTGGCAGGTGCAGGACGCTGGACTGCAGGCCGAACACGCAGCGGCCGACAGGCAACGATTCGATGCGCTGGAGGCGATGAACCGCCTGCTGCCCATCGCAGTGCGCAGCGACCAGCTCCGCCATTTCATCGCCTCGCGATGGCTCGGCAACTGGGACCACCTCAACTTCAGGATGGAGAATTTCGGCTACGCCGAACGCGACGGACAGCCGGTGGCGATGACCGTCGATTTCGGTTCGTGCGGGCCGCTTGGATTCGCCACGCTCGATGCGCGCCGGGTGATGCTGCCCAAGCAGGCCAGTGCCGATATCGCCATGCTGCAGCGGCCCGCCTCGCTGTTCCCCATACCGGATGCCTTCGTTGAGAACGCTGCGGAGTTCGATGCGATGGGGGCAGATCCCGGCCGGCTGCACGACACGCTGGGCTGGCCCTACGGCTTCCAGTCGGAGAGCGTTGCCGAGCTCATGCGCGCGCCTGCCGTGCCCGACCCGGCCATTGCCGATGCGATGGCCGAAATGGGGTATCGGCTCGCGCTGGTTCCTGCAATGACCGTGCATGCGGTGATCGGCGCAGGATGGCAGCTACCCGCCGGCGCGCCGGAGGGTCGCTGGCCAGACGCCGCACGGATGGCCGGCATCCTGGTGCAGCGCCGGCAGGCCCTGCTGGCGCAGTTCGCGCCGGCGCAGATCGGTGACTGGATCAGCGCCGATCCCGAGCGCGCCGCCCGGGTCCGGCAGCAGATGCGGGACGGCATCGGCGCTGCCCTCGGCGGTGATGCCGACCCCATGGCCCTGCAGGAACACATCGATGCCCTGCAGGCCAGGCACCAGATGCTGCTGGACGGCGACATTGCCTCCGTGATGGGTGACGCCACGGTGCACGCTCCCAATGCCGCCGCGGCACGGATCAGGACACTGCAGCAGCTGCATGACTGCAATCGACGGCTGGCCGCCGCCCTGGACACCAACATGGAGGCGGACGTCCGCGCGATCGGCGAGGAACTGTTGTCCCCAACGGTATTCGGGGAGCTGTTGAAGGACCTGGGCCTGGGTCCAGGGTCGGGTGCCATGGGGCGCGCGAGCTTCGAGGCAAACCGCGATTGGCTGTTGCTGGTGAACCGCCTGGTGGAATCCGGCCATCTCGCCGCCGCGCAGGTCACGCACCGCCTGTTGGAACCGTTCGAAGGAGCCGCCTATCCGCCCAACGTCGGCGCGCATGCCCATCGTGACCCCGCGCTCGGGATGGCCTTCATCGAGCTGCTGGAGACCCTGCTGGCCAGATCGCCGGAGATCACCCCGGCGACGCTGCGCGCGGGCCTGCTGACGGCGAAGGAGAAGGGCTATCCCAATTATTACGCCGCGTTGGCGGCATCAGGCGCATCGACCGCCTGGGACCAGCGCCTGCAACAGGCCGAGCTGTTGCCAGGCAACGCGGAGTACATCCGCTTGAGGTCGTTGCGCAGCTGGGCGGTCAAGAAGGCGTCCTACGAGCCGCGCCGCGGTGACGAACCGATCAGGGTCGCAGCGGACGCGCAGCAGCTGTCCGCGCTGCCGCTGCGCGCTCTGGTGCAGCATGTGCAAGCTGCGTATGGTGCCCGCCGCATGATCGAACTGGAGCTGCCTGCCATGCGTGAGAAACTGCACATGAAGCTGACCACCGCTGCCGAGGACGAGGCGCTGAAGACGCTTGTCCAGGCCAGCGTGGAAGGCGCCTGGAAGGACGCCCTGGAAAAACACCGGCTTCCACGCAATACGCCTGCACCGCCCACGATGATCAAGGAGCTCCAGCACGACGCGCTGGACGACTACCGGATTCGGATGAGGAAGCTGCGCAAGGCCGATGCCGAGGCGCGGATCCAGGCCGGTGAGCTGCGCTACACGAAGGCGGTGCTGGACCAGCCTGGACTATCGCTGGCGGACAGGCGTCAGCTGCTCAATGAGTGTGCTGCAGATATTGAAATCGACATCAGCAACATGGTGCGCGATGCCGGCGGCAGCGGCGATGATGCCCTGGAGGCAGCGGGCATCGGCCAACGCGCGCAGCAGCACGCGACTGCCACGGCCGGTGACATGGCCGGCCGTGCAGCGGCCAGGGCCCAAGCGGATGCACAGGCAGAGGCACGCGTGAGAGCCGAACAGCAGGCACGCAGCAAGGCCGGTGAATCCGCTCAGCGCGCATCCACCAGCGCGGCTGGGAAAGCCACCCGGGCTGCGGCTCTCGCCGCCTCCGAGCAGGCCAGTGCGCAGGCCCAGGCCACCGCGCGTAGAGAGGCAGAGCGGCGTGCAGGTGAAAAGGTCGCGAAGGAAGCTTCGGCGCGTGCCACGCGTGATGCGATCGTCCACAGCCGCCAATTCAAAAATGAGGTGGAGACACGCCTCGCCATTCTGCGCGCGCCGGCGCCGCCCGGTGCGGCGTCCTCGTCCTCCCGGCAGACACAGCGGCAGATAGAGCAGCGTGCCGCCGCGCTCAGGGAAGATCGCTTGAATGCACCGCTTCAGGCACGTCTGGATGCGCTCAGGGAGGGCTCTCCACGCGGAGAAACAGCCCCTCGCTCCCGCCCCGGGCGGCAACGCACCCGGGAGTACGTCGACCCCCGCAGCGGGACGTCCGGCAGCACGACCCGATGATCCGCGGGTCGTCGGTCAGCAGTGCGGGCTCGTGCCCGCGGCATAGGCCAACCCACGCCGCAGCAGCGCACGCACGTGGGAATCGGCGTAGACCGCCGCATCGTGGCCGAAACCGGTATACCAACTGCGCCCGCGGCCCATCGGCCGGCACCAGGTGATGGGATGGTCCTCGCCCATCGTGCCGCCTTCGTAGCCTGCTTCATCCACCGTGGCCAGCACCTGCACCCAGGGTCGCGGATTGCGTCGGTAGTTGTAGATTTCATCGGTTATCGGCCACTGCACGCCGTCATCGCCCCCGCCATGCAGCGTCACCCGTGCAGATTGCAGCCCGGGTGGATGCTTGTGGAACCAGGCGCCAACCAGCTCGCCGTAGAACGGCCAATCGTATTCGGTATCGGCAGCCGAATGCAGGCCAAGGAAGCCGCCGCCGCCTTCGATGTAGGCCTGGAATGCCGCCTGCTGCGCGTCATCCAGCACGTCGCCGGTGGTATTGGCGAACACCACGGCGCGATACGCCGACAATCCCTCGCCGGTGAACACCGCCCCGTCTTCGCTGTGCACCACCCGCAGGTCCTGTTCTGCCGCCAGCGCCCTCAGGGTGTCCACGGCCACCGGGATGGCGTCGTGGCGGAATTTGGCGGTCCGGGTGAAGACCAGGATCGCGTCGTCGGCAATGGCCGGCCACGGCAGCAGGAACAGGGCGATGCAGCAGCAGAGGAAGGTACGCATGCGGCGGATTCTGACACGCACCGCGCGGCGGGCCATGCTGCACTGCATTGATCCTGCTCAAGGCGTGGCCTGCACGCCGGGTGTGCAATGCTCATGTCCCCACACGGCAGATCACCAAGGAGCCCGGCCATGTACAAGCGCATCCTGATTGCCACCGACGGGTCCGAACTGGCGGAAAAAGGCCTGACGAAGGGCCTGGAGCTGGCCAAGGACCTGAACGCGGAAGTCGACATCGTCACCGTGTCCGAACCCTGGGCCGTCGGCATGTATGACGCCATGGGCTGGAGCGTCGGCTACATGAACAGCCCGGAATACAAGGCCGACCGCGAAGAGACCGCGCAGAAGATCCTGCAGCCGGCGCTGGCCACCGCACAGGCGCAGGGCGTGCGGGCCAACGGCGTGCACGTGCTGGACCGCTATGCGGCCGACGGGGTGATCGACGTGGCCGGCGAGCGCAGCTCGGACCTCATCGTGATGACCTCGCATGGCCGGCGCGGGGTGACCCGCGTGCTGCTCGGCAGCCAGACCGCCGAAGTACTGGCACGCAGCAGCATCCCGGTGCTGGTCATCCGCTGACGCCGTCCGACGGACCTCGGCGCCAGCGGGCACAGCGTTCCCTGGGGAGGGGACCCGGCGTCGGTCGCAGGAAGCGGCCGGCGCCGTTCTCCTGCCTGCTGGGTGACGCCCGGCGCCCTGAAGGGTGACAACCGCTGGTCGTGCTGGGTGACGACCGTTGGTCGTGGTGGGTGACGACCGTTGGTCGTCACGCTGTTGCGCAACGCCAGCCGCGCCACGCTCAGTCGCGCAGTTTCAGGGTCTGCGACTCGTCCAGGCTGCCATCGGCCTGCAGCACCACGTAGCGCTCGCCACTGCGGTCGAACAGCACCGGGATCGGCTCGCGGAACAGCGGCCGCCGCACGAAGCGCAGCTGCCAGCCGAAATGCTCCAGGGTCTGCACGGCGGACAGCTGCTCGGCAGTCAGCCCCTGGCGAAGGGCGGCCTGGTCGATCGGCAGGTTGCGGCGTTCTACATTGCTCATTTCGAAAGAACGTGCATCACCAGCTGTAGAGCTTCCAGTACACCGGCGACACGCCGTCCCTAGAATTATCCATGCGGCCATCGCCGTTCTGGTCGTAGATGAAATAGGGCGCGCCGCGCAGCGGGGTCACCTTGACCATGCGCAACTGGCCCGCGACCCGGTATTCCTCCAGCACGTCACCATTGTCCAGCGTGCGCTTGGCGATGTCGGCACCGGCCACGTCGACCGGCGGTGCACCGGCGCCACCGGAGGTCGCGCAGCCAGCCAGCAGCAGGGCCAGCAGCAACGGCGCGGCGAGCATCATGGGTTTCATGGGCAGGAGTCCTTGGCCGGGTGTGTAAGGGATTATGCCCCAGCCGGCGTGACCGACGTGCAGGCGCGGGGCGCGTAGAATCGTCGCATGAGCAGATTAGTCCTTATCGACGGGTCCAGTTACCTGTATCGCGCGTTCCACGCATTGCCGCCGCTGTCCAATCCGCAGGGCGAACCGACCGGCGCATTGTTCGGCGTGGTCAACATGCTGCGCGCAACGCTGAAAGAGCGCCCGGCCTACGTGGCATTCGTGGTCGACGCACCGGGCAGGACGTTCCGGGACGACCTGTACGACCAGTACAAGGCCAACCGCCCGCCGATGCCTGACGAGCTGCGCAGCCAGGTCGAACCGATGTGCCGCATCGTCGACGCGCTCGGCATCAGCATCCTGCGCGTTTCCGGCGTGGAAGCCGACGATGTGATCGGTACGCTGGCCCTGCAGGGCGTGGCGCGGGACCTCAGCGTGACCATCTCCACCGGCGACAAGGACTTCGCCCAGCTGGTGCGGCCGGGCATCGAACTGGTCAACACCATGACCGGCAGCCGGATGGATTCAGACGCTGCGGTGATGGAGAAGTTCGGGGTGCGCGCCGACCAGATCGTGGACCTGCTGGCCCTGATGGGCGACGCCGTGGACAACGTGCCCGGCGTCGAAAAATGCGGCCCCAAGACCGCCGCCAAGTGGCTGGGCGAGTACCAGCATCTGGACGGCGTGATCGCCGCCGCGCCGGCCATGAAGGGCAAGATCGGCGAGAACCTGCGCGCGGCGCTGGGGCGGCTGCCGCTGAACCGCGAGCTGGTGACCATCCGTACCGACGTGGCGCTGGAGTCCGAGCCGCAGGACCTGCCGCTGCGCGAGCGCAACGTCGAGGAACTGCGTGAACTGTATGCACGGTACGGCTTCACCCAGGCGCTGAAGGAACTGGAAGGCAGCGCGGGGCTGGCCCCGAACCTGGCCAGCGAGGCGGTTCCGAGCCTGCGCGGGACGGCGGCTGGCTTTGCCCGTGGCGGTGGCGAAGAGGCGCCGGTGGCCACCCTGGATCCGTCCCTGTCGTTGCCGGGCGAATACGAGACCGTGCTGGAGCCGGCCCAGCTGCAGGCTTGGATCGAGCGGCTGCAGCAGGCCGACCTGGTCAGTTTCGATACCGAAACCGATGCGCTGGATGCCATGCGGGCGCGGCTGGTGGGCATCAGCCTGGCGGTGGAGCCGGGCAAGGCGGCCTACATTCCACTCAACCATGATTACCCCGGCGCGCCGGCCCAGCTGCCGATGCAGCAGGTGCTGGATGCGCTGCGCCCGGTGCTGGAAGACCCGGCGAAGAAGAAGCTTGGCCAGCACGGCAAGTACGACCTGCACGTGCTGCGCCGGCACGGTATCGAGGTGCGCGGCTACCACGACGACACCATGCTGGAAAGCTTCGTGCTGAACTCCACGGCAACCCGGCATGACATGGATTCGCTGGCGCAGCGCTACCTCGGCTACACCACGATCAAGTTCGAGGACGTGGCCGGCAAGGGCGCCAAGCAGATCTCCTTCTCCCAGGTGGGCATCGACGAGGCCAGCCGCTACGCTGCCGAGGATGCCGATGTGACCCTGCGGCTGCATCGCGCGCTGGCGCCGCAGTTGCTGGCGCTGCCGTCGCTGGACCAGGTGTACCGGGAAATCGAAATGCCGCTGGTACCGGTGCTGGCCAGCATCGAAGCCAATGGCGTGCAGGTGGACGTGGCCGAACTGCGCCGCCAGAGCCAGGACCTGTCCACCCGCATGCTGGCTGCGCAGCAGAAGGCCACCGAACTGGCCGGGCGCAGCTTCAACCTGGACTCGCCCAAGCAGCTGCAGGCGGTGTTGTTCGACGAACTCAAGCTGCCCGCCCTGGTGAAGACGCCGAAGGGCCAGCCGAGCACCAACGAAGAAGCGCTCGAAGCGATCGCCGAACAGCACGAGCTGCCGCGGGTGATCCTGGACTACCGCGGCCTGGCCAAGCTGCGCAGCACCTACACCGACAAGCTGCCGGAGATGGTCAACGCCGCTACCGGCCGGGTGCACACCAGCTACCACCAGTCCGGTGCGGCCACCGGGCGGCTGTCCTCGTCCGATCCGAACCTGCAGAACATCCCGATCCGCACCGACGATGGCCGCCGCATCCGCCGTGCCTTCGTGGCACCGGAGGGCAAGCTGCTGCTGGCCGCCGATTACTCGCAGATCGAACTGCGGATCATGGCCCACCTGTCCGAAGACCCGGGCCTGGTACGCGCCTTCGAACAGGGCGCGGACGTGCACCGCGCCACCGCCGCCGAAGTGTTCGGGCGCAGCCTGGACGAGGTGACCAGCAACGAACGCCGTGCGGCCAAGGCAATCAACTTCGGCCTGATGTACGGCATGAGCGCGTTCGGGCTGGCACGCAACCTGGGCATCGACCGCGGCCAGGCGCAGGATTACGTTGCGCTGTATTTCAGCCGCTATCCGGGCGTGCGCGACTTCATGGAGCGCATGCGCCAGCAGGCGCGCGAGCAGGGCTACGTCGAAACCCTGTTCGGCCGACGCCTGTACCTGAACGACATCAACGCCCGCAACCAGGGCCTGCGTGCCGGTGCCGAGCGGGCGGCCATCAATGCACCGATGCAGGGCACCGCGGCCGACATCATCAAGCGGGCGATGGTGGACGTGGATCGCTGGCTGCAGGCATCCGCTGCGCCGGCCAGGATGATCCTGCAGGTGCACGATGAACTGGTGTTCGAGTGCGAGGCCGGGTTCATCGACGAGCTGCGTACGGCGGTGGTTCTCCACATGTCGCAAGCGGCACAGTTGAAGGTGCCGCTGGTGGTCGATACCGGTCACGGTCACAACTGGGACGAGGCCCATTGAGTCCCATCCAGCGCCCTATGACGCTGAACGGGTTGACCCGAGCGATTTAGCTGACTAAATGATGAATATTCTGGTGAGGGTGGTTGGCTAAATGGGCCACCTTCACGATTCATCAATGTTCGAAGTGCTTCCATAGGCTCCAACAGGCGCAACGCCTGTTGTGGATCTCTCCCATCCCCTGGAGAAGATCTCGGAACGGGGGCTCCTCCCCAAGCACCCGTTCCCCGGCCCCGTTGACCTCCCCCTGGTCAGCGGGGCTTTTTTATTATCCGGCCTGCCCACCACCGGAAGGTGGCCGCCGCCCGGTCACAGCCAGTCGCGGGGTACCAGATAATCGGCCAGCCGTGCTTCGGCACTGCCCGCCTCGGGCTGGAAACCGTACTCCCAGCGCACGCGCGGCGGCAGGCTCATCAGGATGCTTTCGCTGCGGCCGCCGCTCTGCAGGCCGAACAGGGTGCCGCGGTCGTAGACCAGGTTGAACTCCACGTAGCGGCCACGACGGTACAGCTGGAATTCGCGCTCGCGCTCGCCGTGCGGGGCTGCCTTGCGCCGCGCCACGATCGGCAGGTAGGCGTCCAGGAAACCGTCGCCGACCGCGCGCAGGTAGTCGAAGTCGCGCTCGAAGTCGCCGTGCAGGTCATCGAAGAACAGCCCGCCGATGCCGCGCGTCTCGTTGCGGTGGCGCAGGAAGAAGTATTCGTCGCACCAGCGCTTGTGGGCGGGATAGCGCTCGGCGCCGAACGGCGCGCACAGGTCATGCGCGGTCTGGTGCCAGTGCCGTACGTCTTCATCGAACGGATAGAACGGGGTCAGGTCGAAGCCGCCCCCGAACCAGCTGGCCACCACCTGCCCATCCCGCTCGGCCTGGAAGAAGCGCACGTTGGCGTGGGTGGTGGGTACCAGCGGATTCAGTGGGTGGAACACCAGCGACACGCCGGTCGCGCGCCAGGAGGCGCCGGCCAGTTCCGGCCGGTTGGCCGACGCCGAGGGCGGCAGGCGGCTGCCGGCCACGTCTGAAAAACCGATGCCGGCCTGCTCGAACACGGCACCATCGCGCAGGATCCGGGTGCGCCCGCCGCCACCTTCGGCGCGCTGCCACAGGTCTTCCTGGAAGCGGGCCTGGCCGTCAACGCCTTCAATGGCGGTGCAGATGCGGTCCTGCAGGTCGGTGAGGTAGGCGCGGACGCGGTCGAATTCATTCATGCCGCCAGTTTAGCCGGTGGCATTACTGCTTGTGGTTGCGGGTGCGGGCGGGCGCCTCCGGTGCGGTGGTTCCGCCCGCTGCGTCCTGGAAAGCCCGGCCCAGCTCCAGCAGGGTCCAGTTGCGCGTGGCGAGCACGTCGCAGGCCACGTGCCGGCCGCTGCGGTCGGCCTCGCACAGCTGCTGCAGCTGCGCACGGGCATCCACGGCGGCGCTGTTCTCCTGCGCACTGGCCAGGTTCTCGCAGCCCTCGCGCACACCGGCGCGGCATACCGCCAGGTAGCTGCCGGCAGCCTGTACCCAGTCGCCGGACAGCGCCTGACGATGGCCCAGCGCGTTGCAGCCCTGCAGGCGGCCTGCCTTGCAGCAGGCCGCGGCGCCGTCCGCAGTGCCGGCCTGCGGGCAGTCCCCGGGCAGCGGCACCACGTTGAAGACCACGGCCCCGGCACACTGCGCCGGACCGCCGACACGCTGGAACACGCGCATCCGGGTCCACTCGTCCATGCCGACCAGCCGGTCGCCGGGCAGGGACTGGAACACGAAATCGCCGCCCTTGTCGTGGCGCAGCCGGATCGCCCCGTCTTCCAGCCGCGCGTGCGCCTGCGCGCCCATCCCCATCCCGACCAGGCCGCCGTCACCGAACGCCAGCGCGTCCAGCAGGCCGCCCTCGCTGCGGTACTCCCCGCAGGGCACCGCCGTGGCAGGCTGCGGCAGCGGCGCGGCGCCGAGCGCCTGCAGGGGGGCATGCAGTTCGCAGGCGCGCTCATCGCCGCGACGGCAGCTGAGCTGCAGCGCCGCCATGGCCTGGGGGAAGTCGCGGGCCTTCCATTGTTCTTCGGCCACTTCGCGGCAGAAATCGCCGTCCGGATGGGCCACGCACAGCGCCTGCAGCGTCTTCAGACGGGCGGCGGGCAGCACGATCTCGCGCTGGTCGAGCACGCCGATCAGGGCCATGCCCATCGCCTTGGACAGCGCGGCCTTGGCGGCCGCTTCGCAGGCCTTCTCGTCGTAAGCGGGGTCGGCTTCCTTGCAGACCGCAGGCTCCTGCAGTTCCGGGTCGTCGTTGGGTGGACGCGTGTCGGCCTGGCGCGCCTCGCTGGCCCACTCGCGCAGCAGCCCGCTGCAGGCCACGCCGGTGCCCTGTTCGCACCACTGCTGCAGCCGTGCCGCGTCCGCGGTGTACAGCTGGTTGCCACAGGTGGCTTCGTCGTAGGTGGCGCAGTCCTGCGCGCTGGCCACGGCGGCGGCGGACAGCAGGACAAGCGCCGTGATCGCGCGCAGCGGCAGGGTCATCACTGACATGGGGAACTCCGGGGGAAAAAGAAGGACGGGGGAGGGGGAATCAGTAACGCGAGCGGATGTCCGGGCGCATCAGCCGCCAGGCCAGCCAGCCCTGCAGTACCGCGAACAGCACGCAGCTGCCGAGCACGGTGGCGGTGAACAGGAGGCGTTGCGTATCCAGCGCTTCCACCACGTCGGCCTCGCCGACCTTGCCGATCAGCGCCGCGGCCACGCGGTCCATCCACCAGGCCACGCCGATGTTGGCGATGCCGGTGATCACCAGCAGCCAGACGAAGCTCAGCAGGCCCCAGCGCGTGCCCTTGTAGAGGCCCCAGCTGGACACCAGCGACGGCACGCAGGCCGCAGCCAGCAGCAGGCTGGTCGCCACCGGGTGGGCCAGCATCCACCGCAGGCTGGCCGGCCATGCGTTGTCACCTGCGAAGGCGACGAGCATCTGCCACGGCCGGCTGGTCCCCACCGGCCAGGCGACCAGCGCCTGCAGCAGGAACCAGAGGATCATCGCCGCGCAGACCAGCAGGGTGGTCAAGGCGATCGGACGCACGAAGTCGGTGCGCGGTGGCGTTGCCTGGCCGGTGGGGGCCAGGGCGGGAGGCAGCTGTGACATCCGGTGTCCTTGCAGGGGGAGGCAACGCCAGCCGGATCGTGCCGGGCGAACCGGCACGATCCGGGTCGCTTACTTCACGTTTTCGTTGAACAGCTTGAGGATGCGCTTGTACTGGTCCAGCCAGGAATCGGCACGGGTGTAGCCATGGCGTTCCAGCGGGTACGGCGCGATGGTCCAGTTGTCCTTGTGCAGTTCGATCAGGCGCTGGGTCAGGTTGACCGAATCCTGGAAGAACACATTGTCGTCCATCATGCCGTGGCCGATCATCAGGTGGTCCTGCAGGTTCTGCGCGTACTCGATGGGCGAGGAAACGCGGTAGGCCTCCGGGTCGATGTCCGGGGTGTTGAGGATGTTGGCGGTGTAGGCGTGGTTGTAGTTGTGCCAGTCCACCACCGGGCGCAGCGCGGCGCCGGCCTTGAACGTGCCCGGCGAACGGAACAGCGCCATGAAGGTCATGAAGCCGCCGTAGGAGCCGCCGTAGATGCCGGCGCGGTCGCGGTCGCCCTGCTGGGTTTCGGCCAGCCAGTCCAGGCCGTCCTTGTAGTCTTCCAGCTCCGGGTGGCCCATGTTGCGGTAGATCGCGGTACGCCAGTCGCGGCCGTAGCCCTCGCTGCCGCGGTAGTCCATGTCCAGCACGATGTAGCCCTGCTGCACCAGCAGGTTGTGGAACATCTGTTCGCGGAAATAGGCCGGATAACGCTGGTGGACGTTCTGCAGGTAGCCGGCGCCGTGCACGAACATCACGATCGGATACTTCTTCCCGGGTTCCTTGTTATCCGGTTCGTAGTACTTGGCCCAGACCACGCCGGCACCATGCTTGGACGGCACCGCCACCAGCTTCGGCTGGATCCACTCGCGCGCCTTGAACTCGGCGCTGCGGGTATCGGTCAGCACGCGCGCCTGCCCGCCTGCCGTCGGCACCACGGCCAGCTGCGTCGGCAGGTAGGCACCGGAGTAGCGCACCAGCAGCTGCTGGCCATCCGGGGAGACGGTGAAGTCCTCCACGCCGTTCAGGGTGGTCAGCTCCCGCACCTGGCGGCTGGCCACGTCGACGCTGCACACTTCATAGTCGTGCGGGGCCTGCTGGTTGCACAGGAAGTAGAAGCCCTTGCCATCGGCCGACAGTGCCGGTGCGGAGGTCTCCCATTTGCCGCTGGTCAGCGCCTGCGGCTTGCCGGTGCCGGCCTGCGTGTACAGGTGCGAGAAACCGGATTCTTCGGACAGCAGCCACAGCGTGCGGCCGTCGGCCATCCAGCCGTAATCGTTGAAGCCCCAGTTGATCCAGGCCGCATCGGTGAGGCGGTGGCGGCTCTGCAGGCGGCCATCGGCCGCGCCCACGCTGACGATCCAGCGGTCCTTGTTGTCGTTGGCGCGCAACATGATCGCGGCCTGCTGGCCGTCGGCGCTCCAGCGGATGCCGCCGCCCATGAAGTCGCTCATCAGTTCCAGCGGGCGGTTGCCCTTCAGCGCGTCCTTGCCGGCCTGCTTGCGCAGGCTGGCCAGCGGATCGGTGCCGATGCCCGGCAGCGTGTCCAGCGAGATCTTGTCGGCCTTGCCGGTGCGTGCATCGACCAGCCAGAAGGTGTGCGGTTCCGGGTCATTGCGGCCGACGCGGGTGCGGGTGTCTTCGGTTTCCTCGTAACCGGATTCGGTCACGTACAGCGGCATCTTGCTGGTGCGGCCTTCTTCGAAGCCCTTCGGCTTGGTCACCACCACCAGGTGCACCCGATCCGGCGACAGCACGCTGTCGACGATCTCCACATCGGCGCCGAGGAACACCGGACCCGGCGCGCGGGTCGGGTCGGTCTCGCGCCAGCGCTGGTCCTGTTGCTTCAGTGCCTCGCGCTGTTCGCGGTCGCGGCGCAGGGTTTCCAGCGTGCGCAGCTGCTGCTCGCGCAGGGTATCGGCCTTGGGCGCATCGGACGGATTCTTCTCTGCCTTCAGGCTGGCCACCTGGGCCACGCCGTTCGCTGCGGTCCAGTGGAACCAGTTCTGTCCGTTGCGCCAGATCACCCCGCCGTCGGTGGCGAAATTGATGCCGCTCGAGCGTTCATTGCCACGGGTAAGCTGGGTCAGCGCGCCGCTGCGCAGGTCGCGCACGAACACATCGCCGTTGCGGGCGAAGGCCATGCGGCTGCGGCTGCTGTCATAGACCGGATCGGCCACGTCCAGGCTGCCGCGCTGGTCGTCGGCCACCTGGGCGGCGACGCCGCCGTTGAGCGGCTGGCGGAAGGTATCGCGGACCGGGCTGCCCTTGCGCTTGAGCTGGTATTCGACCTGCTGGCTGTTCCAGGACCACCAGGCCCGTTCCACCGGCGGCCCGATCCAGTCGGGGTCGGCCATGGCCTGTTCGATGGTGATCGGGGTCGGCGCGGCCTGAACGGCCGGAGCGGCCAGCAGGGCGGACAACAACAGGGACAGCGGCAGCACTCGGGACATGGACGGGACGCACCGTGAAGGAGAAAACCGGCCAAGGGTAGCAGCCCCTTCCCGGCAGGGGCTGGCCCACAGGTCATGCAAGGGTGTGCGCTTGCTGGCGGCTTGGATTGCCTGCTGGAGGCTGGCGCCGGGCGGTGGGACTGGCCGGGGGACGGCAGAAGCCGCATCCTGCGGGCCTCGTTTCGCGCCATCCATGGCGCTCAACGCCCCCGCCCAGCCC
>NZ_JBDJNU010000028.1:0-49379 GCF_039674585.1 Stenotrophomonas lacuserhaii | reverse complement strand
ATGCAAGGGTGTGCGCTTGCTGGCGGCTTGGATTGCCTGCTGGAGGCTGGCGCCGGGCGGTGGGGCAGGCCGGGGGGCGGCCGAAGCCCCAAACGGCCGGCCGCCGTTAGCGCCCAACAAGGCGCACACCCCCCCCCCCCCCCCCCCCCCCCCGCCGCCCCGACATTTGGCGATGGCCGCCAGCCATGGAAAAAGAAAAAGAGCGGTAGCGCCGCATGTTCCCAGGCCGCCATGGACCTGTCGAAGGTGGGGCGGGGTGGCTGCGCAGGACCGTCTGTTGCCATGGATGGCAACAGCGAGCCCCCATGGATGGGTTTACGGCGTGTCCTGCACAGCTACCCCGCCCCACCTGCCCCAGCCCTGCACGCTTTTGATGTTGCTGGCACCCCCGCGACAAAGTGAAGCAGCGCGTCACCCGGTCGCATCCCTTCTTCACGCAAATCCACCCAGACTGGTCCGGTATCCCCACCCGCGCCCGGCAGGAGGACGTCCCCTTGGACGCATTGCTGTTGTCCCGTTTCCAGTTCGGCTTCGTGGTCAGCTTCCACGTGCTGTTCCCCGCCTTCACCATCGGCACCGCCAGCTGGCTGGCCTTCGTGGAATGGCGCTGGCTGCGTACCCGCAACCCGATCTGGCGCGAACTGTTCTTCTTCTGGCAGAAGATCTTCGCCGTGTCCTTCGGCATGGGCGTGGTCAGCGGCATCGTCATGGCCTTCCAGTTCGGTACCAACTGGCCGCGCCTGATCCAGGTGGCCGGGTCGGTGATCGGCCCGCTGCTCACCTATGAAGTACTGACCGCCTTCTTCCTGGAGGCCAGTTTCCTCGGCGTGATGATGTTCGGCTGGGGCCGGGTGTCGCCGCGGCTGCACTTCCTGTCCACCTGCATGGTGGCCCTGGGTACCCTGTTTTCCACCTTCTGGATCCTCGCTTCCAACAGCTGGCTGCATACCCCCGCCGGCTTCGAGATGATCAACGGCATCGTGCACCCGGTCGACTGGTGGAAGGTGGTGTTCAACCCGTCCTTCCCGTACCGCCTGACCCACATGGCACTGGGTTCGTTCATCACCACCTGCTTCGTGATCGGTGGCATCGGCGCGTTCTACCTGCGCCGCGGCGTGCATCTGGAAGCCGGTCGCCGCATGCTGACCGCCGCCGTGATCTTCGCCGCGATCACCGTGCCGGCGCAGATCTTCGTCGGCGACATGCACGGCCTGAACACCCTCAAGCACCAGCCGATGAAGATCGCGGCGGTGGAGGCGCACTGGCATGGAACCGCGCCAGGGGAGGGGGTGCCGCTGGTGGTGTTCGCGCTGCCCAATGAAGAACAGGAACGCAATGATTTCGAGGTCGCCATCCCTACGCTCGGCAGCCTCATCCTGACGCATTCGCGCGAAGGAACCATCGCGCCGCTGACCTCCGTGCCGGCCAGCGAGCGGCCGCCGGTCACCCCCGTCTTCTTCGCCTTCCGGATCATGGTCGGGCTGGGCACGCTGATGCTGCTGCTGGCGCTGGTGTCGGTCATCGCCCTGTGGCGTGGCAGGCTGCTGCAGTCACGCTGGCTGCTGCGTGGCTGGAACTGGATGTTGCCGAGTGGCTTCATCGCGCTGGTGTCGGGCTGGTTCGTGACCGAAATGGGGCGCCAGCCATGGGTGGTATACGGCCTGCTGCGCACCGCCGATGCGGTCGGGCCGCAGAGCGCATGGATGACCGCGCTGTCGCTGGGTGTCTACGTGGTCGGCTATGCCTTCGTGTTTGGCTGGGGCATCTGGTACCTGGTGAAGATCCTGCGGCAGGGCCCCAGGCCGCACGAAGACGGCCCCTCGCTGGACGGCGGCCACCACACCCCGGCGCGGCCATTGTCCGGCGCGGACGAACCCCTGGAGGAGCGCTGACATGGACCTGATGACCTGGCTGCCGGTGGCGTGGTTCGCGGTGATCGGCTTTGGCGTGCTGATGTACGTGGTGCTGGATGGCTTCGTGCTGGGGATCGGCATCCTGGCCCCGTTCGC
The DNA here is from genome assembly GCF_039674585.1 of Stenotrophomonas lacuserhaii. Taxonomy (GTDB): domain Bacteria; phylum Pseudomonadota; class Gammaproteobacteria; order Xanthomonadales; family Xanthomonadaceae; genus Stenotrophomonas; species Stenotrophomonas pennii_A. The sequence goes on along the minus strand of NZ_JBDJNU010000028.1, from coordinate 47,370 downwards.
CCACAGCGAAGAAGAGCTGGACCAGATGATGAACACCGCCGCGCCGATCTGGGACGGCAACGAGACCTGGCTGGTGCTGGGCGGTGCGGGCCTGCTGGCGGCCTTCCCGAAGGCATACGCCGCGCTGCTGTCGGCGCTGTACCTGCCGGTGCTGCTGCTGGTGATGGCGCTGGTGTTCCGCGGCGTGGCCTTCGAATTCCGCTTCAAGGCGCACCGCTCCAGGCGGCTGTGGAGCGTGGCGTTCGGGCTGGGTTCGCTGCTGGCCACCTTCGCCCAGGGAATCATCCTGGGTGCGTTGGTACAGGGCCTGCCGATCGTGGACGGGCTCTACACCGGCGGTGCGTTCGGCTGGTTCAGCCCGTTCGCGATGTTGACCGGTGCCTCGCTGGTGGCCGGCTACGCCTTGCTCGGCAGCACCTGGTTGATCCTCAAGACCACCGGCCCGGTGCAGGTGCTGGCACGGCAGTTGACCCGGCCGCTGGTGGTGGCGGTGATCGTGGCGATGGGGCTGGTCAGCAGCTGGCTGCCGTTCCTGCAGTCGCACCTGATGCAGCGCTGGTTCTCCGACGGCAACTTCTGGTGGCTCTCGCCGGTGCCGATCCTGACCCTGGCGGTGGCCGCCGCGCTGTGGCGCAGCGCGCTGCACCCCAAGCGCGATCTGCCGCCGTTCCTGCTCAGCCTGGGTCTGTTCGTGCTCGGCTTCGCCGGACTGGTGCTGGGCATGTGGCCTTACCTGCTGCCACCGAGCATGACCCTGTGGGACGCGGCGGCGCCGGCGTCGTCGCTGGGCTTCAGCCTGGTGGGGCTGGTGGTGCTGCTGCCGGTGATCCTGGGCTACACGGCATGGTCGTACCGGGTGTTCCGCGGCAAGGTGGAAGCCGGCACCGGCTATCACTGACGGCGGGCGGTCGTTCGCGGTGGGTCACGACCGTTGGCCGTGGTGGGTGACGACCGTTGGTCGTCACGCTCTTCGCCCCGGCCGTGCTAGCGTGCGGCGCTCCGCGCAACCGCAGCAGTTGTTCCGCAATGATCGATTTTTCCGTTGTCGACTGGGCCGCCTGGGCGCCCGGGCTGGCCACCCGCAGCGCCTGGAAGGACTGGGCGCGGGCGCCCTGGCTGCCTGAAGGCGAGGACACCCCGGGGCTGCCGGAGGTACCGGCGATGCAGCGTCGCCGGATCGAACGGCTGGGCCGCATGGCGATCCAGGCGGCGTGCTGGTGCGAAGGCGCCGAGGGCGCGGACAGCCGCGTGCCCCTGGTGTTCGCCAGCCGCCATGGCGATGTCGCGCGTTCGATGGAACTGCTGGCCGCGCTGGTGGCCGAAGAAGCGCTTTCACCCACCACCTTCGGCCTGTCGGTGCACAACGCGATCGGCGCGCTGTACTCCATCACCCGCGGCCACCGCGGCAACAACCTGGCACTGGCGGCGGGCAAGGCCACGGCCGAAGCGGCCTGCCTGGAAGCGGCCGGGCTGCTGGCCGATGGCGCCGATGAGGTGCGTATCGTGGTCTATGACCCGCCGTTGCCGGCACTGTATGCGGAGTTCATCGATGAGCCGGCTCCGTTCCACGCGTGGTGCTGGCGCGTCAGGCGCCCCGAGGCCCCGGGCGTGCGCCTGCAGCTGGGCTGGCAGGCCACCGGGCAGGCGGATGATCCGCCCGGACTGCTGCCGCATGCGTTGGACCTGCAGCGTTTCCTGTTGTCCGCGCAGGCGTCCTGCGAACGGGTGATCGACGGCCAGCGCTGGACCTGGAAGCGTGGCGGTTGAGGCCCTTGCCCGTGGCCTGGACCGCAGCTGGCGGGTGCTGGCTACCGGCGCCAGCTTTGCGGCATTCGGGCTGGGCGGGTTGATCGCCGGTCTGGTCGTGGCGCCGTTGATGCTGGTCCTGGTGCGCGACCCCGCGCGCCGCCGCCGGCTCGCGCGCCGGGGCGTCCAACAGGCTTTCGCCCTGCAGGTGGCGATCATGCGCCGCCTCGGCGTGCTCACGGTTGCGGTCAGCGGCGCGGCACGGTTGCAACGTGAAGGCCTGCTGGTGCTGGCCAATCATCCCACCCTGATCGACGTGGTGCTGCTGGTCGCGCTGCTGCCGAATGCGGACTGCGTGGTCAAGCGTGCGGTGGCCCGCAATCCGTTCATGCGCGGCACGGTCGGCGCGGCCGGTTACATCGTCAACGATGACGGGCCGGCGCTGGTGGAGGCGGGCATCGCCGCGGTGCGCGGCGGGGGCTGCCTGGTGATCTTCCCCGAGGGCACCCGCAGCGAGCCCGGCCAGCCGCTGAAACTGCGCCGCGGCGCGGCCAACATCGCCGTGCGCGGTCGGCTGGACATCACCCCGGTGCGGATACGTTGCAGCCCGCCAACGCTGGAAAAGGGCCGGAAATGGTATCGTGTGCCCCCGCGACGCTTCCACGTTTCGCTGGAGGTCGGTGAGGACATTCCGATCGATACGTTTCTCGACGAAGACGCAGTGGCAGGAGGGGAAGCCCTGGCCGCGCGGCGCGTCACCGACCACCTCACCCATTACTTCCAACCCCGTGGAGGGCTGCCCCGTGCAGGAACTTGAGCACGAGATCAAGGAGCTGATCATTTCGGCGTTGTCGCTGGAGGACGTCTCCGCCGCCGATATCGATGCGGCCGCGCCGCTGTTCGGCGAAGGCCTCGGCCTGGATTCCATCGACGCGCTGGAGCTGGGCCTGGCCCTGCAGAAGCAGTACGGCGTGAGCCTGTCCGCCGATTCGGAAGAAACCCGCCGCCATTTCGCCAGCGTGCAGGCCCTGGCGGCCTTCGTCGCCAGCCATCGCGCGTGAGTGCGGGCACCGCCATGACCAAGACCGACCTGTTCGAGCATATCGCGCGCCTGCTGACCAGCAGTTTCGAGATCGATCCGGCGCTGATCGTGCCCGGCGCGCGCCTGCATGCCGACCTGGATATCGACAGCATCGATGCGGTCGACCTGATCGTGCAGTTGAAGCCGCTACTGGGCCGCAACCTGCAGCCGGATGCCTTCAAGACCGTGCGCACCGTGCAGGACGTGGTCGATGTGGTGCATGGCCTGTTGCCCGACCCGGCTGCTGCCTGACCGCGCGCGCCGGACCTCCACCGTGTCCCCTCCGCGCCGGGTCGCCTTCGTGCTGCTGTCGCTGGCCTATCCGCCGCTGATGTACCTGGCGATGGGCCGGTTCGAGCCGCGCTGGCTGTCGCTGCTGTTGTTCGCGGTGGCCCTGCTGCGCGCACTGGGCACCCGCGAGCCGCTGTGGATCTGGTCGGCCGCCGGCACCGGGCTGTTGGCCGTGGTGGCGCTGCTGGGCAATGAGGCGCTGCCGCTGAAACTGTATCCCGCGCTGGTCAATGCGATGCTGCTGGTGTTCTTCCTGGCCAGCCTGCGCCATCCCCCGAGCGTGGCCGAGCGCTTCGCACGCCTGCAGGATCCCCAGTTGCCGCCGTTCGCCATCGCCTATACGCGCCGCGTGACCCAGGTCTGGTGTGGCTTCTTCATCATCAATGGCGGCCTGGCGTTGGCCACGGCGCTGTGGGCGTCCGACGCCACCTGGGCGCTGTACAACGGCCTGCTGGCGTATCTGCTGATGGGCCTGCTGCATGCCGCGGAATGGACCGTGCGGCGACGGGTGAAGGCGGCACATGGGCATGTCTGAGTGGATTCCGCTGCATCTTCTGCTGCAGGCGGCGCACGCCGGGCGCGGGGTGGGCGAGCTCGATGGCGCAGCGCTGGACCACTCCGGGCTGCTGGCACGGGCAAGCCGCTGGCAGGCTGCGTTCGCGGCCGCCGAAGGGCGTGACTGGGCACTCTATTTCGACGACAGCCTGGCCTTCGCCGCCGCGTTGCTGGGCGCATGGTCGGCCGGCAAGCGCGTCCACCTGCCGGGTGACGACCTGCCCGGCACGTTGCAGGCGCTGCGCCCGCATGTGGATGGCTTCGCCGGCGACGTCGATCCGCGCTGGCAGCCGCTGGTCGCGGCGCCGCCCACCGACGTTCCCGCCACCGACGTGCCGCCCGCGGGCGTCGTGCTGGATCCACACGCCTGTCGGCTGGTGGTGTTCACCTCCGGCAGCACCGGCCAACCGGCAGCGATCGAAAAGCGCTTGGACCAGCTGGGCAGCGAAGTGGAGGCGCTGCAGCGGGCGTTCGGCGAGCTGCTGGCCGGTGCCCGCGTGCACGGCACGGTGTCCCACCAGCACATCTACGGGCTGCTGTTCCGCGTGCTGTGGCCGTTGGCTGCGGGCCGGGTGATCGAACCACGGCGTTTCTTCCATGAAGACCTGGTGGCCGCGCTGGCCGCCGCGCCCAGCGTGCTGGTGGCCACCCCGGCGCACCTGAAACGACTGCCGCCGCAGCTGGACTGGGCCAGCGCGAGAGGCCAGCTGCGCGCGGTGTTTTCCTCCGGTGGGCCGCTGCCGGCACAGGCTGCCGCGGAGGTGCGCGAGGCGCTGGGCACCGCGCCGATCGAAGTGCTCGGCAGCAGCGAAACCGGCGGAATCGCCTGGCGCCGCTGCGACGATGCAGCACCCCCCTGGCAGCCGTTGCCCGGCGTGCGGTGGCGCATCGATGATGGCCAGCTCGCGGTTGCTTCGGCACACCTTCCCGATGCCGGCTGGTGGCGCAGCGAAGACCGGGCCGAAGCCGGTCCTGACGGCGGTTTCCGCCTGCTTGGGCGGGCCGACCGCATCGTCAAGATCGAAGAGCGCCGGGTATCGCTGGATGCGCTGGAACAGGCCCTGCGCGGCGATGCGGGGGTGGCCGAAGCGCATGTGCTGGTGCTGCCGGGCGCGCGCGAGCAGCTGGCTGCGGTGATCGTGCCGAACGACCCTGCGTTGGCGCAGGCCGGTGATGCCGAGCGGCGTGCTTTCATCGGCCGTCTCACCGCACTGCTGGCGCAGGGCCATGACGCGGTGACCCGGCCGCGGCGCTGGCGGCTGGTTGCCGCACTGCCCGTCAATGCACAGGGCAAACCAACCCAGGCACTGCTGCAGGCGCTGTTCCAGAAAACGCTTCCGTCACCGCAGTGGCTGGCGCGCGATGCCACCACGGCACGGGCGGAGCTGGTGCTGGCGCCGGGGCTGGTGGCCTTCGAAGGGCACTTCCCCGGTGTCGCCGTGCTGCCGGGCGTGGCCCAGGTGGACTGGGCGATCCAGCTGGCGCGCGAGGTCTTCGAGCTGCCGCCTCGTTTCCTGCGCATGGATGCGCTGAAGTTCCACCATGTCGCGCGCCCGCACGATGTGCTGCAGCTGCAACTGGACTGGGACGCGGCGCGCGGCGTGCTGGGATTCCGGTTCAGCTCCGATCACGGCATCCACGCCAGTGGCAAAGTACTGTTCGCCAATGCCGATTGATTCGCTGGTTGCCCCCGCCGAGTACGCCCTGCTGGTCGTGGTGCCGGTCTACGACCATGAGCACGCCATCGCCGGGGTGGTGGCCGGAATCCGCGCTGCGGGACTGCCGTGCCTGCTGGTGGATGACGGATCGCACGCGGACTGCGCGGCCGTGCTGGCCGGGCTGGCACGGCAACCGGGCGTCGCCCTGCTGCGGCTGCAACACAACCAGGGCAAGGGTGGGGCGATGCTGGCCGGCTTCGGCGAAGCGGCGCGCCTGGGCTACACCCACGTGCTGCAGATCGATGCCGATGGCCAGCACGATACTGCCGAACTGGGCCGATTCGCCGCGCTGTCGCGCGAGCGTGCGGATGCGGTCATCTGCGGTATCCCGGCCTACGATGAAACCGTGCCGAAGATCCGCCTGTACGGCCGCTATGGCACCCATGTGTGGGTCTGGATCAACACCCTGTCGTTGCACCTGCGCGACTCGATGTGCGGTTTCCGGGTGTACCCGCTGCCACCGGTGCTGCGGGTAATGGCCGAGGAGACCATCGGCCGGCGCATGGATTTCGACACTGAAATATTGGTACGGCTGTACTGGCGCGAGGTGCCGGTGCATCACCTCGCCACGCCGGTTACCTATCCGAAGGACGGCGTGTCGCACTTCGATGTGTGGCGCGACAACCTGCGCATCAGCGGCATGCACGCGCGGCTGTTCGGCGGAATGCTGCGGCGCGCTCCGCGATTGCTGCTGCGGCGCCTGCGGGGACAGCCCTGATGGCTGCCCGTCCTGGTCCTGCCGCTCCGCACTGGGCCGACATCGGTGAACGCACCTCCGTACGCGGCGTGCTCGCCCTGTGCTGGATCCACCGCTGGTTCGGGCGCTGGCCCTACCGGTTGTGCGCCTGGCCGGCGGTGGCCTGCCACTGGCTGGCCAATGGCCTGGCACGTCGCGCCTCGCTGCAGTACCTGCAACGGCTGCACGCGCACAGCGGTGCGCTCGGCCGCGCGCCGGGCTGGCTGGACAGCCTGCGCCACTTCGCGCTGTTCGGCGACACCATGCTGGACAAGCTGCTGGCCCTGGGACGGCGCTATCCGTCGCAGCGCCTGCAGCTGCACGACAACGACGCCTTGCAGCGCATTGGTCGCGCGCAGGGCGGGGTGTTCCTGACCGCCCATGTCGGTTGCCTGGAGCTGTGCCAGGTGCTGGCGGAAAAAGTCCCGGGCCTGCATCTCACCGTACTGGTCCACACCAAGCACGCGCAACGCTTCAACAGCCTGCTGGCACGGCTGGATCCGCTCGCGTCGGTGGAGCTGGTGCAGGTGACCGACGTCGGCCCGGCGATGGCGATGACCCTGGGCCAGCGGGTCGCCGCAGGCGGCTTCGTGGCGATCGTCGGTGACCGCGTACCGGTGCGCAGTGAACGCGTCGCGCATGCCCGCTTCCTCGGCCATCGCGCACCGTTCCCGGTGGGCGGCTACGTGCTTGCCGCCGCGCTCGGCTGCCCGGTGTACACGCTGTCCTGCCTGCACCGGGGCGATGGCTACCGGATCCGCTTCGATCTGTTCGACGAACGCATCGTGCTGCCACGCGGGGCCCGCGAAGCCGCGCTGCAGGACTGCGCGCAGCGGTATGCCGCATGGCTGGAACAGCAGGTGATCGAATCGCCGCTGGACTGGTTCAACTTCTTTCCGTTCTGGGACCAGGCCGCTGATGCCGATTGAACCGCTCCCCTCCTGCCGCTTCGGTGCCGGCCCGTTGACCATCGAAGACGTCGTCGCGCTGGCCGACCGCCGTGCGCAGGCCGTGCTGGACGATGCGCCGGCGTTCCGCGCCCGCATCCAGCGCGGCGCGGATTTCCTCGACCGCCTGCTGCGCGAGGACGGCGTGGTCTACGGGGTGACCACCGGTTACGGGGATTCCTGCACCACGGTGATCCCGCCGTCGCTGGTCGCCGAGCTGCCGCACCATCTGTACGCCTACCATGGCTGTGGCTTGGGTCGCTTCCTCGATGCACAGGAAACGCGCGCGGTGCTGGCGGCGCGGCTGGCCTCGTTGTCGCAGGGCATGTCCGGCACCAGCGTGGCGCTGCTCGAAGGCCTCGCCACCCTGCTGCAGCATGACGTGCTGCCGCGAATTCCCGCGGAGGGTTCGGTCGGCGCCAGCGGCGACCTGACCCCGTTGTCCTATGTGGCGGCGGTGCTGTGCGGTGAGCGCGAGGTGCTGTTCGAAGGCAGTGTGCAGTCCGCCGCCGAGGTACTGCCGCGGATCGGCATGCATCCGCTGCGGCTGCGGCCGAAGGAAGGCCTGGCGCTGATGAATGGCACGGCGGTGATGACCGGACTGGCCTGCCTGGCCTGGCAGCGCGCGGACTACCTGTGCCGACTGGCCACGCGGGTGACCGCCTTCAACGTGCTGGCCAGCGATGGCAACGCGCACCATTTCGACGAAACGCTGTTCGCGGCCAAGCCGCACCCGGGCCAGGCGCGCATCGCCGCGCGCCTGCGTACGGACCTGCACAGTGACCGGCCGCCGCGCAACGAACAGCGCCTGCAGGACCGTTACTCGCTGCGCTGCGCCCCGCATGTCATCGGCGTGCTGGAAGACACCCTGCCGTTCCTGCGCCAGCTGATCGAAACCGAGCTCAACAGCGCCAACGACAACCCGCTGATCGATCCGGACGAAGAACGCGTCCTGCACGGCGGCCACTTCTACGGCGGGCATATCGCGCTGGCGATGGACACGCTGAAGAACACCGTGGCCAACCTGGCCGACCTGTTGGATCGCCAGCTGGCGCTGCTGGTGGACGCGCGTTACAGCCACGGCCTGCCGGCCAACCTGTCCGCAGCGACCGGCCCGCGCGCGGCCATCAACCATGGCCTGAAGGCGCTGCAGATCAGCGTCTCGGCGTGGACCGCCGAAGCGCTGAAGAACACCCTGCCGGCGTCGGTATTCTCGCGTTCCACCGAATGCCACAACCAGGACAAGGTCAGCATGGGCACCATCGCCGCGCGCGACTGCCTGCGGGTGATCGAACTTACCGAACAGGTGGTCGCCGGCATGCTGGTTGCCGCACGCCAGGCGGTGGCCCTGCGCCAGCGGGTGGGCCTGCAGGCGCAGCTGCAGGGCGAGCTGGCCGCGATGCACGACGACCTCGGCCAGCGCATCGCGCTGGTCGACGAAGACCGCGCGCTGGATGGCGAGCTGCGCCAACTGCTGCAGGACATCCGCGGCCGTCAGTGGGAGCTGTATCCCGATGCATGAGATGGTCGGAGAGATCACCCTGGCGCCTGCCTTCCACGACTGCGACCCGATGCAGGTGGTCTGGCATGGAAACTACTTCAAGTATTTCGAGATCGCGCGCTGCGCACTGCTGCAGCGCTATGGCTACGACTATCCGCAGATGCAGGAATCGGGCTATCTGTGGCCGGTGGTGGATGCACGGGTCAAGTACGTGCGCCCACTGCGTTTCCAGCAGCAGGTGCGGGTGCGGGCACGCATCGTCGAATGGGAAAACCGTTTGAAGATCACCTACGAAATCTTCGACGCCGGCAGCGGCGAACGTCTGACCCGCGCACACACCGTGCAGGTGGCCGTCGATGCCGCCAGCGGTGAAATGCAGTACCTGTGCCCGCCGATCCTGTGGCAGAAACTCGGAGTTCCCGCGCCATGAAATCCCGTCATTTCCTGCGCCTGCTCGCGCTGTCCGGCCTGCTTGTCGTTTCGTTCGTGGCCGGCGCCGCCGAGGACGCGGTGCAGGCGATCGCCCGCGATGTCGCACGGCCGGCGGTGCTGCGCGGTGAGTTCAGCCAGGAAAAACAGGTCGCCGGTTTCCGCAACCCGCTGCGTTCACAGGGCCGCTTCGTGGTGGCGCGCGATCGCGGGGTGATCTGGACCACGCTCACACCGTTCCCGTCGGAGATGGTGATCACCGCCGAGCGCATCCTCAGCCGACAGCCCGATGGCAGCGCCCGGGTAGAGCTGGATGCACGCGAACAGCCGGCGATGCGCTCGGTCAACGCAATCCTGTTCGCGCTGATGAGCGGCGACGTGCAGGCGCTGTCCAGCCAGTTCACGGTGGCGGCGCAGCGCGATGCTAAGGGCTGGACCCTGGCGCTGACACCGAAGTCGCCGATGCTGGCCAAGGCCTTCAGTTCGTTGCAGCTGCGGGGTGACCGCTACGTCCGCCAGGTCGACATCGTGGAGGCCAGCAAGGATCGCACCCGCCTCACCTTCAGTGCCCTCACCGAGGCACCGGCCACGCTGGCGGCGGACGAGGCAGCACGCCTTGACTGATCGCATGCCGCGCGCCGATACCCCCCATCGCCGCTGGCGCTGGCTGGCCCTGGCCTGGCTGCTGGTGCTGCTGGGGCTGGGCGTGCAGCAGGTCCTGCAGTGGCGGCAGCATGCGCCGATCGACACCGATATCCTCGCCTTGCTGCCGCAGGATGCGCAGGACCGGCTGCTGTCGGACGTGACCCGGCGCATCGCCGATGCGAACTCGCGCGATGTGGTGGTACTGCTGGGCAGTGCGGACGCGGCCGCCACGCTGCGCGCGCAGGCGGCCTTCGCCGCTGCGCTGGCCGGCGATGCCGATGCCGCGCTGCTGCAGCCGGCCGGTGCGCTCGACGGCTGGTTCGATGAGGCACGCACGTTCTATGCGCCGTACCGTGACCGCCTGTTGACCCCCGCGCAGCGCGACACCCTGCAGCACTCCGCGCCGGATACGTTGGCGCAACAGGCGTTGGCCCAGTTGTACAGCCCCATGGGCGGGCCACGACTAACCGCCTGGCTGCAGGATCCGCTGGGCCTGTGGCCGGCGTGGTGGCAACAGCAGGCGAAGGCGGCCGGCCTGCGACTGGGTGAGGACGGGCTGCTGCAGGCAGATGGAAAGCAATGGGCGGTCCTACGCTTCGACACCCGCGATTCGGCGTTCCAGCTGGATGGCGAACCGCATATCGGCGCGCTGCTGGAACGCGCGGGGCAGGCCGCGACCGCCGCCACGCCCGGCCTGGAGATCCTGCATGCCGGGGTGCCGCTGCATGCCGAAGCCGCGGCGGTGCAGGCCAACCGCGAGATCAACACCATCGGCTGGGGCTCGCTGGCGGCAGTGCTGCTGCTGGTGTGGCTGGCATTCCGTTCGCTGCGCCCGATCCTGCTGGTGGCGATGTCGCTGCTGGTCGGCTGTGGCGTGGCGTTGGCCGTGACCGTGCTGGTGTTCGGCAAGGTGCATCTGTTGACGCTGGTGTTCGGCGCCTCCCTGGTCGGCGTGGCCGAAGACTACGGCATCCACTGGTTCGCCTCGCGGCAGGCCGCGCCACGGCAGGGTCGCTGGGCCTTGCTGCGCCATCTGCTGCCCGGGCTGTGGCTGGCCCTGCTGACCAGCGCCTTGGCCTATCTGGCGCTGGCCATCACCCCGTTCCCCGGCCTGCGCCAGATGGCGCTGTTCTCGGTGGTCGGGCTGGCGGCCGCGTTCGTTACCGTGATCCTGTGGTTCCCGTGGCTGGATGGTGGAACGGTACGCCAGACGCGCTTCTCGCACTGGCTGGGCAACACGCTGCAGCGCTGGCCGCGGCTGCGCGGCCGGTCGCTGGGCGGTGTGATCGCGGTGCTGTTGCTGTTCTCCGCCGGCGGCATGCTGTTCCTGCACGCGGACGATGACCTGCGCAGCCTGCAGTCTTCGCCACCGGCGCTGATGGAACAGCAGATCCGGATTTCGCGCCTGCTCGGCATGCCCAGCCCGGCGCAGTTCTTCCTGGTGCAGGGCGCCGATGCCGGTCAGCTGCTGCAGCGCGAAGAAGCCTTGACCGTGCGCCTGCGCGCGCTGGAAGGGCAAGGCCGCATCGGCAGCCACCGCGCGCTGAGTGACTGGTTGCCGTCTCCGTCGCAGCAGGATGCCGATGCCCGGCTGGCCGCGCAGGCCGAGTCGGCCGTGCTGCAGGCGGTCGGTGCGGTCAGTGGCGAGGCGCTGCAGCGACCGGCATTCGCCCGCACCCCGATCGACCTGCAGGCCTTCCTCGCTTCGCCGGCCTCGGCACCGTTCCGTTCGTTGTGGATCGGCGCACTGGGCGAGGGCGTGGCCAGCGTGGTGCTGGTCGATGACCTGTCGCAGCCACGTGCATTGGCCGACCTCGACCAGGCCGGCGCCGGACTGCCCGGCGTGCGCTGGGTCGACCGCACCGCCGATTTCTCGCGCCTGCTGGGGCATTACCGCAAGCTGATGAGCGGCATGCTGCTGGCGGGTATCGCGCTGGTGTTCGCCGCGTTGTGGTGGCGCTACCGCCGTCATGCCTGGCGGGTGATCGTGCCCACCCTGCTCGCCGGCAGCCTGACGCTTGCCGTGCTGGCCCTGCTTGGTCATCCGCTGCAGTTGTTCAACGTGCTGGCATTGATGCTGCTGCTGGGCATGGGCATCGACTACGGCATCTTCCTGCTGGAACACCGCGGCGATCCCAGCGCCTGGGTGGCGGTATGCGTGGGCGCGGCCAGCACCTGGCTCTCGTTCGGCCTGCTCGGACTGTCCGCTACGCCGGCACTGCGGTCCTTCGGCATGACCCTGCTGCTCGGCATCGGGCTGGTGTGGCTGCTGTCGCCGCTGTTCCGCCCCGCACCGCCTACAACGACAGGAACCCCGTGACATGAGCCGCCTGCTGCCTGCGATCCTGCTCACCCTGCTGCTCGCCGCCTGTGCCGGCCGGCCGGCGCGTAGCGAGGCTGCGCTGCCTCCGCTGCGCCTGTCGCCGGCCAGCCTGCAGGGAACCCTCGCCTTGCAGCAACAGCTGCACTTCCGCTTCGGTCGCGCCGAGCGCGACCTGGACGCCCTGCTGGAAGTCGATGCCGGGCAGGTCCAGCTGCTGGTGCAGGCCATGGGCCAGACCGGCTTCCGCGTGCAGTGGGATGGACAGAACCTGCAGGAACAGCGCGCTGCCTGGTTGCCCAGGCAGGTACGTGCCGACCGCGTGCTGGACGACCTGCAGTTCGCGCTGTGGCCGACCACGGCGATTGCCGCGGTGCTGGCCGATGGCTGGCAGGTGGTCGACGATGGCCGTGTGCGCCGGCTGCAGCGTGGCGGGGTGGAGGCCCTGCGGCTGCAGCGCAACGACGATGGCAGCCTGCAGCTGGACAACCGCATCGAAGGCTATTCGCTGACCATCCGCTCGGTGTCGGCCGCGGACGAAGCGCCGTGACCGTGCCGGTTTTCCTCAACGACATGGGCATCGTCTGCGCGCTTGGCAGCGGACGCGCGCAGGTTGCCGCCGGCCTGTTCGCCGACCACCCCGGTGGCCTGAGCGACTGCGATGACGTGCTGCCCGGTCGCACGCTGGCACTGGGTCGCGTGCAGGCCATGCTGCCGGACCTGTCCGCGCTGCCCACCGCGCTGCAGGGTCGCAACAATGCCTTGCTGGACCGCGCGCTGGAACAGATCGCCCCCGCCGTACAGGCGGCCATCGAGCGTTACGGTGCCGGGCGGGTCGCGGTGGTCATCGGCACCAGCACCTCCGGCATCGGCGAAACCGAGCCGGCCCTGCGTGCGCGCGAGGAGAGCGGTCGCTGGCCGGACAGCTTCGCCTATGGACAGCAGGAAATGGGCAGTGCGGCAGCGTTCGTGCGCCACCGCAGCGGCGCGACGGGACCGGCGTGGACCCTGTCCACGGCCTGCTCTTCCGGGGCCAAGGCGATGGCTTCGGCGGCGCGCCTGCTGCGCGCCGGCATCGTCGACGCGGTGATCGCCGGCGGCGCCGATTCGTTGTGCCGCTTCACCGTGGCCGGTTTCAATGCGCTGGAATCGATCTCCGCCACGCGCTGCCTGCCGTTCTCGTCGCAGCGTGCGGGCATCAACATCGGCGAAGGGGCAGCACTGTTCCTGCTGACCCGCGAGCCGCGCCCGGTACAGCTTGCCGGTTGGGGCGAGAGCTCGGACGCGCACCACATGTCCGCGCCTGAACCGGGTGGTGCCGGCGCCATCGCGGCGATGCGCGAGGCGCTGCAGCGCGCCGGCTGGGCACCGACCGACGTGGACTACATCAACCTGCACGGCACGGCCACCCGCCACAACGATGCGATGGAATCGCGTGCGGTGCATGCCGTGCTGGGCGGGCAGGTCGCGGCCAGTTCCACCAAGCCGCTGACCGGCCACGCGCTGGGCGCATCCGGCGCGATCGAAGCGGCACTGTGCTGGATCGCACTGGCGGACAACCCCGCCCACCGCCTGCCGCCGCACTGGTGGGATGGCCAGCCTGATCCGGAGCTGCCCGCGCTGGCGCTGGTGGCGCCGGGCACCGTGGCGGTGGGCCCCCTGCAGCGCGTCCTCAGCAGTTCGTTCGCCTTTGGTGGCAGCAATGCCGTGCTGGCCCTGCAGCGGACGCCCGGCGCATGACGATCCATCCGATCGAAGCGGTGGTGCCGCACCGTGGCAGCGCGCTGCTGCTGGACCAGGTGCTGCGCTGGGACGAGGACAGCATCGAGGTGGCGCTGGTGGTGCCGGCCGCGGGCCTGTTCAACGAAGCAGGCGGGGTGCCTGCGTGGATCGGCATCGAGTACATGGCACAGGCAATCGCGGCGTGGGCGGGCTGCCGCGCGCGACGTGACGGTCGCCCGCCGCGGATCGGTTTCCTGCTTGGCAGTCGCCGCTACAGCAGCCAGGTTTCCGTGTTCCCGGCGGGTACCGCGCTGGTGGTCCACGCGCGGCGCGAACTGATGGGGGACAATGGCCTGGGAATGTTCGCGTGCCGTATCAGTGCGGGCACCGAGACATGGGTCGACGCCAACGTATCGGTGTTCGAACCGGCCGATGCGCAAGCTTACCTGGAGAGTGGAAACGCATGACAGCCAATCTTGCCGTGCTGGTGACCGGTGCAAGCCGCGGCATCGGCCGCGCGATCGCCCTGCGCGCTGCCCGCGATGGCTTCGATGTGGCGGTGCACTGCCGGAGCCGCATCGACGAAGCGCAGGCCGTGGTCGCGGAGATCATCGCGATGGGCCGGCAGGCGCGCGTACTCGCCTTCGACATCAGTGACCGCGCCGCCGCGCGCACCGCGCTGGAAGCCGACGTGGCCGCCCATGGCGCGTACTACGGCGTGGTGTGCAATGCCGGCATCGCCCGCGACGGCGCCTTCCCGGCGCTCAGCGAAGCGGACTGGGACCAGGTGCTGCACACCAACCTGGATGGGTTCTACAACGTGCTGCATCCGCTGGTGATGCCGATGGTGCGGCGCCGCCAGCCGGGGCGCATCGTCACCCTGGCCTCCGTGTCCGGGCTGATCGGCAACCGCGGCCAGGTCAACTACAGCGCCGCCAAGGCCGGCATCATCGGTGCCACCAAGGCGCTGGCGCTGGAACTGGCCAGTCGCCGGATCACCGTCAACTGCGTGGCACCCGGGCTGGTCGATACCGCGATGCTGGACGCCGAGGTGGTCGAGCACGCGCTCAAGCTGGTTCCCGCCGGCCGTGTCGGCACGCCGGACGAAGTAGCCGCGGCGGTATCGTTCCTGCTGTCGGCCGATGCCGGTTACATCACCCGCCAGGTGATCTCGGTCAACGGAGGCCTGGCCTGATGCAGCGCGAAGGACGCCGCGTGGTGGTTACCGGTGCAGCGGCGATCAGCCCGCTGGGGCAGGACTGGCCGAGCATCCACGCGCGCCTGCGTTCGTTGCGCAACGCCGTGCGCGCGATGCCGGAGTGGGATGTCTACGAAGGGCTGAACACCCGGCTGGCCGCGCCGGCCGAAGCCTTCGAGCTGCCTGTGCACTACAACCGCAAGACCACCCGTTCGATGGGGCGCGTGGCAGTAATGGCCGTGCGCGCCAGCGAGCTGGCGCTGCAGCAGGCCGGCCTGATTGACCATCCGGTGCTGCACGGCGGCCGCACCGGCGTCTCGTACGGGTCGTCGGCCGGCAGCCACGAGGCGATCAGCGAGTTCGGCCGCATGCTCAACAGCTTCACCACCGCCGGCATCACCGCCACCACCTACCTGAAGATGATGAGCCACACCGCACCGGTGAACATCGGGGTGTTCTTCGGCCTGAGCGGGCGCATCCACACGACGTCCAGCGCGTGCACGTCGGGCAGCCAGGGCATCGGCGAAGCCTACGAAACGATCCGCGCCGGCCGGCAGACGGTGATGCTGGCCGGTGGCGCCGAGCAGCTGGACGCCACGGCCGCCGCGGTGTTCGACACCCTGTACGCCACCAGCGTGCGCAATGACGCACCACAGACCACGCCGCGCCCGTTCGACGCCGCCCGCGATGGGCTGGTGCTGGGCGAAGGGGCCTGCACCCTGGTGCTGGAAGAGCGCCAGCATGCGCTGGAGCGCGGAGTGCCGATCCTGGCCGAAGTACGCGGCTATGGCAGCAACAGCGACGGCCAGCACGTGACCCAGCCGAGCAGCCCGACCATGGCGCGCGCCATGCAGCTGGCGCTGGACGACGCCGGTCTGGCGCCGTCGCAGATCGGTTACATCAACGCCCATGGCACCGCCACCGACCATGGCGACATCGCTGAAAGCGAGGCCACCGCCGCGGTGTTCGGGGCCGGCGTGCCGATCAGTTCGCTGAAGGGCTACGTCGGCCACATGCTGGGTGCCTGTGGCGCGTTCGAAGCCTGGCTGAGCATCGAGATGATGCGCGCGGGCTGGTTCGCCCCCACCTTGAACCTGGACCAGGTGGACCCGCGCTGCGCTCCGTTGGACCATGTCCGCGGACAGGGACGCGCGCTGCAGGTCGACCATGTGATGAGCAACAACTTCGCCTTCGGCGGGATCAACACTTCGCTGGTATTTGCCCGCCACCCGGACACCCAGGACTGAACCGGATCACGACATTGATGAATCCCGTAGCGGAAAAACGGCGCGCAGCACGCCCGTGCTTGGCCTGACGCCTTCCGCCGGTGACGGGTTTCCGACACAATCATGTCTTGAAGGGTAAACCTGAAAGCATGCAAGCCTACGTCTACAAGAGCCAACGCAAGGACGACACCTACGTCTATCTCGCCGAGCGGGATGGCTTCGGCGTGCTGCCGGGGCCGTTGGCCGCATCGCTGGGCCGGCTGACCCTGGTGCTGGAAGTGGAACTGGTCGAAGGCCGTCGCCTGGCGCGCGCGGATGCCGCGCTGGTACGCAGCGAACTGGCCAGCCGCGGGTTCTACCTGCAGGTGCCCCCGAGCATCACCAGCATGATGCCGCGCCACAATGACTGAGCCACATTCCCGCCTGGTTCCTGCTGCCCTGGCGCTGGGTGTGGTGCTGGCCGCGGCATCGGCCGTGGGGGGGCTGCCCGGCGTGCTGCTGGCCGCGCTTGCCCAGCCGGCGTTTGCCCTGGGCGTGTCCTGGCTGCGCCGGAGCCGGGTGCTGCGCCCGCTGCCGCAGGTGGCGCGCGAAGAGCTTCCCGCACTGCTCGTCCTGTGGCTGGCAGGTCCGGCGGTGCTCGCCGTGCTGATGGCCTGGCCGTTGGCCGCGCTGCGCGAAAGCGGCAGCCTGGCCGCCGCGTTGGGACTGGCGGTATTGCTGGGTGTCGGCTTGCTGGCGGTGTGGCGGACGTGGCCGCTGTGGAGCGACGTGGAACGCTTGGCGGGGGGGCTGCAGCGGCATGCTGCGGGCCTGGCCGGCCGCGAGCTGGGCGCCTGGCGTGGCCTGGTCGTCGCCGCGCTGGTACTGGCGCTGTGTGCGCTGGTGGTGATGCCGGCCTGGCCGGAACTGCTGCCTGCGGCACTGCGTTGGCCGACGGTGGCGGCCACGGTGCTGCTGTCGCCCCTGCTGCACCTGCTGTTGCAGCGGGTGGTGCCGGCCGGCACCGCGGCCTCCCTACCCGCCCGCGGCCTGCAGGAGCTGCGCAGTGCCTGGCAGGCGCACGAGCAACCCGAAGCCGGATCCGCGCCGGTCGCACTGGAAGCCATGCCGGCCGACGCGCTGGCGCCGGCGCTGTACGAAGCGGCACGCCATGGCCGTATCGACCGCGCGCTGCAGCTGCTCGAGGCGGGTGCCGACCCTCATGCCGCGCCGGACCCGCAGTGGCGCGACCAGCGCAACCTGCCGGTGCTCGCCGCAGTGCTGCCGGACCTGCGCCTGCTGCGCGAACTGATCGCCCGCGGCGTCGATGTGAATGCCCCGCACAAAGGCATGACGCCGTTGCTGGCGGCCACCCGTGACAGCTGGCACGGCAGGCCGGAAGCGGTGATGACCCTGCTGGCCAATGGCGCCGATTCCCGCGCCACCGACGCCGACGGCAATACGCCGCTGCACCACGCCGCGCGCAGTTCCGATCCGGGTGTCGCCGCGCTGCTGCGCGACGCCGCTGCCGAAATCGACGCGCTCAACACCGACGGCTGGTCGCCGCTGGCGGTTGCCTGCCAGGTCGGCAACTGGCGCCTGGCGCGCTTCCTGCTGGAACGTGGCGCCCGCACCGAACCGGATGAAGGCATTCCGGTGCTGCTCGCCGCGGCGGCGACCGAAGATGATGATCCGGCCGGCGTGCAGCTGCTGCTCAAGCACAAGGCGCGTGCGGATGCGCGTGATCGCCAGCGACGCAGCGCGCTGCACGAAGCGGCGCTGGCCGGGCATACCGCGATCCTGGATGCCCTGCTCGCTGCCGGTGCCAACCTGGAAGCGCGCGATGCACTGGGCCGGACGCCGTTGCTGGAAGCTGCCGCCAGCGGGCGCGCGGCGGTGATCGAACACCTGCTGCGCCACAAACCCGACCTTGCCGCCGTCGATGCCGAGGGCCGCAATGCCCTGCTGCTGGC
Source organism: Stenotrophomonas lacuserhaii (assembly GCF_039674585.1). Classification (GTDB taxonomy): domain Bacteria; phylum Pseudomonadota; class Gammaproteobacteria; order Xanthomonadales; family Xanthomonadaceae; genus Stenotrophomonas; species Stenotrophomonas pennii_A. The sequence continues at coordinate 29,303 of NZ_JBDJNU010000028.1, read as the reverse complement.
CGCCATGGCGACCGACGTGCCGCCGCTGGTGGTGAAGCGGCTGCTGGAACTGGGGCTGGTCGCCGATCTTGACGATCCGCTGGCGCGGCGCGCGGTGGACAGTGCGGCCGAAGCGGGACGTTGGGCGATCGTGGCGATGCTCGATGCGTCCTACCAACTTCCGGCCGCGGTCAGCGATGGCTTGCTGGCGTCCAGCGAAGGCGGCGAAGCGGCCACTTCGTTGCTGCCGGACCGGCCGCCGCTCGAGCTGCTGCGCGAATCACTGCGCTTCGGCAACCTGGACGGCATGGAATCGATGGCGCGGCTGTGCCGTGCCGAAGAACTGGGCAGCCTGCTGCACGAACCCGAACTGGCGCTGGATCCGCGCGCCGTGGCCTGGCTGCTGAAGCAGGGCGCGTCGCACGAGGTGCTGGATGCCTGCACGGATACGCCGATGTTCGCGCTGCTGGCGCGTGGCGTGGACGCGGTGCCGGCGCTGCAGGTGATGCTGGAGCACGGCGTATCGCCGGCCGGCAGTGGCGGCCTGGCGCGCTTCCTGGCGGCCTGCGCGCAGCACGACCAGGCCGGCCGCGGGCTGGAACAGCTGGCGCTGGAGCTGCTGGAGCGTGGCGCCGACCCGTTCGCTGCATCGCCCGCTGGCGACCCACCGCTGGCCCTGGCCGTACGCCTGGGGTGGCTGCGCCTGCAACAGTCGCTGCTGGGCCTGGGCGTGGACCGCGAAGCACGCGACAGCCACGGCATGACCGCCCTGCACCTGGCCACTGCGCTCGGACGCGAAGCGGCGCTCAAGCTGCTGGTGCGCCATGGTGCCTCGCCCGAAGCACGCGCCGCCGATGGACAGACGCCGCTGGGTGTCGCGCTGTCCAGTGGCCGTCGCGACCTGGCGGACTGGCTGGACTGGCGTGTCTGGTCGCTGCCGCGGCGCACGTTGCGCGAATCCGACGTGGCCGCTGCAGCCACCGCCGGTGACGTGGATGCCGTACGCCGGCTGATCGACCTCGGCTTCGCCGTGGACAGCATCGACGCGCAGGGCTGCACCGCCCTGCTGCGCGCCGCCGGCGGTGGCCATCTGCCGGTGGTGGACCTGCTGCTGGCACGCCGTGCCGATCCGCAGCATGCTTCGGCCAGCGGCGCCACGCCGCTGTCGGCGGCGGTCAGCATGCGCCAGATGGACATCGTATCGGCCCTGCTCGATGCGGGGGCCCACCTTGAACACCGTCTGCCGGGCGGGGTCACGGTACTGATGCTGGCCTCTGCACTGGGCCTGCCGGACATCGTGGCGCGCCTGCTGAGCGCGGGCGCCGACGTGCATGCCAGCGACGCGCAGCAGCTGGCGGCGCTTCATTGCGCTGCCCTGTACGGGTTCTCCGCACGCGACCGCTCGCGGCTGCTGGCCCTGCTGGACACCCTGCTGCTGGCCGGCGCGGAGCCGGACAAAGCGGCTGCGGGCGAGGTGACCCCGCTGCTGCTGCTGCTCGGCGCGCGTGCGGAGCCGGGGACCGCCTGCGACGAGCAGGTGGTGCTGGCCGGCGTGGAACGCCTGCTGGATGAGGACGTCTCGCTGGAGGTGCGTGACCCGCGCGGTTTCGGTCCGCTGCACCTGGCGGCGCTGCATGGATTGCCGCTGCTGGTGCAGCGCCTGCTGCGCGCAGGGGCGGATCCGGAGGCACGCGACACGCTCAACCGCAGCCCCCGCGAAATCGCGGTGATGCGCGGCTTCATCGACGTGGCCGCCGAGTTCCAGCCGCGCGTACCCGGCGTGTCCTCGATGGCGCGGTTCCTGCGCGAATGAATCTCCGGTAGTGACGGCCGCTGGCCGTCACGCTCCGGCCGCTGCGCTCGCCGAGCATGGCTATGCCGGTCGTCCTGACCGTCACCCTGCGGGCCGTCGCAAGCGACGTTGGCAGCGGCTCCTGCCGCTGCCTTCGGCGCTACCCGGCTAGCGCTCCGGCGGCGCGTCCTTTTCGCTTCCCGCATCGGCTTCGAACAGGTGCATCAGGTCGTTGCGCGCATCGCGCGAGGTCTGGATCACCGCCGCCTCATCGTCATACACCAGGTACTGGTCGCGCAGCAGCTTTTCATCATGCTCGCGGAACCGCTGCACGCGTCGGCGGGCGGTCTCGTCGGACACCCCGAGCAGCCTCAGCACCTGCTCGCTGAGTTCCAGGCTGGTGCCGAATACTTCGCGGAAGGGCTCGGCGCCCATGTCCATCAGCCGCCACGCATGTTGGCGGTTGCGTGCCCGCGCGAGCACCCGCGCCTCCGGATACAGCCGCCGGATCATCCGCGTCGCGCGCAGGTTGATTTCCGGATCATCCATGGTGACCACGAACACCGCGATCTCCGCCCCGCCGGCCGCACGCAGCATCTCCGGCCTCGTCGGGTCACCGTAGTAAAGCTGGTTGCCGAAGCGGCGCAGGTCGGCCACGGTATCCGGGTTCACCTCCAGCGCGACGAACGGTACCTTCTGCGCGGTCAACAGGCGGGCCACCACCTGGCCGAAGCGTCCCATCCCGGCAATCAGCACTTTCGGTCGCAGGTCCGGGTTCACTTCGTCTGCCGGCCCCGGTTCGGCCCGGGCCGCGTGTTCCCCACCCATCAGACGCAGCAGTGCGATCAGCAGCAGCGGGGTCAGTCCCATCGACAGGCCGACGATCGCCACCAGCCGGTCATGGTTGGCACTGCCCAGCAGCAGCGCGCGCTGCGCTTCGTTGAACACCACGAAGGCGAACTCGCCACCCAGCCACAGTACGCTGCCCAGCATCATCGCCTGGCGTGACGCCAGGCCGGCAACCCGTCCAATCGCATACAGCAGGCCGAACTTCACCAGCAGCAGGATGCCGACGCCGGCGGCGATCATGCCCGGTTCGGCGGCGATGCGGTCCAGGTCGATGCCCATGCCCACGGCGATGAAGAACAGGCCGAGGAACAAGCCCTTGAAGGGTTCGATCTGCGCTTCCAGTTCATGCCGGAACTCGGAATCGGACAACAGCACACCGGCCAGGAACGCGCCCAAGCTGGGGCTCAGGCCGGCCTCCTGCAGGAACCAGGCAGTGCCCAACACCACCAGCAGGGCAGTGGCGGTGAACATTTCCGGGCTGCGCGTGCGTGCGACCATGGCGAACACGCGGCGCAGCAGCGGCCGGCCACACAGGATCACCAGCGCCAGCGCACCGATGGCCACCGCCACGTCCTGCCAGTGCAGGGTCTGGTTGCGCGCACCCCCCAGCAGCGGAATGGCGGCCAGCAGCGGGATGGCGATCAGGTCCTGGAACAGCAGGATGGCAAACGCCAGCCGGCCATGATCGCTGTTGAGCGCCTTGTGTTCGGACAGCAGCTGCAGGCCCACCGCGGTGGAGGACAGCGCCAGCGCCACGCCGACCACCAGCGCGCTCTTCCAGTGGAAATGGTCCAGCATCAGCAGGCCGCCCAGCACCAGCGCGCAGGTCGCCACCTGCAGCGCCCCGGCGCCGAACACCGAACGCCGCATCACCTTCAACCGCGATGGCGACAGCTCCAGCCCGATCACGAACAGCAGCATCACCACGCCGATTTCGGCCGCGCCCAGGATGCGGTCGGCGTCCTGCACGAAGCCCAGCCCGTCCGGCCCCAGCACCACGCCGGCGGCCAGATAGCCAAGCACGGCGCCGAAGCCCAGCCGGCGGAACACCGGCACCGCGATGACGGCCGCAAGCAGCAGGACCAGGGCAAGTTCGAGCACGCCGCTATGCATGGGGATGGGAGGTCATGGCCGCAGGAGGAAGGGCACGCGGGGTGGCAGCCGGCCCTTGCGCGACATTATGCGCCGCCCGCCGCCGCTCGCACGGGGTGCAGCTGAGCCGCGCCGAACCCGGATGCCACGCCGGGGTTGACCCATCCGGTCCACGGGTCCATCCTGCCCCCCGCCAACGGCCGGCCCGCTGGCAACACCTTCCGGAGTCCAACCCCATGTCCAGCGACAGTAGAAGTCGACCTCGTTCGACGCCAGCGACGGCGACCGCCTGACAGGGACGGTTCGCCTGCGTTGGCGTTGCACCTGCAACGACCAAAGGCGAACCACGATGAACCAGAAGCAGATGCTGCGTCCCGCCAGCGACGCCGCCACCACGGCCGCACCGCTGGCCGACTTCAACACCGCCGACGCGGTGGAATACCTCAACACGCTGCCCATCTCCGCGGCGGTCGACCTGCTGGCCGCACTGCCGCTGCCGCGTGCGGTGAAGCTGCTTGAAGCGCCCGAACTGCAACGCGCCGGCGAGCTGGTGGTGGCCTTGCCGCCGGCTCGCGCTGCCGCGCTGCTGGGGCTGATGGCCGACGACCGCGCGACCGATATCGTCCACGAACTGGACCAGGACGAGCGCGCGCGGCTGGTGCCGCTGATCGGCGCCGAGGCGCGCCAGGTCATCCAGACCCTGCTCAGCTACCCGCCGGATACGGCCGGCGCACTGATGACCACCGAGTTCGTCAGCGTGCCGGCCAACTGGACGGTGGGCCAGACCCTGCAGCACATCCGCGAAGTGGAGCGGACCCGCGAGACGGTCTACGCCATCTACGTGCTCGACCCCGTCAGCAGGCAGCTGCGGCAGGTGGTGACGATGCGCCGGCTGATCACCGGCCTGCCGGACGAATCGATCCTGGACGTGGCGCAGGTCAATGCGCCGGTGACGGTGGACGTGGCGATGGACCAGGAAGAAGTGGCGCAGCTGATCCGCCGCCACGACCTGCTGGCGATTCCCGTCGTGGACGCCGGGATGCAGATGCTCGGCATCGTCACCGTGGATGACATCCTGGATGCGTTGATCGAAGAATCCACCGAAGACGCGCACAAGTTCGGCGGCATGGAAGCGCTGGAAAAGCCGTACATGCAGATCGGCTTCCTGGAAATGCTGCGCAAGCGCGGCGGCTGGCTCAGCGTGCTGTTCCTCGGTGAGATGCTCACCGCCAGCGCGATGCAGCATTACGAAGACGAGCTGGCCCGCGCGGTGGTGCTGACCCTTTTCATTCCGCTGATCATGAGCTCTGGCGGCAACTCCGGATCGCAGGCCACCTCGCTGCTGATCCGCAGCCTGGCGCTGCGCGAACTGCGGCTGAGCGACTGGTGGAAGGTGGCCCTGCGCGAACTGCCGACCGGCATCGTGCTCGGCACGATACTGGGCACCCTGGCGATAAAAAAAAGGGGACGGAGGGGATTAAGTCGCAATCGACCACTGCGTAGCCGGTCGATTGCGACTTAATCCCCTCCGTCCCCTTTTTTTGCTCTACTACGGCCATGAGCACTTACAACCTGCAGTCCGTGTTCCGCCCGCAGTCGGTCGCCGTGATCGGCGGCAGTCCGCGTGACCGCTCGGCCGGTCGGGCGGTGATGCGCAACCTGCGCGGGGCGGGATTCGCCGGCAAGGTCGCCTGGGTCAATCCGCGCCACGCGGAGATCGACGGCATCCGCACCATCAAGCGGCTCAAGGACCTGGACTGGGTACCGGAGCTGGTGGTGGTGACCGCGCCGGCCAGCATCGTGCCGCAGGTGATCGCCGATGCCGCCGCGCTGGGCGTGGCCGCGGCCATCATCCTCACCGCGCACCTGGGCGAAGGGCCCGGTTCGCTCGCCGCGCAGGTCGAGGCGAGCGCCCGCGCCAAGGGCCTGCGCATCCTCGGGCCGCATTGCCTGGGGGTCATCGCGCCGCATGCACGCTTGAATGCCAGCATCGCCGCGCACGTGCCGCAGGCCGGCGACCTGGCGCTGATTTCCGAGTCCAGCGCGATCGCCGCGGCATTGGTGGAGTGGGGCGTGGCGCGCTCGGTGGGGTTTTCCGCGGTGGTGTCGCTGGGCGATACCATGGACGTGGATTTCGGCGACCTGCTGGACTACTTCGCCACCGACTACCGCACGCGCGCCATCCTGTTGTACGTGGAACAGATCAAGGACGCGCGCAAGTTCATGTCGGCCGCGCGTGCCGCCGCGCGCTCCAAGCCGGTGATGGTGGTCAAGTCCGGCCGCGCCGAGCGCATCATGCCGGGCAACGATACCCACGTGCAGGCACTGGCGCGCGCCGATGATGTGTACGGCGCGGCGTTCAACCGTGCCGGCCTGCTGCGCGTCAGCGCGCTGGACGAGCTGTTCACCGCCGCCGAGACGCTGGGACGGCTGGGCTCATTCCCCGGCCGTCGGCTGGCCATCCTCAGCAACGGTGGTGGCGTCGGGCGGCTGGCGGTGGACCAGCTGGCGGCGCTGCGCGGCACGCTTGCCACGCTGTCGGAAAGCACCGTGCAGCAGCTCGACGCGGTGTTGCCGCAGGGCTGGTCACGTTCCAATCCAGTGGACATCGTGGTCGACGCCGATGGCGAGCGCTATGCCGCCGCCATCGAAGCGCTGCTGGCTGACAACGAAAACGATGCCCTGCTGGTGGTCAACGTGCCGACCGCGTTCACCTCGTCCGCCGACGCCGCGCAGGCGCTCACCCGCACCCTGGGCCTGCGGCCGCGTCACCAGCGCGACAAGCCGGTGTTCGCGGTGTGGCTGGGCAACGACGAGCGCGCAACGGCAACGCTGAACGCCGCGCGCGTGCCGACCTATCCCACCGAAGCCGAGGCCGTGCGCGGCTTCCAGCACCTGGTCCGCTACCGCGATGCGCAGAACGCGCTGATGGAAACGCCGCCCAGCCTGCCGCAGGATTTCGTGGTGGACAGCGGCGCTGCCCGCGCCATCGTGGAAACCGCACTGGCGGCGGGCCAGCGTTGGCTGGACCCGCTGGCAACGCATGCGTTGCTGGAGGCGTACGGCATTCCATCGGCGCCGGTGCTGCATGCCCGCGACGCGCATGAGGCCATGGACCTGGCCCAACCGCTGCTGGAACAGGGCGCCAGCGTGGCGCTGAAGATCCTCTCGCCGGACATCCCGCACAAATCCGAAGTGGACGGCGTGCGCCTCAACCTGTCCACGCTGGCCGCGGTGCAGGCAGCGGCGACCAGCATCCTTGGGCGTGCGCGCGAACTGCGCCCCGACGCACGCATCGATGGCCTGCTGGTGCAGCCGACCATCGTCCGCCCGAAGTCGCGCGAGCTGATCGCCGGCATCGCCGACGATGCGACGTTCGGCCCGGTGATCGTGTTTGGTCGCGGTGGCACGGCGGTGGAAGTGATCAATGACAAGGCACTGGCGTTGCCGCCGCTCGACCTGCGGCTGGCACATGAACTGATCGGCCGTACCCGGGTCTCGCGCATCCTCAAACCGTACAGCGATTTCCCGGCTGCCGATGAGCGTGCCGTCGCCCTGGTGCTGGTCAAGCTGGCGCAGTTGGCAGCCGACATACCCGAAGTGCGCACGCTGGACATCAATCCGCTGCTGGCCGATCGCGATGGCATCCTGGCGCTGGACGCGCGGGTCGCGATCGCGCCGTCGCGCATCCTGCATAAAGGGCGCGGCCACCCCCGTTTCGCGGTGTTTCCGTATCCGAAGGAGTGGGAGCGCACGCTGCAGCTGTCCGATGGCAGCCATGCTTTCGTGCGGCCGGTGCGACCGGAAGACGACGCGCTGTTCCGCGCGTTCTTCGCGCGCGTCAGCGATGAGGACCTGCGCCTGCGCTTCTTCCAGTCGGTCAAGCATTTCAGCCACGAATTCATCGCCCGGCTGACCCAGCTGGACTACGCGCGTTCCATCGCGCTGGTGGCGATCGATCCGCGCAGCGGCGACATGCTCGGTGCCGTGCGCCTGCATGCAGACGCCGATTACCATCGCGGCGAGTACGGCATCCTGATCCGTTCGGACCTGAAGGGCCATGGCATCGGCTGGCGGCTGATGACGATCATGATCGAGTACGCGAAATGGCTGGGACTGGACGTGGTGGAGGGCCAGGTGCTGCGTGAGAACAGCACGATGATCGCGATGTGCCAGAGCCTGGGCTTCAGCACGCGCCTGGATCCGGATGATTCAACGGTGATGATGGTCAGCCTGCCGGTGCAGCAGGTGGCCGCGCAGTTGTTGGAGTGATCCCGCCGGAGCAGGGTAGTGACGGCCGCCCGTGCTCTGGTGGGTGACGACCGTTGGTCGTCACGCTCCTGCTTCACGCTGCGCTCGCCGAGCATGGCTCGGCGCTACCGGAATCCTCAATCCCAGGCCGGGGCGATGCCTTCCGGGTTGGCCAGCCGGTGGCCGCGATCGAGCGTGGCGATCTGCGCCAGGTCCTCATCGGTCAGACGCAGGCTGGCTGCTTCCAGGTTGCTGGCCAGGTTCTCGCGCCGGGTGGACGAGGGAATGACCGCGAAGCCCTGCTGCAGTGCCCACGCCAGCGCGACCTGCGCCGGGCTGGCCTGGTGGCGGCCGGCGATCGCCTGGATCACCGGATCCTTGATCACCTCGCCGTAGGCCAGGCTCATGTACGCGGTGATGTGGATACCCTGTTGCTGCAGGAACGGCACCAGCAGGCGGTTCTGCAGGTACGGGTGGATCTCCACCTGGTTGGTGGCGATCTCGCCTGCGCCGAGGATGCCGATCGCGCGGCGGGTCTGTGCGATGGTGAAGTTGGAGATGCCGATTTCACGGGTCAGGCCCTGCGCCTTGGCCTCGGCCAGTGCAGGCAGGTACTCCTCCATCGGCACCGCGTCACCCGGCGACGGCCAGTGGATCAGGGCCAGGTCAACGTGGTCGGTGCGCAGTTTCTTCAAGCTGCCTTCCAGGCTGGCCAGCAGCGCGTCACGCTTGAAGTCGCTGATCCACACCTTGGTGGTCAGGTAGATGTCTTCGCGCGGCACGCCGGATCCGGTGATCGCCTCGCCGACCTCCGCTTCGTTGCCGTAGATCTGCGCGGTATCGATGGCGCGGTAGCCGACATCGAGCGCGTTGCGAACCGAATCGATCACCGTCTGGCCTTTCAGGCGGAACGTGCCGAGGCCGAAAGCAGGAACGGTCATGGGGAATACTCCAGTGGGGGAAGGACAGAGGGTAGGGCAGGGAACGTATGCATGCGGGCAACGCGGCGTGGCGACCCCGTGCGCCGGTGGACGCCTCAATGCGCGGCCACGTGGATGCCTTCGGCGCGGTCGTCGATGCCGTCGCGGCGGTCCAGCCGGCCGCTCAGCGCGGTCAGTGCGTAGGCACCCACCACCACCAGCGCGCCCAGCCACGGGGTGTGCATCAGGCCGATGTGTTCCACCACCAGCCCACCCAGCGAGGCGCCGAGGGCGATGCCGATGTTGAACGCAGCGATGTTCAGCCCCGATGCCACGTCCGTCGCCTGCGGCGCATGGCGCTGCGCCTGCTTGACCACGTACACCTGCAGGCCGGGCACGTTGCCGAAGGCCACCGCGCCCAGTGCCAGCACGGTCAGCAGCACCAGCCAGCTGTTGTACGCGGTGAAGGTCAACACCAGCAGCACCAGCGCCAGCAGCGCGAAGATCCGCTTCAGCGCGGGAATCGGGCCGAGCCGGTCGGCCAGGCGGCCGCCCCACACGTTGCCGAACGCCACCGAAATGCCATACACCAGCAACACGCCACTGACCGCGTTGGCGGAAAAACCAGTGACTTCCTGCAGGATCGTCGCCAGGTAGGTGAAGGACAGGAAGGTGCCGCCGTAGCCGAGCGCGGTCATTGCATACACCATCAGCAGGCGCGGCTGCGCGAGCACGCCCAGCTGCTGGCGGACGGTCGCCGGCGCGCTCTGCGCCAGATTCCGCGGCACGAACGCCAGGCTGCCCAGCAGCGCCACCACGCCCAGCCCGGACACCGCCAGGAAGGTCGCGCGCCAGCCCAGGTGTTGGCCGATGAACGTGCCCAGCGGGACGCCGGTGACCAGCGCCACGGTCAGGCCGGTGAACATGATGGCGATCGCACTGGCAGCCTTTTCCTTCGGCACCACCGACGTGGCGATGATCGACCCGATGGAGAAGAACACCCCATGGGCCAGGCCGGTCAGGATGCGCGCGAGGATCAACGAGCCGTATCCAGGCGCCAGGAAGGCGACCAGGTTGCCAACGGTGAATACCAGCATCAGGGCCACCAGCAGGGTCTTGCGCGGCACGCGGCCGGTCAGCGCGGTCAGCACCGGCGCGCCGGTCGCCACGCCCAGGGCATACAGCGATACCAGCAGGCCGGCCGAAGGCAGGCTGACCTGCAGGTCGGCGGCGATGGTGGGAAGCAGGCCGACGATGACGAACTCGGTGGTGCCGATGGCGAAGGCACCGAGGGTCAATGCCAGCAGGGCGAGGGGAATGCCACGGGTCATGACAGCGTCCGGCAGGAAGGGAAGGGGCGCAGTCTGCGCCGCCGACCTTTGCTGAAAAACACGTCTTTACGCCAATGACTCTTGCCTGATGGTCAATAATGCGGTCCATGAAGACCACCCTGGATGAAATGCAGGCCCTGTTGGCGGTCATCGACAGCGGCACCATCAGCGCGGCGGCCGAGCAGCTCGGCCAGACCCCGTCCGGGGTCAGCCGCGCGCTGGGCCGGCTGGAAGAAAAACTGGGCACCACGCTGCTGACCCGCACCACGCGCCGCCTGCACCTGACCGCCGAAGGCGAGGCCTTCGTGCGCCAGGCGCGGCAGATCGTTGAAGCGGTGGAGGCGGCGGAGGAACAGATGGCGCTGCGTCGCCAGCGCCCGGCCGGTCGCCTGCGCGTGGATGCCGCGATGCCGTTCGTGCTGCACGTGATCGCGCCACTGGTGGCGCGCTATCGGCAGCAGTTCCCGGAGGTGGCGCTGGAAGTGAACAGCTCCGAGCGCTACATCGACCTGCTGGAGCGGCGCACCGACCTGGCCATCCGTATCGGCCCGCTGGCCGATTCAACCCTGCATGCACGCCTGCTCGGCCGCTGCCGCCTGCAGCTGGTGGCCAGCCCGGACTACCTGGGCCGGCAGGGCACGCCGGACAGCGTGGCCGCCTTGTCAGCGCATACGCTGCTGAGCTTCAACGAACCCGAATCACTGAACCGCTGGCCGCTTCCCGGCGATGACGAAGGCCAGCTGCGGATACGCCCGGACATCGCCGCCTCAAGCGGCGAAACCCTGCGCCGGCTGGCGGTGGAAGGGGCGGGAATCACCTGCCTGTCTGATTTCCTGACCCACGCCGACCGCGCCAGCGGTGCGCTGGTGCCGGTGCTGGTCGCGCAGACGCTGGATGTCTACCAGCCGATCCATGCGGTGTACTACCGCAACACGGCCGTGTCGGCGCGCGTGCGCTCGTTCGTGGATGTGCTGGCAGAAGGCATGCAGCGCGAGCCGTTCGTGGTGTAGGCCGAAGCGTGACGACCAACGGTCGTCACCCACCAGACGCTACTACCGGAACGGGTAGCGCCGAGCCATGCTCGGCGAGCGCAGCGGCAAAAAGCAACGCGTGGCGACCAACGGTCGCCACCCACCGACAGCAACGGTCGTAACCCACCATCAGGCCACCCTTCAGGCCAGGGTGAACACGCCCACCGATTCGACCAGGCGCGCGGCCTGCTGTTCCATGCTGCGCGCGGCAGCAGAGGCTTCCTCCACCAGCGCGGCATTCTGCTGGGTCGCGCCATCCATCTGCACCACGGTCTGGTTGACCTGCTCGATGCCCGCGCTCTGTTCCTGCGAAGCGGCGGAAATCTCGGCCATGATGTCGGTCACCCGCTGCACCGAGGCCACGATGTCGCCCATCGTGCTGCCGGCCTGGCGTACCAGCGCGGAGCCATCGGCCACTTTCTCCACCGATTCATCGATCAACCCCTTGATCTCCTTTGCAGCGGCCGCCGAACGCTGTGCGAGCGTGCGCACTTCACTGGCCACCACGGCGAAGCCGCGGCCCTGGTCGCCCGCGCGCGCGGCTTCCACGGCCGCGTTCAAGGCCAGGATGTTGGTCTGGAAGGCGATGCCGTCGATCACCGAAATGATCTCGGCGATGCGCCGCGAAGACATTTCGATACCGTCCATGGTCGCCACGACCTGGCCGACCACGTCGCCGCCCTGCGACGCCACGCCCGCCGCGCTGCGGGCCAACTCGTTGGCGGTGCGTGCGTGCTCTGCGTTCTGGCGTACGGTGGACGTCAGTTCCTCCATCGACGCGGCGGTTTCTTCCAGGTTGGCGGCCTGCTGTTCGGTGCGCTGGGACAGGTCGCTGTTGCCGCTGGCGATCTCCATCGCGGCCTCGCGGACGCCACCCGCCACCTGCTGGATGTCCGCGACGATCGTCGCCAGTTGCGCCGCCGTGGTATTGGCGTCGCCGGCGATACGCGCGAACACGCCGTGGAATTCCCCCTCCATGCGCGCACGCAGGTCGCCATCGGCAATCGCACGCAGCATGCTCGACACCTGCGCCAGGTTGCCGTCGGAGGCCTGCATCAGCTGGTTGAGGCCGGCCACCATGTCGGCGAAGTCGTGCTCGAAGCGCGCCACGTTGCCACGTTGGCTGAAATCGCCTGCGGCGGCGGCGCCTGCCAGCTGCTTGATCTCGGCATTGATCGCGCCGAGGTTCGCCTTGGCGGCATCCAGTGCATCGGTGATGACGCGCTTCTCGCCCGGCAGGCGGTCCATGTCTTCGGAAAGATCACCCACGGCGTAACGACTCATGACGGCGATGGCACGCATCTTCACCTGGATATGTGCAGCGACCAGTCCATTGCAGTCGGCCACCATGCGTCCGTAGGCGCCGGGGAACGCAGCGGCGTCCATGCGATGGCCGATCTGCCCCGCTTCGTGGGTGCGGGCCATTTCCGCCTGCGCCGCCAGCACGCCGCGCAGCGTGCCCTGCACGTCCTGCATCGCCATGGCCAGCCGGCCGATCTCGTCCCGCCCCTGCACCTGCACCCGGTAGTCCAGATCGCCGGCAGCCACGGCGCGCGCGGCGGCCTCGACCGCCACCACCGGCCGCACGACGGCACGTCGCAGCCACCACGACAGCGCAAGCAACAGCAGCACGGCGATGACGACGGTCACCCCGGCACTGGTGACCAACAGTTCGCGCGCGTGGCTGGAGCGGCGCGCAATGGCCGCGTCGGCGACCTGCGCGGTATGCGCCGCCAGCTCATCCAGCGCCTGTGCCACCGGGCGGTCGCGGCCGCGCACGGGCGCATCGCCGGCGGCCGGGTCGTGACCGGATGCAATGTAAGTCTGCAGCGCGGCCTGGTAATCGCCTTCCAGCGATTGGTGGCCGACGAGGAACGCCGCGACCAGCTCACGCGTCCGGGCATCCTCGGCGCGGCCCACCGTGGCCGCCAGCGCGCGCACCTTGCGGCCCTCTTCGGCCAGTGCGGCGGCATGCGCGTCGCGCAGCGCATCATCCGCACCCCGCAACAGCACGTTCTTCCATTCCTGCACCTGCAGGCGGAACTCCCGCCGCAGCCCTTCCGCATCGCGGCTTACCGCGTAGGACGCCGGCATCGCCGCCCCCAGGTCGAACCACGCCGACGCCAGGCCGGCCAAGGCGCTGGCCACGACCAACAGCACCCCGAGCGACGTCGCGCCGATGAGCTTGAACTGGATGCCACGGGCGGGGGGAGGAGAAGCGGGAGAGGCGGCGTTCCGCATGAGCGCACGGGTCCGGGAAGGGGAGACTTCCTTATCGGGTGCACCCTTCAATGCTTAAGTGGGAAGTGTGTCACGGTTATCGTTCCATTCAATGACGTGAAAGCCGTGTGACAGTCATCAGGAGGCGTCAGTGGAACAGTGCGGGCAGGCGCCAGACGGTCCTGCGCGATATTCGAAAGCCAGCGCAGCGTGGGTTTTCCACAATTCCGGTCAACTTCCCACGCGATGAAGCCGCCGCCCGGCGCGCGGCAATCCCCGCGTCTGTCGGGCCCCTTGCCATGATGATGGTTACCTCCCGCTGTTCGGCCGCGGCCGGCTCGCTCGATGCGCCGTTCAACCCCGGACGCTGGCTGCAGGACGTCGCCGGCCCGCTGCTGCCAGGGCGGTTCGCGCCGCAGCTGCAGAACGCCCCCGTCGTCCCGCCACGCGGGGAGGAGGGCCTGGCGCGCGAGCTGCGTGCCCTGTGCGATGGCGTGTCCAGCCAGATGATCGGCTGGGGAACGGCGATCGGCTTCTCGCGTCTGGTACAGCTCGCCGAACGCCTGGCGCCGGGTATTTCCTGCCCGTGGGTGGCCTATCAGGCGTTCTGTGCCCTGTCCGATGCCGCGCGCGGCAATCTGTTGCGGGCCGTGCAGGCGATGCCGGTGGCGGCGTTGATGCCGGCGACGGCGCAGCGCACGCTGGCCGATGGTCTTCGCCCGTTCCTGCCCGCGGGTTTCAGCACGGCGACCGGTCACCAGGGCGTGGTCATGGGGCTGGCCTGTTTCGCGTTGCTCCACGAACTGACCCGGCAACTCCCGGTGCAGACGCCGCGCAGCCGCTGGGTGCCCGCCCTGCTGCAGAACCTGCGCCGGCTGCGTGCCGCGTTGAACGTGGTGGGCGGCCTGCAGGGCATCTGCAATGCGCAGGCCGGGGACCGGCGCGCTCTTGCCGCCAGCCGCCACCCGCCCGGTTGCTGCCCGACGCTGCTGCCCGGTGCCGATGCCGCCCGACGCAAAGGCAAGCCCGTTCTGCCTGGCAGGAGGCGGCCGCAGCTTTCTGCGCTGCATCCAGCGCGTCCCAGGTTCAACGTGCGGCGTGTTGCGGCGCGCAACCGGCGGATCGGTCGGCTGCCGCATTCGCAGGGACGCGGCAGCCACGGCATGCCGCCGGGAAACATAGGCGACAGCGCCAACAAGGACAGCCTGGTCTGGACCCTTCCGAAGAAGACCGCCCTGCCTGCCACGCCCTCCGTGCGCAGCCACGGCACCACCACGCCTGCTGCCCGCGCCGGCACGCAGAACGTCGGCGGCGCGGATGCCGCCCGCCCGCTGCGACCCTCGCCGGGAACCGTCGTAGCCGCCACGGACAGTCCGCCCAGCACCGGACCGGGCCCGTCGCCGGACGCTGCTGCGTTGCTGCCCTCCTGCCTGCATTTCCACCGGATGCGGGAAGCGGAGGTGCAGGTGAGGAAGCTGCGCATGGAGCGGAACCCCGTGCGTTTCTGCGTCCACGACCGAGCACGCCCCGCCTTCGAATGGATGCTGGAATCGCCGAGGTTCGGTGGTGACGATGCGGACCACTGGATGGTGGCGCTGCCGGTCCACGAGCGCTACCCGACCGCGCTGCGCCACGCACGGATCAGGAAGTACAACGGCCTTGGACAACTGCAGGCTTCGGCTCCGCGCAATGCGACCGACGTCGGCCCGGATGAACTGTTCGTGGTGCTGACCGTATCGGTGACCGCCGACCACCGCCTGCATCACCTCGGCGTGCCCGGCAACCAGATCCTGCCGCGCAACAGCTTCAGTCTGGTGGAGCACAGCGAACTGGACGGCGATGTACGGCGGTTCATCGCCTATTTCGTCCACCGTGCGGAGGGCCCCAACCAAGGTGTCCGCGCCGGCTTCATGGAAATCGAGCAGGACGGTCACACCTTCACCGTGGTCGACCCCGAGACGGAGTTTGGTTTTTCCAGTGACAACCTGGACGACCTGCTGGCGGGCATGGAAAGGGTGTCCGGCTGCCGCTTCCGTCCCGATGCATACGCGTTGCCGTTGCTGCATCGGCATCGGGTCGACGACCTGCCGCCGACCCCTTCGCTCAACCGCTTCATCGGCGCAGCGGCTGCGCGGACGGTCGACCCCCATGGGGTGGGGACGACCCGATTCAACGCGGGCCTGCGCTTGTTCGAGCCGGTCGCCTTCGGTCACCTCAGCGGCACCGGCGGCAGGCTGCTGCGTACCTGCTTCACCCTCGTCGGGCAGGACCTGATCGCCGTGGACCATCAAGGCGCGTTGCGGACGTTGAGGTTCAGCGCGGATCCGCAGGTGCCGGAACTGCACGTGCTGTCGCGGCACCAGGGATGGGACGCACAGTTCATCCGTGAGCACGGCCTGCAGCAGGGTGAACGCTACCCCCGGCAGGAAATCATCGACATCCTGGAAAATTATGGAATGACCTACCTGCCGTTGGACATGACCACGGTCCCGACGCCGTCGCGCCTGGACGCCTTCTACATCGACGCAACGGCTGCCCATCCCGACCCTGCCACCGACTCCGACCGCAGCGCCGACCACGCCGGAACGCCACCGGCCGCGCTTTCAAGCTTCAGCGTGACGGGCAGCCGTATCTGCTATGTCAATCATGACGGCAGCCGCAGGGCGCTGATCCTGTCAGGCAACATGCGCGAGGGGCGCAGCCTGATGGTGGCCGCCGAAAACTCACCCGAGGCCTTCGAGTTCGCGCGCAGCAATGACATCCGGGCCGGCCGGGTATACACGCTTCATGCCATCACGGCAGCGCTGTTCGACAACGGGTTCGTGCAGGTGGCGGGATAGCCGGGCAGCACATGCTGCCTTCCTCCATGCGCGCAGCCACCCAGCCGACGGGCACCGCGTGCAACACGCGCGGTGCCCTTGAACGTGGGCCGCATGCTGGCTGGTCTGGTGGCGCCGTTGTCGCCTGGAAACCTGCGGCCGGTCGGCACGCTCAACGCCCAGCGCGGTCCGGGCCGCGAATTCCTGCAATCGCTGGGTTGCATGCAGGCCGGCGCTACGCGCTGAAGGAGGTGGGCGCTGTCCTGCATCGGCATGGTTTCAGCGAAGTGCTGGATGGGGCCGTCGCTGCCCCCCCCGGGACGACCGGCTTCCAGCTGCACCGCAGCAGTGCCTGGGCCCGGCAACCCGTGGCGCTGCCCGATGAACCGCGGCCAGGGCGGCAGTTGAAACAGGACCGCGACGTGGACGAGCAGCCGGTGCCGTCCACGTTCAGCCTGCACGACGACCGCATCCGCTACGTGGACCACAATGCCGCCGCTGGCACCTTGCTGCTGACTCCGCACGGTACCGCTCCGTTGGGTACTTGCCACTGGAAACCCACCGGCCGCGTTGCGGTTCGCACGCGACAACGGCATGCACCCGGGAATGCCCTATACGCTGCAAGAACTGGCGTGACTGCTGTACGGCAACGGATTCGTGCAACGCGCCCGCTGAAGCCGGTCCGTCCCCTTGCGGGCGCCGGCCTTACGGTCAGGTTCCGGCCACGTCGAGTTCGGCGATGTCCTGCGCCGATAGGGACAGCGTGGCGGCTGCCAGGACCTCGTGCAGCTGCTCGACGCTGGTGGCGCTGACAATCGGTGCGGTGATCGAAGGCCGCGCGACCAGCCAGGCCAGCGCGACCTGCGAGGCCGTTGCTGCATGCTTGACGGCGATGTCATCCAGCGCCCCCAGGATGCGGTTGCCGCGCGGGTTGAGGTACTTCGCCACCACGGCCTGGCCGCGTGCGGGGCTCTTGGCCGCGTCTTCACTGCGGCGGTACTTACCGCTCAGGAAACCACTCGCCAGCGAGTAATAACTGATCACGCCGAGCTGCTCGCGCTGCACCAAGGCCTCCAGGCCGGCCTCATAACCGGAACGGTCGTAGAGGTTGTATTCCGGCTGCAGCGTTTCATACCGGGGCAGCCGGTAGTCGGCCGATATTTTCAGCGCGTCGGCCAGCCGCTCGGCACTGTAATTGGAGGCCCCGATGGCGCGGACCTTGCCCTGTTCGATCAGCCGGGCGAAGGCCCCCAGCGTCGTTTCCAGCGGCGTGGATTCGTCTTCCTCGTGCGCCTGGTAGAGATCGATGACATCGGTCTGCAGGCGACGCAGCGAGCCTTCCACCGCCGCGGTGATGTTGTCCGCGGAAAGACCGGGCTGTTCCGACCACTTCGCCACCTTGGTGGCCAGAACCACCTTGTCGCGCTTGCCTTTACGGGCGAACCACCTGCCGATCAGGGTTTCCGATTCACCGCCCTGGTTGCCCGGCACCCACGCCGAATACGCGTCGGCGGTATCGACCAGGTTGAAGCCGGCATCGACAAAGGCGTCGAGCAGGGCGAAGGTCGTTTTCTCGTCCGCACTCCAGCCGAACACGTTGCCACCGAAGGCGATGGGATGCACCTGCAGGCCCGAACGGCCCAGTTCGCGGGTTGCCGTCATGCGGAATCTCCTTGGATAGCCATGCCAGCAGCATAAGGGGAGGGAGATGACGCTGCAGCGGCACCGGCCGCAAAACTGTGTTCTGGCGCGCCGCGCGGCGCTAACGTTTTGTGAACACCGAAGCGGTGCGGACTGCTAGTCTGCGCCCACCATCCAAGGGAGCCCTGCCATGAAGAACCTGATCACCGTGTCTGCCTGTTGCCTCGCCGTAGCAGCGGCGCTGTCAGCATCACCGCTGTATGCCCGCTCGCCGGTGGCTGCCAGCGCGGCGTCGCAGGTGGAGGTCAGCCCGGCGATCGAGGCGGCGGTCAATTCCGCCACGCGCGATCCCGCCAATGCCACCCGCGACGGTTCACGCCATCCCGCGCAGACGTTGTCGTTCTTCAAGGTGACCCCGGCCAGCACGGTCATCGAGATCACCCCCGGCAACGGCTGGTACTCGGAAATCCTGGCACCGCTGGTGCGCCAGCAGGGCCACTACATTGCCGCGGTGGTGGATCCGGCATCGGTGCCGGAAGGACGCGGGCGCGATTACCAGCAGCGCAGCCGCGACGGCCTGCAGAAGAAGTTCGCCGCCGCGCCCGCACAGTTCGACAAGGCCGCCGAAGTGGCCTACGACCCGGCCGCGCCGGTGTTCGGCAAGCCCGCTTCGGCCGATGTGGTGCTGACCTTCCGCAACGTGCACAACTGGCGGAAGTCCGGCCAGGCGCCGGGCATGTTCAAGGGCTTTTACGACGTGCTGAAGCCGGGCGGCGTGCTGGGCGTGGTCGAACATCGCGCCAAGGCCGATGTCGGCGACGACGATGGGTCCGGCTATGTCGGCCAGCAGCAGGTGATCGCGATGGCCGAAGCGGCAGGTTTCATTTTGGATGGCAGCAGCGAGATCAACGCCAACCCACGCGATACCAAGGATCATCCCAACGGCGTGTGGACGCTGCCGCCGTCCAACAACCACGACGCTGCCGATGCGGCGAAGTACAAGGCGATCGGTGAAAGTGACCGGATGACGCTGCGCTTCATCAAGGCGGCGCGCTGAGGCCGGACCCGCTTTCCACCATGTCCTTGATCCTGTTCAACAAGCCCTTCAACGTGCTGTGCCAGTTCACCGACCGCAGCGTGCCGCCGCGGCCGACACTGGCCGGCTTCGGCCTCCCGCCGCAGGTCTATGCGGCGGGGCGGCTGGACCACGACAGTGAAGGGCTGCTGCTGCTCACCGATGACGGTGGCCTGGCCCACCGGCTGACCGATCCACGGCACAAGGCGGACAAAACCTACTGGGTGCAGGTTGAGGGAGAACCCACGCCAGAGCGGCTGGCGCAGCTGCGCCGTGGCGTGCTGCTCAACGACGGGCCCACCCTGCCTGCCGGGATCGAGCAGATCGATCCGCCTGTCCTGTGGGTGCGCGATCCGCCGGTGCGTTTCCGCAAGACGGTTCCCGATGCGTGGCTGGCCGTGACGTTGCGCGAAGGGCGAAACCGCCAGGTGAGGAGAATGACGGCAGCGGTAGGCCTGCCGACGCTGCGACTGGTACGCGCATCGATCGGCCCCTATCAGCTGGGCGGGCTCCAGCCGGGGCAGTGGCGGCAATCGGAATAAGGGCGGCTGCGGGTGTGCGGCCGGCGAGCGCCTGCGCAATGGGTCCCAGGTGCAGGCCGGCAAGGTCGTCGCCCAGCTGGGCGGCCATGTGGTACAGGATGAAAACGTAAGACTGGGCACACTGGCGTGCGCTTTCACCCACGCCCGGCAGCCAGGCAAGCACCCGGCACCCGGCGAGCAGTGCGTTGTCATCCGGTCCGATGCAGACTGCCAGCGCCGTCTGGTTGGAAAGTACCCAGCGGCCGAATATTTCCAGCCGCAGTGCATCGAAGGCGTAGGTGGCATCTATCCGCGCCACCTGCGATGCGAAGATGTCAGCCACGATGCCGACGTAACGGCGGTCCTTTGCTGCCGCCAGGGCGAGATCGGCCGCGGTCAGCGCAGGGCCCAATGGCCGTGAAAGCGCTGGCGGGCTGGGCGAAGCAAGCAGGCGCAGATCGAATTCGGCCACCGGTGGATTGCCCACCGAATGCGGGCGGAGCGAAAGCGGGGCGTGGCCTGGGGGACTGGGCGGCGGGGCGTGCCTTCCCGGCCCATGGGATGGGGTGGCAGTGATACTGCTGGCGGAAAACATGGGCGGCTCCTGCGTGACGGCGAATGGCCAGCCGAACATGCAGGCCGCGCAGCGCCCAACTCAATTGGCAACCGCGACATCTCCAGCGTGACAACGACGAAGGGCGTGGCATCCGCCACGCCCTTCGATGCCCGCCGAACCGGCCAGGACAGCTGCGGGACATGAACCCGCGTTACGCCACTCAGGCGTCGCTGCCGATATCGCTGTGTTCGTCCTGGATCGTGCTGGCACGACGATCGCGCGCCGCGACGCGCTGTGCCTGTCCGTTGACGACCTGACCACCAGCCAGCTTCTTCTTCTGCTGCTTGCGATACAGCGCATAGCCCAGCAGGCCCACGCCCACGGCAGCAGCGGCGATGGTCACCGCCGGGTTGCGACGTGCGGCCTTGGTCGCGATGCGGCCGCCGGTCTTGACCGCGCCCAGTGCTGCGCCGGTCTTCAGCCAGTCGGCGGCAGTGGGGCCGAAGTGGCGCAGGCTACCGCCCAGGTTACCGCCAGCGTGCTTGATGCCATCGCCTGCGCTATGGGCCAGGTCCAGCGCGCGTTCCAGTGCACGATCGGTGATTACGGTCAGTCTGCTCATGTGGGGTCCTTTGCCTCGGGTCGAAGTCCAGTGTCGCGCGGTCGCTGTAAACGGCATGTCAGGCAAGCAGGCGCGCGGCGTGACTCTACTGCAGCCATTCAGGATGGAGCAGCCCAACGGCCGCCGTCTAGGTGCCGCGCGGCTTGGCGCGATGGGTGGCGGTGGCGGTCCACGGATCATCCGGCCAGGGATGGCGCGGGTAACGGCCCTTCATTTCTTTCTTTACTTCGGCATAGGTACTGGCCCAGAAATTGCGCAGGTCCTGGGTGACCTGCAGCGGACGACCGCCCGGAGAGAGCAGGTGCAGGGTAAGTGCGACACGGTTGTCGGCAATCCGCGGCGTGTCCGCCAGCCCGAACAGTTCCTGCAGCTTCACCGCCAGCACCGGCGGCAGCGGCTCGCCGGTTTCGCTGTCCAGTGCGTAGCTGATCGTGCGCTCCAGCCCGGATGGCACGCTGATGCGGGTGGGTGCATGGCGGTCCAGCAGCTGCCGCTGCGACCATTCCAGCGGGGTCTTCAGTGCCTCGCCGAAGCTGGCTTCGTCCAGCGCATCCAGCCGGGTCCTGCCGGTGAAGGCAGGCTGCAGCCATGTCGCGCGCGTGGCGAGCAGGGCCGCGTCGCTGACATCGGGCAAGCCGAGCTCCGGCATCCAGCGGCGCAGCGCTTCCACCCGCGCCTGCCATTGCCGCAGGCCCTCGGTCCATGGCAGGGCCTGCAGGCCGAGTTCGGCCACCGCGTCGGTCAGCGCGGCGGCGGCATGCGCCGGGTCGACGCGTCCGGCCGAGCGGCTGTCGAGGACGATGCGCTCGAAGCGGCTTTCGCGCAGCGCCACCAGCGCCCGGCGCTCGGCGTCCCAGCGCACGATGTCTTCGCTGACGAAGCGCGAGGCGAACACGCCGCGCAGGTACTGCTCATCCACCGGCGCGGCGCGCAGCAACAGCCCATCGCGCGCCTCGAAGCGCAGTTCGCTGGCCACCAGCCAGGGTTCACCGCGCAGGTCGCTCAGCTCGTGCAGGCGCGCGCTGCGGCCGTTGGCCAGCAGGTAGCGCAGCGGATCGTTCGGATGGCGGAAGGCGATGCGATCCGGGAACGCATGCGCCAACAGGTCACCCACCTGGTGCGCTTCGATGCTCGACGGCGGCGCGGCGTCGCAGCGCAGGCGTCGCCGCCACTGCCTTGCCGCTGCATCGATGGCGGCCAGCCCGCTGCGGCTCGCCTCATGCGGTGCGCGGCCATCGCGGAATGCGGCCAGTGCGCGCCAGCGCGGTGCCAGCGCATCGCCGCCCTGGCGCAGCGGGTCCCGCGCCTCCAGCAGGGCGGCGAGATCGGCCGCCAGCGCCTGCTCGATCCCGGTGCCTGCGGCAAGCAGCATCGCCGCCAGCCGGGGATGGGTGCCGATCGCCAGCATCCGGCGGCCCTGTGCGGTGATCGCATGGGAGGGCGACAACGCACCCAACCGCTGCAGCAGCTCGCGCGCGGCGGCCAGCGGCCCGGCCGGTGGCGCGTCCACGAAGCGCAGGTCAGTGCTGCCCCACGCCGCAAGTTCCAGGGCCAGCCCGGTCAGTTCGACCTGTTCGATTTCCGCCCGGCGCTGCGGTTCGAGCCGCTGCGACTGCGGCCACAGGCGCCATGCCCAGCCTGCTGCCACGCGGCCGGCGCGGCCGGCGCGCTGGTCGGCCGATGCCTGGGCTACGGCCACCACGTCCAACCGGGTGAAGCCACTGTTGGGGTCGTACTGCGGCTCACGCGCCAGCCCGCTGTCGATCACCACGCGCACCCCGGGCAGGGTGACGGACGACTCCGCCACGTTGGTGGCCAGCACCACGCGGCGGCGGCCATCGGCCGCCGGCTGCAGCACCCGGCCCTGCTGTTCCACGGCGAGTTCGCCATGCAGCGGCAGCACCTCGGTGGCTGCGTCCACGGTGTCCTGCAGGCCCGCCAGCACGCGCTGGATTTCGCGTTGTCCGGGCAGGAACACCAGCACGTCACCGGGATGGGTGGCCAGCGCCTGCTGCACCGCGCGGCGCACCTGCAGCTCGAGGGCTTCGTCGCGGCGGGCGGGGAAGTGCGAGACTTCCACCGGGAAACTGCGGCCCTCGCTGGACAGGCGCGGCGCATCCAGGAAGCGCGCCAGCCGCTCGCCGTCGAGCGTGGCCGACATCACTACCAGGCGCAGGTCGTCGCGCAGCTGCGCCTGCACGTCCAGCGCCAACGCCAGGCCGAGATCGCCGCTGAGGTGCCGCTCGTGGAACTCATCGAACAGGATCGCCCCGACGCCCTCCAGCATCGGATCGTCCTGCAGCATGCGGGTCAGGATGCCCTCGGTGACCACCTCCACACGGGTGCGCGCGGACACCTTGTTTTCGAAGCGGATGCGGTAGCCGACGGTTTCGCCGACTTCCTCGCCCAGCTGCCGTGCCATGAACTGGGCAGCACTGCGCGCGGCGACCCGGCGCGGTTCCAGCAGGATGATCTTCTGCCCGCCGAGCCATGGCGCGCCCAGCAGCGCCAGTGGCACCTGGGTGGTCTTGCCGGCGCCGGGCGGGGCTTCAAGCACCAGCCGCGGGTGCTGGTCGAGGCTGTCCTTGACCTGCGGCAGCAGCGCGGAAATCGGGAAATGCGGGGAGCTCATCGCACAAGGATAAGGGGCCATGGGGCCGGCAGGTACAATGAGCCGGCGTTCCCCACTGCGATGACCATGCAACTGATCGATATCGGCGCCAACCTCACCCACGACTCCTTCGACCGCGACCGCGATGCCGTGCTGGCGCGTGCGCGCGAGGCCGGCGTGGCGCAGATGGTGATCACCGGCGCCAGCCGCGAACATTCACCGTTGGCACTGCAGCTGGCGCGCCAGCACCCGGGCTTCCTGTATGCCACCGCCGGCGTGCATCCGCACCATGCAGTGGAATACACCGACGAATGCGATGCGGAAATGCGCGCGCTGCATGCGCACCCGGAAGTGGTGGCGGTGGGCGAGTGCGGGCTGGATTACTTCCGCGACTTCTCCCCGCGTCCAGCGCAGCACCGTGCGTTCGAGCGCCAGCTGCAGCTCGCTTCTGAAGTCACCGCGGCCGACGGTGCGCGCAAGCCGCTGTTCCTGCACCAGCGCGATGCGCATGCCGATTTCATGGCGCAGATGAAGAATTTCGAGGGCCGCATCGGCGCGGCGGTGGTGCATTGCTTCACCGGTGAGCGCCAGGAAATGTTCGATTACCTGGACCAGGACTGGTACATCGGCGTCACCGGCTGGCTGTGCGACGAGCGCCGCGGCGCGCACCTGCGCGAGCTGGTCAAGCACATCCCGGCCAACCGGCTGATGATTGAAACCGATGCGCCGTACCTGCTGCCGCGCTCGCTCAAGCCGATGCCCAAAGACCGCCGCAACGAGCCGATGTACCTGGCGCATATCGTGGAAGAGCTGGCCCGCGACCGCGGCGAAGCGACCGACATCGTAGCGGCCACTACCACTGCGGCCGCGCGCGCGTTCTTCCGCCTGCCGGGCTGACCTCGGCAGGCCTGTGGGTGACGACCATTGGTGATGGTGGGTGACGACCGTTGGTCGTCACTTCCTGTCAGGCGCTACCGCCTGCCATCCCCCTGCTCCCACGCATCCTGCAGTCCCTCGCGGTAGCTCGGAAAGCACGGCTGCCACTGCAGCATCGCGCGCGTGCCGCGGCTGTCGATGCGCTTGTTGCCCTCGTAGAACCGCCGCAGCGACGGGCTGACCGCCGGATCGTCCCACTGCTGCTGCGCGGGCAGCGCATACCCACCCAGCTGCGCGGCATGCGCCAGCACCTCCTGCGGCGGGGCCGGTTCGTCATCGGCCGGCAGGTACAGCCCGGCAGGCCGCGGATGCTGCAGGGCCGCCATCACCACGCCGGCCAGGTCCTCCACATGCAGCCGGTTGAAGACCAGCCCGGCACGCACCACGTGGCGGGCACGCCCGGCGGCCAACTGCACCAGCGCATTGCGACCGCGCCCGTAAAGACCCGGCAGCCGGAACACCGCCGAGTCGATGCCGCGTCCGCTGGCGAGCGCCTGCCACTGCCGTTCGGCGTGAAGCCGCTGCAGCGCCACCGGCGTAGTGGCGTCGGCCAGCGAGCCCTCGTCGACCCAGCCGCCGTCACGGCTCGCGTAAACCGCCGTGGAGGACAGATACCCGACCCAGCGCAGTGACGTGCTGCTGGCAAGTGCGTCGCGCAGCAGGCGCAGCGCCGGGTCGCCGTCGGCATCGGGCGGGATCGTGCACAGCACGGCTTCGGCACGCGCCAGCATGTCCAGCAGCGGCGGGTCGAGGGGCGCGTCGGCGACAAGGCGAAGACGCCGCAGTGCGTCGCCAGCGTGCGCGGAGGGGTCGCGCACCGTGCCAGCCACCTCCACTCCCTGCGTGAGCAGATGGTGTGCCACGGCCTGGCCACTGTAGCCAAGCCCGAGTACCAACACGGTCTTCGGAAGGTCTGCCACCTCGTTCAGCCCGCGCGCTGCGCCTGGTAGGCCTGCAGGGAATCGAAGCCCTGTGCCAGCAGCGGAGCGTCCTGGCCGAAGCCGCGCGCACGCGCCAGCATGTCACCGACGATGTGGTCCGCTTCGACCTGCTGCCCCGCTTCCAGGTCGCGCAGCATCGAGGCCTTCAGCGCGGAGCCCGGCTGGGTCAGCGCAGCCAGCGCGGTTTCCTGTGCGCTGGCTGGTATCGGCTCGCCGGATGCCTCGGCGACCGCCACGCATTCGGCGTACAGCGCCCGCAGGAAGTCCTCGCCGCCTTCGCTGCCCATGATCGTGCCGATGTCGGCACGGCGCAGGCAGGTAGCGGCCGCCAGTGCGGCCAGGAACGTGTACTTGACCCACTGTTCCTGGCGGATGGCTTCGCTGGCGACGTGGTCCACGCCGCCCTGCACGCAGGCAGCAGCGAAGGCCAGCACACGGGCGCTGAGGCCGACGTCATCGCGCTCGCCGAAGGTCAGCCTGGCCGGCTTGGCCAGGTGCAGCACCGCGCCATCGGCATCCTTGGCCGCGCTGATGAAGCACAGTCCGCCCATCACGGCGTCGCGGCCGAAGCGTGCATCCAGCGCAGCGTAGTGGCGCAGCCCATTGAGGATCGGCAGCACGCTGGTGCGCGGTCCAACCGCCGGCGCGATGGCCTCGATGGAACTGTCCAGGTCATAAGCCTTGCAGCTCAGTACCACCAGGTCGAACGGGTGCCCGGCGACCAGCGCCGGCAGCGCATCCGCGGTGACATGCTGCACGGGGAAGCTGGCATCGCCGAGCGGACTGCGGATGACCAGGCCATCGCGCTGCAGCTGGGCCGCGCGTGCCGGGCGCACCAGGAAGGTCACGTCCACCCCGGCCTGGGCCAGGCGTCCGCCGAAGTAGCCGCCGGTACCGCCGGCGCCGAGGATCAGGATGCGCATTGCCGTCTCACCACGTTGTCAGGAATCGCTGTGGGGATTGTGCCTGTTTCGCGCGTGTCGGGGGGGTGCGGGGCACGCGCAAGTACGTCCATGTAGCTCTTCGCGGCTCCTGCCGCTCAAGGCCCCGCACCCCCCACCCGCACGACCCCCGGACACTCCCCGCATGCTCCCGCCAAAGCTCAAGCCAAGCCTTGACCAAGCCAAGTCCAGGCAACGCTCTTGCTCTGCTATCTCGAGGCCACCGGGGTGTATCGGGGGTGGGGGGCAGGGAATTGGGGGGGTGTGAGCCGCATGGATGCGGCGACCAAGCCCCCAGGGAGGGGTTTACGGCGTCCCCGCAATTCCCTGTCCCCCGCCCGGCATCCATCCCAACCGCTGTTGCCTTTGAAGTTGCTGTTGCTGTTGCAGTTGCCTGCAAGGCGGGGTGCCGGGCCGCGGCCTGGCGTCTTCCGTCAGCTGCGCAGGCCGACGCCGCGGCGCAGCAGCCACAGTGCCACGAAGGTCAGTGCCACCACGAAGCCCAGCATCAGCGCATAGGCCACCCACAGCGGTACGTCGCTGGTGCCGAGCAGGCCGTAGCGGAAGGCGTTGACCATGTAGAAGATCGGGTTGGCGTGGGTCGCGGCCTCAGCCCAGCCCGGCAGCAGCTTCACCGAATAGAACACGCCGCCCAGGTAGGTCAGCGGGGTCAGGATGAAGGTCGGCACGATCGCCACGTCATCGAACTTCTTCGCGTAGACCGCGTTGATGAAGCCGGCCAGCGAGAAGATCGTCGCGCCCAGCAGCACCGTGGTCAGCGTCACCAGCGGGTGCGGGATGCGCACCGGGGTGAAGAACATGGCGATGATCAGCACGATCACGCCCACCATCAGGCCGCGCAGCACCGCGCCGGCCACGTAGCCCCACAGGATCACCCAGTTCGGCATCGGGCTGACCAGCAGTTCTTCCACGTGGCGACCGAACTTCGCGCCGAAGAACGAGGAACTGATGTTGCCGTAGCTGTTCTGGATCACGCTCATCATCACCAGCCCCGGCACGATGAACTGCATGTAGCTGTAGCCGCCCATTTCGCCGACGCGCGAACCGATCAGCCCGCCGAAGATCAGGAAGTACAGGGTCATGGTGATCGCCGGCGGCACCAGGGTCTGGCCCCAGATGCGCAGGATGCGCGCCACTTCGCGGCGCACCACGGTGGCCAGTGCGATGCGGTTGCGCTGGCCATCGGTCAGGACGGGGGTCGGGGTGCTGCTCATGCCACGTTCTCCGGGTTGCCGGTGAGGCGCACGAACAGCTCCTCCAGGCGGTTGCTCTTGGTCCGCATCGAACGCACCCGGATACCCGCGGCGTTGAGTGCGGCAAATACACGGTTGAGGTCCATCGCGCGCGGCATGTCCACGTCCAGCGTGTGGCCGTCGATGGCGATCAGCGTGGCGCCTTCGATCTGTGGCAGCTCGGCCGGCAGGCTGCCGTCGATGTCGAACAGGAAGCCCTCCACGTCGAGCTTGGCCAGCAGCTCGCGCATCGGCCCCTGGGTGACGATCTGGCCATGGTTGATGATGGCCAGGTTGCGGCACAGGTGTTCGGCCTCTTCCAGGTAATGCGTGGTGAGGATGATGGTGGTGCCGGCGGTGTTGATCTCCTTCAGCACCCGCCACATATCGCGGCGGATCTCGATGTCCACGCCGGCGGTCGGTTCATCCAGGATCAGCAGGCGCGGTCGGGTCATCATCGCCCGGGCGATCATCAGCCGGCGCTTCATGCCGCCGGACAGCGTGCGACTCATCACCTGGGCCTTCTCCCACAGGTGGGCGCGCTTGAGCTCTTCCTCGGCGCGCTTCTCTGCTTCGGCACGGTCCACGCCATAGAAGCCGGCGTAGTTGACCAGGATGTCGAAGGGTTTCTCGAACAGGTTGAAGTTGATCTCCTGGGGCACCAGGCCGATCAGCCGCATGGAGGCGCTGCGTTCACCCACCAGGTCGGTGCCGAACACCTCCACCTGGCCCTCACTGAGGTTCACCAGCGAGCTGACGATGCCGATCAGGGTCGACTTGCCGGCCCCGTTCGGGCCCAGCAGGGCGAAGAAATCGCCCGGGGCGACTTCCAGCGAGACGCCCTTCAGGGCAACGGTGCCGT
Source organism: Stenotrophomonas lacuserhaii (assembly GCF_039674585.1). GTDB lineage: Bacteria > Pseudomonadota > Gammaproteobacteria > Xanthomonadales > Xanthomonadaceae > Stenotrophomonas > Stenotrophomonas pennii_A. The sequence goes on along the minus strand of NZ_JBDJNU010000028.1, from coordinate 1,060 downwards.
TGTCGTAGGTCTTGCGCAGGTCGCGCACGCGCAGGGCGGGCGCGCTGTTGTTCAGGGAAGCCAAGCGGTAAGCCTTTGCGCCTGCGGGTGGCGCATGGAGGAGTGCAGGGAGGGCTATTATAGATCCCCCCACGGGCTTGCCCCGGCTACACACTGTTCCCACTGCCGTGCCAGTCCAATTTCCCATGAAGCTGGTCGACCGCCGCATGCTGGCGCCGACCGTAGGCCACTACCAGTTCCTCCGCGATGACGGCCAGCCGCTGGATTTCCAGCCCGGCCAGTTCATCCAGGTCCATTTCCAGTACGCCGACGGCACCGAAACCAAGCGCAGCTACTCGCTCGCGACCCTTCACGACCATGCGCTGGGGCCAGGCGAGGCGGTGGATATCGCGGTCAGTTTCGTCCCCGGCGGTGCCGCCACGGCGCTGTTCGAAGGCTTGGACATCGGCGGTCAGCTGAGCGCCAGCGGGCCGTATGGCCGGTTCTGCCTGCAGCCGGGCGACCTCAATGGCCGCTACCTCCTGATCGCCACCGGCACCGGGGTCACCCCGTACCGCTCGATGCTGCCCCTGCTGGCCACCGCCATGGCCGAACGTGGCGTGCAGGTGGTCCTGCTGCAGGGCGCGCGAACCCCGGCCGAGCTGCTGTACAGCGAGGATTTCGAGGCGTTTGCCGCGTCGCAGCCGAACTTCCGCTACATCCCGTGCCTGTCCCGCGAGCTGCCGGCCGACCCCGGCCCGGACGTGCGCCATGGGTACGTGCAGCAGCACCTTGCTGATCTTGCGCCGGAGGCCGCCACGGACATCGCTTACCTGTGCGGCAACCCGGACATGGTGGATGCCTGCGTGGACGCGCTGAAGCGGGCGGGTCTGGGTAATCCGCAGATCCGGCGCGAGAAGTACGTTTCCAGCAAGTAGCCTGGTCGAACGGGTGAAACCCCCTCGCGGGTGGCTGTTGTTTGAAGCTGCATCTGGGGTGGGGGCGGGGGGGGGGCGAGCGGGGGGCACCCCCACATACGAATAGCAGAGAGGCGGGGCAGGCGGCCCCCCCCGCCCCCCCC
>NZ_JBDJNU010000027.1:0-50999 GCF_039674585.1 Stenotrophomonas lacuserhaii | reverse complement strand
GGGTTGGCGGGGGCGTTGAGCGCCATGGATGGCGCGAAACGAGGCCCGCAGGAGCGGCTCTTGCCGTCCCCCGCCAATCCACCCCGCCCCGCCCACAGGCAGTCCTGCACCTACTGGCGTTTGCTCTTGCACTTGAGCAGGTGCCGGGCCGCAGGCCCGGCAATACACCAACCCGACCTCAGCGCGGCCCGAACATCAGTTCCAGGTCGTTGCCCTGCGGCATGCCGGAACGACGCTGCACGTGCCCGTCAGCATCCTTGAACAGAATCCCCGGCGTGCCCTGGAAACCCATTTCCACCATCAACGCCTGGTTCGCATCCAGCTTGCGCGACGCGTCGGCACTGATCGCCACCGGTTGGATGCCACCCCGGCCAAAGGCGTGCTCGTTTTCCAGCAGCGCAGCGCTCGGATCGGCCGCGGACAGGATCGCCGCCGCCTTGCCCGGACTGTCCTCGCGGATCACGCCCACCATGATGTGGCGCAACTGCACCTTGCCGGCATCCACCCATGGCCGCGCCGCCTCCCAGAACTTGTGGCAGTACGGGCAGTTGGCATCACTGAAGGTGTACACCACCCGCGGCGCAGTCGCCTTGCCATCGGCCACCCAGGCACTCGCTTCAAGCTGGGACCAGACCTTGACGGTCATCGGCCCTGCGACTTTTTCGGTCAACAGGTCGCGCGCCACGTCATTGCCTTGCGCATCGAACAGGCTGCCCACCACCACATGCTTGCCATCGGGGGTCAGGTAGGCGGCGGCAGGCTGCTGGCCGCCGACCATGCCGGCAAACCCGCGCAGGCCACCGGGCGCCTCGAACTCGGAAACCACTTCGAAGCCAAGCTTCTGCAGGCCCTTGATCGGTGCCGGGACGGCGGAGGGGTCATCGCCGGCGCCAGCGGTCGCCGGCGTTTCCTGCGCCGCGCTCTTCGGCGCCTGCGCCTGGCCACAGCCAGACACCACCAGCAGGATCGGCAACACCAGCGCCGCCGGTGCGGCGCGCAGATACGTGGAAAGCATGGGAACTCCTGGTTGAATGCCCGCGCAGGCTACCGCAGCCGGCGCAGTTTGTGCTCAAGGCCTGCAGCGGTCAGTTCGCCCAGGTGCAGTTCACGAAGATGGCCGTCACGGTCGAAGAACAGCGTGCTGGGATACGCCTGCACGCCCATCGCCTGCCCGGTCAGGCCGGCTTCGTCCAGCAGCACGCCGTGCAGGCCGGGTGCGTGCGCGCGCAGGAATTCCTGCACCGTCGCGGCCTCTTCGCCCTGGTTCACGAACAGGAAACGCACCTGCGGATGCGCCTGCTGTGCCGACGCAAGCACCGGCATTTCGCGGATGCACGGCCCGCACCAGCTGGCCCACAGATTCACCACCACCGGACTGCCCTGCCCGGCCGCCAGCCCGACCGGTTGGCCAGCCAGGTCATGCAGTACCACCTGCGGCAGGCGAACCTGCCCGGCCTGCCAGTGCTGCAGCCCCACGCTTGCACCGCACCAGCCGCCTGCGGCCAACAGCGTTGCGGCGATCACGGCCGGGCGCAGCGGGGGGTGTCGGCGCAGCTTCCACGCACCCCAGCCCACCGCACAGGCGAAAAATCCGATGGGATCGAAACCGCCATCACCGATCCGCAGGATCGACCATGGATCGGCCAGGTACAACGGCGCCGCGCGCAGCACGAACAGCAGCCGTGCAGCCAGCAGCCCCAGCAGGAACATGTCCACCAGCAGCGCAGTGGCCGGCCGCCACGGCACGCCGTGCGGACGTGGCCACAGGCGCGCCACCAGCAACGCCAGCAGCAGGAATGAAATGGCCAGTGCCACCGGCAGTGGCACTGGTCCCAGGCTCATCATCACAGTCCTGTCATCAAAGGGCCCCTGTCCGGCAGGTTCAACGGGAACGAGGGTCCTTCACCGTCGCCGCCGCGGCAAGTCACGGAACAGACGTCCATTCAGGCTGCGTGCCGGTCGATCGGCCGGACCGGGCTGCCCATCGGCGAAGCCCCGGCCTGCGCCGCCCGCTGCTTGCCTGCCACCATGCGCCGGTAGGTCGCCGGGGTCATGCCGACGATGCGCAGGAACAGGCGACGGAATGCGCTCTGGTCCGCATAACCGACCCCCCACGCCACTTCATCGATGGCCCCGCCCAGTTGCAGCAGCAGCTGGGCCTTGGCGATACGCAGCCGCTGGCAGTACTCGATCGGTCGCAGCCCGGTTGCTTTCAGGAAGCGGCGCTGCAGCGTGCGCGGTTCCAGCCCCGATGCCTGGCAGATCGCGCCCAGCGTGGCACCGCGTGCCGCCGTGGTGTGCAGCCAGCGCTGCGCCTTGAGTACGTCGCGATCACCATGCGCGAAGTTGGCGCTGAAACGCTCGAGGTCCTGCTGGATGCCCGCGGGCACGACGATGCCCTGCTGGTGTGCCACCGCCGCCATGACGCCCTGGCCATGCACGCGGTAAAGCAGGCGCAAGGCGAGGAAACGCCATGCCTGGGAGCCGGTCACGGTCAGCAGGTCACCATCGTCCACCAGCAGGCGCTCACTGGGGACCCAGCTTCCGCCCTGGGACGACAGCCCGGGCAAACGGGTGGCGTCCACGCTGGCAACGGTCCGGCCAGCGAGCAGACCGGCGCGTGACAGCACGCCGATTCCGTCATTGACCGCTGCCATCAGGCTTCCACCGTCGTAGTGCGCGCTCAACCAATCCAACAGCACCGACTCGTCACGGATCTGTCCGTTCTGGCTGACCTGCCCGGGCAGGGCAATGATCGCGGGCACCGTCGCATCCAGCATCTCCGCGCCGGCCACCCGCTGCGGCCCGCCTCCATCACTTGCCATGATCCAGCGTGACACCAGGATGCGTGCCGTGTGCCGGCCCTGTTGCTGCGCGAGCCGGTTTCCCACATGCGCCATTTCGGCCAGCATTGACGCAGCCGAAGGGTCTGCGCCCGGATATTCCACTACTGCGATTTCAGTCAGCTCGTTCTTGTTTGCGTCCATCAGCTCCTCCTCTTGCCTCCCGCGAACAGAGCCGCCGCCATTGACGGCGTGGCTCTTCGGTGGCTGCAGGTTAGGAATCGCATACAGGCCGAGGCTATGAAGAAAGCTGCAAACTGCGTCAGAAGCCTTGCTTTTCAGCAGCTACTGACTCTAGACCTCACTCAGTGGTTGACGAAGGTCACATTCGAGCATGTGATGAATCGGGTTCAACGTGCCCGTGGTGCCGATGGGTCCATTGCTCGCTTCGCCGTGCCGGCGCCTGCGGTACCGGCTCATGCGGGGCCCGGGTCGATCCTGTGATCGGCAGCCCATTGCGGCTGCATCCGCAGCGCCCGCGCGCGCGTCCGGATCGGCATGCAGAAAACTGCAATAAAGGCTTGCCAACCCCAGTACCCATCGCTATGATTTCGCACCTCGGCGACGTGGGGCCATAGCTCAGCTGGGAGAGCGCCTGCATGGCATGCAGGAGGTCAGCGGTTCGATCCCGCTTGGCTCCACCAAACTTTCGGCATTAGGCCGTCGGAAGGTCGCGAATAATTGATGAGCAATGCGTCCCCATCGTCTAGAGGCCTAGGACATCACCCTTTCACGGTGGCGACCGGGGTTCGAATCCCCGTGGGGACGCCACTCATCTGGACAACCGGGACCCGGCCGAAACCGGGTCTTTTTTGTTCATCGCCTTCGGCCTTCACGGGCATGGCGCTTGTCGGGTCTTCACTTCGGTGGGTGTACCCTTCAATTGCCGGGAAGCTTCAAAAAAGCTTCCACAAACGTGAATAAGCCGGTATGATAGGCGGCTCGGTTAAACGGGGCCATAGCTCAGCTGGGAGAGCGCCTGCATGGCATGCAGGAGGTCAGCGGTTCGATCCCGCTTGGCTCCACCACTTTCGACATTAGGCCGTCGAAGGTTCTACAACTTGAAGTTTTTCGTGCGTCCCCATCGTCTAGAGGCCTAGGACATCACCCTTTCACGGTGGCGACCGGGGTTCGAATCCCCGTGGGGACGCCAGTTTCAAAACGGGAACCTGACCCATCAGGCAACCGGGTTTCAATGGGGCCATAGCTCAGCTGGGAGAGCGCCTGCATGGCATGCAGGAGGTCAGCGGTTCGATCCCGCTTGGCTCCACCACTCCAGGCATTAGGCCGCCTGGACAGCAGTACAACTCAGGTTTTCGTGCGTCCCCATCGTCTAGAGGCCTAGGACATCACCCTTTCACGGTGGCGACCGGGGTTCGAATCCCCGTGGGGACGCCAATTCTGCAAGAACCCGGCTTCGGCCGGGTTTTTCTTTTCCTGCGCTAAGCTGCCTGCATGTGCTACTCCGCCCAGATCCGCGCCGACTACGCCAAGCTGGTCCGCCATTACGGCGCGACGATGTCGTTGGAGGAGTTCTCCCGTCTTTACACCTTCGACCCCGCCAAGAAGCGGCCGAAGACACCGAAGGCGATGGATGATGGTTTCCGCGGGGCCCGCACCGACGCCGGCCGCGACATCGTGGCGATGATCCAGCAGTGGCATGCCCAGGAGCAGGCCGAACTGGAAGGCGAACTGCGTCGCCAGCATGAGCGCCGCGCCATCGCCCAGGCCGCCGTGGCCGCCAGGCCCACGCAGAAGGCACGCAATGAACTGCGCATCGCCGGCAACCGCATCGAACGCGCCCAGTCCCGCCTGGATGACCTGCAGCGCAGTCAGCAGCTGCCGCGCGACAACCGCATTTTCCCCGGTACCTATGCGCCGGTGATCGTGGCCGAAGAAGGCCGGCGGGTGATCAAGCCGATGCGTTACCAGTGCCGTCTGCCGGACAAGCCGGCACGCAACGACGCACTGTATCCGGGCACCTACAATGCGCGCCGCGACAGCCTGGAAGGCTATTGGCGCGGCGCCTTCGGACACCGCCACGGCGTGGTGGTGGTGCAGTCGTTCTACGAGCATGTGCCGCGCAAGGGCCTGCCGCTGCAGGCCGACGATGACGAAAGCGACGTGGTGCTGGAGTTCCAGCCACAGCCGCGGCGCGACCTGCTGATCGCCTGCCTGTGGGCCGAATGGGAAGGGCCCGAGGGCCGCCTGTTGTCGTTTGCGGCGGTCACCGACACGCCGCCGCGCGACGTCGCCGCCACCGGCCACGACCGCGGCATCGTGCCGATCCGTGAAACGCATCTGGATGCGTGGCTGAACCCGGACCCGGCCAACCTGGCCGCGCAGTACCGGATTCTCGACGACCGCGAAGATATCCAGTACGTCTGGAGCGAAGCGGCCTGAGGCCTACCCGTGGCGCGCGGTTTTGTTTACACTACGCGGCCACGCTGCCGGTGTGGCGGAATGGTATACGCAGCTGACTCAAAATCAGCCGGGGGTGACCCCATGAAGGTTCGAGTCCTTTCACCGGCACCAGCGACACGGAAAAGCCAGGCCACGTGCCTGGCTTTTTCATGGGTAGTGACGACCGCTGGCCGTCATGCCCGGTGGGGGCCGTCATGCCCGGTGGGACGACCGTTGGTCGTCACGCTTTCCGCCACAGCCGCCAGCTCACCCAGCCCCCATGTCCCAGCGTGGCACCCAGCAGGGCCACCACCAACCAGCGCAGCGCGCTGGCCAGTTCCACCTGCAGCGGTGCACCCTGCACCTGCTCCAGCAGCAGCCAACCCAGCACCGCGGCCACCCACGCCGCTGCCGCCGGCCCATAGGCGCGAAGCACTTCCCGATCCCAACCTGCCATGCCATTCCCCGGTGTCTCTGAAGGTGCGGGCAGTGTCCCCTGCCCCGCTCTCACCGGCTGAGACCTTCACGCCCCGATCAGTCACCTTCCGGGGGCGACGCCAGGCCCAACGGTTCGGACTGCACGTTGTTGCGTCCGGCCGCCTTGGCGCGGTAACACTGCACGTCGGCCGCGGCCACCGCTTCATCCACGCTCATCCCGGTACTGATCGAGGCGATGCCGATGCTCACCCCGACCTTGATCCGGTGCTGCTCCCACGGGATGGCCAGCCCGCCGATGGTGTGCAGCAGTTCGCCCGCAATGCGCCGTGCGCGGTGCAGTGAACACCCCGCCAGGATCACCGCGAACTCGTCGCCCCCGAGCCGGGCCACCACGTCCGAATCGCGCACGCCATGGCGCAGCACGTTGGCCACCGCCCACAGCACGGCATCGCCGGCCAGGTGCCCCCAGGTATCGTTGACCGGCTTGAACTGGTCCAGGTCGATGAACATCAGCGAGGCCGCCTGCCCGGTGCGGTCCACGTGCGCGATCGCCTGCTGCAGGTGCGCTTCGAAGCCACGCCGGTTGACCAGGTCGGTCAGCGGATCCATTTCGGCCAGCTGCCGCGCCTCGCGCTGCCGCGCACGCAGCTGGGTCACATCGCGTATCACCCACACCGCGCCACGCAACACGCCGGCGTCGTCATGCAACCAGGCCTGCGAGACATCCACCGGCATGTTGCCGCCGTCGGCCTGCACCAGCAACAGGTCCGAATGCAGGTCCACTGCGTTGCTGTCCGGATCCAGCAGCACCGATATGTCCAGCGGCGAGAGCGGCGCATACTCGGTGGTCAGCTGCATCATCTCGCGCACGTGGTGGCCATGCAGCGCGGCACCGTCCGGCCCGCCCAGGGCGCGCACCGCGGCCGCGTTGGCATGTTCGATGCGCCCGTCCAGATCCACGCTCAGCACCAGGTCGGTCACTGCATCCAGGGTGATCCGGCTGCGCTGCTCGGCCTGCAGCAGGCGCTGTTCGCTGGCATGCTGGGCGGTGACATCCTGGATCTGCGAAACGAAGTGCAGCGGATCGCCCCGCTCGCTGCGCACCAGCGACACCGACAGCCGCGTCCGGATGACATTGCCCTCGCGGCCGATGTAGCGCTTTTCCAGGTGATAGTGCGCCCGCTCGCCGCGCAGCAGGCCCTGCACCATGGCCAGGTCGGCATCCAGGTCATCGGGGTGGGTAAGCCGCTGGAAATCAACCTGCAGCAGCTCACTCCGCGAATAGCCCATGATCCGGCACAGCGCTTCGTTGACGTCCAGCCAGCGTCCTTCCAGCGAAACCAGCGCCATGCCCAGTGCCGCGCTGGTGAACGCACCGGCGAACTTCTCCTCGGCCAGGCGCGCCTCCGCGCGGGCCTGCAGCACTTCGGTGATGTCGGTGGCCATGCCGACGAAGCCGGTGACCTCGCCGCGTGCATCGGCCAGCGCGCTGATGGACAGCCGCACCTGCCGGGACTCGCCGTCCTTGCGCAGGAAGGTCCATTGCCGGGAATAGGTGTGCTCGCGCGCGCGCGCGCTGAGAATGTCGAACAGATCCTTGCCGGCGGTCTCGGCGGCCGGCAGTGAGGCCAGAAAGGCGTCCGCTTCCTGCGCCAGGTGGAACGACGCCGGACGCACCATGCCCACCACCTCATCGGCGCGATAGCCGAGCAGCCGCTCGGCGCCGGAATTGAACAGCGTGATGGTGCCCTGCTCGTCGGTGACGATGACCGCCACCTCATCGGACGAATCGACGATCGACTGCAGCCGCTGGCGTGCGCTGGCCACTTCCTGGCGCGCCTGCTGCAGGTCGGACACGTCCGCATGCGCGCCGGCCATCCACAGCGGGGCGCCGTCCGCATCCCATTCGTAGACCCTGCCGCGGTCCTGCACCCAGACCCAGTGTCCATCGCGGTGGCGCATGCGCACCAGGCATTCATAGAACGGCGTCTGGCCGACGAGGTGGGCCTGTAACTGCGCGTCCGAACGCAGCAGGTCGTCAGGGTGCACCAGGCGTTCGAAGAGATCCGAGGAGATCGGCTGCAGTTCTTCCAGCGAGTAGCCGACGATCTCGGCCCAGCGCGCGTTGACCTGCATGTGGCCGCTGGCCGGATTCCATTCCCAGGTGCCCGCGCCGCTGCCGTCGATGATCATGCGCAGGCGGCGCACCTGTTCCTGCGCCTGCTCGAGCTGCATCTGCAGGTCGATACCGGTGCGTGCGGGGAGATCGCTCATGGGCAAGCCGCGCACAGCGACGCACTGGCCCATGGCGTGCTCAAGCACGCGCCCCTGGACGGCACCTCTGCAGCACTGACGTCCATGGCCCTCCCGGCATCTGGCGGAGGCCCCATCGGCCCCCTCATCACGCAGTGTGCGCAATCACCGGGCGCCGCGTAAGCCCCCCGTCACAGAATGCCGCAACAGGCCCGGCCAACAGCATCGGTCCGGCCGGGCCGGCCACGCTAGCTGCGCTTGGCGCGGGCGAAGGCGTCCGCCAGCGCGTTGTTGGCCGGCGCCGCCGTACTGCCCGGACGCCCGCCGCCCTTGCCGCTTCGCGGGTTCGAACCAGGGCCGCGTCCGCCGCCGCCGTCGCGGCGTCCCGGGTCAGCGCCGTTCGGGCGGTCTTCGCGTGCACCGGGGCGGCTGGTCGACTGGCCGGGCGTATCGTCCAGGCGCCGGGTCAGGGCGATGCGCTTGCGCGCCACGTCCACTTCCAGCACCTTCACCTTGACGATGTCACCGGCCTTGACCACGTCGCGCGGATCCTTGACGAAGGTGTCCGACAGCGCGGAGATATGCACCAGCCCGTCCTGGTGCACGCCGATGTCGACGAACGCGCCAAAGGCCGCCACGTTGCTGACCACGCCTTCCAGGATCATCCCTTCACGCAGGTCCTTGATGTCCTCCACGCCGTCGGCGAAGCGGGCCGCCTTGAACTCCGGGCGCGGGTCGCGGCCAGGCTTTTCCAGTTCCTTCAGGATGTCGCGCACGGTCGGAACGCCGAAGGTTTCGTCGGTGAACTGCTCGGCCTTCAACCCGCGCAGGAAGCTGCCATCGCCGATCAGCGCCTTGATCGGACGTGCGGTCGCGGCGACGATGCGCTCCACCACCGGGTAGGCTTCTGGATGCACCGATGAAGCGTCCAGCGGCTGGTCGCCATCGGCGATGCGCAGGAAGCCGGCGCATTGCTCGAAGGTCTTTTCGCCCAGGCGCGGCACCTTGAGCAGGTCCTTGCGGCGCTTGAACGGGCCGTTGTCGTCGCGGTGCCGCACGATGTTCTCGGCCACGGTGGAGGACAGCCCGGAGACCCGCGCCAGCAGCGCGGCGGAAGCGGTGTTGACGTGCACGCCGACCGCGTTGACGCAGTCTTCCACGCGCGCTTCCAGCGCACGTGCCAGGCGATACTGGTCCACGTCGTGCTGGTACTGGCCCACGCCGATCGCCTTCGGCTCGATCTTCACCAGTTCGGCCAGCGGGTCCTGCAGGCGGCGCGCGATGGAGACCGCGCCGCGGATGGAAACATCCAGGTCCGGAAACTCTTTCGCTGCGAATTCAGACGCCGAGTACACCGACGCGCCGGCCTCGCTGACCACGATCTTCTGCAGCGTGGTGCTGCCGACGGCGGCGATCACCTCGCCGGCCAGCTTGTCCGTTTCGCGGCTGGCGGTACCGTTGCCGATGGCGATCAGTTCCACCTCGTGCTTGATGCACAGGTGTTTGAGCGACTGCAGCGACTGCTCCCACTGCCGGCGCGGCTCGTGCGGGTAGATGGTGTCGGTGGCCACCAGTTTGCCGGTGGCGTCCACCACGGCCACCTTGCAGCCGGTGCGGATGCCCGGGTCCAGCCCGAGCACGGTCTTCGGACCGGCCGGTGCGGCCAGCAGCAGGTCCTTCAGGTTGTCGCCGAACACGGTGATCGCCTCGGCCTCGGCCTTTTCACGGGCCTGGTTGAACAGGTCCAGCAGCAGGTGCATGTGCAGCTTGGCGCGCCAGGCCAGGCGGCAGGCATCGAGCAGCCAGCGATCGGCCGCACGCCCCTTGTCACTGATCCCGGCCCTGAACGCGACGCGGCCTTCGCCGTACTGGTGGCCGGCCTCGGCATCGGTACCCGGGTCCAGTTCCAGGTGCAGGATCTCCTCGCGGCGCGCGCGGAACAACGCCAGCAACCGGTGCGAAGGGATCTTCGCCAGCGACTCGGCGTGTTCGAAATAGTCGCGGTACTTGGCGCCCTCGTTCTCCTTGCCTTCGGCCACGCGGGCACGGATAACACCGGTGTCGGACAGCCAGCCGCGCAGCTCACCCACCAGCGCGGCATCCTCGCCCCAGCGCTCCATCAGGATCGCGCGCGCGCCTTCCAGCGCGGCCTTGGCGTCGGCCACGCCCTTTTCGGCATCGACGAAGGTTTCGGCGAACAGCTTGGGATCGCGTGTCGGATCAGCCAGCAGGCCGTCGGCAAGCGGCTCCAGGCCGGCTTCGCGGGCGATCTGCGCGCGGGTGCGGCGCTTGGTCTTGTACGGCAGGTACAGGTCTTCCAGCCGGCTCTTGGTGTCGGCGGCCAGGATCTCGCTGCGCAGTGCGTCGGTCAGCTTGCCCTGCTCGTCGATGCTGGACAGCACCGCCGCGCGCCGGTCTTCCAGTTCCCGCAGGTAGGTCAGCCGCGATTCGAGGTTGCGCAGCTGGGTGTCGTCCAGCCCACCGGTGACTTCCTTGCGGTAGCGCGCGATGAACGGAACGCTGGCGCCCTCGTCCAGCAACGCGATGGCGGCACGCGCCTGGGCAGGCTGGGCGCCGATTTCATCGGCGATGGTCTGGGCGATCTGCTGGGCAAGCTGGGTATCTGACATTGCGTCCGGCCGTGGCCTTGATGCGGGAAGATCCCATTCTGGCCCCGCGCGGCTGGCACGGGAAGGCGTTGACAGCGGCATGGGTGGCGGGGCAGGAATCCTGCCGGCGCCGACATCCTTGCGTGAGGCTGGGATGTCGGCGCGGACACGCCCTCGATACGTGTCCAGGCCAGCTGCTGCGATCAGCGGTAGTGGCGTGCGGCGTGCTGCATGACGATGTCGTCGCGCAGTCCTTCCAGTGCCATCAACCGGACCTTGCCCACGCCCTGCAGTTCCATGAACCGCTCGGTATAGATCTCCGGCCCCAGCGCGGTATCGGCGCGGGATTTGCTGAAGCCATAGGGCATCACGCCCTTGTCGCCGTCCTTGCTACCACCGACATATAAAACGATTGCCATGTGATGTGTTCTCCAGGTTACGTACTGCGTGTTGATGCAGGTGGCCGCTGCAGTACTGCCTTCACGACCGCCCGGATGCAGCTTAGCGCGCCCAAGCTGACTCGAACGTCACGAATGGTAATGACGACCGGTTGCACGGAAATGACGGAAGATCCGTGCGAAAACCTGACGTTTTCTTAACGTCCTGATAACGTGCCGATCACACTCGCCGCAGGAGGCCCGACGCTGACGGCAGCGGCCCGTGGCGTTGCCGTCAGGGCCACCAGCCACGGCCGAAGCGCGCGTAACGGTCGGCGGCGCGTTCGAATGGGTTGCGCACGCTCACCCCGCCGCACAGCAGGTAGACCGGGAGGTACAGCGGCCCCAGTACCAGATACTGGTAGACATGCGCGCGCTCATGGTCGTCCAGCCGGATGGTCGGTTCGACGCCCCGCCCGGCGCGATGCGCATAGGTGTGGCAGGCCACGCCGAGGTCAGTTCCGGTATGCAGGATGACGTTGCCCAGGGTGATCGCACCGCCCGGCCCCCAGGGCCACCGCTGGAACACCAGGGCGCGGTCACGGCCGCTCCAGCGCGGGCGTGCACCCGCCAGCAGGCCGACGGCACCAGCGACCAGTCCGATCAGCGTGTTGGGCGATGTCCACAGCGCGCCGACCCACTGCAGCAGGCGCAGCCAGGACGGCGTGGGAATCAGTTGGCTTCGTTGGGGATCAGCAGCCACAGGATCAGGTAGACCAGGATGCCGGGGAAGGCGGCCGAAGCGATCGATACCACCACGAACAGGATGCGCAGCAGCGTCGGGCTCCAGCCGAAGCGATGGGCGATGCCACCGATCACCCCGGCGATCATGCGGTCATTGAGCGAGCGCGACAAGGTGCTGGAACGGGGGGTACTCATGGCAAGGGCTCCGTTGGGCTGGATACTACCCTAGCCAAGCCGGTGTCTACGCCATGCGTTGGCGTGGCGGCCCCTCAGCCAGCGCGCGCCAGCAGCCATGCGTGCAGCGTCGCCGGGACCTCGCGCTGGGCGCGGCCGGATACGTAGATGCCGATATGCCCGCCGCGGAAACTGGACTCGGTGTAGTCGGTGCTGCCCAGCCGCCCGCGCATCGCGCGCGACGCGTCGGGCGGCACCAGGTGGTCCTGCTCGGCATACAGGTTCAGTACCGGCAACGTCACCGTGGACAGGTCCACTGCATGCCCGCCGATGCGGACCGTGCCGTTGACCAGGCCATTGTCCTGGTAGAACTGCTTGATGAACTCACGGAAGGCTTCGCCAGCAAGGTCAGGCGAATCGAAGATCCACTTCTCCATGCGCAGGAAGTCCTCCAGCGCGGCCTTGTCATCCAGGATGTCGAGCAGGCCGACGTACTTCTGCACATTGAGCCGGAACGGCTTGAGCATCAGGTAACTGCTGTTCATCAGGTCGGCGGGGATGTTGCCCAGCGTGTCCACCAGCAGGTCCACGTCCACCTGGCGCGCCCAATGCGACAGCATGTTGTCGGCGGTATGGAAGTCCACCGGCGTGACCATGGTGACCAGGTTGGCCAGCTTGGCCTGGCGCAGCGCGGCGTAGCACAGCGCGAACACACCGCCCTGGCAGATGCCGAGCATGTCCACGGTGCCGCCGCTGCGCGCGCGCAGGGCATCCACCGCGCCATCGATGTAGCGCAGCAGGTAATCTTCAAGGGTGAGGTAGCGCTCGGAGCGGTCCGGGTAGCCCCAGTCCAGCACGTAGACGTCGTGGCCCAGCGCCAACAGCTTCTGCACCAGCGAACGGTCGGCCTGCAGGTCCACCATGTACGGCCGGTTGACCAGGGCATAGACGATCAGCAGCGGCCGCGCGTGGACCGGCGGCTGGTCGCCCACGAACCGGTACAGCACCACCTTGCCATCGCTCCAGACCGCCTCGCGCGCAGTGACGCCGTAATCGACGTCCTCCACCGATGGCAGCAGCTGCAGGCCCTCCATCAGCTTGCGCTGCATGGCCAGGGTTTCCTGCATCAGGTCGTCGGCGTTGAATCCCAGCGGTCCTTTCATGTGCGCGGCTTCCGCACGCGAGGCTTGGCCGGCTTGGTTGCTTTCGCCGGCTTGGCCGCGGGGACCGCCGCGGTTTTCGCACGCGAAGCGCGCTTGCGTGCCCGTGGCACCACCTTGGCGACCGCCGGTTGCACCGCATCGGCCCAGTCGTCAGTTGCCGCAGCCGTTGCCGAGGTACGCAGCAGCGGCTCCACGCTGGCCTGCAGGCGGCGCAGCTGGCGCTCCAGCTCGGCGATACGCTTGTGCGCGGCATCCATTTCGGTCCGCGTCGGCAGGCCGACCCGTTCGCTCAGCTGCTCCACTTCGTGCTGCACGGCCGAGCGCAGGCGCATCTGCGCGTTGCCCAGCGAGGCGAACACCTGCTGGAAAGTCTCCGACAGCGCCACCTTCGCATAGGCCTCTTCCGCCACTTCGATCCACAGGTCGAACATCGCCCGCGCACTGGTCAGCTGGCTGCCCGGCGACTCGTGTTCGGCAAGCCGCTGTTCGAACAGCGCGAACGCCGCGTCCAGCGCCTGCTGGATCTGCGCTACATACTCCCTGGAGTGGCCCTGGAACGCCTGCTGGGCCTGCAGCAGCTTCTGCCAGCGCGCCTGGTGTTCGCGCGCCGGGCCAAAGGCGGGACTCTGCAGCCACGGCCCCAGGCACTCCTGCCACTGCTCCAGCACGGCCACCACGTCATCCATGCCACCGCCGGCGCCGGCACTTCCCTGCGCACCCTGCAGCATCCACTGCAGCAGGCTTTCGCCCTTGCCCTGCCCCATCACCGCATCGCGCCACGCCTGGGCCACGTCCGCACTGCTGGCATCGCGGCCGGCAAACTGCGCGGCCACCTGCTGCATCGTGCCGTACCAGCCGCCGGCCTGTTCGCGGAAGCGATGCAGCGCGTCGTCCGCCGGACCCGGGCCGCGCTCGGGCAGCAGCTGCGCCCACCAGTCCAGGACCTGTTTCCACTCGCCCGGATCGGTGCCACCGGCACCGCCCTGGCGCAGCGAATCCCCCCACGCGCCGTAGTACTGACGCGCAAGCTCCTCGAAATTCATGCCGCCGGGCTGGTTGGTCGATCCGCTCATGCCGGTGCCTGTGTCATGGCTTGGGAATGTGCAGGGTCTTGCTGATCATCAGCGACCCCGACAGCGCGAACAGCAGCACCAGCGGATGCAGCTGCCACGGACCCAGCTGCCACTGGCCCAACCACAGCTCCTGGCCGATGCCGCCGGTGGCCGCGGCAATGGCCAGCACGATCACCAGCAGCAGGCTGCTCGGGATCGGCGTGCCTTCGAAATACGGCACCTTGTCACCGCCATCGGACAGCGCCTCGGCGGTCACGTTGTAGCGCGCCAGGCGGCTGACGCCGCAGCAGACGAAGTAACTCAGCACCAGCCAGTCCCAACCCCCCTGCATGCCGCAGGCGTAGGCCAGCGCGGCCGGCGCCACGCCGAATGAAATGACATCGGACAACGAATCCAGCTCGCGGCCCAGGGTGGAGCTCGACTTGCGCCAGCGCGCGATGCGCCCGTCCAGGGCATCGAAAATGAAGGCCAGCGGTATCAGCGCCATGCCGAACAACAGGTAGCCGTGCGCCCCGTCCTGCAGGAAGCGCATGGCCGCGAACACCGCGCCGGTGCCGCAGAAGGCATTGGCCAAGGTGAACCAGTCGGCCAGCTGGAACTCGCGCAGCATCGAGAAGTGTCGTTTCATGAAGGCTCACGGGCAGCAGTGGGCTACAGGGTACGCGAGGGCGTGCGAAGGCAACAGCGGGTGCGGCGCTGCCGCATTCACCCCGCCATCACCGACCCTCACGTGCGGTGAATTTTTGGCCACCCATCTTGACAGCGTTGCCCGACGGGGGCGTACGGCGGTTATCCACAAAGTTGCTCACCAACAATCCACACCCCCTGTGGACAACCTGCGCCACTGATGTGGCGCAGGTTGTCCGCGCATCCCCTGCATCCCCCCGCCTTCGGCGCGCTGGACTCGGTAGCGCCGAGCCATGCTCGGCGGTGCTGCCCGCACCCGTCAGATCCGGCTGTAGCTCCAGGACTGCATCCGGCCGTCGCGGTATGGCATCACGCCGTGGAAGGCGCGCGGATCGGTGTCGAACACCAGTGGCAGGAAATGGCGGTCGCCTTCCCACATCGGCAGGCTGTCCAGCTTGTCCACGTCCACCCACTCCAGCGTGCCTTCGTGGTTGCCGCCGTGCGGAGTGCCCTGGTAGCCATCGACCACGAACACGAACCCGAACCAGTCCTCGCCGTGCTTGCCGAAGCCCGGCCAGCTGATGGTGCCGCGCAGCTGCATCGAGGTGCAGTCGATCCCGGCCTCTTCCTGGATTTCCCGGCGCATGCCGGTGGCGACGTCTTCATCAGGCTCGACCTTGCCACCCAGTCCGTTGTACTTGCCCAGGTGATGGTCACCCGGCCGCGTATTGCGGTGGATCATCAGCACCTGGCGACGATCAGGCGACAGCACGTAGCCCAGGGTGGCGACGATGGGGGTGTACGGCATGCGAGGGGTCCAGCAGCGGGTGAGCTGCTGATTATGTCCGATCAGGGCACGACCGACAGGCGCTTGCCGGCGCTGGCCGCCGGTTCCGCGCCAAGGTCCCGCACCAGCGTGGCCACGCCGTGGCCGCGTTCGGCCAGGTAATCCAGCCACTTGCCCAGGAAGGTGTTCATGCGCATGCGGTGGCTGATCAGCTCGGCCGGCGGCGGGTACATGCCCACCACGTCCTGCCAGCGTCGCCCCACGTAGCAGTGCGTGGTCTCGGCCTGCCGGGCGTCGCGGTACAGCCGGATGTAAGCCGAAGGGTCCGGCTGCCCGGTGACCGGGTCACACAGGTCGTAGGTCAGCCGCAGCTCCACCGTGTAGGCATGGCGCGCGATCACGTCCAGGCGCACGTCCAGCCCATCCCCGACCGAGGAAACATAGCTGCCAACCTCCAGGTCACCGGGCGCGAACAGGCGCACCAGGTGCCGGTGGTTTTCCGCGTACAGGCCCATCAGCCAGCTGAGCCGGCTGAGACGGGGAATGCGATCTGCGAGGGGACGTGCCTGGGCCATGGCTTGATCCTACACAAAGCCGGCGCGGCGCGGCAGCTTGTGCAACACCGGTGTTGGGCGCACGATCAGCGTTCACACCGCCGCAGTAGTGACGGCCGCTGGCCGTCAGCCCCTCAGCCGGTAGTGACGGCCGCCGCTTTGGTGGGTGACGACCGCTGGTCGTCACGCTTTTCCCCCTCAATACAACTCCCGCCGCAGTCCCAGCGTCGCCAGCACCTTGCTGGAAATCTCCTCGATCGAGGTATGCGTGGTGCTCAGCGTCGGCACCCGCTCCAGCTGGAACATGCGCTCGGCGATGGCCACTTCGCGACGGCAGGTTTCAGCGCTGGCATAGCGCGAGTTCGGTCGGCGTTCCTGGCGGATCTGCTGCAGCCGCTCCGGGTCGATGGTCAGCCCGAACAGCTTGCGGCGGTAATTGCGCAGGCGCGGCGGCAGCTGCTCGGTTTCCAGGTCTTCGTCGGTCAGCGGGTAATTGGCCGCGCTGACCCCGTAATGCAGCGCCAGGTAGATGCAGGTCGGGGTCTTTCCCGCCCGAGAGACGGCCACCAGGATCACATCGGCATCGTCGTAATTAACCGCGATGCCGTCGTCGTGACTCAGCGCGAAGTTCATCGCGTTGATCCGGCGGTGATAGGTCTCGAAGTCGACCATGCCGTGCGCCTGGCCTACCCGCGACAAGCGCGGCGAGGACAGCTCGGCCTCCAGCCGTTCGATGAAAGGCGCGAAAACGTCCAGCATCAGCGCCCCGCTGCTGGCCAGGATCACGCTCAGGCTCTGGTCCACGCAGGAGTTCACCACGATCGGCCGGACCTGGTAGCGCTCCCCGGCCGCCTGGATCCGGGCACAGGCCTCGGCGGCTTTTTCCGGGTCGTCTATGAACGACATCCGGTCGGTGATGAAGCTGAATCCGGAGAACTGGGTGAGCAGGCTATGCCCAATGGTTTCAGCGGTGATACCGGTTCCATCGGAGACATAGAACACCGGTCGGATGGTCGTCATATGCGCATTTTCCCAGTCCGAAACTTAAAACAGCTGCTGTCACAAGCTTGTGCCGACGGCAGTCCGACCGGCATCATAGCGGCTTCTTCCTACGGACGCGGCCATTCCCAGCCCGCCTCGGGCGATGGCCAAACGGAGCATCGCGCTTGAACGAGAATATCCTGTGGTTGCACGAACTGCGCTTGGCCGACCTGGCCCGCGTGGGTGGAAAAAATTCGTCGCTGGGCGAAATGATCGGCAACCTCGCCGGTCTCGGGGTGTCCGTGCCCGGGGGCTATGCCACGACCTCCGAAGCCTTCAAGGACTTCATCGCCCATAACGATCTGTCCAAGCGGATCTTCGACAAGCTGGCCACGCTGGATGTCGAAGACGTTGCCGCGCTGACCGCTGCCGGCAAGGAAATCCGTGGCTGGGTCATCGACGCGCCGCTGCAGCCGCAGCTGGACCAGGACATCCGCACCGCGTATGCGCAGCTGAGCGCGGAGAACGGCGGCGGCGACATCGCCGTGGCCGTGCGCTCGTCGGCCACCGCCGAAGACCTGCCCGATGCATCCTTCGCCGGCCAGCAGGAAACCTTCCTCAACGTGACCGGCGCCGACGATGTCGTGCTGAAGGTCAAGGAAGTATTCGCCTCGCTGTACAACGATCGCGCCATCGCCTACCGCGTGCACCACGGCTTCAAGCACGAGGATGTGTTCCTGTCCGCCGGCGTGCAGCTGATGGTGCGCTCGGGCGTCGGTTCGTCCGGCGTGCTGTTCACCCTGGACACCGAATCCGGCTTCCGCAACGTGGTCTTCGTGACCTCCTCGTTCGGCCTCGGCGAGATGGTCGTGCAGGGTGCGGTCAACCCGGACGAGTTCTACGTCTACAAGCCCACCTTGAATGCCGGCAAGCCGGCGATCCTGCGCCGTTCGCTGGGCAGCAAGGCGATCCGCATGGTGTATTCGGACGTGCCCGGTGAGCGCGTGCGCATCGAAGACACCCCGGCCGACCTGCGCAGCACCTTCTCGATCAGCGACGAAGACGTGCAGGAACTGTCCAAGCAGGCGCTGGTCATCGAAAAGCATTACGGCCGCCCGATGGATATCGAGTGGGCCAAGGATGGTGTCAGCGGCAAGCTGTTCATCGTCCAGGCCCGCCCGGAAACCGTGAAATCGCGCAGCCACGCAACGCAGATCGAGCGCTTCGCGCTGAGCCAGAAGGACGGCAAGGTGCTGGCCGAAGGCCGCGCGGTGGGTGCCAAGATCGGGGCCGGTACCGCCCGCGTGGTCAAGACGCTGGACGACATGGCCCGCGTGCAGCCCGGCGACGTGCTGATCGCCGACATGACCGACCCCGATTGGGAGCCGGTGATGAAGCGGGCTTCGGCCATCGTCACCAACCGCGGTGGCCGTACCTGCCACGCCGCGATCATCGCGCGCGAGCTCGGCGTGCCGGCCGTGGTCGGTTCGGGCAACGCCACCCAGCTGATCCAGGACGGCCAGCAGGTCACCGTCAGCTGCGCCGAAGGTGATACCGGCTTCATCTACGAAGGCATCCTCGACTTCGAACGCACCACCACCGATCTCGGCAACATGCCGCCGGCGCCGCTGAAGATCATGATGAACGTGGCCAACCCGGAACGTGCCTTCGACTTCGGCCAGCTGCCGAACGCGGGCATCGGCCTGGCGCGGCTGGAAATGATCATCGCCAGCCACATCGGCATCCATCCCAATGCGCTGCTGGAATATGACCGCCAGGACATGGCGACGAAGAAGAAGATCGACGAGAAGATCGCCGGCTACAAGGATCCGGTTAGCTTCTACGTGGACCGCCTGGCCGAAGGCATCGCCACCCTGACCGCGTCGGTGGCCCCGAACCCGGTGATCGTGCGCCTGTCGGACTTCAAGTCCAACGAGTACGCCAACCTGATCGGCGGCACCAACTACGAACCGCACGAAGAAAACCCGATGATCGGCTTCCGCGGCGCCAGCCGTTACGTCGACCCGAGTTTCTCCGCCGCCTTCGCGCTGGAATGCAAGGCCGTGCTGCGCGTGCGCAACGAAATGGGCCTGGACAACCTGTGGGTCATGATTCCGTTCGTGCGCACGCTGGAAGAAGGCCGCAAGGTCGTCGAAGTGCTCGAACAGAATGGCCTCAAGCAGGGCGAGAACGGCCTGAAGATCATCATGATGTGCGAGGTGCCGTCCAACGCGCTGCTCGCCGATGAATTCCTCGAGATCTTCGATGGCTTCTCGATCGGCTCCAACGACCTGACCCAGCTGACCCTGGGCCTGGATCGCGATTCGTCGATCGTCGCGCACCTGTTCGACGAGCGGAACCCGGCGGTGAAGAAGCTGCTGTCGATGGCGATCAAGGCCGCCCGCGCCAAGGGCAAGTATGTCGGCATCTGCGGCCAGGGTCCGTCGGACCATCCGGACCTGGCCGAGTGGCTGATGCAGGAGGGCATCGAATCGGTGTCGCTGAATCCGGACACCGTGGTCGATACCTGGCTGCGCCTGGCCAAGTTGAAGCAGGCCGGCTGACGGCCGCCGAGGTAGTGACGGCCGCTGGCCGTCATGCCTGCCCCGGTGGGTGACGACCGTTGGTCGTCACGATCCTCCGGTGCCGCTGCGCTCGCCGAGCATGGCTCGGTGCCAGCGATTGCGCTTGGTAGTGACGGCCGCTGGCCGTCACGCTTCTACAGGATCTTTACCGCTTCACCCGCATACTCGTGCCACACACACAAGCCCCGCCTATGCGGGGCTTGTTGTTTCCAGCGCCCGCCCAGGAGTCCGCATGTCCACCACCGCCCCCACGCCTGACCCCACGCTTGTCCTCCCCGGTTCGTCGTGGTGGCACGGCCTCAACTGGGAACGCATCTTCGAAACCTACGGCGTGCCGCTGATCGCTGCGGTCGTGGTGCTGCTGGTCGGCATCTGGCTGGCCCGACGGGTGTCCAACGTGCTGCCACGCGCCACCGCGCGGGTCGGCATGGACCCGATGCTCGGCAGCTTCATGCGCAACGTGGTGTATGCCGCTGCGCTGGTGATCGTGGCCGTGTTGGCCATCGCCACGCTGGGCGTGCCGATCTCCCCGCTGCTGGCGGTGCTGGGTACCGCCGGCCTGGCGATCGGCCTGGCGTTGAAGGATTCGCTGTCCAACATCGCCTCCGGGGTGATGCTGGTGACCCTGCGGCCGTTCCGCGTCGGCGATGTGGTGACCGTGGCCGGCCAGACCGGCACCGTGCGCGACGTGCGCATCTTCCAGACCGTCATCACCGGCGCCGACAACCAGCACACCACCATCCCCAACACGCTGATCACCGCCGCCCCGATCATCAACCTCACCGCCGAGCCGACGCGCCGCGTGGAGCTGGTGATCGGCATTGGTTACGAGGACGACATCCAGCTGGCGCGTGATACCGCGCTGTCCATCATGAAGGCCGACAAGCGCGTGCTGGCCACCCCGGCGCCGGACGTGGTGGTGTACGAACTCGGGGCGCATTCGATCAACCTCGGCATCCGCTGCTACGTCAATGCCGCCGACCACTTCGGCACCAAGGTGACCCTGCTGGAACAGCTGAAGCTGGGTTACGACAAGGCCGGCATCAACATCCCCTACCCGCAGCAGGACATGCACCTGTACCTCCACGGCAAGGACGGCAGCGTCACCCGCGCCGAGGCGCTGGTGCGCGACCCACGCTGAGACCCGGCAATGACGGCCGCTGGCCGTCATGCTCCTGCTGCTGGTGGGTGACGGCCGCTGGTCGTCACGCTCCTGCCTTCCGCTGCGCTCGCCGAGCATGGCTCGGCGCTACCGCCCGCTATGCTTCCGCGGCTTCCAGCACCGGGTAATCGGTGAATCCTTCCACCCCACCGCCGAAATACGTTGCCCGGTCCGGCTCGTTCAACACCGCACCGGCCCGCAATCGCTGCGGCAGGTCCGGGTTGGCGATGAACGGCCGGCCGAAACCGATCAGATCGGCCCAGCCCTTCGCGAGCGCTTCTTCGGCACGCGCCACGGTGTATTTACCCGCATAGATCAACGTGCCGCCGTAAATCATACGCAAGGCCTCCTTGAAGGCCACCGGCATCACCGGTGCGTCCTCCCAGTCGGCCTCGGCGATATGCAGGTAACCCACGCCCAGCTGGTCCAGCACGTGCGCCGCAGCCAGATACGTGGCCTGCGGCGTGTCATCCACCGCGCCCTGCAGTGTGGTCAGCGGCGCCAGGCGCACCCCTACCCGCTCGCCGCCGGCCACCTCGACCACCGCCGCCGCCACTTCGCGCAGGAAGCGCAGGCGGTTGCCCAGCGCGCCACCGTAGCCATCGGTGCGCTGGTTGGCCTGCGAATCGATGAACTGGTTGATCAGGTAGCCGTTGGCACCGTGCAGCTCCACGCCATCGAAGCCCGCGGCCAGCGCATTGCGGGTGGCCTGCGCGTACTCGGCGACGATGCCGGGGATCTCCTCCTCCAGCAGCGCCCGCGGCATCGAGTGCTGGATCATCTCGCCCACCCCGGACTGCGGACCGGCACCAGCAGGATCAACGAACACCTTCACTCCCTCGGCCTGCAGCGCGGACGAAGAAACCGGTGCGGCATTGCCCGGCTGCAGCGCCACGTGGGACACCCGGCCGACATGCCACAACTGGGCGAAGATGCGCCCGCCCGCGGCATGCACCGCATCAGTGACCGTGCGCCAGCCTTCGATCTGCGCGGCACTGTGGATGCCCGGCGTCCAGGCGTACCCCTGGCCCTGCGGGCTGATCTGGGTGCCTTCGCTGACAATCAGGCCGGCCGAGGCGCGCTGCGCGTAATACGCGGCCATCGCCGCGGTGGCCACGTTGCCTTCGGCGGCCCGCGAGCGGGTCATCGGCGGCATCACGATACGGTTGGCCAACCGCAGCGGACCGAGGGAGTACGGGGAGAACAGCATGGAAAATCCTTGCGCGATGAGCATGCAACAAGGATGGGGGCCGGTCGCCGTCGCTTACAGACCCGTCCGGGCAATACAGTTGTGCCTGTGGCGCAACGATCAGCAACGAACCGGCAGCGCCGCCCGGTCAGCCTTGGGCGATACGCTGGTAACACGCCTGCACGACATCCTCACCGTACTTGCGCTCCAGCCGGCGAACGATGAAATGGCCGCGCGCCACGTCCTGGTAGTAGTCGGTGAACATGGTGTTCAACGCCGCACCGGTGGCTGCGCCGACGATCGGCACCGCCTGCGCGGCGAACTTCTCGGTGATCACCACGCCGAACCGAGCGGCTACCTTTTCCACCAGCTTGGCCAGCAGTTTGCCGGCTTCCTTCGGCGCTACGCCGAGGGTCAGGTTGCGGCCGGTCACCACCCGCCCGGCCAGCTCGGCCGACAGGTGCCGCACCACGTCGGCAGTGAAGCCACGGGCCAGGTAGTAGCCGGTTTCGCTGGCGTCATCGCTCTTGGCGTTGCCGCCCAGCGCGAACACTTCCAAGCAGGCCTGGCGGGTGGACATGTCGGCCAGGTCAAAGCCTTCGCTGCGGGCTACGTCGGCCACCGCTCGCATCATGATGGTGGTCGACACCGGCAGTTCAATCAGCAGCGCGGCGAAACCAAACGCACCGCCGACCGCACCGGATGTGGCCGCCGCCAGCTTGTGCCAACGCGTCGAGGCGGACTTGCCCGGCGTGTTGTCCATGCTCATCAGCGCGCCCTGCACCGCCTTGTACAGCGCCGCCTGCACGGCGCCATGGATACGGCTGGATACCGCGTTGGGCAGGCGGCTCACCGCGAACTCCAGCGGCGTGCCGACCAGGTTGGCCATGCGCGCGGTGATGGTCGGGGCCTCCAGCAGGCTCACCGCCCGCTGCAGGTCGGCCCAGTCCTGGGGCTGGTGGGCGATGTCGCGGGGAAGCAGGATCGGCTCGTTCATGGGCCGATCTTAGCGCTGCGCGGTTGAACGGCCGGGTGATGACAGCCGGGTAGTGACGGCCGCTGGCCGTCTACTCTGACATCGGCCGCTGGCCGTCAGCACTGTCATCGACCGCGCCCCGTTGACGGCCAGCGGCCGTCACTACCCATCAGCCCGGCAGGCCCGCCAGCGTGCCCATGAACTGCCGGTAGTGCTTCAGTTCGTTGATAGAGTCGTGCACGTCGCTCAGCGCGGTGTGGTTGCTGTTCTTGCCCACCCCGGCGGCTACCGCCGGGGCCCAGCGCTTGGCCAGCTCCTTGATGGTGGACACATCCAGGTTGCGGTAGTGGAAATACTTCTCCAGCCTCGGCATCTCACGGTGCAGGAAACGACGGTCCTGGCAGATCGAATTGCCGCACATCGGCGAGGCGCCCGCGCCGATCCATTCGGCCAGGAAATTCACCGTGGCCGCTTCGGCCTGGCCCAGGCTGACCTGGCTGTCGACCACGCGCTGCCACAGACCCGAGCGACGGTGCTGGTTGCGGTTCCACTCGTCCATCGCGTCCAGCCGCTCCACCGCGTGGTGGATGGCGAACTCCGGGCCTTCGGCAAGCACGTTGAGCTGGGCATCGGTGACCACCGTGGCGATTTCGATGATGGAATCGTTGTCGGTGTCCAACCCGGTCATTTCCAGGTCGATCCAGATCAATCGGTCATTGCCCGCGCCGGTGTCGGCCATCGTGTTGCCTCGCTGTGGGCGGGCCGCAGGCTCGCCATGAATGGATGCGCCATGATAGCGCGCCGTTCAGCCTTCGTCGGCACCCGGCGCATCCAGCGACAGCAGCGGGCGGCCGCGCTTGGCGCGGAAATAATTGGTCAGCCGGGTGCTCGCCTCGCGTGCCAGCACGCCGCCGTGGATCTCCACGCGGTGGTTGTGGCGCGCATCGCCGAGCAGGTCGAACACGCTGCCGCAGGCGCCGGTCTTCGGGTCGGTCGCCGCATACACCAGCCGGCCCACGCGCGCATGCACGATCGCCATCGCGCACATCGCACAGGGCTCCAAGGTGACGTACAGGGTGCTGCCCATCAGCCGGTGGTTCTGCAGCGCCCTGCCCGCCCGCCGCATCGCCACGATCTCGGCATGCGCGCTGGGGTCGTGCTCGGCGATGTTGAGGTTCCAGCCTTCGCCCAGCACTTCACCTTCGGCACTGACCAGCACCGCACCAACCGGAATTTCGTTGAACTCGCGCTGCGCCCGCTCGGCCAGCGCCAGCGCGTGGCGCATCCAGTGTTCGTCGCCATCGTGGACCGGCAGCGCGTCAGACATGCGGCACCGCCTTTGCCAGGAAGGCCTCGAACGCGGCCAAGGTCGCCTCACTGACGTGGTGTTCGATGCCTTCGGCATCACGCCGCGCCGAATCGGGGTCCACGCCCAGGGCCAGCAGGAACCGCTCCACGGTCTGGTGGCGCACGCGCACATCGCGCGCCAGCTGCTCACCGGCCGGGGTCAGGAACACGCCGCGGTACGGACGCTGGATCGCCCAGCCTTCCTTGACCAGGCGCTTGAGCGCCTTGGCGACCGTCGGCTGGGCCACCCCGAGGCGACTGGCGATGTCCACCTGGCGCGCCTCGCGGCCATCGGCGATCAGGTCGGCGATCAGCTCCACGTAGTCCTCCACCAGCTCGGACCGGCGCGCCTCGCGCACCTGCGCGAAGCCCTCCATGTGGACCTGGGTGGCGGGCAGGACGGATTTCGGGCGGGTGCTGTCTGGCATGCGGCTATTGTACGCGGGCGCCTGCAGGGCCGCCGAGCATGACGGCCAGCGGCCGTCACGACGCTGCCGCCTTGGTAGCGCCGAGCCGTGCTCGGCGAGCGCAGCGGAAGGCACAAGCGTGACGACCAACGGTCGTCACCCACCACGACCAACGGTCGTCACCCACCATGACCAACGGTCGTCACCCACCACAGCGCAAGCATGACGGCCAGCGGCCGTCACTACCGGGAGCGGTTCATCGCTTGTCCAGCAGGTACAGGAACTCGGTCACATGGGTGTCCCGGGCGCCGAGGTTGCGGCTGCCGCGGAAGGTGTTGTAACGCGTGTCCATCACGCTCAGCGCGCCCATACCTTCCAGGCCGGCAAGGAAGCGCTCGTGGCTGATGAAGCCCTCCGAGTTGTACGAGATCAACACGAACCGCGCGCGCACCTGCGCCACCGCGTCGAACAGCGCGGTCCCGGCCAACCGGGCTTTGTTGTAATCCGACCGGTTCCAATCCGTTGGAATGCCCGACACCCGGCTGACCTGCGACGGCCGTTGGTAATCACACAGCAGGTTCAACATGAAGTAATTCGAACCGTACGGATGCTCGTTGTAGGGCGGATCGAAGTACGCCACGTCCACCATGTCCAGCTCACGCACCAGCGCATTGGCATCGCGGCGATGCAACTGCACCGCGCATGCGAAGCGACTGAACACCGGCGCCTGCACCTCGATCGGGCGCAGGATGCGGGACAACGCGTTACGTGCCGTGCCACCGAACTGGCCAACGCCGTCGCGGTTCTTGTGGAAGCCTTTGAACACGCCGGAGGTGTTGGTGTACATCGACGCCTGCGCCAGCACAGGCGCCAGCAGGAATGGCCGCAACTCCGCCGGCGTATCCACCAGCACCTGGCAGAAGGTATCCAGGAACATCGCGTTGCGACGCGTATAGAACACCCGCTCGCCGGGCTGGATGTCGTCGTCGTCCAGCGGCGCATACAGTTCGCACAGGAAGCCCGGCGCCAGTTCGCGCTGCACCCGGCGTGCAACGCGGGAAATCTCTTCCTCCAGCGCTGCCGCATCCACATCCGCCACGTTGGCCTGGTGGCAGCGGTTGCCGACCTCGCTGTAGCGCTCCAGGTCGTTGCACTGCAGGGTGGCGGCATGCCGGCGCGCCAACCGAGCCACCACGCCCGAGCCGGAAAACAGATCCAGGAAATCGATCCGCGTCTTGCCCAGGCAGTCCTTGGCGTGTGCGATGCCCGCCTCCACGAACGGCAGCAGGGCGCGCTTGTTGCCGATGTAGGTGATCAGCTGGCTGCGCAGGTAGGCCGCGTGCTCGACAGGCACGGAGTCGGTGGAATCTTCCTGCGGATTCAAACGGTTCCCCTGATCACATGATGGCCTTCGAAATTCCCCGCCATGGTAGCGCCGAGCCACGCCCGGCGGGGTTTGCAGTGCGGCCGGTCACGCCTGGGATCGGGCATTTCCGCCGAGCATGGCCCGACGCTGCCGATGCGATCCCGTGACTCGTGCGCCAACGTTTTGACGCAAACGAAACATGAAACTGGTAAAAAGGACGATCTATTCGTCACGAATCGAGCACATGTCGCCAAGGAACGGAGACAACATCGCAGCCCCGCACACCGGTTCGAGCCCCAGGCTCCCGCGTGTGCGCCCTGCCCTGCGCCCGCTACCGGCGCGCTCGATGGCTTGCGTGGCCACCGCATGACCGCATCGACTTCCCCCTTCCCACCCGCAGCCAGGAGGCCCCCCGTGCGCCGAACGTTTCTGCCGTGCGCTGCCCTGCTCCTCCTCACCGCCTGCCACCCGGAGAACGCCATGAACCAGGAAATCACCACCGCCGAACAGGACGTCGAGAACGGCGGCCGCGGCCTGGCCAAGCTCAATCCCAGCCCGCGCCAGGCGTTCGAGCTGGTGCTGCACATCGCCGATGCCCCCGGCGCATTCGCCGTGGTGGAAGGCGTGGCCCAGTACGACGTCACCAACGAGCAGGAATGCGGTCGCATCGTTCCGGCTACCGGCATGGCCGCGCGCATCACCAGCCAGGAGCCGGTGCAGCTGAAGAAGGTGTCCGATACCGAGTACCGCGGCACGGTCTACCTGGACCGCATGCTGGATGAGGATTACTACGGCCGCGGCGTCTGCAAGTGGACCTTCAGCGGTGCCGGCGCGATGTTGAAGGCCACCGGCGCCGATGGCGAAACCCGCTTCACCTCGTTCATCGAAGCCGATCAGTTCATCGCCGGCAAGGCGCTCACCCGTCATTACCCGGACCGCGATTACCCGCGCGTGGCGTCGGTGCCGGACTTCGGCCAGGCCGGCCACGAAGATCCGTCGCGGTTCCGCCCGGAGCTGCAGGACGCGCTGTTCACCGCCACCCTCACCGCCCATGAGGTGCGCTGATGCCGCTCACCCACCGCGACTACGCCGCACTTGCCGCCGATGCCTATGAAGACCACAAGGTCGGCCGGCACGCCCCTGGCCAGGAAGAAGTGGTGCCGCTCAACGGGCACAACTACAAGGTGCTGGAGCACGTAAACAACCGGCAGAACGGCTACCAGGGCACGATCTACCAGCGCGAGGACACCGGCGAGATCATCGTCTCCCATCGCGGCACCGAGGAGATCCTGCAGGATGCCGTGCTTGCCGATGGCGGGATGGTGCTGGCGCGCTACAACCTGCAGGCCGACGATGCCATCGCGCTGACCCAGCGTGCGGTCGCGTTGTCCAAGCACATCGGCGAGAACGAAGGCCGGGCCCCGGAAGTCAGCGTCACCGGGCATTCGCTGGGCGGCGCGCTGGCCCAGGTCACCGCCCACCATTTCGACCTGAAGGGCGAGACCTTCAACGCCTACGGTGCGGCCAGCCTGGGGCTGCGCATCCCCGAAGGCGGCACCAGCGTGCTCAACCATGCCATGGCATCGGATCCGGTGAGCGCGGCCTCCGGGCATTACGGCGAGGTGCGCCTTTACGCCAGGCCCGATGAAATCAGTACGCTGGACAACGCCGGCTTCAGCAACAAGTGGTACAACGGCGTGATTCCGGATTCGGCGCTGGTCGCCGCCGCCGGTTCGCTGGGCGCGCACAAGCTCGGCAATTTCGCTGATACCGGTTCGGTTCTGGATGACCCTGCCACGCAGGCGTTGGCCAAGCAGAACGCGCGGATGATCGACGAATACCGCGACAAGATGGAGCTGCTGCGCGGGGCGGTCACCACCGGCGCGCGCGGCATGCCGGGCGTGGCCGTGGACCTGTACGACCGGATCCGCGGCCCGCTGGATCCGGGCGAGCCGGCCCGCAAGGCGGCCGAAGACGCGCACAAGCGCGAAGGCGCCCTGCGCATGGACAGCCCCGGCCATCCCGGCAACCTGCTGTTCCAGGACGCATTGCGCGGCGTGGAGGCACAGGACCTGCGCGTGGGCCGCACGCCGGACCAGCACAGCGGCCAGTTGGCCGGCAGCCTGGCGGCGGAAATGCACGCCAACGGCGGCACCCGCATCGACAGCGTGCTGATGAGCAGCGATGCCTCGCGCACCTTCGGCGTGCAGGGCCAGGCCAACGATCCGGCGCACCTGCGGGTTTCGGTGGCGACCACCGAGGCCATGCAGGTGCCCCTTGAACAGAGCAGTGAGCGCGTGCAGCTGGCAGCCAGCCAGCGCACCGGACAGGAGCAGGAGCGGCAGCTTGCGCAGCAGCAAGACAGCGCCAGGCAGATGCATGCTTGAGTCGCACGCTTCTGCAGAAAGGCTTCGGCCGCGGTGGCAGGCCCTGCTGCCCTGCCTCGCCATTGTTGCGCTTGCAGCCTGCCATCCGCACGGTGCGGAACAGGACGCTGGGCAGAACGAACGCGGCCTCGCCAAACTCAATCCCACCCCGCGGCAGGCCCATGAGCTGGTATTGAAGATCGTCGATGCGCCCGGCCCTTTCGCGGTGGTGGAAGGCAGCGCGCAGTACGACGTCATCAACGAACAGGAATGCGGGCGCATCGTGCCGGCCACCGGCCGCGCGGGCCGCATCACCAGCAAGGAAGAGGTGAAGCTGCAGCAAGTCAGCGACAACGAATACCGTGGCACGGTGTATCTCGAGCTGATGCAGGACGAGGACTATTACGGACGCGGCGTCTGCCAGTGGAAGTTCAGCGGCGCCGGCGCGATGCTGAAGGCCACCGGTGCCGATGGAGAGACGCGTTTCCTGTCCTTCATCCAGGCCGACCGTTTCGTCAAGGGTGACACCGAAACCCAGCATTACGCCGATATGGGTTATCCGCGCGACGCCATGGACAACTACGCCGATTACGGCGAAGACGCACCCGAGGGCTTCAAACCGGAGCTGCGTGGGTCGTTGTTCAGCGTCACCCTCGTCAGCCCACAGCCACCATCGCACTGACTTCGTTCCGAGAAGGCACCCCATGCGTAGAACGATCCTTCCCTGCCTCGCCCTGCTGCTCATCACCGCCTGCCATTCCGAGACTGCCATGAACCAAGAAATCACCACCGCAGAAAAAGACGTCGAAGAGGGCGGCCGTGGCCTCGCCAAGCTCAATCCCACGCCACGTCACGCCTATGAGTTCGTGCTGAAGATCAACGACGCCCCCGGCCCGATCAACGTGGTGGAGGCCGTGGCGCAGTACGACGTGACCAACGAAGACCAGTGCGGCCGCATACAGCCGGAAACCGGCACCGCTGGCCGGATCACCAGCCAGGAGCCTGTCGAGCTGCGAAAGGTGGCCGATGGCGAATACCGCGGCATCGTCTACCTGGACCGCATGCTCGACGAGGACTACTACGGTCGCGGCGTGTGCCGCTGGGAGTTCAGCGGTGCCAGTGCGATGCTCAAGGCCACCGGGGCCGAAGGCGAAACCCGCTTCACCTCGTTCCTCGAATCCCCGGCCTTTGCAAAGAGTGAGCCGCTGACGCGCTACTACGCCAACGCCGTATACCCGCGTGCCGAGGCGCTGCCCGACTACCGTGCCGGCGGTGAAGCCGCGCCCACCGACTACAAGCCTGAACTGCAGGATTCGATCTTCTCCGTCCAGCTCTCCGCGCGGCAGGTCCAGCCATGAGCCTGACCAGCCAGGATTACGCCGCGCTTTCCGATGATGCGTACGAGGACTACGCCGTTGGCCGCCGTGACAATGGCAAGGACGAACTCGTCACGCTCAATGGTCACTCGTACAAGATCATCGAACATGTAAACAACAAGAGCAACGGTTATCAGGGCACGATCTACGAGCGCGCCGACACCGGCGAAGTCATCGTTGCCCATCGTGGCACCGAACAGATACTGCTGGATGGCGTAGTGACGGACGCCGGCATGGTCGTCACACGTGCCAACCTGCAGGCGCCCGATGCCATCGCGCTGACGCAGCGTGCGGTGGCCCAGGCCGAGGTCAACGCCTCGTTGAACGGGCGTGCGGCCGAGGTCAGCGTCACCGGACATTCATTGGGCGGTGCCCTGGCACAAGTGAGCGCGCACCACCACGGCCTGAAGGGCGAGACCTTCAATGCCTATGGTGCAGCCAGCCTGGGCTACCGCATCCCGGAAGGCGGCAACGCCATGGTCAACCATGTGATGGCCGCCGATCCGGTCAGTGCCGCCTCCGGTC
This sequence comes from Stenotrophomonas lacuserhaii, assembly GCF_039674585.1. GTDB lineage: Bacteria > Pseudomonadota > Gammaproteobacteria > Xanthomonadales > Xanthomonadaceae > Stenotrophomonas > Stenotrophomonas pennii_A. Next base: position 20,674 of record NZ_JBDJNU010000027.1, on the reverse strand, counting down.
ACTATGGCCAGGTCAAGACGTATACCAATGAGACCGAGATAAAGAACCTGTACGGCTCCGGCTTCCGCAACGGCGCGGTCGCTGGCTTCCTGATGCCCGATTCGGCGTTGCTGGCCGCCGGCCGCTCGCTGGATTCGCACAAGATGGGCAACTTCCTGGGCGAGGGCTCGGTGCTGGACAACCCGGCCTCGCAGGCGTTGGCCAAGCAGAATGACGGCATGATCAGCGAGTACCGCGACAAGCTGGAATTCCTGCGCGGCGGCCTGACCACTGCGACCCGCGGCGGGATCGGCAATGCGGAGGACATCATCAACCGCATCCGCGGCCCGCTGGAGCCGGGCGAGCCCGCGCGCAAGGCAGCGGAGGAAGACGCGCACAAGCGCGACGGCGCGATGCGCATGGATCAGCCTGGCCATCCCGGCAACCTGCTGTTCCAGGACGCGCTGCGTGGCGTGGAGGCACAGGACCTGCGCGTGGGCCGCACGCCGGACCAGCACAGCGGCCAGCTCGCCGGCAGCCTGGCGGCGGAAATGCACGCCAACGGCGGCACCCGCATCGACAATGTGCTGATGAGCAACGATGCCTCGCGCACGTTCGGCGTGCAGGGTGAAGTCAACGATCCTGCGCACCTGCGCGTGTCGGTGGCAACCACCGAGGCGATGAACACGTCACTGGATCAGTCCAGCGAGCGCGTGGCATCACACCAGGCCGCGCAGCAGGTGGCCTCGCAGGAACGTGACCTGCAGATCGAGCAGAGCCAGGTGGCTGCGCGCAGCATGAATGCCTGAGCCGTTCCCCGGCGCCTTGGTTGGGGCGGGCCGAAGGTACGCGTCCGTGGCTCCCTCAAGCCGATCTCACGCACTGCTTGCGGCGTGGGATCGGCTCAAGACCAGGCCAGATGGACATTCAGCGCGGCCACTGGGAAACAGGTTGAACGAACAGGTTCATCGCTCAGGGTAACTGCAGGCCTCATAAGTAGCTGTACACCCGGACCCGGCAGGATCGATGCACAGCTGGCAGGTTGATGTGCAGCCAGCAGTCAGATCGGCTCGATCTCAGGCAGGCTGCAGGCACTGTAGGCCACCTTGCAGCCATTACCTGCGCGGTTCTCGCAGTAACTCTGCGCCTTCTTCAAGGCCAGCTCAGGCGTAGCGCCTTCGCCCAGACCGCCGAGCGCCGTGGCATCCCCGCCATCCGGCACGACCCATGCCACGCACTGGTTGCTGTACTCGGCCATCACTTTGCAATCCGTGGCGCCATTGCGTCGACATTTCGCCATTGCTTCGCTGAGCGCGTCGCTTTTCGTCAGACGGCCCATCGCAGCCCCTGCATCGGACGTGGCTGCGGAGGCCACTATCGCCCCCCACCGCGTGCCCCAGCGCGTGGTCGGTGCAGCAATCTGGGGCGCAGCAGGCTGTTGCTGGCGCGCTGAGGACCCCGGAATCGGTGCGCAGCCACCTACGCCTTGGCCGCCCACAGGATATTGACCGGGTGGGCAGCGGCCTTCTGCGGATGCGGGGTCAGCAGGAATCAAGGAGCTGACGATAACTGCTGACAGCAATAGCAACGCCCACGAAGACTGTTGCACACGATTGACCAAGGGTGGCGGTGCACTCAACAGATGCCAACCCGCATGCGCTGACTCGCGTGCCGGCGAGGATGGACTCGACGCCCGGCCGTTGCTTATCGCGTCCACTGGGGGAGACTGCACGCGCTGTAAGCCAGAACGCATGAACCACCGGGGGCGTGTTTGCACTTCGAAGTTGCATTATCCACCGCAGCCTGCTCGGACAATCCAGCTGAAATGCCTGTTTTCGCCCCTGGCGCGTCTGCAGATGGAACGACCCACGCAGCGCACTGATTCCGGTAGGTAAGGAGTATCCGACAGTCTTTCAGACCGTTCCGGGCACATTTTTCGATGGCGACACGCTTGGCATCACCTTCAGTCAACTGGTCGACCACGACGCCGGCATCGGGAGTTGAATCAGACAGCGCCATTGCGCCCCAGCGGTCCTCGTAACGACCCGGATCAATCGGCGGCGGCGCGGGCTGCGCCGCCTGGTTGCCGCCGTAGCCTGGAATCGGTGCGCATCCGCCAACGCCTTGGCCGCCGACAGGGTACTGGCCCGGAGGGCAGCGCCCCTCCGCGTAGGCACCCGCGCTGCCCAGTGAGAAGAAGAATGCGATGAAAAGCATCCAAGCGCCCCGCGGTCTCCAGTACGTCATTGCCACACCTCCATCCCTATACCGTCTCAACCAATGGGCGCATTACCGCGGCTACCTGCTGGTGCCACATTACCGGCGCCCGCCTCTCCTCCCATATTAGGCATCACTACCCGACTCTGAGCTGTCTCACCGGTGGCTGCCGTGCTTGCTGGCGCGGCCTGCTGCGGCGCATAAGAACCCGGCGGCTGACCCTGCGGACCCGGCGCCGTAGCACCCGGCGAACCGCCGATCTGCGAGTACGCCATGAACGCACCCAGCGTGCCCTGGAAGAACATCGCCGCCATGGGCGGTGCGGTCAGGATCAACGTGGTCAGGATCAACCCCATGCCGCCCTGCTGCAGCGCCATGCTGGTCATGCCCTCGGTGAAGTTGGAACCCATCAGCGCGCCGGCCGCGGCGGTGCCCCAGAACGCCAAGGCCACCTTGGACACCATGCTCATCGCAATCCCGGTCATGGCCGCCAGCACCGCCATCGAGAACATCGTGCCGATGCCATAGAACAGCCATCGCTGGAACAGCGATTTGGTCTGCTCGAACAGCAGGCACAATATGAACAACGGTGCGAAGCCAATGAACAGCGCCATCGCGACTTCATACAGCAGCAGCATCGCACCTGCGGTTACGGCGGGCCCGCCCGTGCCCAGGCCGATGAACCACATGGCACGGGTCTTTGCGTTGTCCAGCGTCACGTCACCGGCCACATCCAGCACGTCCACCGCCGACAGCGCCACCTGCATGTACGCCAGGTTTTCATCGATGAGGTCCTTGGCCGTGTCTTCCTCACCGGTGACCACGTAGGTGATCTCGTCCTGCACGTAATGGGTCAGGAAGGAATGCACGTTCTGGCCGAAGATGGCCATCGTGGTGGCGGTGATGACGATCAGGGCGGCACGCGCCATGTCCGTCACCAGCGCCATCATCGAGTCCCGGCTGCGGCCGGTCACGATGCGGTAGCCCTGCAGCAGCAGCCAGATGGTCATCACCACCAGGGCGATGATGCCCACCCACTCCATCATGCGGCTGAGGAAACCCAGGCCGAACTCGGATATCTCCCTGCTGAGATAGTCGAAGATCAGTTTGAAGAACACGAAATCGCCGATCGACGAGGTCGCGATCGGTCCGTGCAGCGCTCCTTGTGCCCACATACTGTCCATCATCCCTAGACTCATTGCTTCACCTGCCCCTTTTCGGGGCCTCGCAGGGGTGCATTACGCACGGTTTTCAATCGAGTGCCGTCTTCAACGCTGCAGCTTTGATCACCGAGCCGATCGGATTGGTTTCACCCTTCAGCGCACGCTGCGCCAGCGCACGTTGCTGGCTCTGCAGTGCCACGATCTGCTGGTCGTAGATGCGCATCTGGTTTTCCCAGGTCTTGAAGTTCGCATCGATCTGCAACTGCGATGCGGTCGCGTTCGCGGTGGTTTCCGCCAGCGCGCCTTCGTTGTCAAACAGCCGACGGATGTTGCGCAGCGTTCCCAGCGTCTGCTGCATGAGCGGCAGGGACTGCTGTACGACCGCGACGGTCTCGTTGTACTTGCGGTTCTCCAGCGCCTGGATGTACGAGCATATCGTCCGCTGCTGCGCACCGATGTCGCCACCAGGGCTGATCCCCGCCATGGCCATGATGCCGGTGATGCTGAACGCCGAACCGCCGCCGCAGCGCTCGGCAATATTCCAGTCATCCGGAATGGTGGTAAGCGTCGGCGTCGCCGGCATGATCGGGTTGGCGATGATCTGCGACCAGTTCTGCAGCTTCTGCAGCCAGTTGTTCAAGGTCGCGGTGTAGTGCGAAGCGGTCTGGGTCCAGCGCCCGGCCGTTTCGATGTATTCCAGGCCGGCCGCGATATCGGCTTTCACGCTCTGGAAAAGCGCCGGCGGGTCATTGACGATCCACTGGGCCTGCACCGGTGCAGGCGCCATCAGTGAAAACGATGCGCACAAGGCAAGCGTGGCCGTCGCCAGTGGCATCAGGCGACGACGAAGGGCAGGACGTTGCGGGGCAACGGTATTCATGGTGGCCTCCGGAATGAGGTGGGTGGTCATGGGTCAGGCTGCTTTGTCGCGGTCGTTGCTGGCCGGCTTTCCCGAACCCTTGCGGCGGCGGTAGAAATCCTCCAGCCACTGCTCTGGTGTCAGCATCGATTCCGCCACATTCTCGCGGGTAGCGGCATCCTGAAGAACTCGGTGCATCACATCGATATTGTCAGTTGATGCGGAAATCACCGAAAGGATGTCGTCCATGCCGCGCATGTTGAGCTGGCAGACATTGGAGGCATGCCCCTGCTTGACCAGGAAGCAGCGTGAGCGTTCGTCCAGCGCGGTGACGACCTTGAACTCGGCATCGGTCAACTTCAGGCCGTCGATGTAATCGGTGCGGCTCGCATTCGGATTGGGCAGCAGGATCAGCGTGGCGGTCTGTTCGATCAGCGCGGCGGAAATATCGCTCTTCAGCGCGTCTTCCGGGCTCTGCGTGGCGAAGATACCCAGGCCGTTCTGCTTACGGATGGTCTTCTGCTTGTTCTTGGCGAACTCCTTCAGTCCACCCTCGCCATCGAGGATCTTCCAGAATTCGTCCATCACATAGATCAGGCGACGCCCGTCGATGAGCGATTCAAGCCGGTGCAGCAGGTAATTGATCACCGGCACGCGCACTTCCGGATTGTCGATCACGTCGGTGTAATCGAAACCGATGATGTTCGCCCGCTCCAGGTCGATCGTGTCCACCGGATTGTCGAACACCCAACCCAGCGAGCTGCCGGCGGTCCAGCGGCGCATGCGCGCGTACAGCCCATCGTCACCGAGGTTCGGCAGGCTCTTCTGGAAGTTGGTCATGCTGCGCAGGTGCATGGGCGTATCAAGCATGCTTTCCACCGCGCGGAAGATGTCCTCTTCTTCGCGGGCGCTATACTGGCCCTTGCCGGCCAGCACCTTGACCAGGTCGGCCAGGAACTGCACGTTCGCTTCGGTGCGTTCGCACTGGAAGGGATTGAAGCCGGTCGGCCGCCCGTTTTCCAGCGCCAGGTAGTTGCCACCACAGGCACGCACGAAGATCTCCGCGCCGCGGTCCTTGTCGAAGAAGAAGATGGTCGGCGCCGGATCATACTTCTGCACTTGGCTGAGCAGGAAGTTGATCAGCGCGGTCTTGCCGGTACCGGACTTGCCGATGACCATCGTATTGGCGATGGCCTTCTCGCCCAGCGAGTTTTCCGCCGGATGGGTGGCGTGGAAATTGAAGTAGTACGGCTGCCCGTTGGTGGTCTGCAGCGTGGTCAGGCAGTCCCCCCATGGATTGTTGTGTTGCTTGCCGGTAGCGAAATTGTGCAACGGCGACAGCCCCAGGAAGTTCAGCGAACTGACGTTGGCCAGTCGCGTGCGGTAGCGCCAGTTCGCCGGAATCTGCGAATAGAACGATGCCGTGATCGCGATGTCTTCCTTTGCCGACACGAAGCCGGCGTTGGACAACTCCGCACGCGTGGTGGCCACGTTCGCCGAGAGCTGGCCCTGGCTGTCTGCGAACACGGCGACGGTGAAGTGATATTCGCCGAGTACGAAGTTGCCCGAGGACAGATGGTCCATCGCCTGGTCCAGCTCGATGATCTGGCTCACCGCCTTGTCGCCGGAGGAGATCATCATGCCCTTGGTACGGTCCAGGATCTTCAGCGCATCCTGGCGGCCCATCGGGCTGAAGGACTGGGTGACCACGTACTCGAAATCCAGGTACTTCAAGCCGTTCAGGATGCCGGGATAGGTGCCCTCGGCGTATTCTTTGATGTTGAGGATCGCGCCGAAGTGATTCTTGCCGTTGGGCGTACTGATCACGAAATCGCCGGTCTTGGCCGAGAACATGTGGCGGCTCACCGGCAGGTATTCCTTGACCGGCGCGGCCAGCACCGGCACCGGCTCATCGATGCGGTTGATCAGGTAGCCGAAGAACTCCAGCGTCTCGGAAAACACCACGCCGTTGGCCGCTTCGTACATGCCAAGGCGGTATGGCGCATAGTCGCGCAGCACCGCTTCGACGTTGCCGGCCAGCTCCATCAGCTTTTCCACGGCCTGCTCCTGCTCGGCCTGCAGGCGTGGCACGTCGGCTGATTTCTCCACGAAACGCTTACCGGCCACCACCGGCCGATAGATCATGGTCAGGTACAGCTCGTTCTGCATGATCCGCTGGCTGGACAGCATGTCCAGGTAGGTATCGGACACGTCCTGGTTGAAGCGCTGGGCGAACTTGCTGCGCTCCTTCAACTGCCGGCGGCGGCGGACGTCGTGCGTCCAGAACGCCACGTTGACGAAATCCGGCGCGCGCAGCGTCTGCAGCAGTCGGTTGAAGGTGTTGTGCTTGTGCTCAAGCTCCCATTCTTCCCGACCCACGAACGGCAATCCCTCGAGGTGCCACGTCAACAGGTAGTCGCCACCGCTGGTCTTCACCACCGCTGGGGCCACATGCGAGGACAAGGGAATGAACTCGCTGATCGACGTATCCGGACTGAACATGCCTACTCTCCAGGAACTGCCATATGCCTGCTGCTACGCCGCTGAAACATTCAGCGGCGGTTTCCACCCGGTGCCTTCGCAGGCGCCGGCTTGTCGCGGTAGTGGTTCGGAGTGAACACCCACATACCTTCATGGTCGCGCACGTTCCGCGCCCGGAACTTGAACTGCAATCGCAGTCCCATCAGCCGGAAGATCATCTCGTCCCGACGCGCCATCTGCCGCATGATCATCACGGCCACCGGGATGCTGAGCAGAACCCAGAAATCCCAGTAGATGGCGAGCAGGAACAGGCCGCCGCATACCATGAAGAAAGGTACGTAGGGCACGCCCAGGAACATCGGTGGGCGCGTGCAGCCGCGGAAGACGACGTTCTTATGCACTGTAGTACTGGGCAGCGGTGCTCAGCATGCCGACGGCCGAGCATTCGCCGTACTCATCACCCAGCAGCATGCGGGCGATCTGGCCAGCCGCGCCGATCAGCACGCCACCGATCAGGATTGGCGACACGTCGCTGATGCGCTTGTGGGCGAAGGCGATCTGGTAGCCGGCGAAGATCACCGCGATGGTCACCACGGCGATCGACACCAGGTTCAACAGGCCCTTGACGCTGTCGAAGAAGCCGCACACCTTCTTGTCGGTGCCGCCGAATTCCTGCGCGAAAGCCTGTGGGACGAACATCATGCCAACGAAGGCAACGGCCATCGCCAGGGTCTTCAGGGTGCGCTGGGCCTGGGCGAGATCATGGGTGTTCAGCTTCATGGGGACTTCCTTATTGATGGACGAAAAACAACATGTGCGGCCCCTGCCCGGCGGCCAGTGAACTGCTCAGAACACGAAAGCCGCGTCCCTGGCAGGTGCATCGGTGACAGGCGCGGCAGACGCGGGCATTGCCGCCGCGCCGGTTGCCGCGGGTTGGTTGCGTTCACTCCAGGGACGCAGCAGCACCGGAGCCCCGGGGCTGCCAGCGGGCGCTTGCTGCGGGCCCATGGGCGGTGCGGGGACGACCGGTTGACCCTGCGGGTAGCCTTCGTCGGCATAGCCGGCCATCGGCGCTGCCGAAGGCACCGCTCGGTCGACCAGGTTGGTCACCGCACGGGCCAGCCCACCATCAGCGGCGCGCAGCAGGCTGCCGCGCACCATGGCGCCGGTGTTGGGATACACCACGTAAGCGCGCGCGGGGTCTTCCGGGAGCGGCATCACTACGCCGCCGCCTTGGGCGAGCATCTGTGTCTGCAGGCCTTCGATCCGGGTGCGCAGGCGCGCGGCATCGGCGGATTCGGCCGGCGCGCGGGCTGCCGCAGTGGGTGTACGCGGCGTGCGATCCACCACTGGAATCGGCAATGCACCGTTCGCGGAGGCGACCATCCGGCCGCGCTGCATCGAACTGAACACCTTCTGCACATAGCCGTGCCGGTAGCCGGTTTCAAAATTGCCCGAGTAGTAGCAACTGAATGCCTTGCCCCAGTCACCCTTCGAACGCGAATGGCATTCGGCCAGGATGCGCGATCCCGCCTGCAGGTTCGGGCATTGCTGGAAGGCTTTTTCGTAGCTTTCCAGCCCGTATTTCCGCAGGTTGTAACGATTGACCTGGGCCAGCCCCAGCGAGAAGTTGTAGCCGTTCTCTTCCAGCATCCGTGCCGTCGCCACCGCCTCGTCCAAAGCCTGCGGCTGGCGCGCAAGACGACCACCCACCACGCCGATGGCGTACGGGTTACGCGACGATTCCACGTTCACCACGTGGGCCATGACATCCATCGACACGGCCAGCTCGGGGCAGGCCAACGCTTCCAGTCCGGGCAGCATCAGCGCGCCTCCTGGCGAGCATGCGGGCAGTGGCCGCCATGACAGGCATTCATACCGCGCCCCCTTGGCCCTGGGCACGCCCGGGATTGAAATCGATGCCGGTGATGTGCCGGTCGCCAGCGTGCGCCTTCACGTGCACAACGACGTCGATGGTCATCTGCAGCAGGCGCTTGATGACCGGGAACTCCAGCCCTGAGCCTTCGTTGGATGCCTTCACCATCAGCGCCAGCTGGTCCCAGGTCTGTTCCGGGCTGCCCGCATGGCAGCTGGTGATCGACCCGGGATGGCCGGAGGCGCAGTTACGGATGAAGTAGAACGCTTCATCGCCGCGCAGCTCGGCCAGGATGATCCGGTCCGGCTTCATGCGCAGGCAGGCTTCCATGCAGGTTTTGGCACTGACATTGCTGCCACTCTGGCCACCCTTGGAATACAGCAGGTGCACGACGTTGGGCTGCTCGATGAACAGCTCGCGCGCATCTTCGATGGTGACCAGGCGTTCCCCTTGGGGAATGTGGTGGACCAGCGATTTCATGAACGTCGTCTTGCCGCTGCCGGTGGCACCGGACACCACGATGTTCTTGCGGTACTGCACCGCACGACGGAAGAAGCCGGCGAAATCGCGCGCGCGGCGCAGTTCCATCAACTCCTCATCCTGCGCGCTCAGGCTGCCGTCGTGTTCGACGATGCGATCAAAGAAGCCATCGTCCTGGTACTGCTGCAGGGTCCGCATCTGGCGCGAAGGAAGGCGGATGGTGATGGAAACCTTGCCCGCGTCACACGCGGGCGGAATCACGAACTGCGCACGCTGGCCGCTGGGGAAGGTCAGCGACACCATCGGATCGGCATCGGTGATGCGCTGCCCCGTGTTGCTTTCGTTCACCACTGCGGTGCAGAACTGGCGGGCCCGTTCGAAGGTCAACGTGGGCACCGCCACCTGCTGCCAGCCATCACGCGTCTCCAGGTAGATCTCACCAGGCCGGTTGACGCAGATTTCGGTGACTTCGGACGACCCCATGTAACCCGCAATACCCAGCACTTCGTACTGGTATTGCAGGAATTCGCTGGAAACCAGCGCGAGGGGTGAAGTCTCCATGTCCACGACGGGTCCTGTGCTCCTGGATCAGCGACGCGCCAGCACGGCGCTGAAGTCGACGTCCTTTGCGACGTAGACGTTGATGATGGTGCCTTGGTTGACCGTCACGGTCGGCGCGCGGCGCTGGCTCGCGGCCTGCTGTGCGAGGCTTTCCATGGTGCGGGCGGTTGCACTTTCATACGGCGACTGCATCGCAAAGCCACTGCTGTTGACCGTGGTGGTCTCCGGGCCATTCTCCGCGGCTGCGTATTTGAAGGCATCAGCGAGCAGGCTGATCATCAGGGCGCTGGCGATGCGCTGGCCCCAGTGGGCGGTGTACTGCCCCGGGATGCCTGCCCCGCCCAGCCCATCCGTGCCCGGGCTGGACATGGCAACGTCAATGCCGTTCGGCGTCGTGATGCGATCCCAGATCACATCCACGCGTTCGCCGATCGGGCCGCCACCGTAGCTGCCGTAGATCTTGGAACCCTTCGGCAACAGCAGGGTACGGCCGTTGATCGAGTAGACCGGTTCGGTCACCAGGCAGGAGGTGAACCCGGCCACGTCGGTGATGATGCGCGTTTCAAGCACGCAGCGCAGGTAGGTGCCGCGAACCAGAAGTGCATCCGGGCTGCGGATGAAAGCGGCGTTGGACACATCGTCCACATCCGCACCGCGACGCGTTTCTTCCGGCGCCTGACGGCCGTTCATCTGCTGCAGCGCCAGCAACGTCGGATCGACCGGCGCCTGGCGTTCGGAAGGATCACCGCCGCCACCGCTACCGGTGGCCGCAATGCGGCGATCGAGCAGCGAAGGCATGCGCGGCGCCTCGCCGATGGTGCGGCTGTTGCGCTCCATCGGCATCGGCATGTCGTTCGGCATCGGCGGCGGCGGCAGCATCGGAATCGGATCGGCCTGCATCGGCGGGGGTGTCTGCACCGTCGGCGCCACGCTCGGAAGGTCCGGCGTGCTCGGACGCGAAACTTCGGCGCCGCGCGCGGGGGCCTCCGCGTCGTCCCTGCCCTTGCGCAGCAGCAGGAAGCCCATCAGCAGCACCAGGGCGAGGATGCCGCCGATGAACATCAACGCCTTGCGATTCAATCGGCGTTCTTCCGCTGTGCGCAGCTGCGGCGCGCTGGCATCCAGATCCGGCGCATCCTGCGGCTGCACACGGTTGTAATACGGGTTACCCGGCTCCTGCGCGGTGCCTTCCTGGCGGTAGGCATCGTCGTCCTGGCGGGGGTCATTCCCTGGAGGCGTGTTCTGGCTCATTTCTTGGTATTCCTCCGCAGGCCGACCACGTTGTCACCGTGTCGGATCACCAGGTACGGGTGGGTGCCATGCACCACCAGGGTATTGCCCTCCACCGTCGTGTTGATGACGAAGTCCTCGCCATTCTCGGTCTCGCGGCCGAACACGGCCGGGAAGATGCCGGTCTTGAACTCCGGCGAAGACGGGAGGCGCACATAGGTGAAGCGGCCATCGTCGTAGGCATTGACCGGGATCAGCCAGCCCATCCGCTTGGCCTTGCGGGTCGAATAGGAGTAGTCGAAGTTGTAGCGACGATCCTTTGCGATGGTGGTGCTGAGCAGCGGCTTGCTCTCTTCCACCGACTCCTGGGCAACGGTGAACTCACTGTCACTGGGGTAGGTGAAAGCGATCTTGTACTGCACGCCGGCCTTGCGCGCCTGGTCCAGCTGGCGCCAATCAGTCGCCACCACCTTCAGTTCGAAGATGTACGAGTTGGTTTCCGTGCGCACCATCATGTTGGTGTCCACGTCCACGTTCTTCGGCTTCAAGTAGAAGACGTTGCCGCGACGCGTCAGCTCCCAGCCACTGCTGAAGCCGGTGCTGTAGTCGAGGATCTTTTCATGCGGGCTCAACTCGATCTGGGTGGTGAGGCCCAGGCCGGTGCGGACCGTGTAGATCTGGTCCGGCACATAGGCATAACGGTCCACGGCCTGGGCCGAGACGGTGGTGGCATACCCTGCCAGCATTCCCGCCAGCATCCAGGCACATGCCTTGTTTCTGCGACTACTCATCGGTTGCTTGCTCCATCAGCAGTTCCGGTGGAAAGGTTGCGCGCGGGGACCGGCGTGCCGCGGCCTGGCGCTTGTTGAGCGGGTGCACCGGGAACCGGTGCGGTCTGCACCGGGTAGCCCTGCGCAGGTACGGCCTGTCCCGGCCCGGCGGCACCGGGAATGCCCTGGGCAGGAATGCCTTGCTGGGCCGGAAGCATCTGGCCCGGGGGCGGCGGAGCCGGCGCCACCATGGGCTGGCCGGACACCGGATCGATCGTGCCCTGGCCCATCTGCTGGCTCGGGTCAAACATCGCCGGGTCGGCCTGCACGGCCGCCTGCTGTTGTGCCTGCAGCATGGCCTGCTGCTGCGCCTGCGCGTCGGTGGCGGCCTGGTCAGGCAGCGGAACCGCGGCGGCGTAGTCGCTGTCCACGCGGTATTCGGTAACCTGGAAGCCCAGCGGATTGAGCAGGCGGTCCTGGTCGTTGAGCGCCAGCTTGGCGTCGTAGTTGAAGCGCAGGGTCACCAGGCGGTTGTCCATGAAAGTGGACGCACCACTGTTCTTGTCCACCAGGGTGCGCTGCACGCGCACCGATGCGCCACGGAAGCCGCCGTTGTCCAGCTCGCCGATCGGGGTGATGCTGAGGATCTTCACCCGGATCGCCTTCGTGTTGCCGTACAGCACCACCGGGCTCTGCGGATTGGTGCGCGCATAACGTGCCCGCAGCTGCGCGGCGATGTTGTCGGCGGACATGGTGAACACCAGGTTCCAGTCACGCAGCTGCATCAGCGCCAGGTCATAGGATTCGTGTGCCAGCACGTACTGCGCCACGTTGCTGCGGTTCACCGCCTCGACGTGAGTCACTGAACTGCTGCCGAAATCGCCCTGCAGGCGCGCCACCGATGCGGTGCCGGTGTAGGCGTCGGCCATCACCAGGAACGGCACCTTCTCCTTCAGCGGCAGCATGTAGTAATAGCCGCCGGCGAGCGCCAGGGACATCACCAGCGACGCACCGGCGACCCACCAGGCACGACGCTCGCTCTTGCGCGCCATGTCGGCCACGGTCAGCTCATAGCTCACCGCCTTGGCGACGGCCTGCTCCACCTTGGGACTATTGCCTGGGTCTTTCTTACGGAACATGGGGTTTTCCGGACTGCATGATCGTCAATGAGCGCCATGCCCCTGCGGCCAGCGCAGGAGCATCACGACGGGAAAACGGCAGCAGTCAGCTACCGCTTGGCGCGGTTTCGGCGGGTGCGGGTGCGGGGTTGGCGTTGGGCGCGCTGGCTGGCGTGGTGGCCGCCGTCGGCACCGCGGCGCTGCTGCCGGCCACGATCTTGTTGCCCACGATGCTCACGTACACGCCCTGCGCCGCATAAGCGGTGGTGACGTCGGCCACGGCCTGCTGCGCACTGGTCGTGGAGATGCGGGAAACGCCGCCGTGCAGCGTGTAATCCGACCCCAGCCGGTAATCCAGCGACATCCCCGAATCGGCCGCCCAGCGCTCGAGCATGGCCTTCAACGTGCCATCCATCGGCGATGCCTGGAAGGCATAGCTGGTGTACAGGGGAATTTCCGTGGGTGCAGCGTCAAAGCGATTGACCGGCTTCCACCGCCCGCCGAAATCCGGCGCAGGCTTGGTGGCACAACCCGACATCGCAACCGCCGCCACGGCGATGAAAATCTTCAGCAACGCTTGCCGCATACGAACATCCTTTGACGTACGAATAAGCAGCTTCGATACGGGTGGTTCGGCAGTCCAGCGTTGCATCTGCACGCTGGAACCGGTTACGCGGCGGCCTGTGCCGTCATGTGCAACCGTCTCCCCTGCGGCCAAAGCCGCCTGCCCAACGGGCGTTGCACCGCCACGTGGGCATGATGCATCGCCTGACACCTTGTTCGAAGCCATCCCTGTTCCGGTGATGTTCTGCACCACCTGATCGACTCCATCGGCTCGATGAACTGAACCGATGGCGAAGAGTGGCATAGAACGAGGTCAAGGATGCGTCAAGAACGCATGAAAGTTCAACGCATGCACGACAAATTGTTGACGCCAGTCACCACTTCACGGGAGTGAATGCATTTATTTTCCGTGCTTTCGTCTCAGCTGATTCATATCTGCAAGCTGGGAACGTCAACCTTTGCTAGCAGGCGGGAAGTGAAGTGACGATCCTTGTAGTAGCGGATCTTGTCGCACATCACCGGATGCGGAATGCCCTCGTAGAGGAACACTTCCTTGTCCGTGCCCATCGCCTTCAGCTCCTGCGGCAGCATCAGCGCACGCCGCTCCTCACTGAAGCTGTGGCTCTTCTCGCGGCCCTTGGTGATGTTCTTCTTGCGCAGGGTGGTGTAGCCCAGCATGTCCGAATAATCGTTGGCGTCCTGCTGCTCGCGCGGGGCGAACAGGATCTGCAGGGCGTGGTTGGTGATGATGGTGCGAGACACATCGCGGCCGTAGGTGGCATCCAGCTGGGCCATGCTCTGGATGATCGGCAGCAGCCGCACGTTGTAACCGGCCATGTAGGACACCGCCGAAGCAATGATGTCGACCTTGCCGATGGAGGTGAATTCGTCCATCAGCAGCAGCACCTGGTGCTTCAGGTCCGGATTGGACTTGGGCAGCTCCTTGGTGTTGAGGTTGATGATCTGGCTGAAGAACAGGTTGATGATCATCCGGCTTTCGGCCAGCTTGTTGGGCTGGATGCCGATGTAGATGGTCATCTTCTTCTTGCGCAGGTCGGTCAGCAGGAAGTCGTTGCTGCTGGTGGCCGCATCCAGAACTGGATTGATCCAGGCGTTCAGCGGCTCCTTGAAGGTGCCCATGATCGAGGCGAAGGTCTCGTCCGCCTGCGACAGCAGGTTGGCAAAGGCCGACTTGGCGTTGCCGCTCAGGAACGGCCGGCTGGCCAGGGTCTGCAGGTACTTGCGCAGGTCCGTGCCGTCGCCGGAGGAGATCCGGTAGATCGCGCCCAGGGTCGGCACGCCCTGCCCGCCCGGGAAGCCACTGCGGCGCTCGTCATCGTAATTGTCGAACAGGTACAGCGTGAGGGCCATGAACGCATTGCGCGCCTGGCTGACCCAGAATTTCTGGTCGTCCGAACCATCCGGGTACAGCATCGCGGCGATGCTCATCAGGTCGGAAACGCGGAAGGCCGGGTCATCGGAGACGTAGCTGAGCGGATTCCAGCGATGGCTGCGGCGGTCTTCGGCAAAGGGGTTGAACAGGAAGACTTCCTGGCCCTGCTTGGCGCGCCAGCCGCTGGTGAGCTCGTAGTTTTCCTGCTTGATGTCCAGCACCACCACGGACTCTTCGTATTCCAGCAGGTTGGGAATCACCACGCCCACGCCTTTGCCCGAACGGGTCGGCGCGGCCAGGATCACGAACTGCTGGCCGGACAGACGCACCAGCTTGCCCTTGTAGCTGCCCACCACGATGCTGTCGCCGGTCTTCTTGAACAACCCGTGTGAAGACAGGTCCGAGCCCGTTGCGAAGCGTGCATCACCGTGCAGGCCCTTCTTCTTGCGCCGGAGCAGCAGGAAGCCGGCGACCACCACGAACAGGAACAGCGGGATGCCGAAGCCCACGTAACCGGCGGCCTTGATCTTGCCCACGAAGGGCGCGACCTGCGGCTGGTCCAGCGCACTGACGTACGGGTAGTAGGTGTTCCAGCTGAAATGGCTGGTATCCAGGCCAAGGAACAGCAGTACCAGGTAGCCCGAAAGCAGGTAACCGATGACGAGCGTCGCGACGATGGCGACCGAGTAGCGAACCAATTTCTGCGTGGACAAACCCGATCCTCCGTGAGCGCATGATGGGCCGGACTCTACACAACTGGTCGTGACACGGGTAGGTGCATCCTTCCCTGGAAACCTTCCGGTGGGTGTCGACCGCCCCCGATGGGTGACGACCGGCTCCGGTGGGTGACGACCGTTGGTCGTCACGCTCTTCTTCCCCAGCCCCTTCACATCACACCATCCGGACCGCGATCCGGGTATGCTCCGCGCGCCAAAAACAAAACCTGGAGCAAAGGAATGCAACGATCCTCGTCGTGGACGCGCTGTGCGCTGCTGGCCACCCTCGCCCTTGCTGGCCCTGTCTTCGCCGTGCCTCCGGCGAACGCGCCGTCGCGTACCTCGCCGGCACCGGGTGAAATCAGCAAGGCCATGCCCGAAGGCATGGACCTCTACACCAGCCTGGCCGTCAGTGACAGCAAGCAGGTCGTAGGGACCGGCAACGGCATGGGCGCAGCGGAAGCCAAGGTGCGCGCGCGCAAGGACTGCCAGGACAGCGGCGCCACCGACTGCGTGGAACTGATCACCTTCCCTGTCCGCAATCACTGCATGGCGTTGGCCGTGGACAAGGGTGCCAAGCCTGGTGTCCGGGCCATCTTCGCCAGCAGCGCGCAGGCCGGTACGCCGGAAGCGGCAGCGCTGGGCAAGTCCTCGCTGGACAAGTGCGTTGCATCCGGCGCCAAGCAATGCGGGGTGAACGTTGAACATTGCCTCTGAGCGGATGATCCGCGCGGTACTTGTGGCCGCGGCGCTGCTGGCCAGCGCCGATGCGGCACACGCACAGAATGGTGCGCAGGCCCGACAGCAGGCCCACGCCGCGCAGATGAACTTCCTGGGCTGGCAGCAGAGCCAGCAGGCCGCAACCTATATCAGCGCCGAAGAAGCCGCAGCGCAGCAGGCTGCATCCGCGGCCGCCGCCGCCGCCGCGCGTCGTGTGCGCGACGACGCCAAGCGGGACTGGTGGGGCGCGCTGGTCGTCAACACCGCCGACGGCAGCTGGAACGTAATCCTCAACGAATACGACCCGCGCACCGCCACCCGTAACGCCATGGGCAAATGTGATGGCACCTGCTGGCCTGTCGCCACCTTCGCCAACACCTGCGTGGCGCCGGCTTACAGCCAGCAGGGCGGCATGTACGTCAACACCGGCGAGAACAAGAAGAAGGCGGCCGAATCGGCGTTGGCCAGCTGCCAGGCCGGCGGCGGAGCGCAGTGCCGCAGCGCGGAGGAACAGACCTTCTGCACCGGCTGGAAGTACGCCTATTCGGCGCTGGACCGCATCAGCTACCGCATGGAACTGATCGCGATCAACCGCGTGGCCAAGCCAAAGCTGGAGTTCTTCCCGGGCGGCGCCGAATTCGTGGCCAAGCCGCCGGAAGCCCGCGGCACCGCCACGCGCATGGCCGCTGGCGAGGGCCAGGATCCGAAGATGAACATCGCCCAGCCCTGGAGCGCCATTGCGGTAGAGCGCGGCGGTGACGCATTCGCACTGCACCTGGGCGTCAACGAGAAGGACGCCAAGGACACCGCCATCAGTAAATGCGGCAGGCGCGGCTGCGAAACGGCCGTGGCATGGACCATGGGCGAATGTGCCGCCATCGTGCGCAGCAAGGCGGCGGGAGGCGGCTGGTCCACGTATGGCGCCAAGGCCAGCAGCAAGGCGGCGGCGGAAGAGGATGCGGTCACCCAATGCGTCGAGAGTGGCGCAAATGCCTGCCCGGTAATGCTCAACGAGTGCATGACCCGCTGATCGTCACCCCCTGTTCCTTCTGCTGCTTGTAGCGTTCCAGCAATCGACCAGGGGTTTCTTCCATGCATATCCTCCTCACCGGTGCGACCGGCCTGCTCGGCCAGGGCGTCCTCAACGCCTGCCTTGCCTCGCCTGACGTCACCCGCATCACCGTGCTGGCGCGCCGACCGCTGGACCGCGCCAACGCGAAGGTCGGTGTCGTGCTGCTGGAAGACTTCAGCCGGGCAGCCGACGTGCAGTCACAGCTGGCCGGTATCGACGCGGCCTTCTACTGCGCCGGTGCCCCGCCCATCGGCACCGCCGAAAAGGAATACCGCCGCGTCACCTTCGAGCTGACCTTGGCAGTGGCGCGGGCCTATGCCGCGGCCAATCCACAGGGGTGCTTCTTGTACATTTCCGGCGCCAATTCCGATCCCGAAAGCCGGCTGATGCCGCTGCGCATCAAGGGCGAAACCGAGGATGCGCTGCAGCGGCTGCCGATCACCACCGTGATGCTGCGGCCCGGCGGCATCCTGCCCGAAGAAGGCACGCACAGCCCGCACGGGGTGATGCGCATGTTCCATGCGCTGGCCAGCCCGCTGCAGGGGATGATCGTCAAGAACGTGCCGGGGGCGGCCACCACCAACGGGGCCATCGGCCGGGCGATGATCGCCCTCGCCCGTTCCTCCAGCCCGCCTGCCATTGTCGAAAACCGCGAGATCAACCAGCTCGGCCAGCCTGGCGCGTAACGCGGGGCTCAGCCGCCGCGCGCGGCCTTGCGGACTTCCGCACCGACGCGCGCCTTGACCCGGTCCACGTCCGGATTGTTCGGACCCGAATAGTCGAACGCCTGGATCACGAACACGGTGTGGTCGCCTGCGCTGATGCAGTACGAGATCAGCGAGCGCCCATCCTCGCGCGGGGCGGACACGTGCAGGACCAGCGTCTTCTGGTCCTGGTCCACGCGCGTGCTGTAGCCCACCGCGGCGGCCCCACGCGTTACCGCCGCGCGGCACGCCTGCATGCTCAGTTTGGCCGCCGGAAAGCGGTCCACGTCGTAGCCGAGGCTGAAATCATTCGCCTTGGCCTGCGAGGCCATTCCCAAGGCCGCCACCGTGCCCAGCGCTGCGAATATCGCTGCCTTCATTTCGTTCTCCTGTCAGTGTTGAACGTGCGCCGCCGAACTCACGAACGCACGAAGATTTCCACGCGGCGATTCAACTGCCGGCCGCCGGGGTTGTCCTTGCCCTCCAGCTCGTTGGGCGCCACCGGCTGCGTTTCGCCGTAGCCCTTCGACGCCGCCTGCTGGCCCGCGCCACGCTGGCGCAATGCGGCCACTACCGATGCCGCGCGGCGTTCGGACAGGCTCTGGTTGTAATCGTCCGCGCCCTTGGAATCGGTATGCCCGCGCACTTCCATGCCGGTCGTTTTCACTTCGGCCAGCGCACCGGCCAGGGTATCCAGCAGATTCGCCGCATCGGGACGGATGTCGGACTTGTCGAAGTCGAACAGTACCCGGTCGTTCAAGGTGATCACATAACCGCAGGGCGCACCGGGCGGAGCGAACTTTTTCAGCGGCGGGAACTTGCCGGCAGGCGCCAGGCGGGCCAGCGGCGGCATCCTGACCGGTCGCGCGGGCGGACCGATCGTCCCGGTGCCATCGCCATTGTTGGTGATCAGGCCTTCGTCGCCATTCCAGGTGCCCGAGCCATCCGCATTGACACGCACCAGGCCCATCGGCCCATTCCACGTGCCGCTGCCGTCGCCATTATTGGTGATCAGGCCACTGTCACCATTCCAGGTGCCCGCACCCTTGCCGTCCAGCCGGATCAGGCCGGCCACGCCGTTGTAGGTACCGGATCCATCAGCTTCCACGCTGATGATGGCATCGTCGCCCCCGCCCCCAGGATTACCGTTGATCGTGCCGCTGCCGTCGGCGTTCACGCGCACCAGTCCGCCCTCGAAATTGGCGGTGCCGCTGCCATCGGGGTTGATCACGAAGATGCCTTCGTCGCCATTGCGGGTCAGCTTGCCCTGCGCGTCCACGCTGGTGATGCCGGCATCGTTGATCAGGCTGCCATCGGTACTGCAGCGCGCCGGGGAAACGGTAATACCTTCCACCGGGTTGAGGATGGACTGCAGCGAACTTTCCAGCGCACGCTGCGCCGGGGTGACGCCGATGATCTCCGGCACCACGATCGTCGGGATGACCGGGAATTCGGGGACGTCACTGCCCTGTTCTGCGTCCACTTCCTCATTGGAAGCCGCAGTGGCGCTGCCGGTTACAGGCTCCGGAACTGCCGCATCGGGCCCCTTGGAACACCCCCCAAGCGCAATCAACAGCACGGAAACAGCGGACAGCGGCAACACACGCGTGGATGAGCTCATGTACTGGATCGATCCGTGATGGCAGTGAGGCCAGCATCCTATCCGGCGCCCATTTGCACGGCGTGAACGGCCACAAATCGAACACATCGCCCCGCTTTGGTAGCGCCGAGCCATGCTCGGCGAGCGCACCGCGCGGCCTGCGTCGGACATCGCGCTGCCGGAACGGAACGCCGCCGAGCATGGCTCGGCGCTACCGCGCTGGATTCTCCGCCACCACCTTGTCATACGCCGCCAGGTCCAGGAAAGCCTCGGCCTCCACCACAACGCCGCCTTCCATCCGGAATATCCACACATACTGGTTCCTGTATGGGTGCCCTCCGGTGGTTGTGGATTCGGCTTCAAACCGGCTGATCACCGTATCGCCCACCGCCCAGATGGCATGCACCTTCGGCACCAACGGCCGCGCCAGCCGGCGGGTCAGCGGTACCGCCGCGCCCTCCAGGAACGCATCAACGCCCTGGTAAGTACCCGACACCGAGCCGGAGCCATGCACGGTCCAGACGACCTGCGGGGACAACAGCGCAAACACGGTGCCGTTTCCGGCCGACCAATCAACAAAGGCCTTCCGGACCAAGGCTTCGTTGTGTGCGGCGGTGGCGTGCAGGGGCTCGGACATTGAGGCGTGGGCGGAGCTCAGCGCCGCAATGGCCAAGATCAGGACCAGCGCCAGGCGATTATTCGTAGTCGATCGGTCCACATGATTCTCCTTCCTGTTTCGTGGCAACGACAATGCGCTCCGCCACCCCGTGGCGGTATCCATCCGCCGCTGGACACGACGGTTAGCCGCTCTGGACAATCCCGGGACAGGCCATCGACTGCCCTCCGCGGCCCATCACGATGGATATCGCCGCCGCCATCATCGGTCGGCCATCCGCTCTGGTAGCGCCGAGCCACGCTCGGCGAGCGCACCGCGCGGCCTGCGTCCGGCATCGCGCTGCCGGAACGGACTGCCGCCGAGCACGGCTCGGCGCTACCCAGCCCACCTCCGCACGCCCATCACGATGGATATCGCGGCCGCCATCATCGACCTGCGCCAGGCATCTCGGCCGTCCGCTCTGGTAGCGCCGAGCCATGCTCGGCGAGCGCACCGCGCGGCCTGCGTCGGACATCGCGCTGCCGGAACGGAACGCCGCCGAGCACGGCTCGGCGC
>NZ_JBDJNU010000026.1:0-55740 GCF_039674585.1 Stenotrophomonas lacuserhaii | reverse complement strand
GCGAAAGCCGATTCAGGACCTGACTCATGCGGAGCTCATTGAAGAAGTCGCGTACCTGCGTGCGGAGACCGATTTCTTAAAAAAAATCGATGCCTTGATCCAGGAAGAGCAAGCGAAAAAGCGCGAATCAAAGCGCAGATCGTCCAAGGATTGAGGCAGAGGCACCCGTTACATCTCTTGCTCACGGCAGCCGAACTTTCGCGCAGCACCTTCTATTTCCAGCTTCAGGCGATGGAGCGCGGTGACGCCTGCGCGACGCTTAAATCGCGTATCGCTGACATCTACAACCGGCACAAGGGACGCTACGGATACAGGCGAATTACCGCTGTTTTGCGCGAAGCAGGCGAGACCGTCAACCACAAGGCTGTCCAGCGCTTGATGGGTGTAATGGGTCTTAAATCGCTTGCGCGCCCTAAGAAGTACCGTGCCTATCGAGGGCTCGAAGGTGCGATCGCGCCGAACCTGCTGGAGCGACAGTTCAGCGCCGAGCAGCCAAATGAAAAGTGGGTGACTGATGTCACAGAGTTCAAGGTGGGAGACAAGCGCCTTTATCTGTCCCCAGTGATGGATCTTTACAATGCTGAAGTCGTAGCATACGAGGTCAGCGAGAGAGCCTATTTTGAGCTTGTAGGATCGATGTTGAAAAAGGCGTTCACGCGCTTGCGGAAGGATGAGACACCCCTGTTGCATTCGGACCAAGGCTGGCAGTATCAACACTCCAAGTACCGCAACCTGCTCCAGTCCCGTAGTTTGACCCAAAGCATGTCGCGCAAAGGAAACTGCCATGACAATGCGGCCATGGAGATTTTTTTCGGAACGCTCAAGTCAGAGCTTTTCTATCTGACCAAGTTCGAAGATATAGAACATCTTAAGCGCGAGATTGCAGACTACATCCACTACTACAATCACGACCGAATAAAAATGAAGTTGGGCGGGCTGAGTCCGGTGAAGTACCGGCTGCAAGCGAGCGGCAGTTGATCTTTCAACTGTCCAACTAGGAGGGGTCAGTTCAGATCAGGGATCCCCACGTATCGCCCGCCATGAAACCAACGAGCAATGCAGTGCATTCTCCGCCGTGCCCAAAGGGCAAAACAGAGCCAAAAATCCCAAGTTCAATGCAGGATGCTAATCCCGACTGGCGCTCTTCGTCGCCAGCACGCCCATAGCACCAGCCAAGCCCCCCCGCGTACATGGGCGAACCTGCAAAAGTGACGCGATGCGCGAATGGCAGCCGAACCATCGGCTGCGTCCCGCGCCACTTGCGGCGCATATACGCAACATATACGATTCGTATATTCCACATAGAGTCCCGCCCATGGGCATCGTCAACATCGACGACGAACTGCACGACCAGCTCCGCCGCGCCTGCACCGTCAGCCATCGCTCGATCAATGCCCAGGCCAACTTCTGGATCAAGATCGGCATGCTCTGCGAACTGCATCCGGAACTGAGCTACCAGCAGATCGTGGCCGAGCAGTTGCGCAGCGCCGGCGTGCAGACACCGCGGCTGGCCGAGCGGCACACATGATCAAGTCCGCGCAGGAAATCGAACGGATGGCGCAATCCGGCGCGCTGCTGGCCCAGGTGTTCGACCACCTGGACACGCTGGACCTGCGCGGCCGCAGCACGATGGACATCAATGACCTGGTCGAGCGGATGATCGTCGACGACCTGCAGGCGCGTCCGGCCAGCAAGGGCCAGTACGACTTCCCGTTCGTGCTCAACAGCTCCATCGACGACGTGGTCTGCCATGGCGTGCCCTCGGCCGACGACGTGCTGCGCGAAGGGCAGATCGTCAACCTGGACATCACGCTGGAAAAGAACGGATTCATCACCGATTCCAGCACCACCTATCTGGTCGGCGAGGTGCCCTACCCGGCCCAGCGGCTGGTGCAGGCCACGTACCAGGCCATGTGGAAAGGCATCGCGGCGGTGCGCCCCGGCGCGCATACCGGCGACATCGGCCATGCCATCGCCCGTTTCGCCCGCGAACAGGGCTATACCGTGGTCAAGGAATACTGCGGCCATGGCATCGGCCGTGAGATGCACGAAGATCCGCAGATCCTGCATTACGGGCACCGCGGTACCGGCGTGGAGCTGCAGGAAGGCATGGTGTTCACCATCGAACCGATGCTCAACCAGGGCAAGGCGGCGATCCGCCACCAGCCCGACGCGTGGCCGGTGCATACCCGCGACGGCAAATTGTCGGCGCAGTTCGAACACACCGTAGCGGTTACTTCCAGCGGCGTGCGCGTACTGACGTTGCGCAAGGGCGAGGGCGCGCCGAAGTAACTGCTTAAAGAGGCAACCCTTCCGCACCGGTTTCCCGCGTGTCCCCGCCCAAGGCGACGACACGCAGCAGCCTTTGGATCAGGCCGGACCGAACCCGCGGGTGGTCTTCTTCTCGTTCTTGTCCGCCTTCTTTTCCTTGGCGGTCTTGGCAGGTTTCTTCTTCTGCTCTTTCTTCTTGTCCAGACCCTTGCTCATTGCGGCATTCCTTTTGTCGGTAGCGACGGCGCGAGCATGCCACATCTGCCAGCTGCCAAGGCGCCCGGGCGCGAACGGCCGGGTGCTTCACGTCACCCTCGGCGCGGCAACCGCTAAGCTCGCCCCATCGCCACACGAGCCACACGCCGATGCCAACCTTCTCCGCCCTTCGCCGCGCCTGTGCGCTTGCCCTGCTGCTGCCCCTGGCCGGCCTCGCCCACGCCGCCGAACCGGTGCGCGCGGTCGCCGCGCTGGATATCGACCGCTATGCCGGGCAGTGGCACGAAATCGCCCATCTTCCGGTGTCCTTCCAGAAGAAATGCGTCGGCGACATCACCGCCACCTATGGGCTGCGCAGCGATGGCCGGATCTCGGTGCTCAACGGCTGCCGCGTGGAAGACGGCACGCGCATCCAGGCCGAAGGCGTCGCCCGCCCGGTCAAGGGCGAACCGGGTCAGCTGGAGGTGCGCTTCGCCCCGGACTGGCTGTCCTGGGTGCCGCTGGTATGGGCCGATTACTGGGTGATCGCGCTGGACCCGGACTACCAATGGGCGGTGGTCGGCGAGCCGGATCGCAAGTACCTGTGGATCCTGTCGCGCTCGCCGAGCATGGAGCGCGGGCAGTTCGAAGCGCTCAAGGCACGTGCCGAAGCGATGGGCTATGACCTGGCCCCGTTGAAGGTGCTCGCGCCACTGCGCTGAACCGCCGGCCGCGCCGCACACCGCCGAACCCCGCCTGACACGCCTGCGCGTGACCGCTGCCCCTGGCAGCGGAGCGCGTTAATCTTGGCGTTCAGGCGAATGCCTGTGCACGCCACCATACGCCGTAGTATCTTTCTCTCCACGCACCCCTTCCGCGAGGACCTGCGCCATGCTCCGCCGCTTCCGAATCCCCCTGATCGCCCTGTCCGTCCTCGCCCTTGCCGCCTGCGGCGAAAAGGTGGTCAAACGCGTTTCCGAACCGGCCAGCAGCCTGCAGCAGCTGACCGTCAACGCCGATGGCAGCTGGAAGGTCGCGCTGCGCCTGCAGAACTTCAGCTCCATGCCGATGCGCTTCGATGACATCGCCCTGAAGCTATCGGTTGGCGATGCCGAGGCCGGCACGCTCAGCGCCAAGCCGGGCGTATCGATCGGCGGCGCATCGGCCGATGTGATCGAGCTGCAGCTGCAGCCGGCCGCCCAGGCCCGCTTGATAGTGGCCGACGCGCTGGCCAGCAACCACACCCTGGCCTACGCGCTGGAAGGATCGGTCTCGGCCACGCCGGAAGAAAAGAAGCAACGCACGTTCCAGATCAACAACCGCAGCACCCTCAACCACGCCCCGGGCCTGCCCGGCGTGCTGCGCTGAGGCGATCGCACCGTCGTCGCCGCGCCACGCCCCTGCCCCCTGATCGAGATGCTTCAACGATGAGCAGCTATACCGCCCCGCTTTCCGATCTGCGTTTCGCCCTGCATGACGTGCTCAAGGTCGAGCCGCTGTTCGCCCGCCTGGGCTTCACCGACGCCACCGCCGATGTGGTCGATGCCGTGCTGGAAGAGGCCGGCCGCTTCAGCGCCTCGGTGCTGGCACCGCTGAACAGCGTGGGCGATGAAGTGGGCTGCGTGCTCGACCAGGCCAGCGGCGAGGTCACCACCCCGCCCGGTTTCAAGGCGGCCTACGACCAGTTCGTGGAAGGCGGCTGGACCGGCCTGACCGCCTCGCCGGAGGTCGGTGGCCAAGGCCTGCCGCACACCCTGGGCGTGCCGCTCAACGAGATGATCAACGGCGCCAACCTGGCCTGGGGCAACTTCCCGCTGCTGTCGCATGGCGCGATCGAAGCGCTGAAGCAGCATGGCGAAGCGTGGCAGCACGACGCCTTCCTGAAGCCGCTGATCGAAGGCCGCTGGACCGGCACCATGTGCCTGACCGAACCGCATTGCGGCACCGACCTGGGCCTGCTGAAGACCAAGGCCGAGCCGAACCCGGACGGCAGCTACCGCATCACCGGTACCAAGATCTTCATTACCGCCGGCGAGCACGACCTGACCGACAACATCGTGCACCTGGTGCTGGCCAAGCTGCCCGATGCGCCCCCGGGTGCGAAGGGCATTTCGCTGTTCGTCACCCCGAAGTTCAAGGTCGACCGCGAAGGCAATGTCGGCGAGCGCAACGCACTGCGCTGCGGTTCGATCGAACACAAGATGGGCATCAAGGGGTCGGTCACCTGTGTGATGAACTTCGACGGCGCCGAAGGTTACCTGGTCGGCCAGCCGCACAAGGGCCTGCAGGCGATGTTCACAATGATGAACACCGCGCGCCTGGGGGTGGGCCTGCAGGGCATCGGCCTGTCCGAACGTGCGTACCAGAACGCGCTGAAATATTCGCGTGAGCGCCTGCAGTCGCGTTCGCTGAGTGGAGCCAAGTTCCCGGACAAGCCGGCCGACCCGATCCTGGTGCACCCGGACGTGCGCCGCATGCTGCTGACGATCAAGTCTTTGGTGGAAGGCAGCCGCCTGCTGGCCCTGCACGCGGCGACCCTGATCGACGTGGCGCACAGCGCGCAGGATGCGGCCGAGCGCGAACGCGCCGATACCCTGGTGAGCTTCCTGACCCCGATTTCCAAGGCGTGCCAGACCGAATGGGGCATCGAGAATACCTACAACGCCCTGCAGTGCTTTGGGGGCCATGGCTACATCCGCGAACACGGCATGGAACAGCTGGCCCGGGATGCGCGCATCACCACGCTGTATGAAGGCACCACCGGCATCCAGGCGCTGGACCTGATCGGCCGCAAGACTGCGTCCAGCCAGGGCGCGGGGCTGAAGCTGTTCCTGGCCGAAATCGAGACGTTCGCCAAGGCGCACGAAAGTGATGAGGCGCTGGCGGAGTTCATCGCACCGCTGCGGGCGAAGGCCGCCGAATGGGGTGGACTGACGATGGACGTGCTGCAGCGCGCGGCGGCCAACCCGGATGAGCTGGGTGCCGCCAGCCACGATTACCTGTTCTATTCCGGGTATGTGGTACTGGCGTACTGGTGGGCACGCAGCGTTGCCGCGGCTGATGCCAGCAGCCAGACCGAAGCGTTCAAGCAGGCCAAGCGGGAGACCGCGCGGTTCTACTTCGCGCGCGTACTGCCGCGCACGCTGGGCCACGCCGCCGCCATCCAGGCCGGTGCGGATTCGCTGATGGCGATGGACGACGCGCGCTTCGGCGCCTGAGCCGGGCAAGGGCGTGACGACCAACGGTCGTCACCCACCAGGGCAGGAGCATGACGGCCAGCGGCCGTCACTACCGGGTTCGGTTCGGGGCATACACAAAATGCAAACATTCGGGTATAAGCTGTTATCCCGATGGAGACAGACACTACACGCTTAGGTCTGATCACTACCGGAGCTGCCTTCCCCGCTCCGGACGCCGGGTCATCGCCCGAAGCCAGCCCCCTGCACCGCCCCGGCAGCGTCCGCCTGCTTTCGCTGGACGCGCATGGCCGGGTCCTTGACTGGATCAACTGGCAGGATGCTTCGTGCCTGTATGCGCGCGGCGCGGTGGCGTGGACCCTGGGCGACCCTTGCCTGCACATCCATGGCGGCACCAACCGGCTCAGCGGACTGCGTAGCGGACTGGACCTGCATCCGATCATCGCCACCCGTGGCCATGCCCGCTCGCGCGCGCCAGACCCCACCCCGACCCTCACCAATGCGGCGCTGTTCGCGCGCGACGCGCATCTGTGCCTGTACTGCGGCCAACAGCATTCGCGACCGGTTCTCACCCGCGACCATGTGATGCCGCTGTCCAAAGGCGGACTGGACGTATGGGAAAACGTGGTTACCGCGTGCTTCCACTGCAACTCCCGGAAGAGCAACCGGACCCCGCAGCAGGCGGGCATGCCCTTGCTGGCCGTGCCTTTCCGGCCGAGCTGGATCGAACACCTGATCCTCTCCAACCGCAATATCCTGGCCGACCAGATGGCCTTCCTGAAGGCGCAGTTGCCGAAGAAGTCCAAGCTTTCCGCCTGACCATTGCAGTGGACAAACTCACTGCGCGATCACGCGTGTCGGGGTCTGCTTGCTCCACCCCGGTTTGAGCGCGAAAATAGCCGGTCAGCACAAGTACGAACATGATGATCGACTCTGCCCGCTATCCCCGCCTCTCGCGCATCCAGACACCGGATGAACTGCGCACGTTCGAAGAATCCGAACTGAGGGCCATCGCCGACGAACTGCGCGCCTACCTGATCGAATCGGTCGGCCGCAGCGGGGGGCACTTTGCTGCCGGCCTGGGCGTCATCGAACTCACCGTGGCGCTGCACTACCTGTACCAGACGCCACACGACCAGCTGGTCTGGGACGTAGGCCACCAGACCTATCCGCACAAGATCCTCACCGGCCGACGCGACCAGATCCACACGGTCAAGCAGAAGGACGGCGTGGCCCCGTTCCCCAAGCGCGAGGAAAGCGAGTTCGACACCTTCGGCGTCGGCCATTCGTCCACCTCCATTTCCGCCGCGCTGGGCATGGCGATCGCACGCCAGCGCGAAGGCGATGACCGCCGCGTGGTGGCGGTCATCGGCGATGGCGCGATGACCGCCGGCATGGCCTTCGAAGCGCTGATGCACGCCGGTGGCATGGAACCGGAGCCGAACCTGCTGGTGATCCTCAACGACAACAACATGTCGATCTCCGAGGCCGTCGGCGGACTGACCAAGGTGCTCGGCCGCGCCACCGGCAGCCGCACGCTCAATGCGCTGCGCGAAGGCGGCAAGAAGATCCTCGGTGACAAGCGCAACAACCCGGCGCGCTTCGTCAAGCGCTGGGAAGAACACTGGAAGGGCATGTTCGTGCCCTCCACCATGTTCGAAGAGATGGGCTTCCACTACACCGGCCCCATCGACGGCCATGACATGCCGGCCCTGCTGTCCACGCTGAAGACGCTGCGGACGCTGAAAGGCCCGAAGCTGCTGCACGTGCTGACCACCAAGGGCAAAGGCTACGAGCCCGCCGAAGGTGACCAGATCGGCTACCACGCGGTGGGTCCGTTCGATCCGGTCAAAGGCCTGGTGGCCAAGGGTGGCGCCAAGAAGCCGACCTACACCGACGTCTTCAGTGACTGGCTGTGCGACGCCGCCGCCGCCGAACCGCGCCTGCACGGGATCACGCCGGCGATGCGCGAAGGCTCCGGGCTGGTGCGCTTCAGCCGCGAATACCCCGAGCGCTACTTCGACGTGGCCATTGCCGAACAGCACGCGGTGACCCTGGCCGCCGGCATGGCCACGCAGGGTGCCAAGCCGGTGGTGGCGATCTATTCGACCTTCCTGCAGCGCGCCTACGACCAGCTGGTGCACGACGTGGCGATCCAGAACCTGGACGTGCTGTTCGCCATCGACCGCGCCGGGGTGGTCGGCCCCGACGGCGCCACCCACGCCGGCAACCTGGACCTGAGCTTCCTGCGCTGCGTGCCGAACATGGTGGTGATGGCGCCATCCAACGAAGCCGAATGCCGCCAGATGCTCAGCACCGGCCTGCAGCATGCCGGCCCGGCCGCGGTGCGCTATCCGCGCGGCAGCGGCACCGGCGTGGACGCTGGCACCGACCTGTCGACCCTGCCGATCGGCAAGGGCGAGATCCGCGTGGAAGGCAGCCGCGTGGCCCTGCTGGCCTTTGGCAGCACCGTGCCGGCGGCCGAGGAAGTGGGTCGTGCACTCGGCCTGACCGTGGTCAACATGCGCTTCATCAAACCGCTGGATCGCGAGCTGGTGCTGCAGCTGGCCGCACGCCACGAAGGCTTCGTGACCATCGAAGACAACGTGGTGGCTGGCGGTGCCGGCTCGGCCGTGGCCGAACTGCTGAGCGCCGAAGACGTGCTGAAGTCGATCCTGCATCTGGGGTTGCCCGATGGCTTCCAGCATCACGCCAGCCGCGAAGACCTGCTGGGCGAAGCGGGCATCGACGCGGCGGGTATCCGTGCAGCCGTGCTGAAGCGCTGGCCGACCCTGAACGCCGGCAGCGCGCCGCTGAGCGCGGCGGGCTGACCGAGCTAGCGACGGCCGCTGGCCGTCATGCTACCGCCGTGATGGGTGACGACCGTTGGTCGTCACGCTGTCGCCGCTGCCCTCGCCGAGCATGGCTCGGCGCTACTCGGCGGGTAGTGGTGGGTGACGACCGTTGGTCGTCACGCTGTTGCCGCAGCGCTCGCCGAGCATGGCTCGGCGCTACCCACGGCCAGATAACCCGCGCGCTCAGCGCACCATGAACTGCCCGCGGCAACCGTTGCTGACCCATACGCCGTTACGGTCCCAGCCCCAGCTCTGGCCTTCGATGCAGGCCGTGCCGGACTTCTGCTTCACCAGGCGCGCATCCTGGCGGATGGTGACGTTGCAGCGGCGCTGGCGACGATCATTGGAATCGCAGTCGATCACCTGCCCGGCCGATCCCCAGCCATTGCCATTGCCATTGCCATTGCCGCCGCCCCAGTTGCCGCCGCCGTGGCCGGGACGCGACGGCCGTCCACGTTCGCCGACGAATTCGGCGCGGCAGCCATTGCTGACCCACACGCCACCGCGCGACTGGCCCCAGCTGCGGCCCTCCACGCAGGCAGCGCCGGACAGCTGGCGGACCAGGCGTGCGCGCCCCTCAAGACGGCATTCCTGGTTGCGGTTCTTCACGGACTCACAGCGGATCGTGTCGCCACCGCTGCTGCCATAGCGATCGTTGTCGCGATACTGCGCCTGCGCGGAGCCGGCAATGCCCGCGCCGACCAGCAAGGGGAGACAGACGGCCCACAGCATCGAAGGGCGGCGCGAAACAGACAGTTCCTGGGTCATCGTGGTGCGTCCTGGTAGGGCGGTGTGGACCGAGCATGGCGCAAGAGCGGGTCGCAGCAAAGATGTCCGGCAATGCGCCGGTCGCCGCCCATTCAAGTAGCCGAGCGGAAGCTGAATAGGTTCACTTGAAGCCGCGTTCGCTCCCTGGTTCACCCGTAACGGACGGTATCAACGAAGGCGTCGCTGACCTCCACGCGCACCGAGCAGGACTGCCCGGTACGGGTATGCAGCTCACGGGCCAGGGCATCGGCGAAGTCGAATGCCGCGCTCCCGTCGTGGAACGAAACGGACTCCGGCTTCTGCGGATGCAGCACGCGCCACTGGCGCTGCTCGTTCTGGATGCGGATCAACATAAGGTCTCTCTCCATGATCGGACGGTTGCCATGAAGGCCGACGCTGGCGGGCAGCTACCTTGCCGCCGCTGTGCTTGGCCTCGCCCATGACACCAATGGCCCCCGCCAGTAAGGAGGCTAGGGCATATCTGACACCGACGGCATCAGGGTTTTCTGAAATTCCAGCCCAGGACGCAGGGCATCCACGACAACGTGACGCTGGAATCCAGACTAGGTGGCAGACGCCTGCGGCCCCATCGGTCTGGTCTGAATTCCAATCCCTCACATGACTGACGCTGTTCATGACACCGCTTCCGTGATGCTTGTCACGAAGCGTTACCCATTTCACACTACGTACACCTTAGGGGGCCCTTCCACATGCGCACCTTTCTGTACCAACGTCCTTCCCTGCTCAAGTTCTACTTCGCCGCCAGCTATGTGATCCTCGTCGAGGAGCTGATCCGCGCGACGCTGTTCTGACACGGCGGTGGACGCCGCGCCCGCGGCATTGAACAATCAGCGGCCATCCTGCCTGCGTGAGTGTCCCGTGTCCGAGCTGCCTGCCCTGCCCGTCCTGCAACCCGGACGCTACCGCCACTTCAAGGGCGGCCTGTACGAGGTCGTCGACGTGGTCCGCAGCAGCGAGACGCTGCAGCCGATGGTGTTGTACCGCGCGCTGTACGGCGAAGGCGGCCTGTGGGTACGCCCCTACGCGATGTTCGTCGAGCACGTGGAAGGCGCCGATGGCAGCCAGCCGCGCTTCGCCCGCCTGGTCGATTGACCGGTCGGCCGGCGCAACCGCATGATGCCCCATCTCCCGGGGGATTGTTCCGATGCGAAGCGCGCACCAGGCCGTAGTGGTTTCTTGTGCCCTCTTCCTGAGCGGTCCCTTGAAGGCCGAGCAGGCAGAGCAACCGCCGTCGTTCGACCGGCCCGGTATCGGCCTCGGCACCGGCATCGTGCCGCGCGGCGCGCTGGCAATCGAGCTGGGACTGCCGTCCCATGAACGCGATCGCGATGCCGACGGGCTTCGCACCGAGCAGCTTTCCGGCGATGTCACCCTGCGCACCGGCCTGTTCGAACACTGGGAAGTACAGTTCGCCGGATCACCGTGGCAGCACCAACGCAGCCGCCTGCCCGGCATGGCCAGCACGCGTACGCGCGGCGGCGGCGATGCCCGGCTCGCCCTGAAGTGGGCACCGCCGACCGGTCGCGAATCCGACCGTTGGGCACTCCTTGCGTCGGCCACGGTGGCGCGCGGCGATGCGGCGTTCAGCGAGGGGCGCCAGTACGCGCTGGCGGGCAGCTACGAGCATGACCTCAGCGACCGCTGGACCGGTGCGCTGTATGCCAGCCACAGCCGCGGTGACGGCGAGCGCAGCACGGTGTGGTCGCCCAGCGTGTCGCTGGCCCTCACGCCCCGCCTGTCTGCATTCGTGGAGGCCGGGGTGACCAAGGCGCGCGGCGAGCCACGGCAAACGGTGGCCGGCGCCGGTCTGACCTGGATGTGGACCGACAGGGTCCAGTTGGATGCATCGTTTGATGCGGGGCTGGATGCCGACAGCCCGGACATGCAGGCCGGGGTCGGGATTTCCGCGTATTTCGAATAGAGGCGAAGGATGTGCCGACCAAGGTCGGCACCTACGGGTCGGCACCTACGGGTGGGCAGGCTTTACCACGGTGCGAACAGGGTGATCCCTACGATCACCAGCACCACGGCCAACGCGATCATCAGGTAATGGCTCTGGCGCCACGACGGTTTCTGTTTTCCAGGGGTGTTCATGGTGTTGCTCCGGTGCGTTGGCTTACGTCACCAGAGTGCGGTAACGCCGGCATCGGCGCAGTGCACGCCGCGTGCAGGCCGCGTCAGCATCGTGCGTTCCCCCGCAGCCATGAGAAAGGCCCGCGCATTGCGGCGCGGGCCTTCGAATCACCAGCTCACTACCGCATTACTTGCGGGTGCCGTCCAGCCAGTTCGGTCCCTTGTTCTTCAGGAAGAAGATGTAGACCACCAGCGACACCGCGATGACTGCGGTGATGTAGATGACGAACTCATTGACCCGGCCGGCCTTCAGCGCGCCCTGGTACAGCAGCGGCGCGGTGCCGCCGAACAGCGAGTTGGCCAGCGCGTAGCCCAGGCCGACGCCCAGTGCACGGATGTGCGCGGGGAACAGTTCGGCCTTCACCACCGCGTTGATCGACGTGTACCCGGTCAGGATCACGAAACCGGTGGCCAGGATCAGGAACGCCGACAGCGCCGAGGTCTGCTGCGGCAATGCGGTGACCAGGTACCAGGTGTAGAGCACGCCACCCACACCGAAGAACACCAGCAGGCTCTTGCGGCCGATGCGGTCGGACAACAGGCCGCCCAGTGGCTGCAGCAGCATCAGGAAGGTCAATACGCCCAGGTTGATCAGCGTGCCGGTGATCACGTCGTCGCCGGCGAAGGCGGTCTGGATCATCTTCGGGCCGTTGATGGTGTAGGTGTAGAACGCGACCGTACCGCCGGCGGTGATCAGGAAGCACAGCAGCAGCGGGCGCCACTGGTTGACGAACAGTTCGCGCATCGACCCGCTGGCCTTGGCCTTGCCATCCTTCGCTGCTTCGATCGATTCCGCGCTCAGCGATTCATCCATCGTACGACGCAGCCAGAACACCACCAGCGCCCCGATGCCACCGATGCCGAAGGCCACGCGCCAGCCCCATTCGGAAACATGCGACGTATCCCAGGACAGCAGCATCACCAGCAGCACGGCCTGCGCCAGGACGTGCCCACCCACCAGGGTGACGTAATGGAAAGAGGACAGGAAACCGCGCCAGCCGGGCACGGCCGCTTCGGACATGTAGGTCGCACTGGCGCCATACTCGCCACCGGTGGCGAAGCCCTGCAGCAACCGCGCGAACAGCAGGATGACCGCCGCCCAGATGCCGATGGACGCTGCGGTGGGGGCGATGGCGATAAGGAAGGAGCAGGCGGCCATCACGCTGACCGACACGGTGAGCGCCAGGCGGCGGCCGTAGCGGTCGGCGAACCGTCCGAAGTACCAGGCGCCGATCGGACGCATCAGGAACGTGGCGGCGAAGATGCCCCAGATGTACATGGTGGAGTTCTTGTCGTCGGCCGAGAAGAACTGCGATTCGAAGTACTTTGCGAATACCGAATAGACGTAGACGTCGTACCACTCGACCAGGTTGCCGGCCGAGCCTTTCAGCGTGTTGGACACCGAACGTTTCAGCGCGGCGCGCTCCGAAACGGGCGATGCCGCCGTGGATTGGGAAATGCTCATGGGGGAAAACGGCCCTCAGGTTGAGCCCCCTCGGGAGGGGGGCATTGGATCCGGCGCTGCCGACGACGCGCAATGCCGCCGTCAGCTGGGTTGCCGAGGCAAGTACCTTACCTGAGGACGACGTGAAACACCGTTACACCTTCGGGCTATGGCATTTAGCGGTCGCCTGCGCCCGCGACCTGCCGCTTTCCGCTGAATGCGCGAAGGCGCAGATCGTGGACGCCACGTTGATGCGGGCGGGCGCATTCTGTCGTTCGTTACCAGCGCGTGAGTGCGCCGAGCCCTCTCCCCATGCCGCAGCTGTCCGAGGAACTGAAAGTCCAGGAACGGATGACCGTCGTAGGCGCCCTGCAGGTGCTGGATGCGGCAGCGGGCGCTTCGTTGGACCGCATCACCCGGCTGGCCGCCTTCGCCTTCGATGCGCCGGTCGCCTTCGTGTCGATCGTCGGCGTGGACACCCAGCGCTTCATCTCGCGGGTGGGACTTGAGATCACCGGGACCGATATCCGCTCCTCCATCTGCTCCTACACCATCACCTCGCCCGATGTCATGGTCGTTGAAGACCTCGGCGCGGATCCGCGGTTCGTGGAAAACGCGCTGGTCTGCGGTCCCCCGCACCTGCGCTTCTACGCCGGCGCACCGTTGATCGCCAAGAATGGGGTGGCGATCGGCGCGATCTGCGTCATGGGCACGGCCCCGCGCGAGCTGGACCAGCAGGATCGCCAGCATCTGAAAACACTGGCGGCGATGGCCATGGGCCAGCTCGAGCTGCGGCGCCTGTCCGGTCGGCAGGACCCGGTGAGTGGCCTGCCCAACCGTCACCAGTTCCACATCGATTACGACGGTCTGGTGGCCCGCGCCACCGGCAACTGCCTGCATGCGGTGATGGTGGACGTGCTGGACGTGCCACGCCTGGACGAAGCCGGCCAGGCACTGGGCCTGCCCC
Organism: Stenotrophomonas lacuserhaii; assembly: GCF_039674585.1. Taxonomy (GTDB): domain Bacteria; phylum Pseudomonadota; class Gammaproteobacteria; order Xanthomonadales; family Xanthomonadaceae; genus Stenotrophomonas; species Stenotrophomonas pennii_A. The sequence continues at coordinate 41,889 of NZ_JBDJNU010000026.1, read as the reverse complement.
CGCTGGAGGCGATGATCCACCGGTCCGGCGTTCGTCTGCGGGTGGCCCTTGAAGACATCACCGACATCTACCACGTCGGCGTCAGCCGCTTCGCTTTCCTGGTCGACCTTCCCTCGCCCGGTGACGTGGAAGCGCTGCTGCTGGAACTGAAACAACGCATCACACGGCCGGTCATGGCCGCCGCGGTGCCGATGTCGCCGCAGTTCCACGCGGGCATCTGCGCGTTCGACCCCGCCGCCGACAGCAGCAATGACGTGCTGCGCAAACTGCTGGTCGGCGTGCAGGCGGCGATCAGCAGCCGCCGCGATTTCTGCTGGTATTCCGAACGCCGCGACGAGTTGCTGCGGCGCGGCTACCGGTTGGCGGCCGATGCCGAACGCGGGCTGCGGCGCGAAGAGTTCTACCTGCTGTTCCAGCCGCGCGTGGATACGCTGAGTGGCGCGGTGGTGTCGGCCGAGGCGCTGATCCGCTGGAACCATCCGCGGCTGGGTCCCGTCGGGCCGGCCGAGTTCATTCCGGTGTTCGAACGCACTGCGCTGATGCCCGCGGTCAGCGGCTGGGTGGTGGATGCGGCACTGGACCAGTTGGCGCTCTGGCAGCGTGACGGCGTGCCACTGGGCATGTCGATCAACCTGACCGCGTCGGACCTGTCCACCGACGGCATGGCCGAGCGCCTGCTGCAGAAGCTGGCCGCACGCGACCTGCGCCCGTCGCTGCTGGAAATCGAGATCACCGAGGGCGAATGGCTGCGCGCCAATACGGTGGCCGGCGACCAATTGGCACGCCTGGCCGCAGCGGGCGTACGGGTGGCGATCGATGACTTCGGCAGTGGCTACAGCAATTTCGGCTACCTCTCGCGACTGCCGATTTCCACCATCAAGATGGATAAATCGCTGGTGGACCACGTGGCCGATGATCCGGGCGCGCGGCTGAAAGCGAAAGCCATCATCGAACTGGCCAGGGGCCTGGGCTACACCACCGTGGCCGAAGGCGTGGAAAGCTTGGAGCAGCGGCAGGTGCTGACCGAACTGGGCTGTGACCAGCTGCAGGGGTATCTGTTCGCCGCCCCGCTGGCGGCGCACGAACTGGCGGCGATGGCGGCCCCGTAGGGACGGCCGCTGGCCGTCATAGCACCCGCCTTCTGTAGGTGACGACCGTTGGTCGTCACGCTCCTGGCTTGCCGCTGCGCTCGCCGAGCATGGCTCGGCGCTACCCACAAAACGAAAAAGGCCCGCGCATTGCTGCACGAGCCTCTTCTTTCATCACAGTGGTCGGGACGGCCGGATTCGAACCGACGACCCTCTGCCCCCCAGGCAGATGCGCTACCAGGCTGCGCTACGCCCCGAATATCTGCGATGTTGCCCCGCCGTTGAAGCGGGCCGTGAAGTATAGCGGATCAACGCGAAAAAAGAATCAGCGGCGAAGCAGTTGCAGCACTTCTTCCAATTCCACGCGGACCTGCTTGATGATCTGCTGGCTGAGCGCGGCTTCGCCACGCGCATCGGCGCCATCCAGCCGCAACCGCGCCCCGCCGATCGTATAGCCCTGTTCGTACAGCAGGCTGCGGATCTGCCGGATCATCAGCACGTCATGGCGCTGGTAATAGCGACGGTTGCCGCGGCGTTTGGCCGGCTCCAGGCTGGGAAACTCCGTTTCCCAGTAGCGCAGCACGTGCGGCTTGACGTCGCACAGCTCACTGACCTCACCGATGGTGAAGTAGCGCTTGGCCGGTATCGGCGGAAGCTCTCTGTTACTGCCCGGATCCAGCATACGCTTCCACCCTTTCCTTGAGCTTCTGGCCCGGACGGAAGGTGACTACCGTGCGGGCGGAAATCGGAATTTCCTCACCGGTCTTCGGGTTGCGACCCGGGCGCTGGTTCTTGCGCCGCAGGTCGAAGTTGCCAAAGCCGGACAGCTTTACCTGACGTCCATGTTGCAACGCTTCACGCAGCACATCGAAGAACGCGTCGACGAATTCCTTGGCTTCACGCTTGTTCAGGCCGACTTCGTCGAACAGTTTTTCGGCCATTTCAGCCTTGGTCAGTGCCATCGCCTGCTTACCCCTGGGTGCTGCCCGCTCAACCGCGGATCCGGGCGTGGTGTTCACGCTCGATGGCAGCGACCACCTCGGTCACCACCGCGTCCACGTCGCGGTCCGTCAGAGTGCGCGACTTGTCCTGCAAAATCAAGCCCATAGCGAGACTCTTGAAGCCCGGCTCGACCCCCTGCCCGACATATCGGTCGAACAGGTTCAGCTCGCGCAGCAGGGGCCCGGCGGCCCGTCGCACCGTAGCCGCCAGATCGGTCCAGGCGACCGCATCGGGGGCCAGCACGGCCAGGTCGCGACGCACCGCCGGGAAACGCGAAAGCTCGCTGGCACGCGGCAGTTCGCGGGCGGCCAACGGCGCCAGGTCCAGCTCCAGGGCGTAGACGTCCACATCGATGTCCATCGCCTTGGCCAGGCGCGGGTGGATCTGCCCGATCCAGCCCAGGCGGACATCGCCGCGGTAGACATCGGCCGAACGCGCCGGGTGCCCGTAGGGCTGGGCCGAGGGCTTGAAGCTCAGCTCGGCGCCACTGGCGGCGGCCAGCGCTTCCAGGTCGCCCTTCAGGTCGTGGAAGTCGACCTTGCGTGCGGACAGGCCCCACTGCTCGGCGTCGGCGTCACCACATACCACGGCGGCCACGCGCTGGGTTTCCAGCGGTGCCGGCGCGCCTTCACCGGCCTGGGCGGCGAACGCGCGGCCGATCTCGAACAGGCGCACCCGGCCGGCCTGGCGGGCCACGTTGCGGCCCAGCGTGGCGACCAGCCCCGGCAGCAGCGCCGGACGCATCACCGCCAGTTCGGCCGACAGCGGATTGGCCAGCGGCACGAGGTTGTCGACCAGCTGCCACTGCTGCAGCAGCTGCGCATCGACGAAGGCGAAGTTGATGGTTTCCTGCAGCTCGCGCGCCAGCAGCTGGCGCCGTACGCTGAGCTCTTCCAGGCGGGTTTCGCTGGGCATCGCCACGCGCGCGGCACCGCCGGGCAGCGTGGTCGGGATCTGCTCGTAACCGTGGATACGGGCCAGCTCTTCGATCAGGTCTTCTTCAATGGCGATGTCGAAACGACGGCTCGGTGCGGTGACCTGCCACCCCTCGCCCACGGCCACCACCTCCATGCCCAGCGCGCGCAGGATACGCTCCACTTCGGCGTCTTCGATGGTGATGCCCAGCACGCGGGTGATGCGTGCGCGGCGCAGCGTGATCGGCGTCGGCGACGGCAGGTCGTCTGCGCGCAGCGCTTCGGTCACCACAGAAGCGGTGCCGCCAGCCAGTTCCAGCACCAGCGCGGTGGCGTGTTCGATGGCCGCACGCGGCAGCGCCGGGTCCACGCCGCGTTCGAAGCGATGGCCGGCATCGGTGTGCAGGCCCAGCTTGCGGCCGCGGCCCATGATCGCCGCCGGCGCGAAGTGCGCCGCTTCCAGGAAGACATCGGTGGTCGCGTCCGTCACGCGGGTGTCGAAGCCACCCATCAGGCCGGCCAGGCCGACCGGACGGTCGGCATCGGTGACCACCAGGAAGCTGTCGTCCAGCGCGGCGTCGCGGCCATCCAGCAGCTTCAGGGTTTCGCCTGCGCGCGAACGGCGCACGCCGATCGGCCCGCTCAGCGTGCCGAGGTCGTAGGCATGCATCGGCTGGCCGAGATCCAGCATCACGTACTGGGTGATGTCCACCAGCAGCGACACCGGACGCACGCCGCTGCGGCGCAGGCGCTCGGCCATCCACAGCGGGGTCTGGGCGGCGGCATTTACCCCTTCGATGACTCGACCGAGGTAGCGCGGCGCTTCGGCGCCGGCATTGAGTTCGATCGCCAGCTCGCGCGAGCCGGTCGCCGGTACCGCGTCGGCGGCGAACGGCACCACCTCGCTGCGGGTGGCCGCCGCCACGTCGAAGGCAATGCCACGCACGCTGAAGCAGTCGGCGCGATTGGGGGTCAGCTTGATCTCGATGCTGCTGTCGGGCAGGCCGAGATACTCGACCAGCCCCTGCCCCACCGGTGCGTCATCGGGCAGTTCGAACAGGCCCGACGCGTCGCTGTCCAGGCCCAGTTCCTTGGCCGAACACAGCATGCCGTTGGAGTCCACGCCACGCAGCTTCGCTGCGCCGATCTTCAACGCACCGATCTGTGCGCCGACCATCGCCAGCGGCGCGACCAGGCCCGGGCGCGCGTTCGGCGCGCCGCAGACGATCTGCAGCAGTTCGCCGCGGCCGGCATCGACCTGGCAGATCTGCAGGCGGTCGGCTTCCGGGTGGCGCACGGCCTCCACGATGCGCGCCACGACCACGTGATCCAGGCCACCGCCGAGCGCATCGACCTCTTCCACTTCCAGACCGATGGCGGTCAGCACGGCGCTGAGCTCATCGCGCGAGGCGCTGGTGGGGACGTGGCTGCGGAGCCAGTTTTCGGAGAATTTCATGGTGTCACCCTGGTGGGTCCGGCGCATGCGCCTGGACCTTGATGATGTGCCGCCGAGCATGGCTCGACGCTACGGACAGCCGTTACGCGAACTGCTTCAGGAAGCGCACGTCGTTCTCGAAGAACGCGCGCAGGTCGTTGACGCCGTAGCGCAGCATCGCGAACCGCTCTACGCCCAGGCCGAAGGCGAAGCCGGTGTAGCGCTCCGGATCGATGCCGACGCTGCGCAATACGTTCGGATGCACCATGCCGCAGCCCAGCACTTCCAGCCAGCGGGTGCTGCCATCGGGCTGTTGCCAGGCGATGTCCACTTCCGCACCCGGTTCGACGAAGGGGAAGTAGCTGGGACGGAAACGCATCTCGAAATCGCGCTCGAAGAACGCGCGCACGAACTCGGACAGCGTGCCCTTGAGATCGGCGAAGTTGGAGTGCTCGTCCACCAGCAGGCCTTCGACCTGGTGGAACATCGGCGAATGGGTCTGGTCGCTGTCGCTGCGGTAGACCTTGCCGGCGGCGATCATGCGCAGTGGTGGCGCGTGCTCGCCCATGTAGCGCACCTGCACCCCGGAGGTATGCGTGCGCAGCAGGCGGCCATCGCCAAAGTAGAAGGTGTCGTGCATCGCACGCGCCGGATGATGCGGCGGGAAGTTCAGCGCTTCGAAGTTGTGCCAGTCGTCCTCGATTTCCGGGCCTTCGGACAACTCGTAGCCCAGGCGGCCGAAGATCTCGGTGATGCGCTCCAGCGTGCGGGTCACCGGGTGCAACCCACCACGGCCACCGCGACGGCCCGGCAGGGTGATGTCGATGGCTTCAGCGGACAGGCGCGCATCCAGGGCGGCGTCTTCGAGTACCGCCTTGCGCTCGGCCAGCGCCGTGGTCAGCGTGTCGCGCGCGCGGTTGATCGCTTCGCCGGCGGCCTTGCGCTCGTCGGCCGGCAAGGCGCCAAGCTGCTTCAGCTGCGAGGTGATGCTGCCACTCTTGCCCAGCAGGGCCACGCGCAGCTGTTCCAGCGCATCGGGGCTCTGGGCGGCAGCCACATCGGCCAGTGCCTGGGCGGTCAGGGATTGGATGTCACTCATGGGGTGCCGGAACCTCGGGTCGGATATGCCCTCGCGATGCGCGAAGGGCCGACCCCCGTCGCCACCGCTGTCCGGCCGCCGCGCGTTGCGCTGGCCACCGCACAAAAAAGAATGGGGAAGGACTTGCGCCCTTCCCCATGCATTGCCTTGCCTGCGGGCGCTGCGTCAACCGCAACGACCGAGGAGGACTTATGCCGCCAGAGCGCCCTTGGCCTTTTCAGCCAGCGCGGCAAAACCGGCCGCGTCGTGCACGGCGATGTCTGCCAGCACCTTGCGGTCCAGGGTGATGCCAGCCTTCAGCAGGCCGTTCATGAAACGGCTGTAGCTCAGGCCATTGATGCGGGCCGCGGCATTGATACGGGTGATCCACAGCGAGCGGAAATTACGCTTCTTCTGCTTACGACCGATGTACGCGTACTGCTGGGCCTTGATGACGGCCTGCTTGGCAACGCGGAAGACCTTGCGACGGGCATTGTAGTAGCCCTTCGCCAGAGTCAGGATTTTCTTGTGGCGGCGACGCGCCTGTACGCCACGCTTTACTCGTGCCATGTGTCAGTTCCTCAGAGGTAAGGGAGCATGCGGTCCAGACGGCCGGCGTCTTCTGCGCGGACGTGATTCGTCTGACGCAGGTTACGCTTACGCTTGGTCGCTTTCTTCGTGAGGATGTGGCTACGGTTGGCGTGGCCGCACTTGTACTTGCCCGAGGCGGTCTTGCGGAAACGCTTGGCCGCCGCCCGGTTGGTCTTGATCTTGGGCATTGCTATGTCCTTGATGGGATTTGACCCTGGTTTCTGACTGATCTGGCGGTGGCCTGGGCCACTCTTTCCGTCCTGCCATGATCCGCGTACGACCCCTCCTGATGGGTCGAGCCGGCAATCATACAGGGGAAATGGGCCTCGGGCAACGCCCCGGGACCCCATGACGGCAACCGGGGCCCGGAAAAGCAGAAAGGCGCCAGCGGCGCCCTCCTCCCGTTGCATTCAGCTGCCAGGCGCCCGCGAAGGGCAGCCCGTCACGCCTTATGTCTTCTTCTTCGGAGCAATCATCATCACCATCTGGCGGCCTTCCAGGCGCGGACGGGATTCGATCACGATGTCCTCGCCCAGATCGGTCTCGATCCGGTTGGCCATCTCGCGACCCAGTTCCTGATGGCTCATTTCACGGCCACGGAAGCGGATGTTGACCTTGATCTTGTCGCCCTCTTCGAGGAAACCGCGCATCTTGCGCAGCTTGATCTGGTAGTCGCCCTCGTCCGTGACCGGACGGAACTTCACTTCCTTGATCTCGACCTGCTTGCTCTTCTTCTTGGCTTCGCTGGCTTTCTTCTGGGCTTCGAACTTGAACTTGCCGAAGTCCATCACCTTGCACACCGGCGGATCGGCCTGCGGCTGGATTTCAACCAGGTCCAGGCCTTCTTCCTCGGCCATGGCCAAGGCTTCGTCGCGCGTGAGCACGCCGATCATTTCGCCGTCGCTGCCGATCACGCGTACGCGCGGCACGCGGATTTCCTGATTCTTTCGATTCTGTTTATTGTCAGGGGTACTAATATTGCAATCTCCCAAGGGTATCGAACCGGTCCGCGCGCCATTGCACACGGACCGGACCTTTGATTACGCGCCCTCGGCCTGCAGCCGTTCAATGAAGGCCTGGAGACTCATGCTGCCCAGGTCCTCGCCGGAACGCGTACGCACCGCCACGGCGCCGTTTTCCTTTTCGCGGTCACCAATGACCAGCAGGTACGGCACGCGCTGAAGCGTGTGCTCGCGAATCTTATAACCGATCTTCTCATTACGCAAATCGGCGACTACCCGGAAGCCTTGATCCGCAAGGGATTTGCGAACCTCGCTCACGTATTCAGCCTGGGCATCGGTAATGTTGGCCACCACCACCTGGGTCGGCGCCAGCCAGGCCGGGAACTGGCCGGCGTGGTGCTCGATCAGGATGCCGATGAAGCGCTCCATCGAACCGACGATCGCCCGGTGCAGCATGACCGGATGCTTCTTCTGGCTGTTCTCGTCCACGTACTCGGCGCCGAGGCGGCCGGGCATCATGAAATCGACCTGCATGGTGCCCAGCTGCCAGGTACGGCCGATGGCGTCCTTCAGGTGGTACTCGATCTTCGGACCGTAGAAGGCGCCTTCGCCCGGCAGTTCCTGCCATTCCACGCCGCAGCTGGACAGCGCCGAGCGCAGCGCGCCTTCGGCCTTGTCCCAGGTGGCGTCGTCGCCCAGGCGCGATTCCGGACGCAGCGCGATCTTGATCTGGATGTCCTCGAAACCGAAGTGCTGGTACACCGCCAGCGCCTGCTGGTGGAACGCGGTCACTTCGTCTTCGATCTGCGATTCGGTGCAGAACACATGGCCGTCGTCCTGGGTGAAGCCGCGCACGCGCAGGATGCCGTGCAGCGCGCCGGACGGCTCGTTGCGATGGCAGGAACCGAATTCACCGTAACGGATCGGCAGGTCGCGGTAGCTGTGCAGGCCCTGGTTGAACACCTGGATGTGGCCCGGGCAGTTCATCGGCTTCACCGCATAGGTGCGCTTCTCCGATTCGGTGAAGAACATGTTCTCCTTGTAGTTGTCCCAGTGGCCGGACTGCTTCCACAGCGACACGTCCAGAATCTGCGGGCAGCGCACTTCGCCATAGCCGCTGTTGCGGTAAACGCGGCGCATGTACTGCTCGACCACCTGCCACAGTGCCCAGCCCTTGGGGTGCCAGAACACCAGGCCCGGTGCCTCTTCCTGCAGGTGGAACAGGTCCTGCTGTTTGCCGATGCGACGGTGGTCGCGCATTTCTGCTTCTTCGATGCGCTTGATGTACGCATCGAGCTGCTTCTTGTCCGCCCAGGCGGTGCCGTAGATGCGCTGCAGCTGCTCGTTCTGCGCATCACCACGCCAGTACGCGCCGGAAATACGGGTCAGCTTGAAGGCCTTCAGGAAGCGCGTGTTGGGCACGTGCGGGCCTCGGCACATGTCCACGTATTCCTGGTGGTAATACATGCCCATGGCCTGGATGTCCGGCGACATGTCTTCAATCAGGCGCAGCTTGTAGTCCTCGCCACGCGCCTTGAAGATTTCCACGACTTCCGCGCGCGGGGTCACCTTCTTGACCACGTCGTAGTCCTGGGCGATCAGCTCGCCCATGCGCTTTTCGATCGCGGCCAGGTCATCCGGGGTGAACGGACGCTCGGACTGGATGTCGTAATAGAAGCCTTCGGCGATGACCGGACCGATCACCATCTTGGCGTCCGGGTACAACTGCTTGACTGCATGACCGACCAGGTGCGCGCTGGAGTGGCGGATGATCTCCACGCCCTCCTCGTCCTTGGCGGTGATGATGCGCAGGGTCGCGTCCTTGGCGATCACGTCACTGGCATCGACCAGCACGCCATCGACCGAACCGGCGATGGTGGCCTTGGCCAGGCCGGCGCCGATCGACTGGGCCACCTCCATGACGCTGACGGGATGTTCGAATTCGCGGCGGCTGCCGTCGGGAAGGGTGATCGTGATCATCGAGATGGCTTCATGCTGTGCCCGCGCGGCGGGCTGGAATGCGGATCCGGGGCGGTCCCGGGCAATAAAAAAGCGCCACGACGGCGCCTGGATGGGGGCCTTCGGGTGCCGGTCAGCGGTGGGCGATGGTAGTGCTCATGTCACACGCTCGGCCGGCGCTTGGCGCGGGCCACCTGAATCCAGTGGGAGGGCTGTGGTTGATCTTAAACCAGCGCGGCATAAAGCCCAAGCGCAGCGCCTGCGGCTTACTGAATAGAGGACACTGGATCGCGTAAAAGTCAATGATTACCATACGCGTGCGCCGCTCCGGCTTCCCCCGCCCCCTCCCCGGATTCCCGATGACCCCGCTTGCTGATCGTCCTCCCACGTTGTATCCGGCGGGAAAAACACGCTGATGCAGGTGCCCACCATCGGATTGTCCTCGCTGGGCTTCTGCTCGCTGGCGATGCTGACCACCGCGCTGTCCGCGCTGGCGTTCTACGCCGCTTCTCCGCACTGCCGCTGGCCACGCCTGCGCCGTGCCGGCCGGCTGGGCCGCGAGATCGGCACCGTGGCCGCTGTTGCCGGTCTGTGGCTGTGGATGGCCGACCTGGGCGTCGGCGCGGGGCTGGTGGTCGCCCTGTGCGCATGGATGGCCGTCGCCATGCTGCTGCCTGCCCTCTCCGCCTGGCACCGTCCTGCCGCGGTGCCGGCCCGGAAGCCGCACTGATGTGGTCGCGCGCCTTTGCCGGACTGATCGCTGGACTGTTCGTTGCCGCCGCCGTCACCGGGCTGGCGGCCTGGTTGCCACCGGGCCCGTGGGCAGCCTCGCTGGTGCCCAGCCTGATCGCCTTCATCCCGCTGTGGATGCTGGCGGCAGTGTGGGCCTTCAGCTTCCGCAGCGCTGCCCGCGCATGGACGGTGATGAGCGCCTGCGCCGCCGGCGGCTTCCTCCTGTTGTGGCTGCTGCGCGTATCCGGCGCGGTGCAATGAGAACGATCGAATGAAGTTCAGCTCGCAGACCCTGCGCACCTTCACCACGCTGCATACCTGGGCCGGCCTGGTGGCTGGCTTCGCGTTGTTCGTGGCCTTCTACGCCGGCGCGCTGACCGTGTTCCACCACGACATCCCGCTGTGGCAGACCCCGGCATCGGTGGACCAGCCCGCGGCCACCCTGGCCGACGCGCAACGCCTGCTGGACGGCGTGCTGGAACGCCATCCGGCCGCGCGTACGCACATGGGCATGACCTTCCCCGGCGGCGACCATCCGCAGCCGATCGCCTACTGGCAGGACGCCAAGGGCATCTGGCAATACGCCTGGCTGGACCATTACGACGGCAGCGTCACCCCGCCGCAGGCCGGGCTGGCCGAGCTGGTCAACGAACTGCATTACACGCTGGGCCTGCCGGTGGCCGGCATGTACCTGATGGGCATCGTCAGCCTGCTGTACGGCGTGGCGCTGCTCAGCGGGCTGGTGATCCACCTGCCGAAGCTGGCCGGCGACCTGTTCGCGCTGCGTCCGGGCCGCAACCTGAAACAGTTCTGGCAGGACGCGCACAACATCATCGGCGTGCTCAGCCTGCCCTTCCACCTGATGTTCGCCGTCACCGGGGCACTGCTGTGCCTGGTGTTCCTGCAGATGGCCCTGCTCAACCCACTGATCTACGACGGCAAGCTGATGCAGGCGGTACCGTCGGCGATGGATACCGCGCCGATCCGCCCCGCCAGCGGCACCGCAGGCGAGGCGGTCAACCTGGCCGACCTGCATGCGCGTTCGCTGCAGGTGGCCCGCGACCAAGGCGTGCAGGGCTTCGAACCGGCCTACCTGAAGCTGGCCAACGCCGGCGACGTCAGTGCCACGATCGAGATCACCGGCGAATCCGAAGGCACACTGGGCCCGGCCGGCGCGGTCGCCTTCGACGTCGCCAGCGGCCGCCTGCTGGCCAGCCAGTTGCCCGGACGCCGCGATGCCAACCACGCCACCCTGAGCGCGGCCTATGCGCTGCACTTCGGTGAGTTCGGCAATGGCGTGGTGGCCTGGCTGTATTTCCTGCTGGGCCTGGGCGGCGCCTTCCTGTTCTACTCCGGCAACCTGCTGTGGATCGAATCGCGGCGCAAGCGGCGACAGGTCGAGCAGGGCCGCGCGCAGGTCAACATGGCGCGGGCCACGGTCGGGGTCTGCATCGGCCTGGTGGTGGCGATCTCGGCAGCCTTCGTCGCCGCACAGGTGCTCGAACGCGTCGCACCGCATGCGGTGGATGCGGGCATCCGCTGGGTATGTTTCCTGACCTGGGGTGCGTGCGCGCTGTGGGCCGCGCTGCGTCGCCCGGCGCAGGCCGCGCGCGAACTGCTGTGGGCCGCCGCCGTGGTCACCGCGCTGGTGCCGCTGGCACATGGCGCACTGAGTGGATGGTGGTGGTGGACCAGCGCCGGCCATGGCCACTGGGCGTTGTTCTGGGTGGATGCGGTGGCCCTGGCGATGGCGGCCGGGTTTGCCGTGCTGGCGCGTGCGACGACGCAAAGGGCTCGGCATGGCGATCCGCACAGCGTGTGGGCGGATTGATGATCGACGCATGCGCGGGATCACCCACTGCACGCGCAGGCGCCCAGGTACGGATGGACCCGTCGCGTGCTATCGACATTGCCCACGCACTACCGGTAATGCCCTAGCCATCATTGCGCTTTTGACCCGCCTTTTCCTGGTGCATTTTCCGCTGCCGCCAGCGAGCTGGTGAGCTGAAGCTTGACGCACCAACCGGTCCGTCAAAGCGAGGTCAGCCAATGAAGCGTCATGATTTTCCCGCCACCGACACGGCTCAGGCGGTCCCCCGCGACCCCGTCCGCAGAAAACTGATGGCCGCCGCCGCACTGGGATGCACGTCTCTGGCAGCCGGTTCCCTGCGGGCCTCGCCAACCCGGCAGACGACGCTCTGGATAGATTCCCGGCTACCCACCATCACGGCGCCCAGCGAGCCAACCGGCGAGCTCTACGACCTGATGCGCGAGTCAACGCTTGGCGCCCTTTATCAAGCTCCCGTGGTGGGTGGGCTGCTCTCCTACGTGGGAGCCCTGTTTCTTCCCAGACAAGGCAAAACGCCTGAGCAGATGTGGCGCGAATACACCGACAAGCGCATTTCTGAAACCGTATTCAATCTGGTGAAGGCCGATCTTGAAGGATTGACCAGCGTCTCAAGACTGTACCGGGATGCGGTAACTGCGCAGGACCTCCCGACAATCCATTCACAGAGCATAGCGAGTAATACTCAGTTCTCGGCGCTCATTCCACGCTTCCAGCTGCAGGCTGAGCAGATAGCGTTGCTACCCCTCTTCGTCGTCGCTGCGACGCTGCATCTGACGCTGCTGAGGGATATCGCCCTGACCGGACTGGAGATCGGTTTCAGCGTCGAATCGGTGCAGAACTACAAAAGCGAGCTCAGCAACCGGATCGAAGCCTATACACGCCACGTCGACGCTACCGTGGAAGCGGCCATCGCCAAAGCGCGCAGGGACAACCCGAACGACGGCGCGCCCGCCCGACGCAACCAGCCACTATCGGCGATGCTGGCCGAGAAGGCGCGGCTGCAGCTTGAAGTCATCGACCAGCGTGACACCTGGTACGCATTCGATGCGGCAAAGTATCCCGACAAGAAACGCGTATGGCTGCTGCGGGAGATTTTCTCCCCGATCGCGGGGTGGTGGGACCTGGATTCACGCGCACCCGACGAAATTCCGGACTGGAAGACCCCTGGGACACGCATCAACCGGATGGAATTCTGGGTTCGTTCGCAGTGGCGCACCCAGTGGTTGTCTGCAGTAAAGCTGTACTACGACCAGACGGACGAGACATTGCAGACTGGCGATATCGTTGGGGATCGTCATAACCTTGTAATCGATAAAACTTGGATTGAACACGCAGAGACGTCGTACACTGCCGGAGTCGCCCGGATCGGCCTAACCACGAATCGTGGCGGGTTCGTGGCCGTGGGTCGCGAGCTTCAGGGCAACGAGATAAAAGCGAGCAGCGGATACGCGAAGCACAAGCTTCAATCAATCCGCAGCATCGGTAAGGGCAGCAGCGGTGGTGCGGCGCATGACGCGATCAGCGGACTCGTCTACGGCTTTGGCTTGGAACAACCCAGCGTCATGAGCATCCACCCGGAGACCGATGCACGGATTGCTCCCGTCATTGCCCCCCACCTGATCGATTGGATACGCAGACCGGTGCGCTGACAGCAAACTCCACCGCGTGTTCAACCAGGAAAAAGCGGGCCTGGCGCCCGCTTCTTCTTTCGGAGAACTACCTCCGGCGCGTCTGCGACGCGCGATGAGGGGGCCTCCATCGACCATTACGCAGGCAGACTACCCGATCGACAGGCGAAGACCGACTGGCCTCAGCCAGCAATCCAGTGGAGCAGCTGCGGAGCGATATTCGGCGCCACCCGGTCATAGGTTTCCAGACTGATCGGGACGGCCTCCTGGTTGAGCAACTGAAAGCCCGCGATAAGGCTGCCCACTGATAACAGCGCGGGCGACCGGCCATAACCCACCGACCTCATGGATGACACGCGATGCCCCGCGTAGCTGATGGATGTCGTCTTGTCACTGGAGCGGGGACCGCTACCCTGCCAGAACGTTCCAGTATTATAGTCGGCCTCCAGACGGGAAATGCCCTGCGCGTATCTCGCCCTGATTGTCCTCAAATAGTACGAAGGGTTCGGTAGCGCCAGTCGCTTGCCTGAGGATTTCGCACGCATTCCGGTTTCCACCTCGGATCCATCCTGGTACACGACATGGACTCCCTGGATCCATAGCGCACCGCCGGGTGATCCGACCGTGCTCAGCGCAAGCTCGGACAGCCGCGACGCCGGCCGCTGCCATGTGGGCAGGACGTCCGGCGAAATATTCTTCCTGTCCCACTTGCCAATGATCGGAGAGAAAACTTCACGATCCAGCCGGACCGCGACCGGCGCGGGGAAACGTACCGGGTCGAACGCATACCAGGTATCCCGCATGTCGATGACGGCGATCTGCAGTGCCGCCTTTGCCTGCAGCATCTGCGTCAACGGCTTGTTGCTCTCGTAATAGCCGTCCTTACGCCAATCGTAGGGATTGTCCACCCTGGCCGCCTGGAGGGCGGCGGCGACGTGCCGGTCAACATGCGCGGTGTAACGGGCAATGCAGTCCTTGGCCTGTGTTTCCAACGTGCTGCGATAGGCCGGGGCGTAACCCAGCTCGACCGCCTTCAATGCCATGTCGCGCAGCAATGCAAGATGCAGCGAGGCGGCAATGACATAAAGGGGAAGCAACGATACTTCCTGTCCCACCTGGGCGAAGCGGGGCACAGCGGCCACGAACTGGGTATTGGCGGCAACGCTCTGCGTGCTGATCGCGCTCAGGTCCCCGGAGCGCACCGCATTGGCGTACAGCTGCGCTACCCCGGTGAGGCCGATCAGGTCAGCCTTCACCAATTGGAACAGCGCCTCGGAAATCCGCGCGTCGACAATCTCACGCCATAGCTGCTCGGCGGACTTTCCGACGGCAGGAATGAACAGCGCGCCCAGGTAGGAAAGGAAGCCACCCACTACCGGCACCAGATTCAGCCCTGCCAGCAGTGACTCGCGCAGGACCTTGAGCGCATCGTCATCGGCGCGGGCATCGGTTTCGCTGTCAATGGGTTCACCCCATGAATCCACCAGGCCTTGGTGGGCCAGCAGCGGCGCCGCTACGAGGCAGGCTGAACCGGCCAGCGCGGACTGCATCAGGCGGCGCCTGCCGGGATCCTCGATCGGAGCGACCGGGTTACGGAGATGGGAATTACGGAATTCTGACGACATGGACGTGGACCTCTCTGACTGCTGCGTGGATGCGCCAACACCAGAGGGATTCTTCGCGACGGGGACCAGGCCCTTGCCCGGAAGAATCACGATGGTGCCGGCGTACCCACTGTTGGTCAGCCAGGGTCGACCCCGCACAATTCCGCTGCATCGCCTGCCACGTACAGCACCCTGCATCGCAGCTGCCCCTCATCCGGATGTCCGGGACGCAGCCGCCGATGCCGATGGCGCCCCCCCACCTGCCGCACGCACCCCGTTCCGCGCGGAATTACAGGCAAAGAAAAAGCGGGCCGAAGCCCGCTTTTTCATTCCAGCCAAGAGCGTGACGACCAACGGTCGTCACCCACCACCGATTACTCGGCAGACACGCCCTCGCCTTCTTCGACGGCCTTCATCGACAGGCGGATACGGCCCTGCTTGTCGACTTCCAGCACCTTGACCTTGACCACATCGCCTTCCTTCAGCACGTCGCCAACCTTCTCGACGCGGTCGCTGGAGATCTGCGACACGTGCACCAGGCCATCCTTGCCCGGCAGGATGGTGACGAAGGCACCGAAGTCCATGATCTTGGCGACCTTGCCTTCGTAGATGCGACCCGGCTCGACGTCCGAGGTGATCTGCTCGATGCGGGCCTTGGCAGCCTGCGCAGCGATGGCGTTGACCGAGGCGATGATGATGGTGCCGTCATCCTGGATGTCGATCTGGGTGCCGGTTTCCTTGGTGATGGCCTGGATGGTGGAACCGCCCTTGCCGATCACTTCGCGGATCTTGTCCGGGTGGATCTTGATGGTCAGCAGGCGCGGCGCATAGTCCGACAGCTCCTGGCGCGGTGCCGTCAGGCCGTGGGCCATCTCGCCCAGGATGTGCAGGCGGCCGGCCTTGGCCTGCTGCAGTGCCTGCTTCATGATCTCTTCGGTGATGCCTTCGATCTTGATGTCCATCTGCAGGGCGGAGATGCCCTCAGCGGTACCGGCCACCTTGAAGTCCATGTCGCCCAGGTGATCTTCGTCACCCAGGATGTCGGACAGGACGACGAAGCGCTCGCCTTCCTTGACCAGGCCCATGGCGATACCGGCCACCGGCGACTTGACCGGCACGCCGGCGTCCATCAGGGCCAGCGAGGAACCGCAGACCGAGGCCATCGACGAGGAGCCGTTGGATTCGGTGATTTCCGACACGACGCGGATGGTGTACGGGAAGGCTTCCAGCGACGGCATCACGGCGAGGACGCCGCGCTTGGCGAGGCGGCCGTGGCCGATTTCGCGACGCTTCGGGCCCATCATGCGGCCGGTCTCACCCACCGAGTACGGGGGGAAGTTGTAATGGAACAGGAAGTTGTCCTTGTACTCACCGGACACCGCGTCGATCACCTGACCGTCGCGGGCGGTGCCCAGCGTGATGGTCACGATCGCCTGCGTTTCACCGCGGGTGAACAGCGAGGAGCCATGGGTGCGCGGCAGGATGCCGGTCTTCACGGAGATCGGGCGGACGGTGTCCAGCGCACGGCCGTCGATGCGGACCTTGGTGTCCAGCACCGAGTTGCGCATGGTGCTGTATTCCAGCTCGCCGAATTCCTTCGACAGCTCGGCCGGGTTCCAGCCTTCTGCGGCCACGCGACCGGCCAGCGACTCGAACACGTCCTTCTTGATCGCCGAGATGGCGTCGCGGCGCTGCAGCTTGTCGCGCACCTGGAAGGCTTCGCCCAGGCGCGGGCCGATGGCTTCCTGCAGGGCGCTGATCAGCACTTCGTTCTTGGCCGGGGCGGTCCAGGTCGACGGCTTGGTGCCGGCTTCCACGGTCAGCTCGTTGATGGCGTTGATGACCTTCTGCATTTCGCGGTGACCGAAGGTCACGGCGCCCAGCATCACGTCTTCGGACAGCAGCGCGGCTTCGGATTCGACCATCAGCACGGCGTTGGAGGTACCGGCGACAACCAGTTCCAGCTCCGAATCCTTCAGCTCGGTCACGGTCGGGTTGAGGATGTACTCACCGTTCTTGTAACCGACCTTGGCAGCGGCGATCGGACCCTTGAACGGGGTGCCGGCCAGCGACAGCGCGGCCGAGGCACCGATCAGCGCGGCGATGTCGCCGTCGATGTCCGGGTTCAGCGACATCACCGTGGCGATGATCTGCACTTCGTTCTTGTAGTCTTCCGGGAACAGCGGACGGATCGGGCGATCGATCAGGCGCGAAATCAGCGTCTCTTTCTCGGTCGCACGGCCTTCACGCTTGAAGAAGCCACCCGGGATACGGCCACCGGCGTAGAACTTCTCCTGATAGTCACAGGTCAGGGGGAAGAAGTCCTGGCCCTCACGCGCGCTCTTTGCGGCAACGGCGGAGACCAGCAGCACGGTATCGTCGAACTTGACGATGACGGCACCGCCGGCCTGGCGGGCGATTTCGCCGGTCTCAAGCGTGACGGTGTGTTTGCCGTACTGGAAGGTTTTGGTGATTTTTGCCACGGAGGGTGTCCTTGGGATGCTGTCTGCGAATGGACCGTCGGCGACCCGTGCCGCCTGCGGGTGACCGGTCGTTCCGGTCTGAATGCGATGGGTATTACGGTGCTACAAAACAAAACCGCGGCGCATCGCTGCGCCGCGGAGGATTCGTTGCTTAGCGACGCAGGCCAAGCTTTTCGATCAGACCCTTGTAACGGGTCACGTCTTTCTTCTTCAGGTAGTCGAGCAGGCTGCGACGGCGGTTGACCATCTGCAGCAGGCCACGACGGCTGTGGTGATCCTTCTTGTGGGTCTTGAAGTGGCCGGTCAGCAGTTCGATGCGGGCGGTCAGCAGGGCGACCTGGACTTCCGGGGAACCGGTGTCGGCGGCGCTGCGCTTGTTGTCTTCAATAACCTTCTGGGTGTCGATCGACATTTTCTTTTCTCTTCTGATGCGGGGCCAGCAGGAACGTGTTCACGCACCGCTTGGCTCGCCGTAGGCTGATGATGATCCTGCACGACGCAGGTTGCCCGTGAAAGGGCCGCAAAATTGTAACGGGAGCGCCCTCCCGGAACAAGGTCCGGGGCTGAATGGGCCCGGCGGATGTCACCGATTGAAGCGTCGCTGGCACGCCAGCAGCCCGCTTTCATCGACCTGTCCCAGCCCACAGGCAGCGCCGTCGGCGCCATGGACCACCACCAGGCCTTGCGGCCAGCGGGTATCGCGCTGGCGCTGGCCCAGGCAGAAGCGCGCCGCCTGCTGTTCATCCAGGTCGACCCGGGGGTAGTCCACCAGACCGGCCGAAAGCGGCAACAACAGCGCATCCATGCCGGTTTCATCTCCGGAATCGGCCATGCTGCGCAACTGATCCAGGGTGACCATCGCCGGCTCGGCGAACGGCTCCACCCACAAGCGGCGCAGCGCGCTGATGTGCGCCCCGCACCCCAGCGCCTCACCGAGGTCGCGGGCGATGCTGCGGATGTAGGTTCCCGAACCACAGGTGACGCGCAGCCGCAGGCGATCGGGCTGCTGTTCCAGCACCTCGATGGAGCGCACTTCGACGTCGCGTTCGGGCGCCTCGATGGCATCGCCACGACGGGCCTTCATATACAGCGGTTCCCCACCCTGCTTGAGCGCGGAATAGATCGGGGCACGCTGGCGGATGTGGCCGGTCAGCGCCGCCAGTGCGGCCTGCAGGGCATCGGCACTGATCTCCGGCACCGGGCGCTGCAGCAGCACCTGCCCTTCAGCATCATCGGTATCGGTGGTCTGGCCGAGCACGACTTCCGCATCGTAGGCCTTGGCCGAGCCGAGCAGCAGGCCGGCGATCTTGGTGGCCTCGCCGAAACACAGCGGCAGCAGGCCGGTGGCCAGCGGGTCCAGGCTGCCGGTGTGGCCGCCCTTCTCGGCACGGAACAGGCGGCGGGCGACCTGCAGGGCCGCATTGGAGCTCATGCCGCTGGACTTGTCGAGCAGCAGGATGCCGTCCAGGCGACGGAATTGGATACGTGTCATGGATGTTCATCGTAGCGCCGGGCAGTCCCCGGCGGGCAGGATCCGTGATGCAGGCAGTCGCCGGGCTTCATCCGGCGCCAGCGGATCCTTACTCTTCGTTGCCTTCGCGCTTCTTTTCCGCCGCGACGGTGTCGGGCAGTTCACGCAGCAGGTTGTCGATGCGTTCGCCGCGATCGACCGAATCGTCGTAATGGAAATGCAGCTCGGGCACGTGGCGCAGCTTCATCGCGCGCGCCAGCTCCATGCGCAGGTGCCAGGCCAGTTCCTTCAGGCCCTTCATCGCTTCTTCGGAGCGCTCGGCCATCAGCGCGGTCACGAAGATCTTGGCGTGGGACATGTCGCGGGTGATTTCCACATCGGACACACTGACCGAGGGCAGCCCGTGTTCGCGCACGGCGTTGTGCACCAGGGTGCCAAGTTCGCGGCGGATCTGGGCGGAAACACGGTCGGTTCGATGGAAAGTCTTGGGCACGCGGCAGGGCTCTTCTATTTGGGGGGTGGCACGGTAAACGGTGATGCATTGAAGCAGGACCGGGCCTTTCGGCCCGGTCCCTTGCAGCATTACAGGGTGCGCGGCACTTCGATACGCTCGAAGCACTCGATCTGGTCACCCGGCTTGACGTCGTTGTACGCCTTCACGCCGATACCGCACTCGGTACCATTGCGGACTTCGTCGACGTTTTCCTTGAAGCGACGCAGCGATTCCAGCTCGCCCTCGAACACCACGACACTGTCGCGGAGCACGCGGATCGGCTTGTTCCGCTTGACGATGCCTTCCACGATCATGCAGCCGGCGACAGCGCCGAACTTCGAGCTGCGGAAGACGTCGCGGACATCGGCGATACCGATGATCTCTTCGCGGATCTCCACGCCCAGCAGACCGGAAGCCACCTGCTTCACCTGGTCGATCACGTCATAGATGATCGAGAAGTAACGCAGGTCCACGCCGTTGGATTCAATGATGCGACGGGCGGAGGCATCCGCACGCACGTTGAAGCCGATCACGGTGGCCTTCGAAGCGACCGCCGAGTTGGCGTCCGATTCGGTGATGCCGCCCACACCGGAGTGGATCACGTTGATGCGGATGTCGTCGTTGGACAGACCGACCAGCGCCTGGCTGAGCGCCTGCACCGAACCCTGCACGTCGGCCTTGATGACCAGGTTGAGTACCTGCTGGCCCTCGCCCTTGCCGAGCGTGGCCATGATGTCTTCCATGCGGCTGCCGGCAGACTGCACCAGGCGCGATTCACGGCGCTTGGTTTCGCGCTGCTGCGCCACGTCCTTGGCCAGGCGCTCGTCTTCGACCACCACGAAATCATCGCCCGCTTCCGGCACGCCGGACAGACCCAGCACCTGCACCGGGATCGACGGACCGGCCTGGTCAGGCTGCTTGCCGGTTTCGTCGAACAGCGCACGCACGCGGCCGTACTGGATGCCGCACACCAGGTAGTCGCCCTTCTTCAGCGAACCCTGCTGCACCAGCACCGTCGCGACCGGGCCGCGGCCCTTGTCCAGCGACGATTCGATGACCACGCCGCTGGCGCGGCCGTCGGCCACGGCCTTCAGTTCCAGCAGTTCGGCCTGCACGGAAATGGCTTCCAGCAGGTCGTCGATGCCGAGACCGGCCTTGGCCGAGATCTCGACCATCTGGATGTCACCACCGAAGTCTTCGGACACGACCTGCTCGGTGAGCAGTTCGTTCTTCACGCGCATCGGGTCGGCACCGGACTTGTCGATCTTGTTGATCGCCACGATCAGCGGCACGTTCGCCGAACGCGCGTGCTGGATCGCTTCCTTGGTCTGCGGCATGACGCCGTCATCGGCAGCCACCACCAGCACCACGATGTCGGTCAGCTTGGCGCCGCGGGCACGCATCGAGGTGAAGGCCGCATGGCCCGGGGTATCCAGGAAGCTGATCACGCCCTTCGGCGTTTCCACGTGGTACGCACCGATGTGCTGGGTGATGCCACCCGCTTCGCCGGTGGCGACCTTGGTGCGGCGGATGTAATCCAGCAGCGAGGTCTTGCCGTGGTCGACGTGGCCCATGATGGTGACCACCGGCGGACGCGACACGGCTTCGCCGCGCTCTTCACCGGTGGCGGCCAGCAGTGCCTCTTCGACGTCGTCGTTGCCGGCGCGGACCACCACGTGGCCGAGTTCTTCGGTCACCAGTGCCGCGGTGTCGTGGTCGATGCTCATGGTGATGGTCGCCATGACGCCCATCTTGAACAACGCCTTGACCACTTCGCCGCCCTTCAGGGCCAGCTTCTGGGCCAGGTCGGCGACGGTGATGCTGTCGCCGATCGCCACTTCACGCACGACCGGAGCCGTCGGCCGCTCGAACGCGTGCGGACCACTGTTCTGGCTGCCGCGCATGTCGCGACGGCCCGGCTGCGGGCGGCTGCCCGGACGGCCACGGTTGTTGCTGTTGCTGTTGCCACGGCGCGCACGGTCGGCGGCGGACAGATGCATCTGGCCGGCGAAACGATCACCACCCGGGCGATCGGTACGGGCCGGGCCGCGGTTGTTGCGGTCATCCGAACGCGGCGGTGCGGCACCACGCGGCGGCGCGGACGGGCCACCGGCCGGCGGACGTGCGGCGCGCGGGGCGGCCGGCGCGGCATCGGCAGCCGGACGCGCAGCAGCCGGACGGCTGGCGGCAGCGGCTTCGGCGGCCTTGGCGGCGATGGCAGCTTCTTCAGCAGCCTTCTTCTCGGCCTCGGCACGTTCCTTGGCGGCAACTTCTTCCTCGCGCTTGCGCACGATGGCTTCATCGCGCAGGCGGTCCTTTTCCGCCAGCGCTGCCTGTTCATCAAGATTGCGCTGGCGGGATTCCTCCAGCTTGCGCAGGATGTCGGCGCGCTCCTCATCCGGGGTCATGCGCGCGGCCGCCTTGTCGTAGGTGCGCTTCTGGCGCACTTCCACGTTCACGGTGGTCTTGCTGCGACCCGCGTTCACCGTCACTTCCTGGTGCTTGCGGCGGTTCAGGGTGATTTTCTTGGAAGCCTCGGTGGCTTCTTCGACGGCCTGCTCGGGCTTGCCGTGGGCACGACGAAGGAAGCCCAGGAGCTTCACCTTCTCGGTGCTGGTCACGACCTGTTCGGGACCGCTGAACTTCATGCCGGCACCCGCCAGCTGTTCCAGCAGTTTTTCAACCGGTGTATTGACCAGTTCGGCAAGCTTGCGGATGGTGGTTTGCTGCGACATTCGGATCCTATGATCTTGAGGGCGCCCCCCCGTTTGTGGAGGTAGCGCGGATTCTACGCCCTGATCGGCTCAGGGCCCTGTTCATTGCCGGCTCATTCGCCGCGTTCCAGTCGGGCGATCTCCTCGGCGCGGGCAGACAGGATCAGCGCCGCGGCGCGCTCCTGGTCCAACCCCTCGATGCCGAATTCAACCACCTCGTCGGCAGCCAGGTCCGACAGGTCCTCACCGGTGCGCACGCCATGGCTGGCCAGGGCGTAGGCGGTGACCTCGTCCATGCCTTCCAGGGCCAGCAGGTCGTCGGCAGGAACGCCGTCTTCCAGGCCTTCTTCAACGGCCAGCGCCTCGTTGAGCAGCGCGTCACGGGCACGTGCGCGCAGTTCTTCGACGATGTCCTCGTCGAAGCCTTCCACCGCCAGCAGTTCGCCGACGGGTACATAAGCGATCTCTTCCACGGTACCGAAGCCTTCGCTGACCAGGATGCCAGCGATTTCCTCGTCCACTTCCAGCTTGTCCATGAACAGCTGGCGGGCCGAGGTCTGCTCGGCTTCGGACTTGGCGGTGACCTGGTCCTGGGTCATCACGTTCAACTGCCAACCGGTCAGGCGGCTGGCCAGGCGCACGTTCTGGCCGCCCTTGCCGATCGCCTGGGCCAGCCGGTCTTCGGCGACAGCCAGGTCCATCGAGTGCTTGTCTTCATCGACGATGATCGACTGCACTTCAGCCGGCGCCATCGCATTGATGACGAAGTTGGCCGGGTTCTCGTTCCACAGCACGATGTCCACGCGCTCGCCATTGAGCTCGTTGGACACGGCCTGCACGCGCGAACCGCGCATGCCGATGCACGCACCGATCGGATCGGTACGGGTGTCGTGGGCCAGCACGGCGATCTTGGCGCGGTCGCCCGGATCACGTGCGCAGGCCATGATTTCCACCAGGCCCTGGCCGACTTCCGGCACTTCCAGCTTGAACAGCTCGATCATGAACTCCGGCGCGGCACGGCTGATGAACAGCTGCGGGCCACGCGGTTCGGAGCGCACTTCAGCCAGGTAGCCGCGCACGCGGTCACCGGCACGCAGCACGTCGCGCGGGATGCCCTTGTCCTTCGGGATGAAGCCCTCGGCGTTGCCGCCCAGATCGACGAAGATGTTGCCGCGCTCGGCGCGCTTGACCACACCGGTGATCAGCTCGCCGACGCGATCCTTCCAGGCATCGACGACCTGCTGCCGCTCGGCTTCGCGCACCCGCTGCACGATGACCTGCTTGGCGGCCTGGGCGGCGATACGGCCGAAGTCCGGGTTTTCGATCTGTTCTTCGACGTAGTCACCCACGTCGACGCCTTCGGCCTCGTCGATGGCATCCATCAGGCGGATCTGGCGGTCCGGGGACTCCATGACCACGTCGTCTGCCACCACTTCCCAGCGGCGGAAGGTCTGGTAGGTGCCGTCCTTGTGGTCGATGACCACGCGCGCCAGCACTTCCTCGTCGGGGTAGCGCTTCTTCGCCGCCGAAGCCAGGGCGGCCTCGATCGCGTCGAAGATCACTTCACGCGGCACGCCTTTTTCATTGGCGACCGCGTCAACTACCAGCAGAAGTTCCTTGCTCATTGGCTCACTCCGCGCGCGGCTTCTTGGCCGCAGGCTCGTTGGATGGATTTTTGGTCGGCTTCGGACGCTTGGCCGGACCGGTCGGCTTGCTCGGGGCCAGCCCCAGCGCCACCCAGTCGGGCATGATGCGTGCCTTGTCGATGTTGTCGGCCGACACCACCAGGGTGGTCTTGTCGACGGTGAAGCTGATCGTGCCCTGCTCCGCATCGACCGAATCGATCCGGCCCTGCAGGCGGCGACGGTTGTCCTGCGGCAGCTTCAGCTGCACCTTGGCGTTCTGTCCCAGGTGCTGGCCGAACTGCGCCAGGTTGAACAGCGGGCGGTCCACGCCCGGCGAAGACACTTCCAGCGTGTAATTGCCGCTGATCGGGTCTTCGACGTCCATCTGCGCGGACACTTCGCGACTGACGCGCTCGCAGTCCTCGACGTTGATGGTGCGCTCGTCCTGCTCGGCGATCAGCACGTCGATGTACAGACGCAGCGTGGCCCCGCCGGGTGCGGGCAGATACTCGACGCCCAGCAGTTCCAGGCCCAGCGCATCGACGGTGGGGCCGAGCAGATTCGCGATTTCGGTTGCCTTGTCGCTCACAGCCTGCCTTGTTGTTGAATGTGGAAGAGATCCGGACCGCGATGGGCCCGTCCCGGAAATGCAAAAGGGCCCACTGGGCCCTTTGTCCGGTGAAATCCGGTCATTGGATTCCGGCCGCAGGGCGCGCTGACGCGATCCCCTGCGAAGCCCAGCTTCTGGTCGAAGCCGGTGGCGGGATGATCGCGCTCCATGCAGAGCCAACCATCAGATATACCGCCAGCCCGCTGATGATAGACCTTGCACCGGGTTGGTGCAAGCTGCGCGCGCCTTTGAGACCCCTGAAACGAGAAAAGCGACTCCGTTTCCGGAATCGCCCTCGTCTGATGCCTAGTTGGTAGCGGGGGCAGGATTTGAACCTGCGACCTTCGGGTTATGAGCCCGACGAGCTGCCAGACTGCTCCACCCCGCATCAGAAGTGGTTGAATTGCTGCCCCGCGAGGGAGGCCTCTTGCAACGATGTTCTGGCAGAACCGCTGCAGTCACAACTCAGGAAACGAATATTACACTAATTGCGCAGCTTTGTATCGTTTTTCAGGAAATATGTGCAAATGCCTGCTGGCACCACACCATGATCGGGTTCCAGGCCAGGCCCAGGGCCAGCAGCGCCAGTGCGTTCACGCCCAGCACCACGCCCAGCACGCGGTCGTTGTTGCGCGGCAGCGGCTCGCCCACCGGCTCATCGAAGTACATGACCTTGATCACGCGCAGGTAGTAGAACGCACCGATCACCGCGCAGATCACACCCAGCAGCGCCAGCCACAGCATGCCACCGTTGACCGCCGCGCCCAGCACGGCCAGCTTGGTCCAGAAGCCCAGGAACGGCGGAATACCCGCCATCGACGCCATGATGCACAGGATCAGCGCCGCCATCCACGGGTTGCGGGCGTTCAGGCCCTTGTAGTCGTTGATGTTCTCGGCTTCGAAGCCATTGCGCGACATCGCGATGATCGCGCCGAAGCCGGCGGTCGACATGATCGCGTAGCTCACCGCATAGAACAGCGCGGCGGCATAGCCCTGCGAACCACCACCGGCGATGCCCATCAGCAGGAAGCCGATGTGCGACACGGTGGAGAAGGCCAGCATGCGCTTCAGGTTGTGCTGGGCGATCGCCATCAGGTTGCCGATCACCAGCGACAGCGCGGCCAGGCCACCAATCAGGAGCTTCCACTCATCCGACAGCGGACCCACGCCGACTTCCAGCAGGCGGTAGGCCATGCCGAACGCAGCCAGCTTCGGCGCCGAGCTGATGAACAGCGCGACCGGTGCCGGGGCACCCTGGTAGACGTCGGGCAGCCACATGTGGAACGGCGCCGCACCCAGCTTGAAGGCGACGCCGGCGATCATGAACACCGCGCCGGTCAGCAGCAGCATCCGCTCGTCGGAATGCGGGATGGCCGCATTGATCACGTCCAGATGCAGCGAGCCGGTGGCACCGTAGATCAGCGACATGCCATACAGCAGCAGGCCCGAGGCCAGCGAACCGAGCACGATGTACTTCATCGCCGCTTCCGAGGCCAGGCCGTTGTCACGGTTGCTGGCCACCAGCGCGTAGGAGCACAGCGCCAGCAGTTCCAGGCCCAGGTAGACCATCAGCAGGCTGCCGGCGGAGACCAGGATCATCATGCCGGCGGTGGCGAACAGCACCAGCACCGGAATCTCGCCCTGGAACAGGTCGCGTTCGCGCAGGTAGCTCCAGCCGTACACCAGGCTCAGCCCGCTGCACAGCACGATCACCACCTTCATCACGTCGGCAGCGGTGTCACGCACGAACATGCCGTGGAAGACCTCCCCCTGCCCGCCCGTGCCGGTGGCCAGCATGACCAGCACAACCGCCAGTGCGGCGAGCGAGAACAGGTGGGTGATCAGCTTGTTCTGCTTGCTGACGAACAGATCGAGGATCATCAGGGCGAAGGCGCTCGCGACCAGCACCAGCTCGGGAGCGAGCGGGGGCAGGTCAGCAGCGGTCAGTGGCAGCAACGGCGAGGTGGTCATTATCAAATCCTGGAATCAGTTCGCTCGGCAGGCCGATCAGAGCAATTTGCTGGAAGCAATCTGCATCGCCAGCTTGGCGATCGACGGCTCCATCAGGTCGGTCAGCGGCTTGGGGTAGATTCCCAGGGCCAGTACGCCAATGGCGAACACGCCCAGCACCAGCCACTCGCGGCCGTTGATGTCCTTCAGTTCGGCGACGTGGGCGTTGGCCACCTCACCGAAGAAGATGCGCTTGTACAGCCACAGCGTGTAGGCGGCGCCGATGATCAGGGTGGTGGCAGCGCCCAGTGCGATCCACGGATTACGCTGGAAGGCGGCCATGATGACCATGAACTCGCCTGCGAAACCGGAGGTACCCGGCAGGCCGGCGTTGGCCATGAAGAACAGCATCGCGAAGGTGGCGAACCACGGCATCACGTTGACCACGCCGCCGTAATCGGCGATGCGGCGGCTGTGCATGCGGTCGTACAACACGCCGACGCAGGAGAACATCGCACCGGAAACAAAGCCGTGCGAGATCATCTGCACCATCGCACCCTGCAGGCCCAGGCGGGCGGCGTCGGCATTGCCGGCCTCACGCACCAGCCACAGGGCGATGAACGTACCCAGGGTGACGAAGCCCATGTGCGCGATCGACGAATAGGCGATCAGCTTCTTCATGTCGTCCTGCACCAGGGCGACCAGGCCGACGTAGATCACCGCGATCAGCGACAGCGCGATCACCAGCCAGGCCCATTCCATCGAGGCGTCCGGGACGATCGGCAGGTTGAAGCGCAGGAAGCCGTAGCCACCGATCTTCAGCGCGATGGCGGCCAGGATCACCGAACCGGCGGTCGGGGCTTCCACGTGGGCGTCTGGCAGCCAGGTGTGCACCGGGAACATCGGCACCTTGACCGCGAAGGCGATCAGGAAGGCGAAGAAGATCCAGGTCTGCTCGGTGGCGGTCAGCTGCAGCGCGTACAGGTCGGCCAACTGGAAGCTGCCGCCCTTCAGGTACAGGTAGACCAGGGCCACCAGCATCAGCACCGAGCCGAG
The DNA here is from genome assembly GCF_039674585.1 of Stenotrophomonas lacuserhaii. Lineage (GTDB taxonomy): Bacteria > Pseudomonadota > Gammaproteobacteria > Xanthomonadales > Xanthomonadaceae > Stenotrophomonas > Stenotrophomonas pennii_A. The sequence goes on along the minus strand of NZ_JBDJNU010000026.1, from coordinate 14,645 downwards.
GAAGGTGTACAGGAAGAACTTCAGCGCGGCGTAGATGCGGCGCGGGCCGCCCCACACACCGATGATCAGGAACATCGGGATCAGCATCGCTTCGAAGAACACGTAGAACAGCATCGCGTCGGTGGCAGCGAAGATGCCGACGGTGACGCCTTCCAGGATCAGGAAGGCCGCCACGTACTGGTTCACGCGCTTGTCGATGGCACTCCAGGCGCCGATCAGCGCGAGCACGCTGACCAGCGTGGTCAGTGCGATCAGCGCGATGGCGATGCCGTCCACGCCCAGGTTGTAGCCGATGTCGTAGGCCGGGATCCAGGCGCGGGTTTCGACGAACTGCAGCGCGTCGATGCCCGGGTCGTAACCGGTGAGCAGCGGGATGCTCAGGGCGAAGGTCAGCAGCGCGACACCCAGCGACGCCCAGCGGGCGGTCTGCGCATCACGGATGGCAAGGACCAGGGCGCCACCGATGATCGGCAGCCAGATGAGGACACTAAGTAGGGGCCAGTTCGACACGTTTTCTTATTCCGTACAGGTCATCAACGCAGGTAATGCATCAGCAGGCCCAGGAGGGCAATCAGGCCGATGATCATCGCGAAGGCGTAGTGATAGAGGAAACCGGATTGGGTACGACGCAGCACATTGGCTGCCACGTCCGCCCCACGTGCGACCAGGTTGACGGTGCCGTCGACGATGTTCGTGTCGAGCCAGCGCGCCACCCTGCCCAGCTTGACGCTGCCGCCGGCAAAGCCGTCGATCCACAGCGTGTCCATGCCGTACTTGTTTTCCAGCACCGACACGATCGGCGCGAAGGTCCTGCGCGCCCGGCCCGACAGGTCCGGCTTCCACAGGTAGAAGATCACGGCAAGCAGGAAGCCTGCCACGGTCAGGAAGAACGGCCAGGCGGTCATGCCATGCAGCGCGAACGCCACCGGGCCATGGAAGTGCTCGCCGAGGAAGCCCACGGTGTTCTTGGCCGGGTCGTAGAAGTCCACGATGCCGGTGAAGAAGTTGGTGGCCTGGCCCTTGATGCCTTCATGGGCGTGGTGGCCCGCCCAGTCGGTGCCATGCAGCATCGGACCGATGCTGAAGAAGCCGATGATGATCGACGGGATCGCCAGCAGGATCAGCGGCAGCGTGACCACCCACGGGGTTTCATGCGGCTCGTGCGGGCCATGGCCATGACCATGGTCGTCGTGGCCGTGGTCGGCATGCGCATCAGCTGCATGTCCGTCGACGGCATGCGCATCGGCGGCATGGGCATGGTCGTCATGCGCATCGTGGCCATGGCCGTGGTCGTCGTGGGCCACGTCGCGGAAGCGTTCCTTGCCATGGAAGGTCAGGAACAGCAGGCGGAAGCTGTAGAAGCTGGTCACCAGCACGCCGCCCAGCACCGCCCAGTAGGCATAGGTCGCCACCCAGCTGCTGGACATGTGCGCGTGGATCTCGGCCGCCTCGATGATGGTGTCCTTCGAGTAGAAGCCGGAGAAGAACGGGGTGCCGACCAGGGCCAGCGTACCGATCCACATGGTGATGAAGGTGATCGGCATGTACTTGCGCAGGCCGCCCATCCTGCGCATGTCCTGCTCGTGGTGCATGGCGATGATCACCGAACCCGCACCGAGGAACAGCAGCGCCTTGAAGAAGGCGTGGGTCATCAGGTGGAACACCGCAGCCGAGTACGCCGAGACGCCCAGCGCCACGGTCATGTAGCCCAGCTGGGACAGCGTGGAGTACGCGACGACGCGCTTGATGTCGTTCTGCACGATACCGATCAGGCCGGTGAAGAACGCCGTGGTGGCACCGATGAACAGCACGAAGTTCAGCGCGGTCGGCGACAGCTCGAACAGCGGCGACATGCGGGTCACCATGAAGATGCCGGCGGTGACCATCGTCGCGGCGTGGATCAGGGCCGAGATCGGGGTCGGGCCTTCCATCGAGTCCGGCAGCCAGACGTGCAGCGGCACCTGCGCCGACTTGCCCATCGCGCCGATGAACAGGCAGATGCAGATCACCGTGGCGCTGGCCCAGACGACCGGCTGTTCCAGTACCTGGATGGTGTGCAGGCCGAACAGGCTGATCGAACCGGACCACACCTGGATGGCACCGTTGGCCAGTTCCGGATCCATGATCTTGGCGAACACGGTGGCGTAGTCGAGGGTGCCGAATACCCACAACACGCCGCCGATGCCGAGCAGGAAGCCGAAGTCACCGACACGGTTGACCAGGAAGGCCTTCATGTTGGCGAAGATCGCGGTCGGGCGCTTGAACCAGAAACCGATCAGCAGGTAGGACACCAGGCCCACCGCTTCCCAGCCGAAGAACAGCTGCAGGAAGTTGTTGCTCATCACCAGCGTCAGCATGGAGAAGGTGAACAACGAGATGTAGCTGAAGAAGCGCTGGTAACCCGGGTCTTCTTCCATGTAGCCGATGGTGTAGATGTGCACCAGCAGCGACACGAAAGTCACCACCACCATCATCATGGCGGTGAGCTTGTCGACCATGAAACCGACGTGCGCCGAGTACTGGCCCACTTCGAAGAAGGTATAGAGGTTCTCGTTGAACGGCTGCGCGCCGCCCCACAGCAGCTGGTAGAACACGTACATCGACAGGGCGCAGCTGACCGCCACGCCGAGGATGGTGATGGTCTGCGCGCCGAGGCGCCCGACCTGGCGACCGAACAGGCCGGCGATGATGCTGCCGAACAGCGGTGCAAGCACCACTGCGATCAACAGACTCTTGGCGAGTGTGATTTCCATCTGTTAATCAGCCCTTCAACGAATCGACTTCGCCGACATTGATCGTTCGACGTGTACGGAACAGGGTCACCAGGATTGCCAGGCCGATGGCGGCCTCGGCAGCTGCGACGGTCAGGATGAAGAACACGAACAGCTGGCCGGCCGTGTCACCCAGTTCGCGCGAGAACCCGACGAAATTGATGTTCACCGACAGCAGCATCAGTTCGATGGACATCAGCAGGACGATGACGTTCTTCCGGTTGAGGAAGATGCCGGCCAGGCTGATGCAGAACAGCACCGCACCCAGCGCCAGGATATGGCCCAACGTGATCATGGCTTGGTCTCCTCGCCTGCTGCCGGCATATCGACGGCGGCCTTGGTGTTGCTGTGCACGAACGGCTGGTCGACGTCCATCTTGACCACGGTGAGACGGTCACGCGACTTGACCATGGTCTGCTCGCCGGGGTTCTGCGTCTTGATGCCGGTGCGGTGACGCAGGGTCAGCATCACGGCGGCGACCACTGCGACGGTCAGGATGACCGCGGCGAACTCGAACGGCAGCAGGTACTCGGTGAACAGGCTGCGGGCCAGCCAGATGATGTTGGACGTGTCTGCGGCCAGCGCGGCGGCGTTGTCGGCCGGGAACGGGTTGACCGCCCTGCCCCGCACGCCGATCAGGGTGACGATCTGCACCAGCATCACCACCGCGACCACCAGCCCGACCGGCAGGTAACGTACCCAGCCTTCGCGCAGGTTGTCGGTGTCGATGTCCAGCATCATCACCACGAACAGGAACAGCACCATCACCGCGCCGACATACACCAGCACCAGGGCCACGCCGAGGAACTCAGCGCCGACCAGGATCCAGATGCAGGCCACGGAGAAGAAGGTCAGCACCAGGCAGAGCACGGCGTTGACCGGGCTGCGCGCACTGATCACCGCCGCGGCCGAAACACCGGCTGCGATGGCGAAAACCCAGAAAGCGATATTTACCCAATCCATGTCTCGACCTCAGCGGTAAGCGGCGTCGGCGGCACGGCGCTCGGCGATTTCGGTTTCAAGCCGATCACCCAGGGCCAGCAGCTGCGGCTTGGTAACGATGTTTTCGCCACGATTCTCGAAGTGGTACTCGAGGATGTGGGTCTCCACGATCGAGTCCACCGGGCAGCTTTCTTCGCAGAAGCCACAGAAGATGCACTTGAACAGATCGATGTCGTAACGCGTGGTGCGGCGGGTGCCGTCCTCGCGCTTGGCCGAATCGATGGTGATGGCCAGTGCCGGGCAGACCGCTTCGCACAGCTTGCAGGCGATGCAGCGCTCTTCACCGTTGGGATAACGGCGCAGGGCGTGCAGGCCGCGGAAGCGCGGGGACTGCGGGAACTTCTCCATCGGGTACATCATGGTGTACTTCGGCTTGAAGCTGTACTTCAGCGTCAGCCACAGACCGGCCAACAGCTCCAGCAGCAGCAGGCTCTTGAAGTAATGGGTAATCCTGTTCATTACGTTAGACACCCTTTTGAATCACGCCGAAGAACACCATCAAGGCGGTGACCGCGATCCAGAAAATGGTCAGCGGGATGAAGACCTTCCAGCCCAGCCGCATGATCTGGTCATAGCGGAAGCGCGGGAAGCTGGCACGGAACCAGATGTAGGCGCTGGCGAAGAAGAACACCTTGATGAACAGCCACGGCCAGCCACCGGTCCAGATCCAGTCGATGAACGGCGAGATCGCGCCCGGGTTCACCCAGCCCTGGATCGGGCTCAACCAGCCACCGAGGAAGAAGATCGCGATCAGGAAGCTGATCAGGATCATGTTCGCGTATTCGGCGAGGAAGAACAGCGCGAAGGCACCGCCGGAGTATTCCACCATGTGGCCGGCGACGATTTCCGATTCGCCTTCCACCACGTCGAACGGCGCGCGGTTGGTTTCGGCCACGCCGGACACCCAGTACACGACGAACAGCGGGAACAGCGGCAGCAGGAACCAGTCCAGGAAGCCGGAGTTGCCGGCCTGCGCCATCACGATGCCGGTCAGGTTGAGGCTGCCCGAGGCGATCATCACGCCGACCAGGGCGAAGCCCATGGCGATTTCGTAGCTGATCATCTGCGCCGAGGCGCGCATCGCGCCCAGGAACGCGTACTTGGAGTTGGATGCCCAACCGGCCAGGATGATGCCGTACACGCCCAGCGAGGTCATCGCCAGCAGGTACAGCAGGCCGGCGTTGGCGTTGGACAGCACCAGCTGCGCATCGAAGGGCACCACCGACCAGGCCGCGAAGGCCGGTGCCAGGGTGATCAACGGCGCCAGCAGGAACAGCACCTTGTGCGCGTTGGCCGGCTGCAGCACTTCCTTGAACAGCAGCTTGAAGACGTCGGCGAAGGCCTGGAAGATGCCCATGCCCACGTACATCGGGCCGTGGCGGACGTGCATCCAGCCGATCAGCTTGCGTTCCCAGACCACGTAGAAAGCCACCGAAATGATCACCGGCATGGTGATCACCAGGATCTTCAGGATGATCCACAGCAGGGCGCCGATCTCACCAAGGCCAAGCAGCCACTGGTGCAGCGGGTCCACTGCGTTCAACAGCAATTCGTTCATGCAGCCACCACCGTTACGCGTGCGGCGCCCAGCGGTGCGGTTGCACCGTGGCCCGATTCAATCCAGACCGAACCCGCGGCAACGCGGGCGTCGACCACCACCGGCAGCGTGGCGCGGCCGGCATCGGTGCCGACCTTGGCCATCTGGCCTTCCTGCAGCTGCAGGCGGGCGGCATCGGTGGCATTGAGCACGATGCGCGGGGCGGTGTTGAGCGGATGCGACTGCAGCGCCGGTGCACGACGGACCACCGCGTCGGTGCGATAGATCGCCGCGGTCGAAGCCACTTCCAGGCCTTCGCTGGCCACGGGAGCGGCCGACGAAGCGGCGACGGTCACGCTCACCGGTGCCAGGCTGGCGCGCAGGCCGGCCAGGTCGATGAACTCGAAACCGGCCAGTGCCATTTCGCCACCCAGGGCGCGCAGCACGCGCCAGCCCTCGCGGGCCTCACCCGGCAGCTTGCCGCCGGCGCGTGCCGACTGCGAGCGACCATCGAGATTGGTCAGCGTGGCGTCGATTTCCGGCAGTGCGCCGATCGGCAGGATCACGTCGGCGACATCGCGGGTCGAGGCGCAGGCGAACTGGCTGAAGGCCACCACCTGGGCACCGGCCAGCGCCTTGCGGGCGGCGGGGGCGTCGGCGAAATCCAGGCCCGGCTCCAGGCCGTAGACCACGTAGGCCTGGCGCGGCTGTGCCAGCATGCCCGCCACATCCTTGCCGGCCGGCAGCACGCCGGCGCGGGTCAGGCCGATGGCATTGGCGCCCTGCGGGATACGGCACAGCCTGGCACCGGTTGCGGCAGCGAAATCACGCGCAGCGGCGCGGATCGCGGCGGCCTGCGGGTGGTTTTCGGCGATGCCACCGACGATCAGCACGGTGTTGCGACCGCCCTGCACCGCCGAACGCAGGTCTGCGTTTTCCAGCGCGCCGGCGAAGGCCGACGGAGCGACGATCTGCTTGCTGGCGATGCTGAAGGCGAAGTCGAAGTCGACCGGGTTGACCACGTGGATCTTCGCGCCGTTGCTGGTCTGCGCCTTGCGCAGGCGGGCATGCAGCAGCGGAAGTTCATGGCGGATGTTGCTGCCCAGCACCACGATCTGGTCGGCGCCTTCGATTTCGGCCAGCGGGAGCCCGAACACTTCGGCGGTCGCCGCGTCGGAGAAGTCGCGGTTGTTGATGCGGTGGTCGATGTGGGTCGTACCCAGGCCCGATGCCAGGCGGGCCAGCAGCGCGCCCTCCTCGTTCGAGGTCGACGGGTGTACCAGCACGCCGAGGGCGTCGCCCTGGTTGGCCTTCAGGATGTCGGCGGCGGCACCCAGGCCTTCGGCCCAGCTCACTTCCTTCCACTCGCCGTTGACCTTGCGCAGCGGCTTGACCGCACGGTCTTCGCTGTACAGGCCCTGGTGCGAGTAGCGGTCACGATCGGACAGCCAGCATTCGTTGACCAGCTCGTTGTCGCGCGGCACGGTGCGCAGCACTTCGCCGCGACGCACGTGCAGGAACAGGTTCGAGCCCATCGCATCGTGGTAGCCCAGCGATTCGCGCGCGGTCAGTTCCCACGGACGCGCACGGAACTGGAACACCTTGTTGGTCAGCGCGCCCACCGGGCACACATCCACCACGTTGCCCGACAGTTCGGTGGTCAACGGCTTGCCGTCGTAGGTACCGATCTGCAGGTTCTCACCGCGGTACATGCCGCCCAGTTCATAGGTGCCGGCCACGTCGGCGGTGAAGCGGACGCAGCGGGTGCACTGGATGCAACGGGTCATTTCGGTGGCCACCAGCGGCCCCATGTCCTCGTCCACCACCACGCGCTTGCGCTCGTTGAAGCGGCTGACCGAACGGCCATAGCCCAGCGACACGTCCTGCAGTTCGCACTCACCGCCCTGGTCGCAGACCGGGCAGTCCAGCGGATGGTTGATGAGCAGGAACTCCATCACCGAGCGCTGGAACTTCAGCGCTTTTTCGCTGCGGGTGGCGACCTTCATGCCATCCATCACCGGCGTGGCGCAGGCAGGCGCCGGCTTCGGCGACTTCTCCACGTCCACCAGGCACATCCGGCAGTTGGCGGCGATCGGCAGCTTCTCGTGGTAGCAGAAGCGCGGGATCGGGATGCCGGCCTTGTCGGCGGCCTGGATGATCATCGAACCCTTGGGCACCACCAGCGACTGGCCGTCGATTTCGACGGTCACGTGGTCCGGTGGCACGTTGGGCGTTACGGGTTGCGCGCTCATGCGGCAGCAGCCTCCACCTTCTTGCCGTCAACCATCGAATGACCGTTGACGATGTAGTACTCGAATTCGTCCCAGAACTGGCGCAGGAACCCCTGGATGGGCCATGCCGCCGCTTCACCGAACGCACAGATGGTGTGGCCTTCGATCTGGCCGGCCACGGCCTTCAGCTGGTGCAGGTCTTCCATCGTGGCCTTGCCGGCGACGATGCGCTCCAGCACCCGGTGCATCCAGCCGGTACCTTCACGGCACGGGGTGCACTGGCCACAGGATTCCTTGTGGAAGAACTGGCTGATGCGGCAGGCGAACTTGACGCAGCACACGCTGTCATCCAGCACCACGATGGCACCCGACCCCAACCCGGTGCCGAGGGCACGCAGGGTGTCGTAGTCCATCTGCAGGCCCTTCAGCTCGTCGGCTTTCAGCACCGGCATCGACACGCCGCCCGGGACCGCGCCCTTCAGCGTGCGGCCCGGCTTCAGGCCGCCGGCCATTTCCAGCAGTTCGTCGAAGGTGGTGCCCAGCGGCACTTCGAAGTTGCCGCCCTTCTGCACGCAGCCGGACACCGAGAAGATCTTCGGCCCGCCGTTCTTGGTCAGCGACAGGCCCTGGAACCATTCCGGTCCATTGCGGATGATCGCCGGCACCGAGGCATAGGTCTCGGTGTTGTTGATGGTGCTGGGCTTGCCGTACAGGCCGAAGTTCGCCGGGAACGGCGGCTTGTAGCGCGGCTGGCCCTTCTTGCCTTCCAGCGATTCCATCAGCGCGGTTTCTTCGCCGCAGATGTAGGCGCCGGCGCCCAGCGCACCGTAGATGTCGATGTCCACGCCGCTGCCGAGGATGTCCTTGCCCAGCCAGCCGTTCGCGTACGCGTCGGCCAGGGCCTGCTCGAAGTTCTCGAACGGCTCGTGGTGGAACTCGCCACGCAGGTAGTTGTAGCCCACGGTGCTGCCGGTGGCGTAGCAGGCGATCGCCATGCCTTCCACCACCGAATGCGGGTTGTAGCGCAGGATGTCGCGGTCCTTGCAGGTACCCGGCTCGGACTCATCCGAATTGCACAGGATGTACTTCTGCATCGTGCCCTTGGGCATGAAGGACCACTTCAGGCCGGTCGGGAAACCGGCGCCGCCACGGCCGCGCAGGTTGGACTGCTTGACCATCTCGATGACCTGCTCCGGCGGGATCTTCTCTTCGAGGATCTTGCGCAGGGCGGCATAGCCACCGGTCTTGAGGTAGCTTTCGTACGACCACGGAGTGTCGTAATGCAGGGTGGTGTAGACCACCTGGTGCGGCAACGGTGCGGGACCGACCGGACCACTGGGTGCGTGATGATGTGCCATGGCTTACTCCAACCCGTCCAGCAGCTCGTCGACTTTCTCGACGGTCAGGCGCTCGTGGTAATGGCCGTTGATGACCATCATCGGTGCACCGGCACAACCGGCCAGGCACTCTTCTTCGCGCTTGAGATAGATACGACCGTCCGCCGTGGACTGGCCGGTGCGGCAACCGAGCTTCTTCTCGGCATGCGCGACCAGGTCTTCGGCCCCGTTCAACCAGCAGCTGATGTTGGTGCAGAACGCCACGTTGTGGCGGCCGACCTTCTCCAGCTCGAACATCGAGTAGAAGCTGGCGACCTCGTAGGCCCACACCGGCGGCAGGTCCAGGTACTTGGCCACGCCGGCGATCAGCTCGTCGGTCAACCAACCGGCGTTCTGTTCCTGCGCAGCGTGCAGGCCCTGCAGCACGGCCGAGCGCTTGCGGTCCGGCGGGAACTTGGACAGCCAGTGATCGATGTGAGCACGGGTCTTGTCGCTCAGCACCACCATCGGATCGACGTCGCGCGCCGCCTCGAAATTACCTGTCGCCTTCATCGGCCGACCTCAGCGAAATGCATGTCTTGGAATTCCATATGCTGCGGCGCCGGCTTGCGCCGGCTGCCTGCAGGAAAGAGGGTCAGGTCAGCCGGATTCACCGGTCGACCTCGCCGAACACCAGGTCGTAGGTGCCGATCATCGCCACCACGTCGGCCAGCATGTGGCCGCGCACGATCGAATCGATCGAGGACAGGTGGGCGAAGCCCGGCGCACGCAGGTGCACGCGGAACGGCTTGTTGGCGCCGTCGGACATCAGGTAGCAGCCAAACTCACCCTTCGGCGCTTCGACGGCGGCATAGGTTTCACCGGCCGGCACGCAGTAGCCTTCACTGAACAACTTGAAGTGGTGGATCAGCGCTTCCATGTCGTCCTTCATCGCTTCACGGCTCGGCGGAGCAACCTTGAAGTTGTTGACGATCACCGGACCCGGGTTGGCCTTCAGCCACGCCACGCACTGCTTGATGATGCGGTTGGACTCGCGCATTTCGGCCACGCGGCACAGGTAGCGGTCGTAGCAGTCGCCTTCCTTGCCCAGCGGGATGTCGAAATCGACGGCATCGTACTTGGCGTACGGACGCTTCTTGCGCAGGTCCCAGGCAACGCCCGAACCCCGCAGCATCACGCCGGTCATGCCCCACTGGTGGGCCAGTTCCGGGGTGACCACGCCGATGCCGACGGTACGCTGCTTCCAGATGCGGTTGTCGGTGAGCAGGGTTTCGTACTCGTCGACGCGACCCGGGAATTCGTTGGTGAAGTTTTCGATGAAATCGAGCAGCGAGCCTTCGCGCGATGCGTTCAGCTGCTTCAGGGCGTTGCCCTTGTGCCAGCGCGATTCCTTGTACTTCGGCATGTGGTCCGGCAGGTCGCGGTAGACGCCACCCGGACGGTAGTACGCCGCGTGCATGCGGGCGCCGGACACGGCTTCGTAGCAGTCCATCAGCTCTTCGCGCTCACGGAAGGCGTACAGCATCACCGCCATCGCACCCAGGTCGAGCGCGTTGGAACCCAGCCACATCAGGTGGTTCAGGATGCGGGTGATTTCGTCGAACATGGTGCGGATGTACTGCGCACGCTCCGGCGCTTCGATCCCCATCAGGGTCTCGATGGCACGCACGTAAGCGTGCTCGTTGCACATCATCGACACGTAGTCCAGGCGGTCCATGTAACCGATGGACTGGTTGAACGGCTTGGACTCGGCCAGCTTTTCGGTGCCACGGTGCAGCAGGCCGACGTGCGGGTCGGCACGCATGATGGTTTCGCCGTCCATTTCCAGGATCAGGCGCAGCACACCGTGCGCGGCCGGATGCTGCGGGCCGAAATTCATCGTGTAATTGCGGATTTCCTGCCGGTTCTCGGCAGCGTTGCTGGCGAAGGCGGCGTGCGCCTGTTCGACCGGCTTGATCACCTGTGCACTCACTTCATTGCCTCCTGCGAACGCTCGCCGGCTGCGGTCTGCAGGCGGGCGTCGTCACGGATCACGCGCGGCACGCCGACGCGCGGCTCCACCGAGGTGACCGGCTCATAGACCACGCGCTTCTTCTCTTCGTCGTAACGCACTTCGACGTTGCCGATCAGCGGGAAGTCCTTGCGGAACGGATGGCCGACGAATCCGTAGTCGGTCAGGATGCGGCGCAGGTCCGGATGGCCTTCGAAGATCACGCCGAACAGATCGAACGCTTCGCGTTCGAACCAGTTCAGGCCCGGCCATACGTCGGTCAGCGAACGCACGACCGGCAGGCCCTCGTTCGGTGCGAAACAGCGCAGGTGCAGCATCAGGTTGTGCTGGTACGAACGCAGCTGCGCGACCACGGCAAAGCGCTGGACCGGCATGTGCTGCGGCTGCGCGCCACCGGCATCTTCCTCGCTGGGGAATTCACCCCAGGCGAAGCGGCCGGCGCCCTTGCCTTCGACACCGCGGCTGAAGCCCTGCGAGGACACGTCAGCGGTGTCCCATTCGTCGGAACCGTAACCGAGGTAATCGACGCCGCACAGGTCCACGGACTGCTCGAAACCAAATTCGTCACGCAGCGCGAGCGCGGTGGCGTGCCAATCCGAGGCAGGCACTTCCAGCGTCACTTCGCCGCGGGGTTCGACCACGATGACCTTGCCGCCGGTGAAGCGGGCGGAAAGTCGGTCGATGAAGGATGCTTGCTCTGCCATGGGGGCTTGGCGCGCTCTTGTAGGGTGGAAGGGTCAGCGGGCGATGGTCTGCGTACGCCAGATCTTCTTCTGCAGCTGCAGGATCCCGTACACCAGCGCTTCGGCGGTTGGCGGGCAGCCCGGGACATAGATGTCCACCGGCACCACGCGATCGCAACCGCGAACAACCGAATAGGAGTAATGGTAGTAGCCGCCACCGTTGGCGCAGCTGCCCATCGAGATGACCCACTTCGGGTCCGGCATCTGGTCGTAGACCTTGCGCAGCGCCGGGGCCATCTTGTTGACCAGCGTACCGGCCACGATCATCACGTCGGACTGGCGCGGCGACGGGCGGAACACCACGCCGTAACGGTCCAGGTCCAGGCGCGCGGCGCCGGCGTGCATCATTTCCACTGCACAGCAGGCCAGGCCGAAGGTCATCGGCCACATCGAACCGGTACGTGCCCAGTTCAACAGGGCATCGACGCTGGTGGTGACATAGCCCTTTTCCAGCAGCGGATTATCGCCGGCCGGTCGCAGGATGTCGTCAACCCGCCCTTCCGGGGTGGGGTTGTTCATCAGGCCGTCGAGAGTTTGGATCACTCCCATTCCAGCGCTCCCTTCTTCCACACGTAAATGAAGCCGAGGAACAGCATGCCGACGAACAGGCCCATGGTGACCAGCGAACGCGCGCCGAGCTCCATGAAGACCTGGGTCCAGGGCACGATGAAGATGATTTCCAGATCGAAGACGATGAACTGGATCGCGATCAGGTAATAGCGCACGTCGAACTTCATGCGCGCGTCTTCAAAAGCCTCGAAGCCGCATTCGTACGGCGAGAGCTTCTGCAGATCGGGACGGCGTGGGCCGAGGAATCGTCCGATCAGCATCAGCGTAATGCCGATACCGGTAGCGACGATCAGAAACAGCAGAGACGGCAAATATTCGGCCAGCACAGCGATTCTCTCTTGCCTCTGCCGCCGCGCCTGCAGGCGCTTTGGCATGGGGGAGTGGACGGGATGACGCTCCCCGGCGCAGGGCGCGCCGGACGTACCCGCTTACTTACTAAATGGTGCCCAAGAGGGGACTCGAACCCCTACGACCTAAGTCGCTACCACCTCAAGGTAGTGCGTCTACCAATTCCGCCACCTGGGCTTACGATCACGCTGGACTATCTATCCAGTGCGCGGCGTATTGTAACCGTCTTCAGTCTTTCTGGGAGCCTTCCGGCTGCTTTTCTTCACCAGAATTCGAAGATTCCGCCTGAGCCGGCACAGTCGCGGCCGGAACCGGCTGCTGGGCAGGCTGCTGCACCGGCACCGGATCGGCGGCCGGCACGCTGGCCGGACGTTCACCGGCCGGAGCAACCGGGACGCTGGCCGCCGGCGCGGCCATCAGGCCGAGGTCCTGCTGGGCGGCCGGGCGGCTGCCGTGGCCGGCGTACCAGGCCATGAACAGGCTGATGCCGAAGAACACCACGGCCAGCCACTTGGTGGACTTGGACATGAAATTGGACGCACCACGCGCGCCGAACACCGTGCCCGAGGCGCCGGCACCAAAGCCCGAACCCGCGGCGGCACCGGAACCACGCTGCATCAGGATCAGCGCGATCATGGCCACTGCGACCAGCACGTAAACGACATTGAGGATCAACATCAGCATCTGGAATCCGTCCTCGGACTACTTCTAATCAGGTTGCAGCCGCCGCCTGGGCGATGGCCAGATAATCGGCGGCCACCAACGAGGCGCCGCCCACCAGCCCGCCATCGACGTCGGGCTGTGCGAACAGCTCGGCGGCATTGTCGGGCTTCACGCTGCCACCGTAAAGGATGGTCAGGGAATCGGCGATTCTAGCATCCACCTTGGCCACTTCGCCACGGATGAAGGCATGCACCTGCTGCGCCTGCTCCTTGCTGGCGGTACGCCCGGTACCAATCGCCCAGACCGGCTCGTAGGCCACCACGGCGTTCTCGAAGCCCTGCCCGCCCACCAGCGCCAGCACCGGCGCCAGCTGGCTGGCGATCACCGCCTCGGTCTGTCCGGCCTCGCGCTGCTCCAGGGTTTCGCCTACGCACAGCACCGGCACCAGGCCGGCGTGCAGCGCGGCGGCGAACTTGCGCGCCACCAGCTCACTGCTTTCGTGGTGGTACTGGCGGCGCTCGGAATGGCCGACCAGCCCGTAGCGGGCGCCCACTTCGTGCAGCATGCTGGCCGAGACTTCGCCGGTGTAGGCGCCCTTCTCGTTGCTGCTGACGTCCTGGGCGCCGAAGGAAACGGCGGTATCGGCGAAATCATCGGCGAGCTCGCCGAGGTACGGCAGCGGCGGCAGGATCACCAGTTCGACCCCCTGTTCCGGCGCCCCGTTGGCGATGTCGGTGACCAGGGTGGTGGCGAACTCACGGGTTCCGTGCAGTTTCCAGTTTCCGGCGACGATCTTGCGGCGCATGGGCGATGGCTCCGTTTCGTATCAGCCGGACATGATAACGAATGAAATTATCTGCCGTTGGGCCGTAATCGGTTACATCTTGTTTGTCAGCGGTCGAACGGGTGAAACCCCCTCGCGGCGGGCTGCTTACAGCTGGCTACGTGTGGTTGGGGCCGGGCGGTGGGGCTGGTCGGGGGACGGCAAGAGCCGCTCCTGCGGGCCTCGTTTCGCGCCATCCATGGCGCTCAACGCCCCCGCCCAGCCCCACCGCCCGGCCCCTCTGACAGGTCCCGGGGGCCGCCAGCCGCGTTATAAAAGAACAAAAGCGGTAGCGCCGACCCATGGTCGGCGGAAACCATCAGATCCCATTCCCCGCAGAATCCGCCGACCACGGGTCGGCGCTACCAAGCCCACCGCCAACAAGCAGCCCTGCAGCTTCTGCCGTTGGGCCGTAATCGGTTACATCGTGTCTGCGGGTAGTCGAACGGGTGAGACCCCCTCGCGGCTGGCTTGAGAGCTGGAGCTGCGGGTGGATCGGGCGGGGAGGCTATGCGGGGCACGCGCAAGTACGTCCATGTAGCTCTTCGCGGCTCCTGCCGCTCAAGGCCCCGCATAGCCTCCCCGCCCGACCCATGACAGGTTCCGGTG
>NZ_JBDJNU010000025.1:0-55741 GCF_039674585.1 Stenotrophomonas lacuserhaii | reverse complement strand
GCATGGATGCGGTCTTTGCCGTCCCCCACCCATCCCTCCCGCCCGGCCCAGCCCAGCACACCGGCTCCAGCGACCCGCCACGAGGGGCTCCGCCGTTCGCTGCCATCCCGCAACGGCACTTGCGGCGCGAAAGAGTTAGTAGTATTACTACTAACCATGGACACGACGAACCTGACCGAAACCCAGCAGGCCATCCTGCAGCTGATCGCCGAGCGCATCGAATCCGAAGGCGCACCGCCTTCGCAGACCGAAATCGCCCGTGCCTTCGGCTTCAAGGGCGTGCGCGCCGCGCAGTACCACCTTGAAGCGCTGGAAGCGGCCGGTGCCATTCGCCGCGTCCCCGGCCAGGCGCGTGGCATCCGCCTGGTGCAGGCGCCGCCGCTGAAGCAGGTCGCCGAGCCGACGCAGGATGACAGCGTGCTGCGCCTGCCGGTGCTGGGGCGTGTAGCAGCCGGCCTGCCGATCGGCGCGGACATCGGCTCGGACGACTTCGTCGTGCTCGACCGCGTGTTCTTCTCCCCGGCACCGGATTACCTGCTCAAGGTGCAGGGCGATTCGATGATCGACGAAGGCATCTTCGATGGTGACCTGATCGGTGTGCACCGCACCCGCGATGCCCGTACCGGGCAGATCGTGGTGGCCCGCATCGATGAGGAAATCACCGTCAAGCTGCTGAAGATCGGCAAGGACCGTATCCGCCTGCTGCCGCGCAATCCCGATTACGCCCCCATCGAAGTATTGCCGGACCAGGATTTCGCCATCGAAGGCCTGTACTGCGGCCTGCTGCGACCCAACCGTTGAATGTCCGGGGACGGCTGCCGCTGACGTCTGCGGCGATAATGTTCGACTTGCCCGGCGCGCGTCTCATCCTGTGCGATGCGCGGCCGCTACAGTCACCCCCGAACCCGAGTTGACCACGATTAAAAAGATGACCACTTCCCCAAGGACCAAGACGATGGACGAGAACAAGAAGCGTGCCCTGGCCGCCGCCCTGAGCCAGATCGAAAAGCAGTTCGGTAAAGGCTCGGTGATGCGGATGGGCGATCGCGTTGTCGAGCCCGTCGAGATCATCCCGACCGGTTCGCTGATGCTGGATATCGCATTGGGCATCGGCGGCCTGCCCAAGGGCCGGGTCGTGGAAATCTATGGTCCGGAGTCCTCGGGCAAGACCACCCTGACGCTGCAGGCCATCGCCGAGTGCCAGAAGAAGGGCGGCACGGCGGCCTTCATCGATGCCGAGCACGCCCTGGACCCGATCTACGCCGCCAAGCTGGGCGTCAATGTCGACGACCTGCTGCTGTCGCAGCCGGATACCGGTGAGCAGGCGCTGGAAATCGCCGACATGCTGGTGCGCTCCAACTCGGTGGACATCGTGGTGGTCGACTCGGTCGCCGCGCTGACCCCGAAGGCTGAAATCGAAGGCGAGATGGGTGACCAGCTGCCGGGCCTGCAGGCCCGCCTGATGAGCCAGGCGCTGCGCAAGCTGACCGGCAACATCAAGCGCTCCAACACGCTGGTGGTGTTCATCAACCAGCTGCGCCACAAGATCGGCGTGATGATGCCGGGCCAGAGCCCGGAAGTGACCACCGGCGGCAATGCGCTGAAGTTCTACGCCTCGGTGCGTCTGGACATCCGCCGCATCGGTGCGATCAAGAAGGGCGATGAGATCATCGGCAACCAGACCAAGATCAAGGTCGTCAAGAACAAGCTGGCGCCGCCGTTCAAGCAGGTCATCACCGAGATCCTGTACGGCGAAGGCATCAGCCGCGAAGGCGAACTGATCGACATGGGCGTGGAAGCCAAGCTGGTTGAAAAAGCCGGTGCCTGGTACAGCTACGGCGAAGAGCGCATCGGCCAGGGCAAGGACAACGCCCGCGGCTACCTGCGCGACAACCCGGCCGTGGCCCAGCGCCTGGAAGCGGAGCTGCGCGAGAAGTTCCAGCCGGCTGAAGCACCGAAGGAAGCCGGCGACGAAGACGACGCCGACGAAGCGTAAGACATGCTGTGGGGCAGGGCGGCGCCGTCAGTGACGCCGTCCTGTCCCGCAGGATTTTCACGCCGGCCAACGGCGTGGCGTCAGGGACGGCGCTGAGTGAAGGATGAGCATGCACGACGAATCCGACGCCCCACCGGGCGCACGTAAACGACGCCGGCCCGAACTGACGCCCCTGCAGCGGGCGCTTGGCCTGCTGGTGCGGCGCGATCATTCGCGCAAGGAACTGGGCCGCAAACTGGTCGCGCGCGGCATCGAGCCCGAACAGGCGCAGGCCGCGGTGGACAAGCTGACCAGCGAAGGCTGGCAGGACGATGAACGCTTCGCCGAGTTCCTGGTGCGCAACCGGGCCAATGGCGGGTACGGACCGCGCCACATCCAGGCCGAACTGGGCACCCATGGGCTGGACAGTGATGCCATAAGCGCCGCGATGGACAGCTACGAGGGCGATTTCCTGGAGAATGCCCGTGACCTGGTGCGCCGCCGTTTCGGCGAGGAAGGACCGCAGGACCTGCCGCAGCGGCGCAAGGCCGCCGACCTGCTGGCCCGCCGCGGGTTCGATGGCGACACCATCCGCCGCGCCACCCGCTTCGATGCAGAGGACTGAGCGCCGCTGGCCTGTTACCCTTCAACGTTTCGGAGGTCCGAAACCCGACCCTGGCCAGTGTGGCTGGAGGCGGTGGCGCCTCCGGCACGCAGACTGCCAGCCCCCATGACCGCATCCGCCAAATTCACTACCTCCCAGATCCGCAGCGACTTCCTTGAGTTCTTCAAGGGCAAGGGCCACACCATCGTGCCGTCGGCACCGCTGGTGCCGGGCAACGACCCGACCCTGCTGTTCACCAATTCCGGCATGGTCCAGTTCAAGGACGTGTTCCTGGGCGCGGAGAAGCGCAGCTACGTGCGCGCTGCCGACGTCCAGCGCTGCCTGCGCGCAGGCGGCAAGCACAACGACCTGGACCAGGTGGGTTACACCGCCCGTCACCATACTTTCTTCGAAATGCTGGGCAACTGGTCCTTCGGCGACTACTTCAAGAAGGACGCCATTGCCTGGGCCTGGGAGCTGCTGACCCAGGTCTGGAAGCTGCCGGCCGAGCGCCTGCTGGTCACCGTCTACCAGACCGATGACGAGGCCTACGCGCTGTGGCGCGACATGGTCGGCATCCCGGAAGAGCGCATCGTGCGCATCGGCGACAACAAGGGCGCCCCGTACGCCTCGGACAACTTCTGGCAGATGGCCGACACCGGCCCGTGCGGTCCGTGCACGGAGATCTTCTACGACCATGGCGACCACATTGCCGGTGGTCCGCCGGGCTCGCCGGATGAAGATGGCGACCGTTTCATCGAAATCTGGAACCTGGTGTTCATGCAGTTCGATCGCCAGCCCGATGGCAGCCTGGTGCCGCTGCCGGCGCCCTGCGTGGACACCGGCATGGGCCTGGAGCGCCTGGCGGCGATCCTGCAGCACGTGCACACCAACTATGAAATCGACCTGTTCCAGGCGCTGATCCGCAAGGCCAGCGAACTGACCGGCATGGCCGACCTGGAAAACAAGTCGCTGCGGGTGATCGCCGACCATATCCGTGCGTGTTCGTTCCTGATCGTCGATGGCGTGCTGCCGTCCAACGAAGGCCGTGGCTACGTACTGCGCCGGATCATCCGTCGCGCGCTGCGCCACGGCTGGATGCTGGGCGTGCGCCAACCGTTCTTCAGCAAGCTGGTGCCGACCCTGGTCGAGCAGATGGGCGTGGCCTATCCGGAACTGCCGGCCACCGCCGACACCGTGACCCGCGCCCTGCAGGCCGAAGAAGAGCGCTTCGCCGAGACGCTGGACGCCGGCATGAAGATCTTCGAAGACATCGCGGGCAAGGCCAGCAACAACATCATTCCCGGCGTGGATGCGTTCCGTCTGTACGATACCTATGGTTTCCCGCTGGACCTCACCGCTGATATCGCGCGCGAGCGTGACATGACCGTGGACACCGCCGGCTTCGACGTGGCGATGGAACAGCAGCGCGAAACCGCGCGTGCGGCGGGCAAGTTCGGCGGCGGCGTCAGCCTGCCGGCCGACCTGGTCGCCACCCTCAAGCCCACCGTGTTCCTCGGTTACGACGCGCTGCAGGCCGATGGCCTGCGCGTGGTGGCGCTGCTGAAGGACGGCCGTCCGGTGCAGGCCGCCGCCGCCGGTGATGCGGTGATCGTGCTGACCGAACAGACCCCGTTCTACGCCGAATCCGGTGGCCAGGTCGGTGACACCGGCGTGCTGTCGGCTGCTGGCGTGCGCGTGGACGTGACCGAGACGCAGAAGTTCGCGGGCCAGTTCCATGGCCATGTCGGCACCCTCGCCGAGGGCAGCCTGAAGGTCGGTGACGTGCTGGCCGGCCAGGTCGACGCGGAGCGCCGCGGCGCGACCATCCTCAATCACTCCGCCACCCACCTGCTGCATGCCGCCCTGCGCGAAGTGCTTGGCACCCACGTGCAGCAGAAGGGTTCGCTGGTGGCGCCGGACCGCCTGCGTTTCGACTTCTCGCATTTCCAGCCGATCAGCGCCGAAGAACTGGCGATCATCGAGCGCAAGGTCAACCAGCAGGTGCGCATCAACAACGCCGTGGAAGTGCACAACATGGCCATGCAGGAAGCGCTCGACTTCGGCGCGATGGCCCTGTTCGGCGAAAAGTACGGCGAAAACGTGCGCGTGCTGAAAATGGGCGACTATTCCACCGAACTGTGCGGCGGCACCCATGTCAGCCGCACCGGTGACATCGGCCTGTTCAAGATCACCTCCGAAGGCGGCGTGTCCGCTGGCGTGCGCCGCATCGAGGCGGTCACCGGCCAGGGCGCGCTGGATTTCGTCGCGGACGAAGAGGCACGCCTGTCCGAAGCGGCCAGCCTGCTCGGCGGCAGTGCGGGCGACGTGGTGGAGAAGATCCGCACCCAGATCCTGCGCCAGAAGCAGCTCGAACGTGAACTGGAATCGCTGAAGGCCAAGCTCGCCGCCGGTGCCACCGCGGACCTGTCCACCCAGGCGGTGGACGTGTCCGGGGTGAAGGTGCTGGTCGCGCGATTGGAAGGCTTTGACGCAAAAGCCTTGCGCGATGCGGTGGATCGCCTCAAACAGCAACTGGGTGATGCCGTGATCCTGCTGGCCGGTGCGCAGGACGGGAAGGTCGCCCTGGTTGCTGGCGTGAACGGCAGTGCAATGGGCCGGGTCAAGGCCGGGGAACTGTTGTCCCACATTGCCAGTCAGATCGGGGGCAAGGGCGGTGGTCGTCCCGATCTCGCCCAGGGTGGTGGCGAGGACGGGCCCGCCCTTGCGACTGCCCTGGCTGCGGCGATCGACTGGGTCCGCCCGCGTCTGGGATGAACCGCAGCCCTTCCGCGCCTTGAAGCTGCGGGAGGGCTGACGGTACCATTGGCAATCTTTTTCCCTTCGTAGTGGGGCGGGCCTTTACGGCGCGTCAGGCCGGTGGGGGATACCCTTCCACACGGTTTCATGGAGAATTACCACAATGTTGATCTTGACCCGCCGCGTTGGCGAAACCCTGATGATTGGCGACTCGGTCAGCGTGACTGTCCTGGGCGTCAAGGGAAACCAGGTCCGTATCGGCATCACGGCGCCGAAGGACGTGGCCGTGCATCGCGAGGAAATCTACCAGCGCATCCAGCGCGGTGATGAAGCTGCGACCAGCAGTGAAGATTCTGCTGAATAAGGCTTTACCTCCGGTCGCGAAAAAAGCTATTATTCGCGTCCCCGCTGCGGAGTACTTCTCCACCAGCGGTTGCAACACCCCGGAGCGATGCCCGAGCGGCTGAAGGGGCTCCCCTGCTAAGGGAGTATAGGGTCAAAAGCTCTATCGAGGGTTCGAATCCCTCTCGCTCCGCCATATATGAAAACGCCCGCAGATACTCTCTGCGGGCGTTTTTTTTGTGTCGTTGATGCCGCGTCGCCGGCTCGGTACCGCGCGGCTGCCTGACCCGCCGTGCCGTCGCAGGCCACGAGAGGTCAGGCGATGCGGGGCATTACAGCGCCAGGTCGAACACCAGCACCTCGGCGTCATTGCCGTTTTCCAGTGTCAGCTGGGATTCGTCGCGCACCTGCAGCGCATCGCCCGCTTCCAGGGTGATCCCGTTGACCTGCAGCTGGCCACGCGCCACCTGCACATAGGCGCCGCGACCGCTCGCCAGGGTGTGGGTGAGGCGCTGTGCGCCATCCAGGATGGTGGCGTAGATGCGGGCATCCTGATGGATCAGCAGCGAACCTTCGGCACCGTCCGGCGAGGCGATCAGTCGCAGTTGGCCACGCTTGTCCTCGGGGCTGAAGTTGGTTTCCTGGTAGGACGGCGCGATGTTCTCCTGGTCCGGGAACAGCCAGATCTGCAGGAAGTGCACCGTCTCATCGGCCGAATGGTTGAACTCGCTGTGGCTGACGCCG
This sequence comes from Stenotrophomonas lacuserhaii, assembly GCF_039674585.1. Lineage (GTDB taxonomy): Bacteria > Pseudomonadota > Gammaproteobacteria > Xanthomonadales > Xanthomonadaceae > Stenotrophomonas > Stenotrophomonas pennii_A. Next base: position 49,316 of record NZ_JBDJNU010000025.1, on the reverse strand, counting down.
CTGCCGGCGCTCATGCGCTGCACATCGCCGTAGCGCAGCACCGAACCGGTGCCCATCGAATCCTTGTGTTCCAGCGCGCCGCCGAGCACGTAGGAAATGATTTCCATGTTGCTGTGGCTGTGCGTGCCGAAGCCCTGGCCGCCGATCACCTTGTCTTCGTTGATCACCCGCAGCGGGCCGAAGCTGGTGTAGCGCGGGTCGTAGTAATTGGCGAAGGAGAAGGTGTGCATGGAGTTCAGCCAGCCATGGTCGGCCTTGCCGCGGGTGGCGCTCTTACGGATCTGGATCATGGTGGTGCTCCTTGTTCGATGGTTTCGACGTGGGACCTCGCGGCCGTGCAGGCCGTGGTTTCCCGTTGCGAAGAAGTATCCGCTTGCCCTCGCGCTTTGAAAAACGGATAGTTTCGCAAGCCATCATCGAAAATTTCGAATGCTCAAGCTCAGCCTCGACGCCCTGCAGATCCTGGATGCCATCGACCGCCGCGGCTCGTTCGCTGCGGCCGGCAAGACGCTGCACAAGGTGCCCTCGACCATTTCCTACACCGTGGCCAAGCTGGAAGAGGACCTCGGCGTGCAGCTGTTCGACCGGGTCGGGCCGCGTGCGGAGATGACCCCGGCCGGCCGCGCGCTGCTGGATGAGGGCCGCCACCTGCTGCGTGCGGCGCGCGAGCTGGAGCTGCGGGTGCGCCGGGTAGCCTCTGGCTGGGAGGCCGAACTGACCCTGGCGGTGGATTCGATGTTCCCGACCTGGTTGCTGGGGCGGGACATCAAGGCGTTCCGTGACGTCGCCGCGCAGACCCGCCTGCGGCTGATCGGCGAGGCGCTCTCGGGCACCTGGGAGGCGCTGCTCGATCGTCGCGCGGACCTGCTGGTGGGGGCGGCGGGCGAGGGCCCCAGTGGCGGTGGCTACGTGGTGGAGCCACTGGGCAGCGTCGAGTTCGTGTTCGCGATCGCGCCGGGCCATCCGCTGGCTGCGGTGCCGGGCGTGCTGCGGCGCGAGCAGCTGGTTGAACACTGTGCGATCGCCGTTTCCGATTCGGCGCGTCGGCTGTTGCCGCGCACCGTTGGCCTGCTGATGGGGCAGGAAACCCTCAGCGTGCCGGACATGGCCAGCAAGCTGCGCCTGCAGCGCGAGGGCATCGGCTTTGGTTTCCTGCCGGCGCCGTGCGCGCATGCGGCGGTGGACCGCGGTGAACTGGTGATCCGTGAGGTCGAAGAGCACAAGCCGGAGGAAACGTTCTGGCTGGCATGGCGCACCGGCGAAGATGGCGCGGCGCTGCGCTGGTGGCGCGAACGGCTACGCACGCCAGGCACGCTGGAGGCCTGGTGGCACGCGATGCGGTGACCCCGGTAGCGCCGACCCATGGTCGGCGAGCGCAGCGGTAAGTGGCGCATGCAAAAAAAACAGCAGGCCGAGGCCTGCTGTTTCTTCGAATAGTGGTGCGCCCGGAGAGATTCGAACTCCCGACCGCCTGGTTCGTAGCCAGGTACTCTATCCAACTGAGCTACGGGCGCACGGTGTACTGCCTTCTACTGCTGCATCAACGGCGGCGTTGATGATCGCGTCACTGGTGCGCCCGGAGAGATTCGAACTCCCGACCGCCTGGTTCGTAGCCAGGTACTCTATCCAACTGAGCTACGGGCGCATGTGACAGCGATTTCTGCGTTACCACATCAACGGCGGGGTTGATGTTCCTGTTGATGGTGCGCCCGGAGAGATTCGAACTCCCGACCGCCTGGTTCGTAGCCAGGTACTCTATCCAACTGAGCTACGGGCGCCCTGCAACAGGAGCGGAATTATGCGGATTACCGCTGCATCCGTCAACGCCTTTGTGAAGGATTTCAGTCAAATGAACGCAACAGCGCCTCCGCGACCGGCTCCGGCGCCTTCATCCAGTGGAAGTGGTCGGCACGCGCGCGCAGCATCGCGGCATCCAGCACGGAGGTCGTGACCTGCACGTTGGGCAGCTTGGCCAGCAGGGCCTGCATCGATCCCGTAGGTGCCAGCCAGTCATCGGTCATCAGCACGGCGCGCGCCTGTCCCTGCACGAGCCGCAACTGGCTTTCCAAGTCCTCGGCCATGCCTGCGGCGGCATAGCGGTTGCACAGCCCCACGCGCGACCAGTCCTGGATCAGCCCGCGTGCTTCATTGCCGCCAAAGCCGAGTCGGCGGCCCGGCAGCACGCCGTTGCGCCGCGCCAGCCAAGGCAGGAAGCGGTAGGCCAGTGGCAGCAGCCAGCCGCGCGGCGCCGGGAAGCTGCGCCACCACGGCGTTCCGCTGGCCACCAGCCACAGGTGCTGGAAATCGGCGGGGAAGCGCCCGGCATGCAGGCACGCCAACTGCCCACCCAGGCTGTGGCCGCCTACGATCCACGGCAGCACGCGGTCTTGCTGGTCATGCTGGAGCAGCAGCTGTTGGCTGGCCGGCAGGTCCTGTTCGAGGATTTCCCGGTAGCCCCAATCCTGTGCACGCGAAGGCCGCAGCGAACTGCTGCCATTGCCGCGCCACTCATGCAGGTAGACCGCGATGCCGCGCGCAGCCAGCGCCTGCGCCAACGGCAGGTAATGCCGCGCGGCCACACCCAGCGCAGGCAGCCACAGCAGGCGCGCGCGCGGCTGTGCGGGCAGGCAGTGCAGCAGGGCGAAGGCGTGCCCGTCGGCCGCCTGCAGCGACGTGCTGTGCGCGTCCAGGGTCATGCGTGGGACGCAGCGCCGAAGTGATCCAGCACCAGCACCGTGCCGCGGCCTGGCGCATAGCCCTGTTGCAGGCCGCGCGCCACGTAATCGATGGCGGCCTCGCAGGCGTTGGCCAGGCTCAGCCCGTTGCACAGCTGGGCGGCGATCGCCGATGCCAGCGTACAGCCGGTCCCGTGCGCGTCCACCGGCAGACGGGCATGGATGAAGGTCTCGCTGCTCACGCCGTCGAAGAAGCGGTCGACGACGCGATTTCCCTCCTGCAGGTGGCCGCCCTTGAGCAGCACCGCGCCTGCGCCCAGCTCCAGCAGCAGTGCCGCAGCGTGCTCGGCGTCGTCGCCGTCCAGGATGCGCCGGCCCACCAGCAGTTCGGCTTCCGGAGTGTTCGGAGTAATCAGCGTGGCCAAGGGCAGCAGGCGGGTACGCAGCGCTTCCAGTGCGCTGTCTTCCAGCAGGCGCGCGCCGCTGGTAGCGATCATCACCGGGTCCAGCACGATGTGCGGCGGGCGATGTTTCTCCAGTGCATCGGCCACGCAGTGGATCACCTCGGCGTTGGCCAACATGCCCAGCTTGACCGCGTGCACGTCGAAGTCATCGAAGCAGGCGGCGATCTGGGCCTGCAGGAACGCGATCGGTGGGACATGCACGGCGCTGACGCCGCGGGTGTTCTGCGCGGTCAGCGCGGCGATCGCCGAAAGGCCATGCACGCGGTGCGCGGCAAAGGCTTTCAGGTCGGCCTGGATGCCGGCACCACCGCCGGAATCGGATCCGGCGATGGTGAGGGCGGAAGCGGGCGTGTTCGGGCTCATGGGTCGATTGTAGGGCCCCGCCATGCCCGCCTGCTCGATAGCATCCGCCGCTAGCCCTGTTTGCCCCCGTTGGCATGGAACTCGGAGAACGTGCCGAGCTTCGGGTCGAACAGCGCGCCCCAGAACATCGCACCGCCATCGCAGGCGCGCATCGCTTCGCGCGCCGGGTTGATGCCGCTGTCGTCCGGCAGTTTGAAGGCATTGACGTAGATCAGCTCGCGACCGTCGGCTTCGATGCCGACGTACTGGCGATCGTAGTCCTGCGGTGCGTCCACCTGGCCCGCCAGCTGCTGCAGCTGGGCCTCCAGCTGTTCGATCTGCAGGCGGCTGGGGGCCCAGTAGCCGGTCACCCGGCCGGCGTCGCGGCCGGGGCTGGGGCGCGAACAGGTGTCGAGCACCTGCGCGGCCACCACCGGCCGGGTCACCACCCAGGACTGCCCGGTCTTGGCCGCCGTGGGAACACTGGGCGGACCCTGTACGGTGCTGCAGGCGCCCAGCAGGGCACCCGCGGCCAGGGGCAACAACACATGCGTCAATCGGTTCACAGCACCTCCGATGCATAGTCGGCCAGCCGCGAACGTTCACCGCGTCGCAGCGTGATGTGCGCGCTGTGCGGCCAGTTCTTGAAACGGTCCACCGCGTAGGTCAGGCCGGACGTGGTTTCGGTCAGGTACGGCGTGTCGATCTGCTCCACGTTGCCCAGGCAGACGATCTTGGTGCCCGGGCCGGCGCGGGTGATCAGGGTCTTCATCTGCTTCGGGGTGAGGTTCTGCGCTTCGTCCAGGATCAGGTAGCGCGAGAGGAAGGTGCGACCGCGCATGAAGTTCATCGAACGGATCTTGATCCTGCTGGCCAGCAGGTCGTTGGTCGCTGCACGGCCCCACGAGCCGCCTTCCTGCGGCTGGGTCAGCACTTCCAGGTTGTCGGTCAGCGCGCCCATCCACGGCGTCATCTTTTCTTCTTCGGTGCCGGGCAGGAAGCCGATGTCTTCGCCGACGCTGACCGTGGCGCGGGTCATGATGATTTCGCGGTAGCGCTGCTGGTCCAGCGTCTGCGCCAGGCCGGCAGCCAGTGCCAGCAGGGTCTTGCCGGTGCCGGCGGTGCCGAGCAGGGTGACGAAGTCGATGTCCGGATCCATCAGCGCATTGAGCGCGAAGTTCTGCTCGCGGTTGCGCGCGCTGATGCCCCACACCGCATGGCTGCCATGGCGGAAATCATCCACCAGCGCCAGGTTGACCGTGTCGCCGGTGACCTTGCTGACGCGCAGCTCCACCTCGTCCTCGCCCGGCAGGTAGACGTACTGGTTGGGATACCAGTCCTCGTCCTCGTGCGCTTCCACTTCGTAATGCGAACGTCCCTTGTCGCTCCAGCTGCGCAGGTCGTTTGCGTGGCGCTTCCAGAAGTCTTCCGGCAGCTCGGTGGCGCCGGTATACAGCAGGCTGAAATCATCCAGCGCGCGGTCGTTCTCGTAGTCCTCGGACACGATCCCGGCGATGGCCGCCTTGATCCGCAGGTTGATGTCCTTGGACACGAACACCACCGGTACATCCGGTGATTCCTCCTGCAGCGCCAGGATCGCGCCGAGGATGGCGTTGTCCGGGATGACCTTGCCGAAGCTCTTGCCGGCGTCGAAATGGCTGGTCTGGAAGCGCAGCTTGCCGGCGCTGTGGACGCCGCGCAGCTGCAGGCCATGGGGTCGCTGCAACGGGATGCCTTCTGCCAGGTTGTCCAGCCCGGACGCCTGTACCAGTTCATTGAGGAAACGGCTTACCTGGCGGGCGTTGCGGCTCGCTTCGGAGGTGCCCTTCTTGCCATTGTCCAGTTCTTCGATCACCTGCATCGGCAGGTAGACATCGTGCTCCTCGAATTTGAACAGCGCGGTGGGATCGTGCATCAGCACGTTGGTATCCAGCACGTAGATGCGCTTGCCTCGGGTCATCATCGGTTCCTGGTGGACGGGCAGGGGAAAACCACCCCGGCCTGCACGTGGGCAGGGAGGTGGCGGACGAAGTAGGCGATGGGAGTCACTGTGCCTGGGCGGCCTTCAGTGCGTGGAGCACCGCATCGGCATGGCCGGCGACCTTGAGCTTGCGCCAGGACTGCACGATGCGGCTTTCCGGGGACACCAGGAAGGTGCTGCGTTCAATCCCGCGCACCTGCTTGCCGTACATGCTCTTCAGCTTGATCACGTCGAAGGCGCTGCACAGCGCCTCATCGCTGTCACTGACCAGCGCGAAGCGGAAACCCTGCTTGGCGCAGAAATTGTCGTGCGATTTCACCGAGTCGCGCGAAACACCGAGGACCACCGCGCCGGCCTGCTCGAACTGCGGCAGCAGGGCATTGAAATCGAGGCCTTCGGTGGTGCAACCCGGAGTGCTGTCCTTCGGGTAGAAGTACAGCACCAGCCATTGGCCGGCGAAGTCGCCGAGGGTGGCGTGGGCGCCGCCGGACAGTGCCAGCGGGAGGGACAGGGTGGTGCGGTCCAGGATGTCGCCGTTGTTCATGTGTTCCTTGCAGGGCCTGGGGTGGAGCCTTCGTCGAGCAAGCTCGACGCTACTACATCTGGACGCTACTACATTTGCATGAAACCCCGCACGCCCGTGACGGACGTGCGAAAAAACAGTCAGAACTTCATCGGATCCATGATCGCGTCCAGGTTCAGGTGGTCGCAGAACTCGAGGAAATCATCGCGCAGCGCGGCGATGTGCATGTTCGCCGGAACGCCGATGGTGACCTGCGCGCTGAACATTTCCGCGCCGGTCTGCATCGCACGGTAGCGGGTGCTCTGCAGGCTTTCGATGGTGATGCCCTGGCGGTCGAAGAAATCGGCCAGCTGGAACAGGATGCCCGGCTTGTCGGCGGCGATCACTTCCACGATGTAGGGCAGCAGGTTGGACTGTGCCTGCTTGGCTTCGGTGCGGTACCAGACCAGCTTGAGGCCTTCCTCGCGCTCCAGCCGGGTCAGCATGGCCTCCAGTTTGGCTACCGAATCCCAGGAGCCGGTGGCCAGCGCGGTGACCGACACATCACGGCCCACGGTGGACAGGCGAGCGTCCACCAGGTTGCAGCCGCTGTCGGCGATGCGGCGGGTGACAGGCAGCAGGGGGGACTCCGGATGCGTCGTGTAGGCGTTGATCAGGAGATGGTTTTCGCTGGGCGAAGGGCGCGGGGTGGTGTCGGTCAAGGCGATTCCGGGTAATGCGTGCGTGAGTCTGAATGCCCCCAACGGGCGGGGATTCACCGGTGTCCAGCATACTTGCCCGCGCTTTCGCGCCGCAAGTAACATGCAGGGCGGCCGGAGTTCCCTGCCGTCCCGTTTCTCCCCCCACAGCCACGAGCAGCACGCCTTGTCCCTTTCCGGCCTCATCACCGCGCTGGCGACCCCCTTCCGGGCCGACGGCTCCCTCGACATCGACGGTTGGCAGCGCCTGCTGCACCTGCAGCTGGAAGGAGGGGTGCGCGGCGTGGTCGTGGCCGGCTCCACCGGCGAAGCGTCCACCCTGTCCGATACGGAATACGACCAGCTGCTGGCCAGCGCGGTCGAGCGCATCGCCGGCCGCGTGCCGGTACTGGCCGGTACCGGCCTGTCCGGCACCGCCAGGACCATCGAACAGACCCGCCGCGCTGCCGCGGCCGGGGCGACCCACGCGCTGGTGGTGACCCCGCCCTACGTGCGTCCGACCCAGGCCGGGCTGATCGCGCATTACCGCGCCGTGGCCGACAACGGTGGCCTGCCGGTGGTGCTGTACAACGTGCCCGGCCGCACCGGCTGCGACATGCTGCCGGAAACCGTGGCTGAACTGGCCGGTCATCCGAACATCGTCGGCATCAAGGAAGCCGTGGGTGACAACGGCCGGGTAAAGGCGCTGCTGGCGCTGCGCAGCGACGGTTTCGCCATCCTCAGCGGGGATGACGGCACCGCCGCGCGCTCGATCCAGGCCGGCATGGATGGCCTGGTCTCGGTAGGCTCGAACGCGCTGCCGGGTGCTTACCGCCGCATGTGCGAGCTTGCCGCCGCCCACGATCATGATGCGACCGGAAGCTGGGACGCGCGCCTGCAGCCGTTCCATGATTTCTGTGGTGTCGAACCGAATCCGATCCCGGTCAAGGCGTTGTTGCGCCGGATCGGCATCGGCCATGACCTGCGCCTGCCGTTGCTGCCGCTGTCGGCAGCACACCAGCCCGCGGCCGAGCATCTGGCCGGCGACATCGCCGCGCTCGAAGCCCTTTCCAGCCACTGACCCCCTCGTGGCGTTCCAGGAGATTCCCATGCGTCAATCCGTTTCCACCTTCCGCGTACTGTCCATCGCGATCCTTGCCCTGGGCACCGTCGTGGCCACCACCGGCTGCTTCAAGAAGGGTGCGCGCGGCGATTACGCGCTGGCCCCGGAAGTCCGCCCGCTGGAAGTCCCGCCGGACCTGACCGCACCGGCCGGTGCCGGCAAGGCGTCCACCACCGGTGAAACCGGTTCGGTGCTGGCCTCGCAGGCGTCGCGCCCGGCCCCGGCGGCTGCCCCGGGCCAGGCTCCGGCCGCGCCGGCCAACAATGCCTCCGGCTTCAACGTCACCGCCGGCAAGGACCAGGCCTTCACCGACGTGGGTACCGCACTGGAGGCCATCGACGGGCTGACCATCGCCACCCGCGCCCAGCTGCTGGGTTCCTACGACGTGGCCTTCGAAGGCAGCAACTTCCTGGTGCGTGTCGTGGCGGTCAACGGCGGCTCATACGTGTCGGCGGTCGATCCGCGCGGCCTGCCGGCTACCGCCGATGCGCCGGTCAAGCTGATCGCCGCGCTGAAGGCCAAGCTGGCTCCGTAACGGGCGATGCCCGGTAGCGCCGAGCCGTGCTCGGCGTCACCTGCAGCACGAAAGAAGAAGGGCGCCCTCGGGCGCCCTTCTTCGTTGTCGTGCGCGCGGTTCAGCGCTCCAGCAGCGGCAGTTTGTCCGGCTTGCCATCCCAGTCGCCGGCGTCGGCGGGCGGGTCCTTGCGCACGGTGAGCACCGGCCATTCCTTCGCCAGTTCCGCGTTCAACCCCACGAACACTTCCTGTCCAGCCGGGACGTCGTCTTCGGGGAAGATCGCGTTGACCGGGCACTCGGGTTCGCACAGGGTGCAGTCGATGCACTCATCCGGGTCGATCACCAGGAAGTTGGGGCCTTCGTGGAAGCAGTCCACGGGGCACACTTCCACGCAATCGGTGTGCTTGCACTTGATGCAGTTTTCAGTGACGACAAAGGGCATGGGGGGAGGCGGATCCGTCTTTCAAGCCGCTAATTCTAGAACAGGTTGGGGTGGGGGTGGTCGAACCGGTGGAACCCGCCGGCGGCTGGCGGGTTGTGTGGACTCGGTGCGTGGGTCGGCCGGCGGGGCTGGGCGGGGGACGGCAGAAGCCGCTCCTGCGGGCCTCGTTTCGCGCCCTCCATGGCGCTCAACGCCCCCGCCCAGCCCCACCCCCCCGCCCCTGACAGGTTCCGGTGGCCGCCACCCGCGTATGAAAAAAAGAGAAAAGCGGTAGCGCCGGCCCATGGCCGCCATGGACCTGTCGAAGGTGGGGCGGGGTGGCTGTGCAGGACCGTCTTTTCGCATGGATGCGAAAAGCGAGCCTACATGGACGTACTTGCGGCGTGTCCTGTACAGCCGCCCCGCCCCGCCAACCCAACAGCCCTGCAGCTTTTGCCGTTGCCGTTGCCGTTGCCGTTGCCGTTGCTTGAAGAGCAGGTGCCGGGCGCAGCCCGGCAACACCTCAACACCCGATCACGGAACCGCGGCGGTCACCACGATCTCGACCTTCCACTCTGCATGCGCCAGCTTGGCTTCCACCGTCGCACGCGCCGGGGTCATGCCCGGCACCACCCATTCGTCCCACGCCGCGTTCATGCCATCGAAGTCGGCGATGTCGGCCAGGAAGACCTCCGCCCGCAGCACGTGCTGCTTGTCGCTGGCCACCTGCACCAGCAGCTTGTCGATCTCTTCCAGCACCTGCCGGGTCTGCCCGGTGATGTCCTGGCTGGTGTCCTCGGGGATCTGCCCCGACAGGTAGGCGACCTTGTTGTGGACGGTCATCTCGGACATGCGCGGACCAACATCGAAACGCTCCAACACGGGCGTGCTCCTCTTTCTGTGGACAAGCCCCATTCTGGCCCACCGCGCCCGGCTTGTGGTGATGGCAACGGCAGTGCAACAGCCGACCGCCCTCCTCTAGCCAAACCCCCGGCACGGGCGCACGATGCGCAGCTTCGCGCCGTTGACGCGCCCATCGCCCGTGCGGGTCCACTTTCCTTCCATGACCGAAGCCCCGCCTCCCGCGGCCCCCGCCCGCCAACGCATCAAGCGGCTGCTGACCATGGCGTTTCCGCTGCTGGTGCTGGCCCTGGCGCTGCACGGACTGGCCGGCGCCTTCGACCAACATGGCTACCGCGCGGTGCGCCAGGCGTTCCACGATCTTGGCAACGGGCAGGTGCTGCTGGCGGTGCTGCTGGCCCTGGCCAGCTATGCCTGCCTGGTGGGCTTTGATGCCATCGGCCTGCGCCGCAGTGGCGTGCGCGTGCATCCGGCGCGGATCGGCATCACCGCGTTCCTGGCGCATGCGCTGGGACAGACGGTCGGCTTTGCCGCACTGACCGGTGGCGCGGTACGGCTGCGCGGCTATCGCAGCGCCGGGCTGGACCTGGCCCAGATCGGCCAGGTGGTGCTGATGAGCACGCTGGGCTTCGTGTTCGGCGCCTGGGTGTTGCTGGGCGCCGCGCTGTGCCTGGAACCCGCCGCCGCCGCCCTGGCCGTTCCGCTGCGCACCGGGATGCTGCAGGCCGGTGGTGCGACGCTGTTGCTGGGCTATGCGGTGGCCATCCTGGCGGTCGGCCGCGGAGGGCGCACCTTCTCTTTCTTCGGCCATGCGCTGTGGTTGCCGGATCGCCGCACCATGCTGGCGGTGACCGCGCTCAGCGTGGTCGAACTGGTGCTCGCCGCTGCCGCGCTGTACGTGCTGCTGCCCGATTCCACGCCCACCGGCCTGCCCGGCTTCGTCGGCATGTACCTGGTGGCGGTGCTGGCCGGCCTGGTCTCCACCGTACCGGCCGGCTTGGGCGTGTTCGAATGGAGCCTGCTCAAGCTGCTGCCGCAGGTCGCGCCCGGGGCGGTGCTGGCCGCCGCACTGGTCTACCGCATCACCTACTACGTACTGCCCTTGCTGCTGGCCACGCTGCTGGCCACCGCGCCGGCACTGCGCCGTCCGCTGCGTGCCGGTGCCGGTGCCACCCGTGCCGGTTGGAAAGCACTGCGCCCGTGGCTGCCGCATATCGTCGCGCTTGCGGTGTTCAGTGTCGGCGCTGCGCTGATCGTGGACGGCACGCTGCCCGCGCCGCATCGGCACCTGCACACGGCCTCACTCCCCTTGCTGGAAACCTCGCACCTGCTCGGCAGCCTGGCCGGCGTGGTGCTGCTGCTGATCGGCCAGGGGCTGTCGCGGCGCAGCCATGCCGCCTGGATGCTGGCGCTGGCGATCTGCGTCGCGGCACCGCTGCCGATCTGGCTGCGCGGTGGCCAGGTGCTGATCGCGGTCGCTGCGTTGCTGGTGGCGGTCGCGCTGTGGACGGCACGTCGTGAGTTCTACCGCGAGGGCGCGCTGCTGGACCAGGCGTGGTCGTGGCCGTGGCTGCGCAACCTCGGCCTGGTGCTGGTGGCGGTGGTGTGGCTGCTGTTCTTCGTCTACAGCCATGTGGAATACCAGAACGAGCTGTGGTGGCAGTTCGCGCTGTCCGGCAACGCACCGCGCGCGCTGCGTGCGCTGCTGGTGGTGGCGATGGCGGTGGCGATCTTCGGCATCGGCCGGCTGCTGCACAGCACCCGCGGACCGCTGCCGGTGGCCGATGAGGCCACCCTGCAGGCGCTGGCGCCGGTATTGGCGGCCGCACGCGATACCCAGGCCTGCCTGGTGCTCACCGCAGACAAGGCGGTGCTGCGCGACGCGGCCGGGCTGGGCTTCGTGATGATGCAGCGGCATGGCGGTTCGCTGATCGCGATGGGCGACCCGGTGGGGCCGCCGGACGTGGCCCGGACGCTGATCTGGCGTTTCCGCGAAGAAGCGGACCGCCTTGGCCTGCGACCGGTGTTCTACCAGGTGGGCGAAGCCTACTGGCAGACCTACCTCGACCTGGGACTGGGGCTGGTGAAACTGGGCGAAGAGGCGATGGTGCCACTGCAGGAGTTCACCCTGGAAGGCCGCGACCGCGCCGACCTGCGGCAAGCCTGGAACCGGGGCAAACGCAGCGGACTGAGCTTCCGCGTGGCGGCAGCCGACGACGTACCGGCACTCATCCCGCAACTGTCGGCGGTTTCCAGCGCCTGGCTGGACGACAAGGCCGGCGAGGAAAAAGGCTTCTCGCTGGGCAGCTTCGCCCCTGCTTACCTGGCACGTTTCCCGGTGGCGCTGGTGGAAGCGGAAGGCCGTATCGTGGCCTTCGCCAACCTGTGGCACGCACCGGCCGGGCACGAGCTGTCGGTCGACCTGATGCGGCACCTGCCCGATGCCCCGAAGGGCACGATGGACTTCCTGTTCATCGAACTGTTCCTGTGGGGACGCGAGCGCGGCGATACCCGGTTCTCGCTGGGCATGGCGCCGCTGTCCGGGCTGGCCGATCACCGCCTCGCCGGCCGCTGGTCACGCGTGGCCTCGCTGGTGGCGCGCCACGGCGAGCGCTTCTATGGATTCAGCGGACTGCGCCGCTTCAAATCCAAGTTCGCCCCGCAGTGGCGGCCGCGCTACCTGGCCGCGCCCGGTGGCGTGCACCTGCCGGCCGCACTGCTCGATGCCACCCGCCTTATCTCTCTCGAGCCCCGCCACTAGCGCGCAGCGGCGTTGAGGATCTCCCGGGCGAGGCGGTCGTGGTCACCGTTGAAATGGTGGTCGCCGGGCAACTGCAGCACGCGCGCGCCCGGCGGCAGGTCCGGGCACAGGGCGTCGGCGTCCTTCTGCCCGTAAATACACAGGGTCCTGTCGGCGGGCAGGCGGGCGATCTCCGGTGCGATCGGCAGGCCGTCATCGTTGCTGCCCAGCCAGTTGCTGACGTGGAATTCGAAGTCGGCCGTGCGCCCCACCGACAGCAGCGCGATCAGTTCCACCTGCGATCGCAGCGCCGGTGCCAGCCGGTTGATGCTGGCCGGCAGTACATCGGCACCCTGGGAAAAGCCGATCAGCAGCAGCTTCGGACGCTGCCAGCGCTGGCGGTAATAGTCGGCGATGCGGGTCAGGTCGGCGGCGAAACCGGCCGGCGTGCGTGCGCTCCAGAAGTACCGCAGTGAGTCCACTCCGACCACCGACACACCCTGCGCGGCCAGCGCCGCGGCAACGTCCTTGTCCAGTCCCGCCCAGCCGCCATCACCGGACACGAAGATGGCAACGGTATCGCCGGGCACGGTCGAAGGCACCTCGACCACGGGCAGGCCATCGAGGTCCTTCGGGGCAGGCGCCACGTTGACCCCGGGTGCTTCGCCCAGCACCCGCGCCGCGGCCAGCAGGCCAGGCAGTGCATCGCCGCGAGCAGTACGGCGGAAGGTGCGTGCCGAAGCGATCGTCTGCTGGAAGGCACGCGCCTGCGCACCGCTGTCGGCCGCCAGCCACGGCAGCGCAAGCGGCACGGGTTTCAGCGTGCCATCGACGATGCCGGCGCCACAGGCCATGCGCTGGTTGTCCGCGCCCGGCTGGAAGCCGGTGGTCAACGCGCCGGCGAATACGCCCTCGCCAGCCTGCGCCGCCAGCACATAGGCGAACCGGGCGCCGTCGCCATCGCCGGCCAGCAACGGCAGGCGATAGCCCGGCAGGTGCAGCCACGCCTGCAGCCAGCGCGAGAAATTCTCCACGTCGCCTGCACCGAACGCGCAGGGCGCACTGCCTTCGCGCTGCAAGGCGTCCTGCACCTGCCCCATGTCGACCGACACCACCAGCGCGCCGGCCGCGCGCAGGGCATCGCGTTCGCGCTGCGCCGCTGCGGCCTTGCCAGTGGCATGGAACCACACCACCACGCGCTGCACCGGGCCCGGTGGCGGTTGCACCGGCACCTGCTGGAACCTGCCGTGGCTGGCTGGCTGCACCGGCTGTGCAACAGCCACGCAGGGCGCCAGCACACACCACGCCAGCAACGCGCGAGCATATTTCCCACCTGACCGCATGCAGCATTCCCCTCGCCTTTGACGTGCGTCCACGATACGCCCGGCAGGCGCCGGGGTGTGTGCCGGGACGGGTGTCCGCTCAGCGTGCGTCGCGTGCGTGGCGCCAGCCCGACCATGCCAGCCACAGCAGCCAGCCGACGATCACCGCGATCACCAGTTTCTGGCCTGCCCCGCGCGGCGGCCCCCGCCACAACACGTGCAGCCACAACAGCACGAAGGCCAGCCACGCCCACCACCACAGCACCGCCGCCGCGCGCTTCCAACCGGGTTCGCGGCGCAGGTACCAGGACTGCAGCAGCATCGCCACGCTGGCGCACAGGAATGCGGTCATCGCCGAAAGCCCGTGCACCAGCGGCCACGCAAGCGGGGCCCGCCCGGGCAGCCAGCTGTCCCCCACCGCCACCCCTGCCAGGCCCAGCCCGGAACACACGAACAGCAGGGCGGCGGCGCCACTGCGGCGCGGACCGCGCAGCTGCCGGTACATCGAAAGCCCGAGTACCACGATGGCGCCTGCCAGCAGGCAGTACGCCATGCGCAGCGCAAGCCCCCAGGGTCCGTGCAGATACAGGCTCAGGGTAGCGGTGACCCAGTCAAGGTCAGCGCGCGCGAACTGGGTCCACAGGGCGGTCGCCACGAACAGCAGCAAGGCCACCATCGCCACGCCACTGGCGCTGCGAAGGCCGCGTGCGCGGTTCATGGCGCGCCTGCCTCCGGATGCCGCAGCAACCACGCCGCCAGCGCCTGCCGATAGTTCTGCAGCGCTTCGCTGTACAGGTCGAGCACGCACAACGGGCAACCACTGCCGCAGCATTCGTTCGGACCGGGCGCTTCCGGCGGGATCGGACGGGGATCGGGATCAGTCACGCAATCAGGCCAACAGGACAGGCCGCCAGTGTAGCGGCCGCTGTCAGGGCCCGGCCACCCGCAGCAGGTTGGCCCGTGCCGGTGCGTCGAAATGCTGGTGGAACAGGTCGCTGAGGTAGATGCGCGGCTGCCGCGCCAGGTTGCGCAGGAAGCGGCGACGGCCGGCGCGGTAGAGGAAGGCCGGCACGCTGCCGGCATACTCTTCGGCCACGCCGCGGTCATAGGCATCGAACACTGCTTCCGGCGCGCCGAGGATGGCCATGTCGCAGTCCAGGAACAGCGCCGCCTCGTCGTCGACATCGCCGGGCTGCAGGCTGCCGTGGCGTGCGGTCAGCAGGATCAGTTCGCGCACCCGTGCCACGTCGATGTCCTGTTCGGGCAGCCACTGTGCGATGGCCTCGGCAGCGAGCTCAGCCGAACGCGCCTCGTTGTCCTTGCGCCCGCTTGCATAGATCGCATCGTGGTACAGCACGGCCAGGTAGACCTCGCGCGGCTGTTGCCATGGCGCCTGTTCGGCGACCCACTGCGCGTGCTGCAGCAGGGCGCGCACATGGCCGAAGTGGTGGTAGGCGCGCGGCGGCGATGCATAGCTGGCCTGCAGTGCGTCCCACTGTCCGGCGGGCAGGATGATCGGCTGGAATTCCATGTGCTCAGGATGGGCCAGCGAGTCGCCGCGGCGCAAGCACTGGTCATTCTTTCACCACCCGTTCACGGTGCCTGCAACGAAAAGCTCGGTGCCACTTATGCACAGCTTTCTGCGTGCATGGTCCACACCCGCTGTGGATGACCGCCAGGCATCCGACCAGCGGTGCAGCGGCAGGCAGGCGCGGCGCTATGCTCGTGGCCGTGGCGCATGCCGCGCCCGCGGAGAATGGCGATGACCCGCCCGTTGCTGCCCGTATTGGTGGCGTTCGCCACGCTTGTGCTGGCCGCCGCGCCGGCGCTGGCGCAGTCAGCGGCGCAGGCCCCTGCCGCATCGTTTCAGGGCGCGCTGCCGACGGCTGCTCCACCCCCTTCCCCAGCGGAGGTACTGGCCATCCCGCCGGGCCTGTCCGCGCTGCTGCAGGCCCGCGTCATCGATCCCGGCGGCGGCCGCGGACCGCAGCTGCTTCGACTGGCGGAAATGATCTTCGACCGCGACGGCATGGACCTGCAGTACGACGCCGGGGCGACCTACACCATCGAAGAGACATGGCAGCATCGTCGCGCCAACTGCCTGTCCTTCACCCTGCTGTTCGTCACCCTCGCGCGCCATATCGGCATCCAGGCGCAGGTGCAGGAAGTGGCGCAGGTGGTGTCGTGGTACCAGGATGCGGGCGTGCTCTACAACGTCGGCCACGTCAACGCGGGCATTGAATTCAACGGCCGCCGTGGCACCGTCGACCTGGACCGCAACGTGCTGTACGACCGCGACGGCCCGCGCCCGATCAGTGATGCGCGGGCGCTTGCCCACTTCTACAACAACCGCGGGGCCGAACGGATGGAGGCCGGTGACGTGGCCGGTGCACGTGCCTGGTACGCTGCGGCACTGCACCAGGCCAGCGATTTTCCTTCGGCGTTGAACAATCTCGGCGTGCTGGAAACCCGCCGGGGCAACCTGGCCCTGGCGCGGCAGCATTACGCCGATGCGCTGCGCATCGCGCCGCGCAATCCGGCCAGCCTGGCCAATGCCAGCAACCTGCTGCTGCGACTGGGCGAAACCAGCGAAGCGGCACGCCTGCAGTCCCGCCTGCGCAGCGTGCGGCAGAGTGATCCGTTCTTCCAGTATGTGCTCGGCACCCAGGCCGAACGTGCCGGTGATGCCAATGCAGCCATCACCTATTACCGGCGTGCGCTGCGTCTGTACGACAGCGCACACCAGTTCCACTTCGCGCTGGCCCGGGCCTACCTGATGGCCGGCCAGCTGGAGCGCGCCAATGGCGAACTGGCGCGCGCGCAGGCGTTGGGCGGTGCGGCCCTGCAATCGCGTTACCAGGACAAGCTGGACAGCCTGCAGCGCTGGCGGCGGCAACAGGCCAGCGCGCGGCTGGGCCGCTGAGGCATCAGGCCTTCTTGAGGAAACAGGTTTTCAGCACCAGGCCCTTGATCTTGTCCGAGTTGCCTTCGATATGCTCGGCATCGTCTTCCACCAGGCGGATGTTGCGGATCACCGTGCCCTGCTTGAGCGGGATCGACGAGCCCTTGACCTTCAGGTCCTTGATCACCGTGACCGTGTCACCGGCAGCCAGCACGTTGCCGTTGCTGTCCCGTACCACCACGCCGGAACCGACACCTTCCTCGGCGGTCCACTCGAAGCCGCAGTCGGCGCAGATCATCAGGGCACCATCGGCATAGGTATTTTCAAGCGTGCATTGCGGGCAGGCGGGGGTGGCGGACATCGGGCGAAACCTGGCTGTAGTTCAACAGCGTCCATTGTAACCGCCCGCCCGGGCGGACCGGCCCTACCGCTGGGCCGGCCGGCGCGCTACAGTGCGCGGCCCTCGAAACAGCGGAACCCTACCATGCGCCTGGGCATCGACTTCGGCACCAGCAACTCCGCCGCAGCCATCGTCCGCGATGGCCAGGTGCAGCCGATCCGTTTCGGTGACGCCGACCAGTTCCGCACCTCGGTGTACTTCCCCGGCATCATGCAGGACCCCGGTGAGTTCAAGCTTGAACCCGGCCAGGAACATGAGCTGCAGGCGCTGATCGAAGCGGCCGCCGCCCAGGCCCGCGCCAACGGCCAGGTGCGCCCGCTGGAAGCCCTGCGCCGCGAGGCGCTGCTGTCGCTACGCCGCCAGTGGATGGAAAAGCGCATGGCCGAGCCGCGCAGTTCCAGCCAGCTGCTGCAGAACGCGGTGTATGGCGATGACGCGCTGGAAGCCTACTTCGAGGAGAACGAAGGCAACCTGGTGCAGAGCCCGAAATCGATGCTCGGCTACAACCTGCATCCGCGCGCTCGCCAGACCATCACCGGGATCGCCACCCACATCCTGGAGCACATCCGGCTGACCGCCAGCGCGCAGCTGGGCGCGCCGGTGCGCGAGGCCCTGCTCGGCCGCCCGGTGCAGTTCCGCAGTTCCATCGGCGATGCCGGCAACGACCAGGCGCTGGCGATCCTGCGCGAAGCTGCGCTCGGTGCCGGTTTCGACGAAGTGGCCTTCATGGAAGAGCCCGCCGCGGCCGCCATGCACTACCACGCCACCAGCGGGCAGGCGCACGAAGCGATCATCGTGGACATCGGCGGCGGCACCACCGACATCGCCCATGCCCGCGTGGGCGGCGGCGAACCGCCGCGCATCCACCGCGCCTGGGGCATCGCCCGCGGCGGGACCGATATCGACCTGGCGCTGAGCCTGGCCGCCTACATGCCGCTGTTCGGCCGCGGCATCACCCGGGTGCCGACCCACCACTACGTGGAAGCGGCGATGGTGCAGGACATGACCCGCCAGCGCGACTTCCGCCAGCACAGCTACGACCACGTCGAAGACCCGTATGGCAGCCGCCTGCAGGCGCTGCAGGACACCGGCAACACCGCCCGCCTGTACCGTGAGGTGGAGCGTGCCAAGATCAGCCTCAGCGGCGCCACCGAACACGCCAGCCCGCTGCCGTTCATCGAAAAGGGGCTGCAGACGGAAACCTCCGCCGAGGGCCTGGGGCAGGCCGCGCACGGCTACCTTGGCCAGCTGCGGGAGCTGCTCGACCAGGTCCGCCAGGACATCGGCCAGGCCCCGGATGCGGTGTTCATGACCGGCGGCATGTCCCGCGCCGGCTACCTGCGGCAGGCCGCCGCCGATGCCTTCCCCGAGGCCCGCCAGGTCCATGGCGATGCCTCCTTCGGCGTCGTGCAGGGGCTCGCGCTGGCCGCAGCGGGCTCGCATTAACATATCTCCGCACGATCCGCGTTAAACTCGACCAGCTTGACATTCACCTGCGCCTACCGCTGACGTGCCGCCCTTGTGGCGCACGCCGCGCGCTCCAGTGCGCAGCCGCCCCTTGCGGGCCCTGTGGCCATGCTTTTCTTGGCGCTGCCATGACCACGCACCCGCTCCGAGCCGCGATCGAGACCATCCTTGGGCATTACGAAGGCCCACGAGGCCTTACAACCTGAGCAGACCCCCGCCTCCATCGACTGCCGTCGCTGTGACGCGGTGTGCTGCCGGATGCCGGTGTGGTTGATGCCGGGCGATGACGTCCCCATCTGGTTCGTTGAAAGCGACGGCCACGGCGGCCGCCGCATGGCGCAGAACGAAGAAGGCTGGTGCGCAGCCATCGACCCGTACCACCTGCGTTGTTCCATCTATACGCAGCGTCCCGCCATCTGTCGCCAGTTCGAGATGGGCGGCGATGACTGCCAGCGTGAACGGCAGGACTACCAGCACCAGGCGCTTGCCTGGAACCCTCCCCACCCTTCCACCTGACAGGAGCACCCATGCCCCGCAAGGCAAAGACCCCCGCGAAGGCCAGCAACACCATCCGCAACGAGCGCAAGGGCGGTTCATCGTCCACGCCCAGCAGCAACAGCATCGCCGCCGACCTGGCCGCGTTCCGCAAGGCGGGCGGCAAGATCGAAGTCCTCGGCAACACCTGGTCGCTGAAGAAAGCCAGCTGACCGCGTCGGCGACCGCGGCGGCAGCACCGCCGCGGCCGGCCAAGGCTGGCCCCTGCCAACGGGTCAGCGACCCAGCCGGACCCGCACGCCACCGGAATGCGATTCCAGGCTGATGTCCCCATCGCCATTGCCCAAGCGGGTATCCAGCGAGCTGCCAGGGCCGTAACGCGGCCGTTCCACCGTGCCGGCGTCGCTCTGGATGGAGCCGCTGAAACTGTTCACCGACAGCTGCGCGGACACGTTGCGCGGCAGGTGCAGGGAGATCGGCGCACTGACCGATTCCACGCTGATCCGCCCGCCCGGCGCCAACGCCGCCGCGGACAGCTCGACCGTGCCCGATACCGTCTCCACGACCATGCGCTGGGTGCGCCCGGCCTCTACCTCCACCCGGCCGGACACCGACGTGGCGCCGATTTCGCCGGACAGCCCGCCACCGGCCCGGATGCTGCCACTCACCGTCCGCGCGTCCATGCGGGGGGTCTGCACCTGCGCGTCGACATCACCGCTGACAGTGTTGAGCGTGCTCTCGCCGCTGCGACCGGCAGCACGCAGGTCACCGCTGACCGTGTTCGCCTGCAGGCGCTTGACATCGATCGCGCTGATGTCCAGGTCCGCGCTTACCGTGCCCAGCTGCAGCTCCACCGCACGCGGAACGCGCAGTTCCAAGGTGGCGCCGCTGCCGTTGCTGCGCCGCGGGTACTGCACTTCCCAGCGTACCCGGTTCGCGCTTTTTTCCTGTTTCAACGTCAATCCTTCGGCGAGCGTGCCGGTGAGCTGCACCTCACTGCGGTCCCAGCCACGTACCACCACCTTGCCGGCGATGTTGCTCAGTTCGATGCGTCCGCCGCTGGCGATGGCGTGGCGTTCATCGATGCGGGTGTCCGCCAGCGCCGGCAGGGACAACAGCGCAAGCGCGGTGAACAGCAGCGAGCGGCGTGGGATGGAAGCGTTCATGGTCATGCGTACTCCTGATGGATCGGGTCAGCTGGGCAGGCCGGTGGCGGACGTCGCCGCCTGCCGGGTCAGTTCAAGGCGCAGCGCATAGGTGCGTTGCAGCTGGTCAAGCAGGTAGCGCGAACGCGGGCTCTGCGCCAGCGCCGCATGGATCTGGTCGGCACTGTCATCGAGCTCGCGCAGCGCGGGGCGCCATTCGGGTGCATCGACCCGCGGCAGCGCCGCGATGGCCTGCCGGTAGTCGGCGCTCATCACGCTGGCCTGCTGCTGCAGCACGCTGGACGTGCCCGGCGTCTGCGATGTCAGCGGCATCGTCATCGGCGCCACCCAGTACAACGCAACGCTGGCGGCCAAGGCCGCGCCGGCTGGCAGTGCCCAGCGCAGGCGGCGCCGTGCGGGGCGGCCGTGGCCCAACGTGCGCGGCGGGTCCGCCACGATCGGCGGCCGCGGCGGCAGCGCAGCCTGCAACCGTGCCCAACCGTCCCCCGGCGGCGCCAGCTCCCTTGGCAGCGCGCGCAGGCGCTGCTGCAGCGCATCGTCGGTGTGGTCGGTGTGGTCGGTCATACGAGGGTCTTCGTGGTTCATGTCATGTCTCCCAGGCGCGCGCGCAACAGGCCGCGTGCTCGATGCAACTGTGCCTTCGAACTGCCGACCGCCATCTGCAGCTGTTCGGCGATCTCAGTGTGTTTCCAGCCTTCGATGTCATGCAGTACCAGCACGGCGCGCGCGCGCGGCGGCAAGGTGGCCAGCCCCCTTTCCAGATCGCGTTCGGTCCCGGCGCAGCGGTCATGCACGTGCATTTCCGGCAGGTCCAGGTCCGCATCGTCCAGGCTGGCGTGGGCCTGGTTGCTGCGTGCGCGCAGCTCCATCAACGCGGCGTTGACCGCCAGCCGATGCAGCCAGGTGGCGATGCTGCTGTCCATCCGGAAGGCCGGCAGCGCTTTCCATGCCTGCAGGAACGCTTCCTGCAGCGCATCTTCGGCACGTGCCTGCTGGCCGCCGCACAACCGCCACACCACCGCGAACAGGCGCGGCGCATGCCGCCGGTACAGCTGCTCGTAGGCGGCCACATCGCCCGCGGCGGCAGCCCGCACCACCGCCGGTTCGTCGTAGGCAGGCAGGCTTGTATCCAGTGTGGGCGTGAGCGTGTCGAGCATGACCCTTGGATGCGGCGCCTGCGGAAAAGGTTTAAAGCGCTTGAGCGGGAGGCGGCGTTAAACCTTTCGGCCCCCGCCTGCATCCAAGCCCGGTACCCAGCGGCCACCCCGGCCACGGAGAAGGCCCATGTCCACCCCCGCCGCCAGCGGCCTGCTTGCCATCCTCGTCTGCGGCCTGCTGCAGGGCAATCCCCTGCAACTGCAGGTGCGCCTGCAGGGCAACCGCGCCTGCCTGCTGCAACAGGGCGTAGTGGCCGCCTGTGCCGACCTGCCCGGCGCCATGGCGATGGTCGATCCCCGGGCCGGGCGCAGGTAACATCGACCTCCCCCTGCGTTACCGGATGTCTGTTCCATGCAAAAGTACCTGCCGCCGTGGGCCCATGCCTGGCTGGAACAAGCGGAGACGGCCCTGCTGGTGCTGGCCGCCCTGCTGGCCGCCTGGCTGCTGAAGCTGGTGCTGCGACGGCTGATCCGCCGCTTCGCCGCGCACTACACCCTGCCACCGGAAATGGTGATGGGCGCGCGCCGGATCACTACGTTCGTCATCTATTTCGGTACGCTGCTGGTGATCCTGCGCATCCTGGGCACGTCCGGAACGGTGCTGTGGACGGCTTTCACCGGGTTCGCGGCAGTGGGCGCGGTGGCGTTCTTCGCGGCCTGGAGCGTGTTGTCGAACATCTTCTGCACGCTGTTGATCTTCACCACGCGGCCATTCCGCCTGCACGATTACATCGAAGTGCTGGAGAACGGCGAGAAGCCGGGGCTGAAGGGGCGGGTGATCGACGTGAACCTGATCTACACCACGCTGCAGGAAACCGGCGACGGACACGAGGGGACGGTGCTGCAGCTGCCGAACAACCTGTTCTTCCAGCGGACGGTGCGGCGGTGGCGGGATCCGTCCACGGCGCCGGGTGGCATCCAGGGCGACGGTTGAGGTCGGTCGAACAGGTGGGAATCCCCTCGCGGGTGGTGGCTTTCACGCTGCCGCTGGGGTGGGCCGGGCGAGGAGGCTATGCGGGGCACGCGCAAGTACGTCCATGTAGCGCTTCGCGGCTCCTGCCGCTCAAGGCCCCGCACAGCCTCCCCGCCCGGCCCCCTGACAGGTTCCGGTGGCCGCCACCCGCGTAAGAAAGAAGACGAAAAGCGGTAGCGCCGACCCCAGCGCGGCGGGGCCCCGCCACCCCCCCACCCCCCCCCCCCCCGCCCGCCCACTGCCCCACGCTTTTGACGTTGACGTTGCTGTTGACGTTCGCTTCAAAGCCCGCGCGCAGCGCGCAAACCACACCCCAACGCTTGAACTGCGCCATCCGGTGCACCATCTTGTGGGTTCCTACTTCAATCAGTGCGCCGACCATGCCCACCCTGATCCTGCTGATGATCGTCGGCGCCTTTGGCTACGCGTTCTGGAATTCGTCGCGCGCGGCAGCCGAGCGTGCCGGCGTACTCGGACGCAACGCGTGCAAGGCCGCCGACGTGCAGTGGCTGGACCAGAGCGTGCACGCCATCGGCCTGAAAGTGGCGCGCGGCGACGACGGGCGCCTCTGCTTCGAGCGCACCTTCAAGTTCGAATATTCGTATGACGGCATCGATCGCCATGTGGGCAGGATGGTCCTGCGTGGCGATGAGCTGGTGTCCTTCAGCGGGCCCGGCGCGGCGCGGATCAGTGCGATCCGCCCCGACGTGGATGACGCCGAAGACGTCTGAGGACGCGCGAAGGGAGCGACCATCGTCGCTCCCCCGTCAGGGTTACTTCACCACGCGCAGTTGCGGGCGACCGCTCGGGCGCGGCGGCGGATTGCCGTCCGGCGGCGTGTCATCCGGCGGCGTGCCGTCAGCGTCAGCGGACACGTCTTCCAGCGTCACCTCTTCCTCGGCCGGTTCCGCGCCGATGATGTCATCCGGCAGCGCCATGCCCTGCCCCGTTTCACGTGCGTACACCGCCAGCACCGCGCTGATCGGGACCTGCACGGCGAAGCTCACGCCGGAGAAGCGGGCCGAGAAGCCGACCGACTCGTTGTCGATCGCCAATCCCATCACCGCGCGCTCGGCGATGTTCAACACCACCCGGCCGTCCCTGATGCTGGACGGCGGCACTTCTACGCCAGCAACGCCGGCATCCACCAGGATGTGCGGGGTCAGCTGGTTGTCATTGATCCATTCCACCAGGGCGCGCAACAGGTACGGGCGGTGGCTGGTCATCCGGAAGAATTCGTCAGTCATGCGTGAAGTGTACGCGCCCGCCCCCCCTGCGTGGCAGGGGAGCGGGCGGACAGTTGGCAAACAGTCGGGAAGTGCAGGTCAGCCCGGCAGGTCGCGGAGCTTCTTTTCCTGCTCGGTCAGGCTGCGGATGAAACCGGGGTGGCGGAAGATCCGGTTGCCATAATCCTCGATCGCCTTGCCGTCCTTCGGCAGCGGCACGTCCAGCGCCTGCAGGCGCCAGATGATCGGCGCAACCGCACAGTCGGCCAGGGTCATTTCCGGATTCAGGAAGAACTTGCTGGCCTTGAACAACGGCACCGCGCTGGTCAGCAGTTCCTTCAGGCGTTTGCGGCCCGCTTCGGCCTGGGTCTTGTTGCCCAGCTGGATGGCCTGCACCTGCGGCACCCAGTCGTGCTCGATGCGCAGCATCGCCAGCCGGATGCGCGCACGCGACAGCGGATCGACCGGCATCAACGGCGGATGCGGATAGCGCTCATCCAGGTACTCGCTGACCACCGAGGCCGCATACAGCACCAACTCCCGCTCCACCAGAGTGGGCACGGAGTGGTACGGATTCAGATCGATCAGGTCTTCGGGCGGATTCTGCGGATCCACCGGCACAAAGTCATAGGTGACGCCCTTGGCCGCAAGGACCAGACGCACCCGATGACAGAGCACATCGTCGTTCGAGGAAAACAGCGTCAGGGTATTACGCATGCGTACGCTCGCCGCCATCAAAGGCTCTCCAACGACAGGAGTCCGCCTGCCGCATCGGCGCTGCCGGACCATTTCCGACAGTCGACTCTTTCTCGAGTGTGCAACCGACGCTCACAAAAGCCAATAGGCCAAGGGTATTGAGCCGCGGATTGACGTACACGCCGCCGCTATGCCGCAGTCGTCAATGGACATCCTTCCAGTAGTCCTTCTTCAGCAGGTACAGCAGGAAGGTCAGGAAGGCCAGGAACAGCACCACCCAGACACCCAGCTGCTGGCGCTTGAGCGCGGCAGGCTCACCGGCGTAAGCCAGGAAGTTGGTGATGTCACGCACTGCCTGGTCGTACTGTCCGGGATCGACATTGCCTGGCGCGCGCAGCTCCAGCGCCAGCACCGGCGGATCCAGCCCCGGCGCCTCCGGCTTGCCGTGCACGGCATGCTGCAGGCCCTGCATCTGCCACAGCGGGTTGGGCATGGACGCGTTCGGGAATACGGTGTTGTTCCAGCCCAACGGGCGGCTGCTGTCCAGGTAGAACGACTTCAGGTACGTGTAGACCCAGTCCGGGCCGCGCACCCGCGAGATCAGGCTGAGATCGGGCGGCATCTTGCCGAACCATTTCTCCGCTTCGGCCGTGGGCATGGATACCGGCACCGGATCGCCGATCGCCGATCCGGTGAAGTTGAGGTTGTTCATCACCTCTTCTTCGGTCAGGCCGAGGTCGGCGGCCATGCGCGAGTAGCGCAGGTATTTCAGCGCATGGCAGCTGGAGCAGTAGTTCATGTACAGCTGCGCGCCGCGCTGCAGCGACGCACGGTCACCGAGGTCGTTGCCGGCCTGCAGCATCTTCGCCGTGCCTTCGGCGGCAACGGCCAGGCCGCTTGCCAGCAGCATCGTGGCCGCCAGGGCCATCCGCACCATCCAGCGCTCAGTCATGCGTGGTCACCCTTTCCGGTACCGGCTTGGTCTTGTCCAGTCGCGTCCATATCGGCATGGTGAGGAAGAAGGCGAAATACAGGAAGGTCAGCACGCGGCCCACCCAGGTTTCCCACACCGCCGTGCCCGGGCCGGAACCGATCACCCCCAGCCAGACGAAGCACACCACCAGCACGCCCAGCATCACCTTGGAGATCCAGCCGCGATAGCGCACCGATTTGACCTTGCACTTGTCCAGCCAGGGCACCAGGAACAGGATGGCGATCGCCGAGAACATCACGATCACCCCACCCAGCTTGTTCGGGATCACCCGCAACATCGCGTAATAAGGGGTGTAATACCAGACCGGCTTGATGTGTTCCGGGGTCACCAGGCGGTTGGCCTCGGTGAAGTTGTCGTGTTCCAGGAACTGCCCGCCGAAGGCCGGCGCGAAGAAGATGATGAAGGCGGCGATGACCAGCAGGAACCCGGCCCCTACCGCGTCTTTCATCGTGTAATACGGATGGAACGGGATGCCGTCGGCGGGCGCGGTCGCTGACCAGCGGTTGCCCTTCGGCCCCTTCTTGATTTCCACGCCATCGGGATTGTTCGAGCCCACCTCGTGCAGGGCGCCCAGGTGCAGCACCACCAGCAGCAGCAGCACCAGCGGCAGCGCGATCACGTGCAGCGCGAAGAAGCGGTTGAGCGTGGCGTCGCTGGGCAGGTAGTCCCCCATGATCCATTCGGTCAACCCGTTGCCGATCACCGGGATCGCGCCGAACAGGGAAATGATCACCTTCGCGCCCCAGAACGACATCTGGCCCCACGGCAGCACGTAGCCCATGAAGGCTTCGGCCATCAGCACCAGGTAGATCAGCATGCCGAGGATCCACACCAGTTCGCGCGGCTTCTGGTAACTGCCGTACAGCAGCCCGCGGAACATGTGCAGGTAGACCACGATGAAGAACAGCGAGGCACCGGTGGAATGCATGTAGCGGATCAGCCAGCCCCACTCCACGTCGCGCATGATGTACTCGACCGAGGCGAACGCTTCGGCCGCGCTGGTCTTGTAATGCATCGTCAGGAAGATGCCGGTGACGATCTGATTCACCAGGATCAGCATCGCCAGCGAACCGAAGTAGTACCAGATGTTGAAGTTCTTCGGCGCGTAGTACTCGCTGACGTGCTTGCGGTACACCGGCATCAGCCCGGGGGCCCGTGCATTGACCCAGTCGGCGACACCGCTGGCGGTGCGGGCAAGGATATTGGCCATCAGGCAGTTCCCTCCGGATCCACGCCGATGATCAGGGTGTTGTCATCCTGGTAGTGATGCGGCGGCACCAGCAGGTTGGTCGGGGCCGGGACATCGTTGAAAACCCGCCCGGACATGTCGAAGCGCGACTTGTGGCAGGGGCAGAAATAGCCACCTTTCCACTGCGCGTCGTACGGTTCGGGGCGGATCTCGGCGACCATCTCCGGGGAACAGCCCAGGTGCGTGCACAGCCCGACCAGCACCGACACCGCCGGCTTTATCGAGCGCAGCTCCGGGTTTTCCTTCAGCACATAGTCCGGCTGCTGGTCCTGTACGGACGATACGGGATCCTTCAGCCGGCCATCCAGGCTGGGCAGCGCCTCCAGCACGGCCTTGGATCGCTTGACGATCCAGATCGGCTGCCCGCGCCACTCCAGGATCAGCCGTTGGCCTTCCTGCAGGGCACTGATGTCGGCGCTGATCGGTGCACCGGCCAGCTTGGCACGTGCACTGGGATTCCAGGACTTGATGAAAGGAACTGCGACGAAACCGACGCCGACCGCCCCGACCACCGCAGTGGTAGCGGAAAGGAAACGGCGACGTCCATGGTTCACTGGATCGTATACCCCATCGTTGGCCATCCGGCACTCCGATATTGATTAGGTAGCTTTAAGGCTGCCGGCAACCTGGTGGGGGCCAGGCCGCTTTGAATCTGAAACGAGTGTAGCGAAACGTTCGTCGCGGTCAATGTGCCAGTGCAGCAGCGCGACGCTGCCGGACCGGCAGTGCGGCTATTGGTTGCTGGCCAGCGCTCCGCGGTAGCGTTCGGCCAGCTGCCCGACCCGCTGCACGTAGTAGCGCGTTTCACTGTACGGCGGGACGCCGCCGTGGCGGTCCACCGCGCCTTCGCCGGCGTTGTAGCCGGCGGCGGCAAGCGTCAGGTCGCCATTGAAGCGCTTCAACAGCCACGACAGGTACTGCACCCCGCCGCGGATGTTCTGCGCCGCATCGTAGGAATCGGTGACGCCGAAACGTGCTGCGGTCGGCGGCATCAACTGCATCAGTCCCTGTGCCCCGGCGCGGCTGAGCGCGGTCGGGTTGTAGGCCGATTCGGCATGGATGATCGCGCGCACCACGGCTTCTTCCACGCCGTACTGGCGCGCTGCGGCGGCGATCTCGGCCTGGAAGGCGGTGGTGTTCAAGCGCACCGAGCCGAAGTTGACACCCGGTCGGGTGCCGCAGGCGAAGCAGCGCTCGATGAAGCTGTATCGGATGGTGCGCACCTGCTCCAGGCTGGCGACCTGCCGCGACGGACGGGCGCTGGTGTAGTGGCGCACCCCATCCTGCATGTAGGAATAGACCTGGCCGCTGACCACCCGGCCCGCCTTGTTCTGCGGCCTGGGCGCGGCGGTCGGGCTCGAGGCGGGGGCGACGGCGGGCGAAGCGATCACCGCGGCGGTGGTACTGGCGACGGCGGTGGCCGCGCCCATCATTCCCATCGGGACCGCACCGGCGGCCGGTGCTTCACGCGGCGCGGCCACCGCAACCGGTGCCGCAGGGGCCACGGCCGGTCGTGGCGCACGGCTGTCGCGGGTGTAGCTGATGACGCTGCACTGCGCCCCGGCCACCCGCTTGCTGTCATAGCTCGGCACGCCGTCGGCGCCAACGCACTTGTACAGGTTGCCGGCACTGGCCGGCACGGCAACCAGTGCAGCAACGATGAGTGCCGCGATCCCCAAGATCCCCTTCATGGGCGCGAGTGTCCCAGCTTGTGCGGCCCTTGCCAAGCACGTCACGCTCAAACCGCGCGTGAAGATCCCGCATCGGTCATCGCCGCTGCCAACCCGGCCAGGCAGGCGGCCATCTCGGCACGCAGCGCGGGCGGCGTGGTAACGACGTGCAGCGGACGGATCCCGAGGCTCAGGATCTGGCTGGCCAGCATCGCCGGCGTATCCGCGCCCACGTGCAGGATGCAGTGCGCCGGCCCGCCCGCCTGCAGCACCCCGCACCACGGCGGCACCTGCGGGGCCAGCTGTTCGAGCGTTCCAGCGAGGTGCACCTCGGCTTTCATCACGAAGGGCGCCTGGCTCACTGCCTGATGCACCGCCACTTCCGGCGGCACCGACAGTACCCGGCGCACCCTGCCCCGGCAACGGCTGCAGGGCGCTGATGCGGTCCACGCGCAGGGTGCGCCAGTCGGCCCGGCCGTGGTCCCAGGCCAGCAGGTACCAGCAGCGGCCGTAGTTCACCAGATGCTGGGCATCGACCCGGCGATGCGTGGCTGCGCCGGCATGGCTCAGGTAATCGAACGCCAGCGGCGCGGCCTGCCGGCAGGCCACGGCCAGCTTGCCCAGCAGCAGGCCGTCGACGCTGGGTTTCTGCGACAGGGTGGCGGTGGCGGCGTGGATTTCTCCGGCCTGCTGGCGCCGTCGACGGGGGACCAGCGGGTCCAGCTTGGTCAGCACCGCACGGGTGGTGTCCTCCATGCCGGACATGCTCGACGCCGCTGCACGCAGCGCGAGTGCGACGGCGGTGGCCTCTTCTTCTTCCAGCAGCAACGGCAGCAGCGGCCCGCCGGCACCCATCTGGTAACCGCCGCCGATCCCGGACGACGCATGCACCGGATAGCCCAGCTCCCGCAACCGCTGGATGTCGCGGCGGATGCTGCGTCTGTCCACGTCCATGCGTTCGGCCAACTCACCCCCCGACCAGCGCTGCCGGGCCTGCAGCAGGGCGATCAGGCGCAACAGGCGGATGGCGGTGTGCGACATGGCGGCAGGTGATCGAGGTCAGAAGTTGTCCGCGATACTGCGCCACCATGGCCGTACATTCCACTGGAGCACATGCCCATGACCACGCGCCACGTCACCCTGTACCACGCCTCCCCGTCACGTTCGAGCGGCGTGCTGGTGCTGCTTGAAGCCCTCGGCGCGGACTACGCGCTGGAGCTGCTCAGCCTGAAGGACGGCGACAACCTGGCGCCGGCCTACCTTGCCCTCAACCCGATGGGCAAGGTGCCCGCCATCCTGCACGACGGGGCACTGGTGACCGAACAGGTCGCGGTGTACCAGTACCTGGCCGAGCTGTACCCGGAGGCCGGGCTGGCCCCACTGGCAGGTGATCGACTACGCGGCCCGTTCCTGCGCTGGCTGGCGTTTTACGGTTCCTGCTTCGAGCCGGCGATGGTGGACACGGCGATGAAGCGCGCGCCGGCCCCGCGTGGCATGTCGCCCTACGTGGACGCGGAGACCGTGCTGCGGGTGGTGGAAGATCAGCTGCAGCAGGGGGATTACCTGCTGGGCGAGCGGCTGTCGGCGGCGGATTTCCTGTGGGGCAGCGCGCTGGGCTGGATGAGCGGGTTTGGCCTCCTGCAGCCCGGCCCGGCCACGGCGGCGTATATCGCGCGGATGGGGGCACATCCGGCCGTGCTGCGCGGGAAGGCGCTTGATGCGGGGTTGGCGGCGGGTTGAGGCCCACGCTACCGGCCCGCTGCGCTCGCCGACCATGGGTCGGCGCTACCTTCGCCGACCGGTAGCGCCGAGCCGTGCTCGGCGGGACCCCTCCGGCCACGGCCCGCTGCGCTCGCCGACCATGGGTCGGCGCTACGGGGCCGTGGCTCCGGTAAACTACGGGGCCATCCCGCCACCCGCCTGGATTGATCGCCATGACCGGGACGCCAGACGTCTTCCTGCCCGCCGCTGCGGGCGATACCCCGCTTATTGCCCTGCCCACCGGGCCGCGCAGGCCCGACACGGTGCGCGGCAAGCTGTACATCAAGACCCACGGGTGCCAGATGAACGAGTACGACTCGGCCAAGATGGCCGACGTGCTTGCGGCCAGCGACGGGCTGGAACTGACCGACCGGCCTGAAGAGGCCGACGTGATCCTGGTCAACACCTGCTCCATCCGCGAGAAGGCGCAGGAAAAAGTGTTCAGCCAGCTCGGAAACTGGAAGGCGTTCAAGAACAATGGCCGCGACGTCATCATCGGCGTCGGCGGCTGCGTGGCATCACAGGAAGGCGAAGCGATCATCAAGCGCGCGCCCTACGTGGACCTGGTGTTCGGGCCGCAGACCCTGCACCGCCTGCCGGAGCTGATCCGCGCACGGCGCGAACAGAACCGGCCGCAGGTCGACATCAGCTTCCCGGAGATCGAGAAGTTCGACAACCTGCCCGCCCCGCGCGCCGAAGGCGCCTCGGCGTTCGTCTCGATCATGGAAGGCTGTTCGAAGTACTGTTCGTTCTGCGTGGTGCCCTATACGCGTGGGACCGAAGTCAGCCGGCCGTTCGAGGACGTGGTGGTGGAAGTGGCCGAGCTCGCCGCGCAGGGGGTGCGCGAGATCAACCTGCTCGGGCAGAACGTCAATGCCTATCGCGGTCCGTACGGCGAAGGCGAATTCGCCGACCTGGGGCTGCTCATCCGCACCATCGCCGAGATCGACGGCGTGGGACGCATACGCTTCACCACCTCGCATCCGCTGGAGTTCAGCGACTCGCTGGTGGACGCCTTCCGCGACGTGCCGCAGCTGGCCAACTTCCTGCACCTGCCGGTGCAGGCGGGTAGCGACCGCGTACTGTCGGCGATGAAGCGCGGTTACACCGCGCTGGAATTCAAATCAAAGATCCGCAAGCTGCGCGCGGTGCGGCCGGATATCTCGATCAGCTCGGATTTCATCGTCGGCTTCCCCGGCGAAACCGACGCGGATTTCGAGAAGACCATGAAACTGATCGAAGACATCGGCTTCGACCAGAGCTTCTCCTTCATCTATTCGCGTCGTCCCGGCACGCCGGCGGCGGACCTGGAAGACACGATCAGCGACGCGGAAAAGCACGCCCGGCTGTCACGCCTGCAGGCCCGCATCAACCAGCATGCAGCCGGCATTTCGAGCGCCATGGTCGGCACGGTGCAGTCGGTACTGGTGGAAGGCCCCTCGCGCAAGGATCCGAACGAGCTGAGCGGCAAGACCGAGAACATGCGCACGGTCAATTTTGCCGCCCCCGCTCGCCTGGTCGGGCAGTTCGTCGATGTCCTGATCACCGAGGCGTACGCCAACTCGCTGCGCGGACGCGTGGTCGAGCGGGGCTGAGCGGTCCGGCAGGCGGTGCTGGCGAGGAAATGACCAGCCCGGCGGCAACGTTGCCCTCACTGGCTTTGCGCGGCTTATCCACACCTTCTTCGCCTGCCCGCCCACAGTGCCTGTGGAAAGCGGGCCGGAGCCGCGATGCGGTGGCGGTCCGTGCATGACAGCGCTACTCTGTTGTCCCATTCCAAGCCCTGCGGCACGGTCGTCCCGGCGGTGCCTCCTGATGCAATGACCGCACTTGCCCATCGCGATTTCACCCTGTCCCCGGAAGACACCGAACGGCTTGCCAACCTGAGCGGCCCCTTCAATGGCCACCTCCGCCAGATCGAGCTGAAGCTGGGCGTGGAGATCGCCAACCGTGCCCACGTGTTCCGCATCACCGGCCCGGCCGAAGCCGCCGCCGAAGCGCAGAAGCTGGTCGAGGCCCTGTACGAAGAGGCCGCCGAAGTCACCTTCGACAGCCAGGCCATCCACCTGCGGCTGAACCAGGCCAACGTGGAACAGATCGCCGAACGCGCCTACGAGGCGCAGGAAGTGGCGATCAAGGTCAAGCGCGGCACGGTGCGCGGACGCGGAGCCAACCAGGCCCGCTACCTGCACCAGATCGCCAGCCACGACATCAACTTCGGCATCGGCCCGGCCGGTACCGGCAAGACGTTCCTGGCGGTGGCCAGCGCGGTCGAGGCGCTGAACGAATCGCGCGTGCAGCGCGTCATCCTGGTACGTCCGGCGGTGGAAGCCGGCGAAAAGCTGGGCTTCCTGCCCGGCGACCTGAGCCAGAAAGTCGACCCTTACCTGCGCCCGCTGTACGACGCACTGTATGAAATGCTGGGCGTGGAAAAGGTCGTCAAGCTGCTGGAAAAGAACGTGATCGAGATCGCGCCGCTGGCCTATATGCGCGGCCGCACGCTCAACGACGCATTCGTGATCCTGGACGAGGCGCAGAACACCACCATCGAACAGATGAAGATGTTCCTGACCCGGCTGGGCTACGGTTCCACCGCCGTGGTCACCGGCGACCTGACCCAGACCGACCTGCCCAAGCACGTCAAGTCCGGCCTGCGTGATGCCATCGACGTGCTGCGTGACGTGGAAGGGGTGAGCTTCACTTTCCTGGAGGCGCGCGACGTGGTGCGCCATCCGTTGGTGGCCCGGATCGTCACCGCCTACGACCGTCGCGACCTGCACGAAATCCAGCCGGGAGCCACGCCATGACCCAGGGTCCCATCCGCCTTGATGTCGCCGTCAACTACGCCCTGCCCCGCGCCGGCCTGCCCTCGGCAGTGAGTTTCCGCAAGTGGGTGGCGGCCGCGCTGAAGGGTCGCATCCGCGAGGCGGATCTTGCCATCCGCCTGGTAGATGCCAAGGAAGGTCAATCGCTCAACCGCCACTACCGCGGCAAGGACTACGCCACCAATGTGCTCAGCTTCCCGGCCGAACTGCCCGAGGGCCTGCCGAAGGGAGTGAAGTTCCCGCTGCTGGGCGACCTGGTGATCTGCGCGCCGGTGGTGGCACGCGAGGCCGATGAACAGGCCAAGCCGCTCAACGCGCACTATGCGCACCTCACCGTGCACGGGGTGTTGCACCTGCTCGGCTGGGACCACGAGGACGACAAGGAAGCCGACGCGATGGAACAGCTGGAGCGCGAGATCCTCGCCGAGCTCGGCATCTCCGATCCCTACGCCGGCGAGCGCTGAACCTGTCGCTGACGGCTCTTCCGCACGCCATGGCGTTCGTGCTTCAATCCCGCGTCGACTTCATGCCAGGAAGGCTGTGATGCTGGAACAACGTCCCACCGCCGTCGCTCCCCTGCTGCTCGTTCTCGGCGCGGCCTGCGCGCTGGGTGCAGGCTGGTTGCCGCTCTCGCCGAACAGCGGCATGGCGGTGACCGCACTGGGTATCGTCGGCGCGGTGCTGGCAGCGGGCCCGGCCTGGCGCTGGTGGACCCGCACCGAGCAGCGCCTGCGCTGACCCGTACGGCACGTTTGGCAGGGCACCGTTGGTCGGCACCGGCGTGGTGCCGCTATCATCGGGCATCCTGCCCAGCGCACGCCCGTTGATTTCCGATGACACTGCCCGCCCGCATCGCCCTGCTGATCCTGTTGCCTGCACTGCCGGCGGCCGCCGACGCCGGCGCCGACGCCGGCGTGGACATTCCGGCGCTGGTCGAGTGCCGCCAGGGAATCGCCGAGCACGCCGCGCTGGGCGCTGCCACCGCCGATCCCTTGAAGGCGATCGCACTCGGCCTGCAGCCGATGCCACAGCAGAACCCGTTCATGACCGAATTCCGCCTGGCCAACCCCACTACGGTGTTCGGCCGGCAGACCGACCACATCGCGGTGGCCGGCGCCAGCGTCATGGCCGTGCTCGATCTGGACGATCCGCGGCCGTTGGCCGGCGAATTGAAGCTGGAAACCGCCTACGACGCCGACGGCAAGTTCATGGCCGGGCGTGAAGTGGTCAGCCGCGACACAACCGACCCGAAGACCGGGGATCCGATGATCGAGTCGATCATCCTCAGCGTGTCCACCGTCCGCAGCCATCCCGGCCAGACCCTGGCGGGCTGCACTTACAGTCTGGACCTGCCGGCGGAAGAAGCGACCGCCCCGGACGCGACGGCCTCCGCCGAGGGCTGAACACGGCCTTCGGGACCGGCCCCGGACGTCGGCGGCAGACGCGTTGCACGTCCCGCCATCCTGCTAGACTGCGTTCATCGCCCGGCCTGCCGGGTGCCTTTTTTCCCGAGATGTCTGAAGACGACAGTACAAGCTCCGCACAGGAGCACAGTGAGAAGAAACGCAGCTGGCTTGAACGCCTGGGTGCTGCGTTTTCCGGTGAACCGCATACGCGCGACCAGCTGGTTGCGGTGCTGCACACAGCACACGAAGACGGCCTGATCGCGGCCGACACCCTGCGCATGATGGAAGGTGCCATTTCGGTCGCCGACCTGACCGTGGGTGACGTCATGATCTCGCGTTCGCAGATGGTGTCGCTGCCGGTGGAGGCCCCGTTCCTGGAGCTGATGCAGCAGGTGGTCGAATCCGGCCATTCGCGCTTCCCGGTGCACGGTGACAACAAGGACGACATCCTGGGCGTGCTGCTGGCCAAGGACCTGCTGCGCGGCGTGGTCGCCGACCATGGTCCGGGCAACATCCGCGAGCTGCTGCGGCCGGCGGTGCTGATCCCCGAAGCCAAGCGCCTGAACGTGCTGCTGAAAGAGTTCCGCCTGTCGCGCAACCACATGGCGATCGTGGTCGACGAGTACGGCGGTGTGGCCGGCCTGGTCACCATCGAAGACGTGCTGGAACAGATCGTTGGCGAGATCGACGACGAGCACGACGAAGCCGAAGATCCTGCCGCCGGCATCGCCATCCAGGCCGACGGCCAGTACGTGGTGGATGCGCTGACCGCCATCGGTGACTTCAACGAACGCTTCGGCGCCAGCTTCCCCGATGATGACTACGACACCATCGGTGGACTGGTCACCGAAGCCATCGGCCACCTGCCGGAAATCGGCGACGAGCTGGCCCTGGACCGCTTCATGTTCCGCGTTGCCCGCGCCGACGCCCGTCGCGTGCAGGCCTTCCACGTGACCGTGTTGCCGGCGGACGAGCAGGAAAACGCTTGAACCTGCGCATTGCAACGCTGATGAGCGGCTGGCTGGCGATAGTGCTGCTGGCCGGCCTGCTGGGCCTGCCCCTGCAGGCGCTGGCGCAGCAGCCGGCTGCCGACCCGGTCGCCACTGCAGCAGCCGCCTCCGCGGTGCCGCGCATCGGCGTGGTCACCATGCAGCCGGGCACCATCTTCTTCGAGCGCTTCGGACACGACGCGATCGTGGTGGTCGATCCGGTCACCGGCGCCGCCACCTCCTACAACTTCGGTTACTTCGACCCGGGCGAGCCTGATTTCGTCAGCCGGTTCGTGCGCGGCGAGATGATGTATTACCTGGTCGCACTGCCGTTGGAGCAGGACCTGGGCTACTACGACGAAGCCGGACGCGGTGCCAGCGTGCAGTGGCTCGACCTGGCCCCGGCGCAGGCGCGCGCACTGGCGACCGACCTGGCCGAGCGTGCCAAGCCGGAGAACGCGCGCTACCGCTACGACTACTACACCGCCAACTGCGCCACGATGGTGCGCGACACGCTCGACAAGGCACTGGACGGCGGCCTGCACGCGCAGCTGTCCGGCCGTTCGCGCGGCAACACCTACCGCAGCGAATCGGTGCGGCTGGCATCGCCCGCCCCGTGGATGTGGCTCGGCTTCGACCTGGGCCTGGGCCCGTTCGCCGACCAGCCGTTGTCACGCTGGCAGGAGGCCTTCGTGCCGATGCGGCTGGCCGACGCGCTGCGCCACGCACGCAACAGCGAAGGGCGTCCGCTGGTGCAGTCCGAACAACAGTTGCTGGCCCACCGCATCGATGCCGAACCGGCAGAGCGCGCGCGCGCCTGGTGGCCCTGGCTGGTGCTCGGACTCGGCCTGGGCACCGGCGTGATCGCGCTGCGGCGCCGGCCGCGTCTGCTGGCCGCGCTGGCGCTGCCGTTCTGGGTCTTCAGCACGATCGCCGGCGGCCTGCTGGTGTTCCTGTGGGGCTTCAGCGACCACCACGCCGCCTGGGCCAACCGCAACCTGCTGCAGCTCTCGCCGCTGTGCCTGCTGCTGCTGCCGGGCGCGATCAGCCTGCTGCGCCGCCGTGCCCCCGGCCGTCTGTTCCGGGTGAGCCTGTGGTGCGTGGCGATGCTGTCGTTGGCCGGCCTGGTGCTGCATTGGCTGAGCCTGCAGGCGCAATACAACATCCAATGGATCGTGCTGTTGCTGCCCGTGCACGCCGCGCTGGCCTGGGTCCTCGGCCGGCGCCTGCCACGATCGTCGATTCACGCGCACTGACGCAGGATAGGTGGCATGACCCTGCCTGATACGACCGCCCCCGCCCCGCACAACCCCGCGTGCGTCATCAACTGCGTCCATTACGATGATGACGGCAAACGCCATGACATCAGCCTGGATGCGATCAGCGACGTGATCGCCAGCGGCAACGGCTTCGTATGGGTCGGCCTGTACGATCCGGCCGACCCGGTCCTGTTGAAACTGCAGGAGGAATTCGGCCTGCACGACCTGGCCATCGAAGATGCGCGCAATGCGCACCAGCGGCCGAAGGTGGAAACCTACGGCAATTCGATGTTCGTGGTGGTCACCACCGCGCAGATGGTCGACGAGCGCATCCAGTACGGTGAAACGCATGCCTTCGTCGGGCCGCGCTTCCTGGTCACCGTGCGGCATGGCGCGTCGCTGTCCTATGCGCCGGTGCGCGCACGCGTGGAGCGCGAGCCGCACCTGCTGAAGATGGGCCCCTCCTACTGCCTGTACGCGGTGCTGGACTTCGTGGTCGACAACTACCTGCCGATCACCAACCGCTTCCGCGACACGCTGGAGCTTCTGGAAAAAGACATCTTCGCCGAGAACTACAAGCGCAGCACCGTGGTGCGCCTGTACGAACTCAAGCGCGAGCTCAACAAGATGCGCATGGCAGTGGCTCCGCTGCAGGACGTACTGTCCGCGCTGAGGCGCTATCCCGCTGAAACCGGCCTGGTGCCTGACGAGGTCAAGCTGTATATCCGCGACGTGCACGACCACGCCGTGCGGATCAGCGATGTCATCGATACGCTGCGCGAGATGCTGGGCACCGCGCTCAGCGTCAACCTGTCGCTGGTCACCCTGGCACAGGGCGAAACGGTCAAGCGACTCGGCGCCTGGGCCGCGCTGCTGGCGGCGCCGACGCTGATCACCAGCTGGTACGGCATGAACTTCACCCACATGCCGGAGTTGGACAAACCGTGGGCCTATCCGGCGATGATCATCGGCGTCGGCGCGGTCTGCGTGGGCCTGTACCGGTTGTTCAAGCGGGTGCGCTGGCTGTAGACCGTTAGCGCCGGGCCATGCCCGGCGGATCCCGCGACGCCGAGCATGGCTCGGCGCCGCCAGTGCAGCTCAGGCGACGTAGATCGTCTTGATGTTCATGAACTCATGGATGCCGTGTTCGGCCAGTTCACGGCCGAAACCAGACTCCTTGCTGCCGCCGAACGGCAGCCGCACGTCGCTCTTGACGACGGAATTGACGAACGCCGCGCCGCATTCCATCTGCTGCGCGAATGCTTCACCGCGCGCGGCATCGCGGGTCCATACGCTGCCGCCCAGCCCGAAGCGGGTATCGTTGGCCACCTTCAAGGCTTCTGCTTCGTCCTTGACGCGGATCACCGCGGCGACCGGGCCGAACAGCTCTTCGTCGTAGGCCGGCATGCCCGGCCCGACCTGGTCCAGCACGGTTGCCGGATACCCTGCGTGGCTGCCGGCGACCGGCTGGCCACCGGCCAGCACCCGCGCTCCCTTGACCACACTGGCCTGGACCTGCTTGTGCAGTTCGTCGCGCAGGTCGGCGCGGGCCATCGGCGCCAGCGTGGTCCGCGCGTCGGCGGGATCGCCGTAACGACGCGTACTGGCCGCGGCGACGAAGCGTTCGACGAACGCATCGGCCACCGCCTCCACCACGATGAAACGCTTGGCCGCGATGCAGGTCTGCCCACTGTTGTCGAAGCGCGACTTCACCGCCGCCTCGACCGTGTTGTCCAGATCCGCGTCATCCAGCACCACGAAGGCGTCGCTGCCACCCAGTTCCATCACGCACTTCTTCAGCACGTCACCGGCGGTGGCGGCGATGGACCGCCCTGCCCGCTCGCTCCCGGTCAAGGTCACCGCTTTCACCCGACGGTCGCGCAGCACCTCAGCGGCCTGGTCGTTGTCGATGTGCAGCACATCGAACACGCCGTCGGGCAGGCCACCGGCGCGTACCACCGCATTGATCAGGTCGGCGCACTGCGGCACGTTGCTGGCGTGCTTGAGCAGGGCCACGTTGCCGGCCATGAAGGCCGGCGCAAGGAAGCGGAACACCTGCCAGACCGGGAAATTCCACGGCATCACCGCGAACACGCAGCCGATCGGCTCATAGCGCACGTAGCTGCGCTGCGCCTCGGTGTCGATCAACTGCGGCTTCAGGTAGTCCGCGGCATGGTCGGCGTAGTACTCGCAGGCCGCCGCGCACTTTTCCACTTCCGCCAGCGCCTCGGCCTTCAGTTTTCCCATCTCGCGGGTCATCGCGTCCTGGATGTCGTCCTTGCGGGCGCGCAGCTGGGCACCGATGCCGCGCAGCACCGTCGCGCGTTCCTGCAGGGATGTGGCGGACCAGGCCGGAAACGCGGCGGCGGCAGCCTGCAGGCGCTGTTCGATCCCGGCCTTGTCCAGCAGCTCATGGCGATAGTCCACGCGGCCGGTGGCGGGGTTGACGATCTCGACGGTCATGGAGGGCTCCTGTAAGTCAGGCATCCATTCTGCGCCGCCCAACGTGAGCCGGATGTTGCCGGATCGGCTGCCTCGGCACCCGAGGGTACGACCGGATGTCGCTCTCATCCATCGGCTTAGGGCAACACGGACGCATCGCAGCAGCCGTCAATCCCCGACCGGCTTCCCTCTTACGGCGCCGGGGGCTGGCGATGAGACTTCATCTGCGCGAGGCCTCGCGCGTGCGCCATCCACGGCCTGCAACCAGGCCCACAAGGAGACGTCGTGTACAAGAAGATCATCATGAGCACATTGCTGGGATTGGCCACCGCCGCCGCCCTGGCCAGCCCCCCGCCGCAGAGACATCCGGACCATCCGTACCCCGGCATCGGCAGGGTCGTGGAGCTGGATTTCGGTGAGAACGTCTACGAACTGCGGTTCGAAGAAGATGGCAGCACCATGACCTATGTCGGCATACGCGGGCCGGAGGAGGGCGAAAGCGAGACCGTGGAGTACACCGCCATCGCCACGGCGCCCAGCCAGTACCTGCTTTACTGGATCGAGCCGGTCCACCAGGCGACCGTGGTCCAGGTCCAGGACTGGTTCGAAGACCGCGTCTACACCAACATCACCAGCGAAGGACTGGAGTTCACCAACCTGAGCGGAACGCTGCGCGACAAAGGACCGCTGTGATCGAGCGACCCGCAGCAGCAACGGCTGGCAGCACGCCGTGGCGTGCCGTCAGCCGTTGTCCTGGCGGGCCAGCAGCAGGTCGCGCTGGCGCCGTTTTTCACCACGCGCGGTCACATACCAGCCGATCACCGCGGCCACCGCCACCGCCGATACCATCAGCGTGGCCAGCGCGTTGATCTTCGGGCTGATGCCCATGCGGACCGAGGCGAACACCTTCATCGGCAACGTCGTCGAACTGGGGCCGGCCACGAAACTGGCGATCACCACGTCGTCAAGCGACAGGGTGAAGGCCAGCAGCCAGCCGGCCAACAGCGCGGGGGCGATGATCGGCAGGGTGATCTTCAGGAACACGGTCAGCCGGCTGGCGCCGAGGTCCATCGCCGCCTCTTCCAGGGATATGTCCAGCTCCTGCAGCCGCGATGACAGCACCACCGTCACGAAGGACAGGGTGAAGGTCACATGGGCGATCCAGATCGTGGCCGCACCCCGTGCCGGGAAGCCGGGAAGCCCACCCATCGACACCAGCAGGGTCATCAGCGAGAAGCCCAGGATCACGTCAGGCATCACCAGCGGCGCGGTGATCAACGCGCTGAAGGCGGACTTGCCGCGGAAATTCCGGAAGCGGGTCATCACCATGGCCGCCATCGTGCCCAGCACGGTGGCCGCACAGGCGGTCCAGAACGCCACTTTCAGGCTCATCCACAGCGCATCCATCAGCGCGCGGTCGTTGAACAGTTCGCCATACCAGCGGGTGGAAAAACCGGCCCATACCGTGGCCAGCCGCGAACTGTTGAAGGAGAACACCATCAGCAGCAGGATCGGCAGGTACAGGAAGGCAAAGCCCAGCGCCAACGCGCCCCAGCCCATCCAGCGGTAACCGCGCATCGTGCTCATGCCTGCCTTCCTTCCAGCACGCGCTGCTGGGACCGGTTGAACAGGAAGATCGGCACCAGCAGCAGCAACAGCATCACCACCGCCACCGCCGATGCCACCGGCCAGTTGCGGTTGTTGAAGAACTCGCCCCACAGCACGCGCCCGATCATCAACGTGTCCGGCCCGCCCAGCATTTCGGGAATCACGAATTCGCCCACCGCCGGGATCATCACCAGCATGCAGCCGGCGATGATGCCGGCCCTGGACAGCGGCAGGGTGATGCGCAGGAAGGCCTGCCACGGCTTGGCGCCCAGGTCGTAGGCGGCTTCCAGCAGGCGCTGGTCATGCTTGACCAGGTTGGCATACAGCGGCAGCACCATGAACGGCAGGTAGCAGTACACGATGCCGATGTAGGCCGCGGTCGGGGTGTACAGGATCTGCAGCGGCTGGTCGATCAGGCCGATCTTCAGCAGCAGCTGGTTGAGCAGGCCGTTGCGGTCCAGGATGCCGATCCAGGCGTAGACGCGGATCAGGAACGAGGTCCACGACGGCAGCACCACCAGCATCATCATGACGTTGCGCGTGGACGGCTTCATCCGCGCGATGGCATACGCCATCGGGTAGCCGATCAGCAGGGTCAGCACGGTGGAAACGGCGGCGATCCTGAACGAGCTGACATAGGCCAGCACGTACTGCTGGTCGCGTACCAGCTGCAGGTAGTTTTCCAGGTTCAACTTCAGCGCCAGCGCGCCATCCACGTACTGCAGCAGCCACGTGTAGGGCGGCGAACCGACCCGGGTATGCGCGAAGGAGATCATCAGGATGATCACGAACGGCACCGCGAAGAACAGCAGCAGCCACAGGTACGGCACGCCCACCACCGCATCGCGCAGTCCCGGCATCCAGCGCTTGCGCACGGCCGCGCTCATGAGGTCAGCACCACGCCGTCGTTGTCGCGCCAGTGCACCCACACCTCATCGCCCCAGGTCAGGCCATCGCTGGCCCAGCGTTGCGAATTGGCGAAGTTGGCCATCACCCTGGCCCCGCTGGGCAGGCGCACGTGGTACACCGAATGGCTGCCGAAATAGGCGATGTCCTCGATCACGCCCTGGGCCTTGTTGGTGTGTCCTTCCGGCTCGTCCTTGCCGATGATGATCTTTTCCGGACGCACCGCGAAGGCGACCGGCTGGCCTTCGTAGCAGGTGATGCCGTGGCCGATGTAGATCGGCGCGGGGAACGCCGGCGAGCGCACGGTGACGTACTCCGGCAGGTCCTCGTCGATCACCCCTTCAAACGAATTCACCGAGCCGATGAAGCCGGCGACGAAGCGGTTCGCCGGCTGCTCGTACACCTCATCCGGCTTGCCCACCTGCTGGATCCAGCCCGCGTCCATCACCGCGATGCGGGTGGCCATGGTCATCGCCTCTTCCTGGTCATGGGTGACCATCACGCAGGTCACCCCGGAGGTTTCGATGATGTTGACCAGCTCCAGCTGCATCTGCGAGCGCAGCTTCTTGTCCAGCGCGCCCATCGGTTCGTCCAGCAGCAGCAGCTTGGGCCCCTTGGCCAGCGAACGCGCCAGCGCCACGCGCTGCTGCTGGCCACCGGACAGCTGGTGCGGCCGGCGCTTGGCCAGCTGGGTCATGTGTACCAGCTCGAGCATTTCACCCACCCGGCGGCGTATTGCGTCACTGGCCAGCCCATCCTGCTTCAGTCCGAAGGCGATGTTCTGCTCCACGCTCATGTGCGGGAACAGCGCGTAGGACTGGAACATCATGTTGACCGGACGCTTGTACGGCGGCAGCGCCACCAGCGGCTGGCCATCGAGCACGATGCTGCCTTTGGTGGGCGTTTCGAACCCGCCCAGGCAACGCAGCAGCGTGGATTTGCCACTGCCCGAGCCACCCAGCAGGGCGAAGATCTCGCCCTTGCGCACGTCCAGGTTGACGTCGTCGACCGCGACGAAACCGTCGAATTCCTTGCGCAGGTCACGGATGGACAGGTAGCCGGGCTCGCCGTGGGTATCGGCGACGACGGCTTCCGGCAGGGCTTCAGCGGGCATGGGGGGCTCCGGGAGCGGATGGTGGACAGCGGCGCCATTCTAGCCATGCCCGTGCCGAAGCGACATGACGGCAGTTGGCGGCCGGCGACGCGTCCACTGCGGCGCGTCGCGGTCCGCTCTTACCCTGCGCGCGGTGGACGGGCACGCTCATCCCAGCACCTGCACCGCAGTCCCCGAAACCGGAACCCTTCCATGCGCACCCTCCGCCCCCTCGCCGCCCTGATCCTCGCCTGCGCACCGCTGGGTGCCTGGGCCTGCAGCCCCACCGGCTACCCCGGAACCGGCCAGACCATGCTGTCGGACTTCGACACCGGCGCCTTCCTCATCCATTTCCATGACGACGGCTGTACGGCCAGCTTCTGGGGAGTCAGCGGTGATGCCATCGGCAACAACAACACCGTGGAGTACGCGTACACGCCCATGGGTGCCGGCCTCCACAAGATCACCTGGGTGGCATACAACCCGGAGAAAGTGCCGCTCGCCAACGTGGTGCACATACAGAACTGGAACACCTGCATGGTCTATAGCAGCTTGAGTAAGCCGGATATGACGTTCGTGCACTGGCAGGGTCCGCAGATCCGCAACTGGGACAGCACGTCCGACTCCGCCACCTGCCCCGGCCCTGCCACCTCCCCGCCCGAAGGCGGGGGCGTGGCTGGCTGACCGCTGTGATCAACGGCCGGTTTTGATTTCCGTCCACAAGCGGGTGTACAGCTTGTCGGTTTCCGGAGTGTTGATCGAATAAGTGAACATCTTCTCCGCGACGTCCGCCGGCGGGTAGATGGTCGGGTCGGTCCGGATCGCCTCGTCCACCAGCGGCGTCGCCTCGCTTACCGGGTTGGCGTAGTGGATGAAGTTGGTGTTGGCCGCGGCAACCTTCGGTTCCAGCAGGTAATTGATGAACTCGTAGGCGGCTTCCGGGTTCCTGGCATCCTTCGGGATGGCCAGCATGTCGAACCACTGCGGCGCGCCTTCGCGCGGGATCGAATAGGCCACGTGCACGCCGTTGGCCGCCTCTTCGGCGCGGTCACGCGCCTGGATGATGTCACCCGACCAGCCCACTACCAGGCAGGTGCCGCCGTTGGCCAGCGAGCCCACGTACTGCGAGGAGTGGAAGTTCTGCACGTACGGGCGGATCGATTTCAGCAGCTCGCCGGCCTTCTGGATGTCGGCCGGATTGTTGCTGTGCGGGTCCAGGCCCAGGTAATGCATGGCCACGGGAATCATGTCGGCCGGGGTGTCCAGCAGGGTCACCCCGCAGTCCTTCATCCTGGCGATGTTTTCCGGCTTGAACACCAGGTCCCAGCTGTTGGCGATGTCGGCGCTGCCGCCGAAGCGTTCCTTCAGCATGTCCACGTTGTAGCCGATGCCGGTGGTGCCGATCATGTACGGCACGCCGTACTTGTTGCCCGGGTCCTGGGTGGCGATGCGTTCCATCACCTTCGGGTCCAGCTTGGCCAGGTTCGGTATCTTCGCCTTGTCCAGCGGCAGGAACACGCCGGCCTGGATCTGGCGGCCGAAGAAGTTCAGCGTCGGCACCACCACGTCGTAGCCGCTGTTGCCGGCCAGCAGCTTGGTTTCCACCATCTCGTCACTGTCGAACACATCGTAGGTGACCTTGATCCCGCTCTGCTTTTCGAACGCCGGGATGGTGTCTTCGGCGATGTAATCGCTGTAGTTGTAGACGTTCAGGACCTTGCCGTCCTGC
This sequence comes from Stenotrophomonas lacuserhaii, assembly GCF_039674585.1. Taxonomy (GTDB): domain Bacteria; phylum Pseudomonadota; class Gammaproteobacteria; order Xanthomonadales; family Xanthomonadaceae; genus Stenotrophomonas; species Stenotrophomonas pennii_A. The sequence continues at coordinate 5,257 of NZ_JBDJNU010000025.1, read as the reverse complement.
GCGGCGCCGTTGCCGCCTCCGCCACCGCAGGCGGAAAGCAGGGCGGCGGAAAGGCCGAGGGTCAGGGTGCGCAGCTTCATGGGAGGGGGGCTCCATAGCGGGGTGGGGGCCGATGCCGGCCTGCAGACGGCTGCCAGCCTAACGCCGCAGCGCCGGAACTGGTAGCGCCGAGCCATGCTCGGCGGGATGTGCCCAATGTCTAGACATTCAGCAGCAGGAACTCGCGCTCCCATGAACTGATGACCCGGAAGAAGGTCTCGTATTCCTTGCGTTTCACCGAAATATAGGCCTTGCAGAAGCGCTCGCCGAGCAGCGCCTGCAGTTCGGCGCACTGCTCCAGGCCGTCCAGCGCCTCGCCCAGTGATCGCGGCAGGTCGTAGCCCAGTTCCTTGGCGCTGCCGCTGATCGGCGCATCCGGTGCCAGCTGTCCGCGCAGGCCCAGCAGCCCACAGGCCAGGGTGGCCGCCATCGCCAGGTACGGGTTGGCATCTGAACCGGCAAAGCGGCTTTCCACCCGCATGTTGTCCGGCGTATCCATCGGCACGCGCAGGCCGCAGGTGCGGTTGTCGAAGCCCCAGTGCACGTTGCTCGGCGAGACCTCGCCGAATACCAGCCGGCGGTAGGAGTTCACGTTGGGCGCGAAGAACGCCATCGCCTGCGGCGCGAACTTCTGCAGCCCGCCCAGGTAATGCCCGAACACCGGACTGAACTCCCCTTCCCCGTCGCCATCGCCGGCGAACACGTTGGCCCCATCGCTGATCCGCAGCAGGCTCTGGTGGATGTGCATGGCACTGCCCGGCTCGTTTTCCATCGGCTTGGCCAGGAACGTGGCATACACCCCGTGGCGCATCGCCGCCTCGCGCATGGTGCGCTTGAACAGGAATACCTGGTCGGCCAGGTTCATCGCATCGGCATGGGTGAAATTGACTTCCAGCTGCGCCGCGCCGGATTCGTGGATCAGCGTGTCCACGTCCAGCTTCATCGCATCGGCGTAGTCGTACATCAAATCCAGGATCGGATCGAACTCGTTCACCGCGTCGATGGAATAGGACTGCCGCGCGGTCTCCGGACGGCCCGAGCGACCGGCCGGCGGCAGCAGCGGGAAGTCCGGATCGGTGTTCTTCTGCACCAGGAAGAACTCCAGTTCCGGTGCCACCACCGGGCGCAGGCCCAGTTCGGTATACGCATCCAGCACGCGGCGCAGCACGTTGCGTGGCGCCAGTTCGTGCGGCTGGCCGTTCTTGGTATAGCAGTCGTGGATGATCTGCGCGGTGGGATCGGTGGCCCACGGCACCATGCGCACCGTTTCCGGATCCGGGCGCAGCACCATGTCCGAATCCGAGGGCGAGGTCAGTTCGTAGTAATCATCCGGGTAGTCACCGGTGACGGTGGTGGCGAAGATGCCCTCCGGCAGCCGCGTGCCGTAATCATGGGAGAACTTGTCGGCCGGGATGATCTTGCCGCGCGCGATGCCGGTGATGTCCGGCACAAGGCACTCCACTTCGGTGATGCGGCGGTCCTTCAACCAGCGCAGCAGGCTGCTTTCCTGCGCATCTTCCTCGGTGGGCGTCCTGCGCGTGCGGCTGTCGGTACTCATGCGGAATCCTGTTGAAGTCGTTGTCGCTGGCGGCAAGCTTGGCCGAATGCGTGGAACACAGCGTGATAGAAGGGATTGTGGTTGACGCGCCACTCCGGATGCCACTGCACGCCGATCACGAAGGAATGCCCGCTGCTGCGCGCAGCCTCCACCAGCCCATCATCGGCGTGTGCTTCAGCCGCCAGGCCGTCGGCCAGCCTGTCCATGCCCTGGCCGTGTACCGAATTGACCACCGCCGAACGCCCGCCTTGCCACTGCGCCAGCCAGCCGCCAGCCACCAGCGCGACGCTGTGCGCCGGACCGTACTGCACCTCCACCGAAGCCGCCGGGTCTTCGCGGTGGTCATGCCGGCCCTCCACCCGGTGCACCTGTGGATGCAGCGTGCCGCCCAGCAACACGTTGAGTTCCTGGAAACCACGGCAGATCGCCAGCACCGGCAGATCGGCCGCCAGGGCGTGCTGCAGCAGGGAAAACGCAGCCCCGTCGCGCGCGGGATCATGCAGGTTGCCCGGCCAGGTGCGGCCCCCGGCGTAATGCTGCGGTTCGATATTGCTCACTGCGCCGGTCAGCAGCAGCCCGTGCAGCCTCGACAACCAGTCGCCCGCAGGCAGCGGCGGCTGCAGCGAGGGCAGCAGCACCGGGGTGACGGCGGCCGCATCGACCAGCGCACGCACATACTTCTCCCCGGCCATCGCGAAGCGATGATGGCCCTGCTGTGTACTGTCGGTCGGCAATCCCACAAGGGGCGGAAGGCGCATGCGAAGGTCCTCGGCGCTGGCTACACGGTAACCCCGGCAGATGACCACAGCAACCGCACCGCCAGTCACACCATCACCGTGTCAACTGCGCCAGACTATGCCGATGGACCCCACGCATTCCCTGCGCGAAGACCCCGCCCTGCCGCCCAGCTGGTACGCCGCCAGCGTCGAGCCGCGCGCCCCGCTGCCGGCGCTGGACGGCGACGTCCACGTTGACGTGGCGATCCTCGGCGCCGGCTACACCGGGCTTTCGGCGGCCCTGGAACTGGCGCGCCGTGGCCTGCGCGTGGTGGTGCTGGAAGCCTGCCGGATCGGCTGGGGGGCCTCCGGCCGCAACGGTGGCCAGGCGCTGGTCGGCTATGGCTGCGAAGTGGACGTGCTGGAAAAGCAGGTCGGCGCGGAAGACGCACGCACGCTGTTCGACTACTCCCGCCAGGGCGTGCAGTTGCTGCGCGATCGCATCGACCAGCACCGGATCGACTGCCACTGGGTATCCGGCCATGCCAACGTACCGATCACCGCGCGCCAGTCGCAGGCGCTGCAGCGCGACGTGGAGCGGCTGACCGCCCAGTACGACTACCCCATGCAGTGGTGGGACCGCGCTACCCTGCGCGCGCAGCTGGACAGCCCGCGCTACCAGGGCGCGATGTTCGATCCGCTGAGCGGCCACCTGCATCCGCTGGCCTACGCGCAGGGCCTGGCCGATGCCGCGATCGCCGCCGGCGCGGTGATCCACGAACACAGCCCCGTGCGGGAACTGCAGCGCACGCCGCGCCCTGCCCTGCGTACCGCCACCGGCACCGTCCACGCCGCCCACGTACTGCTGGCCGGCAATGCCTGGCTGGAAGGCATCGCCCCGGAACTGGAGCGCCATGTGATGCCGGTCGGCACCTATGTCGGTGCCACCCCGGTGCTGGGCGAAGCGCGCGCGCGGGCGCTGATCCGCAACGACATGGCCGTGTCCGATACCGGGCTGGTGCTGGACTATTTCCGGCTCAGCCACGACCACCGCGTGCTGTTCGGCGGCGGCGCCAGTTATTCCTCGCGCCCGCCCGCCGGCCTGGACAGCGTGATGCAGCGGCGCCTGTGGCAGGTGTTCCCGCAGCTGCACGGCGTGCCGCTGGACTACCTGTGGGGCGGCTACGTCGACATCACCCCCAGCCGCGCCCCGCACTGGGGCCGGCTGACCCCGGACATCTATTTCGCGCAGGGCTTTTCCGGGCATGGGGTGGCCTCGGCCAACCTGGCCGGGCAGGTCATCGCCGAGGCCATAGCCGGCCAGGCGGGGCGGCTGGAGGTATTCGAACGGCTGCCGCACCGGCCGTTCCCCGGCGGGCGCCTGCTGCGCACGCCGCTGCTGGTTGCCACGATGGCATTTGTAAAGCTGCGCAATCTGATTTGGTGACGCAGTTCAAGTTTTCAGAGCAGCGGCCGATAGCCTTGAAGACCCAGCCCGTTCCGAGCGCACGCCTCATGCCCGCCTTGCTGCAGGGCGCTTTCGTAAGCGACCCCGGTGTTGATCCCCTGCCCCAGCGCATCCTGCTGGTGGAAAACTCGCGCACCTTCACCACCCTGGTGCGTGAAGCCATCGAGCAGCGCCTGGAACTGAAGGTGACAGTGGCTTCGAGCCTGGCCGAAGCCGGCCGCCTGCTGGAACAGGAGCAGGGCTGGTTCCTGGTGATGACCGGCCTGGTGCTGGCCGACGGGGATCGCGAAGCGGTGGTGGATTACTTCGTCTCCCGCGGCCTGCCGACGGTAGTGGTCAGCGGGGTGTATGACGAAGACGTGCGCCGGCGCGTGCTGGAACAGAAAGTCATCGATTACGTGCTGAAGAACACCCCCGGCAGCGTGGATTACCTGGTGTGGCTGGTGCAGCGGCTGGACCGCAACCGCCGTATCGCCGCGCTGGTGGTGGATGACTCGCCGTCCGCGCGTGCCTATGCTGCCGCGCTGCTGCGCATGTACGGCCACCCGGTATACGAAGCGGCAGATGGCGAAAAGGGGCTGGCGGCGATCGATGCGCATCCGTCCATCCGGCTGGCCGTGGTGGACCAGGAAATGCCCGGCATGCAGGGCGTGGAGTTCACCCGTCGATTGCGCATGCAGCGTTCGCGCGACAAGGTGGCGGTGATCGGACTGTCCGGCAACACCGATGCCTCGCTGATTCCCCGCTTCCTGAAGAACGGCGCCAACGACTTCCTGCGCAAGCCGTTTTCGCGCGAAGAGTTCTTCTGCCGCGTCTCCCAGAACGTGGACCAGCTGGAGCTGATCGGCACCCTGCAGGACCTGGCCACCCGCGATTTCCTGACCGGCCTGCCCAATCGCCGCTGCTTCCTGGAACACAGCCAGCGCCAGTTGCAGGGCGTACAGCAGCAGGACGACTGGATCGCGGTGGCGATGGTGGACATCGACCACTTCAAGCACATCAACGATACCTTCGGCCACGACGGCGGCGACGACGCGCTGCGTGCCTGCGCCGATACCGTGGCCGAACACGCGCGCAGCGGCGACCTGGTCGCCCGTTTCGGGGGCGAAGAGTTCTGCCTGATGGTGCCCGGGCTGGCGCCGGACGAAGCGGTGGACTACTTCGAAACCCTGCGCCAGAGCATCGCCGCGCTGCAGGTTCCCATCGGCGGCACCGTGCTGCGCATGACCGTCAGCATCGGCCTGTGCTGCATCCGCCCCCAGCGTGACAGCCTGCACGAACTGATCACCGAAGCCGACCGCCAGCTGTATCTGGCCAAGGCCGGCGGCCGCAACCGCGTGTGCAGCGCCGCACTGGGCGCCACCCCCGCCTGAGACAGGCTTTCGGTAGCGCCGCGCCCCCCGCGGGGGGGGGGCGGCGCGGGCGGCGGACCCCAGACAAAAACGCCCCGCCACGCGGGGCGCCGCCCGGCCCGCG
>NZ_JBDJNU010000024.1:0-61730 GCF_039674585.1 Stenotrophomonas lacuserhaii | reverse complement strand
GCCATGCTCGGCGAGCGCCCCGCGCGGTGCAGCATTCCGCCGAGCACGGCTCGGCGCTACCGGGTCATACCGCCCATTCCAGGTCGGTGGTGAACATGATCGTCAGCCAGCGATCCGGCGACTCTTCGCCCAGCAGGTCGCCGATCTCATCGCGCAGCCGGTCCCATTCGGCCAGGGCGCGCGGCGGATCATCGGCGCGCACCACGAAGAACAGTTCGATCTGCTCGCCGCGACCCACCTGCGCCACGTAGCTGCGGTAGTCCAGGAAACCGTGGCGGGCCACCACATCGCGCGCCACCGTATCCACGTGGCTGCGCAGCTCCTGCGGCGCGACCAGCAGGATGCCGGCCAGTGCCTGGCGCACGGTTCCCAGCGGCGCCACCATCACGAACAGGCACACCACCGCGAGGATGCCCGGATCGATGTACGGGCCGATCCAGTCCAGTGGCGTGCCGCGCACCAGCGCGCCACCGATGAAAGCCAGCAGGTAGCAGGCCGACATGCTGGCGGCGATGATCCAGTTCTTCGCATCGAGGGCGATGAAGTCCGATCCGATGCGCCGGTTGGCGCGCAGCACGAACGCGGCCAGCGCGCCTTCGGCGAGCAGCGAGATCACCCCGAAGGTGATCGCCGGACCCAGTGCGATCAAGCGCCCGCCCGAGGTGAGCGCATCCACGGCGTTGACGAAGGCATACAGCGCCGCGCCGATCATCAGCGTCCCGCTGACCCCCAGCACGATCGGCTCCAGGTGCCAGAAGCCCATCGAAAAACGCTGGTTGAGCCGCGACTGCAGCGTATCGGTATTGGTCGATTGGGCGATGAGCCGGGCCACCAGCAGCGAGAGCCAGGTCATCACCACGTCGATCAGGCCGTAGATGCCGTCGAAGATGATCAGCGAGGAGTTGGCGTACAGCCCGAAGCCCACGGCCATGGCCGCCATCACCAGGGTGCCGGCGATGGACAGGCGCAGCACGCCCTGTTCGGTGCGTGGATCGAAGAAGCGGGGGGCAACGGGAGCCATGCCGGGATTGTAGCGCCCCGCTCTGGTAGCGCCGAGCCATGCTCGGCGAGCGAAGCGGCGTGACGACCAACGGTCGCCACCCACCAGAGCAAGGGCAACAGAGTGACGGCCAGCGGCCGTCACTACCTTGCTGGCTTTGCCTGCCGTAGACTTGCGCGCCTACCGCCGCCGCGTATCCGTGGCCCTGCCCGCGGTCACCAGGAACCCCCATGCAGACCCATTACCCGCTGCGCCAGCAGTGGCTCGGCAACGTCCGTGGCGATGTGCTGTCCGGCATCGTCGTCGCCCTCGCGCTGATCCCCGAAGCGATCGCGTTCTCGCTGATCGCCGGGGTCGACCCCAAGGTCGGCCTGTACGCCTCGTTCTCGATCGCGGTCATCACCGCCATCGCCGGCGGCCGCCCCGGCATGATCTCGGCCGCCACCGGTGCGATGGCGCTGGTGATGGTCGACCTGGTCAAGGACCATGGCCTGCAGTACCTGTTTGCCGCCACCATCCTGACCGGCCTGCTGCAGATGACCGCTGGCGCGCTGAAGCTCGGTTCGCTGATGCGCTTCGTCTCGCGCTCGGTCATCACCGGCTTCGTCAACGCACTGGCGATCCTGATCTTCATGGCCCAGTTGCCGGAGCTGGTCGGCCGTGGCCCGATGGTCTATCTGCTGTGTGCGGCGGCGCTGGCGATCATCTACCTGCTGCCGCGGATCACCCGCGCGGTGCCTTCGCCGCTGGTGGCGATCGGCATCCTCACCGCGGTGGTGATCGGCTTCGGCATCGAGGTACGGACCGTGGGCGACATGGGCCAGCTACCGGACAGCCTGCCATCGTTCTTCCTTCCCGACGTGCCGCTCACCTGGGAAACGCTGCGCATCCTGCTGCCGGTGTCGGCCACCCTGGCGGTGGTGGGACTGCTGGAATCGATGATGACCCTGCAGATCGTGGAGGACATCACCGAAACCCCGAGCGAGCGCAACCGCGAATGCGCCGGGCAGGGACTGGCCAATACGGTGACCGGTTTCTTCGGCGGCATGGCTGGCTGCGCGATGATCGGCCAGTCGGTGATCAACGTGACCAGTGGCGGGCGCGGGCGCCTGTCCTGCCTGATCGCCGGCACGCTGCTGCTGGTGCTGGTGGTGTACGGCAGCGACCTGGTACGGCAGATCCCGATGGCCGCGCTGGTGGCGGTGATGATCATGGTCAGCATCGGCACTTTCAGCTGGCGCTCGCTGCGCGACCTGCGCACGCATCCCCGCAGTTCCTCGGCGGTGATGCTGCTGACCGTGGTGGTGACCGTGGCCACCCATGACCTGGCCAAGGGTGTGCTGAGCGGCGTACTGCTGTCGGCGTTGTTCTTCGCGCGCAAGGTGGGCGGCATGCTGGACGTGCAGCGCGACGAGGCGCAGCCGGGCGTGCAGCGCTACGCGGTCAAAGGCCAGGTATTCTTCGCATCGGCCGGGCAGTTCGGCGCGGCCTTCGACTACCAACAGGTGGCACCGCAGGTGGTGATCGACCTGCAGCACGCGCATCTGTGGGACCTGACCGCCGTCGGTGCGCTGGAGCGCGCAGTGGAAAAGCTGCGCGCGCATGGCGCGGTGGTGGAGGTGGTGGGACTGAACGCCGCCAGCGAAACGCTGATCGAACGGGTAGGGCGCAAGGGCCCGGCCGGCAGCGTGCATTGACCCTGCCGGTAGTGACGGCCGCTGGCCGTCAAGCTGGTGGTGGGTGACGACCGTTGGTCGTCACGCCCGTGCCCACCCGGATCATTCAGCCGACCGGTGTAAACTATTGATCATGCAGGCATTGCCTGCCGTCCCTGATTCTCCAGCGTCCCCATGACCCAGCCAACCGCCACCGCCGCGTCCCGCTACGCCGATTCCCTGCGCCTTTCCGTCGCCCCGATGATGGATTGGACGGACCGCCATTGCCGCGTGTTCCATCGGCTGCTGGTGCCCGGCGCGCGGCTGTACACGGAAATGGTGCACGCCAATGCGGTGATCCACGGTGATCGCCAGCGCCTGCTCGGCTTCGATCCGGCCGAAACGCCGCTGGCCCTGCAGTTGGGCGGCAGCGATCCGGCCCTGCTGGCGCAGGCCGCACGCATCGCCCAGGACTGGGGCTACGATGAGGTCAACCTCAACTGCGGCTGCCCGTCCGACCGCGTCCAGGCCGGACGCTTCGGTGCCTGCCTGATGCGCGAACCGGCCCTGGTGGCCGACTGCGTGGCGGCGATGGTGGCCGCGGTGGATATCCCGGTCACGGTCAAATGCCGTTTGGGCGTGGACGATGACAATGACTACGAGGCCTTCGCTGCGTTCGTCGACCAGCAGGTCGCCGCCGGTGCGCCGATGGTGGTGGTGCACGCGCGCAATGCCTGGCTGAAGGGCCTGTCGCCAAAGGAAAACCGCGAAGTGCCGCCGCTGCGCTACGACTGGGCCTACCGGCTGAAGCAGGAGCGTCCCGCGCTGCCGGTGGTGCTCAACGGAGGATTGGCCAGCATCGAAGCGGTGCAGGCGCAGCAGGGCAAGGTGGACGGTGTGATGCTGGGCCGTGCGGCCTACCACGATCCCTACCTGCTGCATCAGCTGGAGGCGCTGCAGACCGGCGCCCCGTTGCAGACCCGGCAGGCGCTGCTGCGCGCGCTGCGTCCCTACGTGGACGCGCGGCTGGCCGAAGGGTCGGCGCTGAAGCACATCACCCGGCACATCCTGGGCCTTTTCCACGGGCAGCCGGGCGGTCGCGCGTTCCGCCAGATCCTCAGCGAGGGCGCCCATCGCCCCGGCGCGGACTGGAGCCTGGTGGAGCAGGCGCTGGCGGCCACCGAACGTGACGGCGGGCGCGAAGCCGCCTGACGCAATGCACGGCAGAGGGCCGCAGACGGCCCGGAATGCTGTTAGTATGTTCACTTACCTGAATATAGACATCCGATTTTCAGGAAAGTTCAGACCGGATTCACTGGCAAAAGCCGAAATTTGCAAAAGATTTGTAAAGCCCCGGACCCTGCGTCCGGACGCGGACTTCACAATTTTTGAACGAATTGCCGGCCTCGGCTAGGATCCAACGATGTCCTCCCGTTCTTCCCCCTGCCAACTTGCCCTCGCCACGGTCGTGGTGCTGGTGGCGTTCGCGCCGCTGCACGCCGGCGCGCAGGCACCGATGCAGGGCCAGATGCAGCAGAACCTGGCGCAGCGTGCGCAGATGCGGGACCGTCCGGAAGTGGTCATGCGCGGTTCCCAGCGTGGTGACGAGCGCTCCCTGTCCGACGCCGTGCGGCGGGTGCAGCGATCCACCGGTGGACACATCCTGGGCGCAGAGCGGGTGCCGTTCGATGGGCGCGATATCAACCGCGTGAAATACATGGATGAGCGTGGACGCGTCCGCTACATGGATGACCCCGTGCAGCAGCGTTCACAGGCTCGCCCGCCCCGATCGGATATGTCTTCACTACGCGGCGATAACCCCTGAACGGGGATTATTGTCGCATCACACCCGATTTCCACCGGCCCAACCGGCCGACCCCAGCACACTAGGGAGAGTTCATGCGTATCCTTCTGGTCGAAGACGAAGCCCCGCTGCGCGAGACCCTTGCAGCCCGGCTCAAGCGCGAGGGCTTTGCCGTCGATGCGGCGCAGGATGGCGAGGAAGGTCTGTACATGGGCCGCGAAGTGCCGTTCGATGTAGGCATCATCGATCTGGGCCTGCCGAAGATGTCCGGCATGGAGCTGATCAAGGCGCTGCGCGACGAGGGCAAGAAGTTTCCCGTCCTGATCCTCACCGCCCGTTCCAGCTGGCAGGACAAGGTCGAAGGCCTCAAGCAGGGTGCCGACGATTACCTGGTCAAGCCGTTCCATGTCGAAGAGCTGCTGGCCCGCGTCAACGCGCTGCTGCGCCGCGCCGCGGGCTGGAGCAAGCCGACCCTGGAATGCGGTCCGGTGGCACTGGACCTGGCGGCACAGACGGTCAGCGTGGCCGGCAGCAATGTCGACCTCACCAGCTATGAGTACAAGGTGCTGGAATACCTGATGATGCATGCCGGTGAACTGGTCTCCAAGGCCGACCTCACCGAGCATATCTACCAGCAGGATTTCGACCGCGACTCGAACGTGCTGGAAGTGTTCATCGGCCGCCTGCGCAAGAAGCTGGATCCGGACGGTGAACTGAAGCCGATCGAGACCGTGCGCGGCCGCGGCTACCGTTTCGCGATCCCGCGCAACGAGGGCTGAGCCTGCTGCAGGCGAGAAGATGATGTCCGGCCGTCTGTGGTTCTTCCGACGCTGGCGGCCGCGCTCCCTGCAGGCGCGCCAGCTGCTGGCTGCGTCCGTGGGCCTGGTGGCCTTCCTGGCACTGGCCGGCTACGCGCTGGATGCGGCCTTCGCCGATACCGCGCGCGCCAACCTGCGCGAACGCCTGAAGAACTACGCCACCGCTTACGCTGCGGGCAGTGACTTCACCCGCGACCGCTCGCTGTACCTGCGCGAGCAGCCGCCGGATCCGCGCTTCGACGTCCCCGGCAGCGGCCTGTACCTGCAGGTCGTCACGCCGGACGGCAAGGTCAACTCGATGTCGGCCGAGGGCCCGATGCTGCCTACCCAGGGCGGCGGGCTGCTGGCACCGCGCCAGGAAATCTTCGAAGGCCCGCTGCCGATCATCCAGATCGACGGCAGCGAGGGTTCGGTGTACCGCTACGGGCTGGGCCTGGTGTGGGATGCCGACGCCGACCCCGCGACCGAATTCCCGTACACCATCTACGTGATGGAAGACTCCGGTGCGCTGGGCGCGCAGCTGCGCGTGTTCCGCGGCCGGGTGTGGTTCTACCTGGGCGGCATCGGCCTGATCCTGCTGTTGCTGCAAACGGTCATCCTGCAGTGGAGCCTGCGCCCGATGCGCCGGGTGATCACCGAGCTGACCCGCGTGCAGCGCGGCGAAAGCGAGCGCATGAGCGAACGCCATCCGCGCGAGCTGGAACCGCTGACCGACAGCATCAACGCCTTCATTGAAAGCGAGCGCGAGAACCTGGAGCGACAGCGCAATACGCTGGCCGACCTGGCGCACAGCCTGAAGACCCCGATCGCCGTGCTGCGCACGCAGATGGACAGCGGATCCAGCAACGATGCGCTGCGCGAGGAACTGGACGTGCAGCTGCAGCGCATGAACAACCTGGTGTCCTACCAGCTGGCACGCGCCGCGTCGTCCGGGCACAAGCTGTTCTCCGCGCCGCTGCCGATCGAATCCAACGCCGAAGAAATCGTGCGCGGGCTGGAGAAGGTCTACGCCGCCAAGGGCGTGCTGTGCGAGTTCGACATCGATCCGGGCTCGCGCTTCCACGGTGAACCCGGCGACCTGCAGGAACTGCTCGGCAACCTGCTGGAAAACGCCTTCAAATGGGCCAACCGTCGCGTGCTGCTGACCGCGCAGCCGCAGCCGGCACCGAACACCCGTCGTCCTGGCCTGCTGCTGGCGGTAGACGACGACGGCCCCGGTATCGCTCCGGAAGACATCGCCAAGGTGCTGCAGCGCGGCGTGCGTGGCGATGAGCGCGTGCAGGGCCACGGCATCGGCCTGTCGATCGTGCAGGACCTGATCAAGGATTACCGCGGTGAACTGCTGGTAACGCGCTCTTCCGAACTGGGCGGCGCGCGCTTCGAAGTGCGGCTGCCGGCCGGCCCGTAAGCGCCGCGCGGGGCGCTACCACGGCCGCATCGCCGCATGATCTTCCGGAACGGGTCCGGGTAGTGTCGTGATTGCTCGACACCCCGGCAAACAGTCGAGCAAGCTCGACACTACGCGCCCGCCGGCGGCTCACCGTAGAACCGCCGCAGGTGCACGGCCACGCGCGGTAGCGCCTCGGCCAACACGTCCGGTGCGGAGAAGTGGTATTCACTGACCACCGCGAAGAACTCTTCCGGCGCCTCGGCCGCATACGGATCGATCAGCGTTTCCTCCCCCGCATCCACCTGCACGCAGAACGCGTCGTAGGCGCGCTGGAAATCGGCCGCCCACTCGCGCTGCCAGGCACGTGGCAACGGCGGCGTGCCGTCGATCGCGCCATCCAGCGCATCGATCTTGTGCGCCATCTCGTGCACCGCCACGCAGTAGCCATCGAACGGCGCCTGCAGGTCGGCCTGGATATCCGCCCACGACAGGATCAAGGGACCGCTGTCCCAGCTCTCGCCGATCAGCTCGTCGTCCCACTCGTGCAGTACGCCGGCGGCGTCGACATGGCTGCGCTGCACCCGGAACGCGTCCGGGTACAGGATCAGCTGCGACCAGCCACGCAGGCCGGCGTCGCCCAGCCCCAGCAGCGGCAGGCAGCACACCGCCGCCAGCAGCACGATGTCTTCGTCGCGCAGCACCAGGTCGCCCAGCGGGCTGATGGTCTTTTCGTGCAGGAAGCGGGTCGCCAGCGTGCGCAGCGCATCCAGTCGATCGGCGGGCAGGCCCTGCAGCCACGGAACATCGCGGCAGGCCTGCTGCCACAGCAGTTCGGGAATGGCACGGGGGGCTGGCCGCAGCCAGCGCGACAACGCCTGGATCAGCGGAACATACCCGGCAGGAAGCTGTGCCACTTCGGCGCGCGCAGGCGCTGCAGCACGTCATCGTCGCCCCCGCCACCGCCACTGCTGGTGGCCTGTGCAGGCACCGGCTTGGGCGTGCTGGGCACCGCGGCGGCGGCACTGCGTGCGGTCGGCGGGCGTTCGGCATCGGGCGTTGAGTAGACACAGTCACCGCGCCCTTCACTGGCCATCACGGTAGACGCGGTGGCAAGCAGCGGGGCCATCAACAGGACCAGGCAATGGGCAGAACAGCGCATCGACGACATCCGTGGTTAAGGGCGGGTGAGTTCCCGATTCTAGCCCGAATCCGGGCGCCCATTGGAAGCCCCGCCGGACAGGGGCAATTCCTTTGCCGCATACTTTCCCTGTTTATCTGACGGAAGCTGCCGTGGACGACCGCGAACTGCTGGCAAAACTGGCCGCCGGACCCTTGTCCGGTGACGCCCTGGCGCGCGAGCTGGGCCAGACCCGGGCGGCCATCTGGAAGCGTATCCAAGGGCTCAGGACGGCCGGGGTGGCGATTGAAGGCCGCGCCGGCGACGGCTACACGTTGTCCCAGGCGGTGGACCTGCTGGATGCTGCCCGCATCCGCGCTGCGCTTCCCGCCGCCGCCGAGGCGCTGCTGGACGACCTGCAGGTGACGTGGAGTACCGTGTCCACCAACACCGAATTGTTGCGCTGCAGCGCGCCTCAGCGCGGCAGCCGTGTCCTGTTGGCCGAGCGCCAGACCGGTGGCCGCGGCCGTCGTGGGCGGGATTGGGCCTCGCCGCTGGCCGCGCATATCTACCTTTCGGTGCTGCGCGGATTCGCCGGCGGGCTGGCCCAGCTGGGCGGATTGAGCCTGGTGGCCGGCGTGGCGGTGGCTGAAGCCCTGCGCGGGCTCGGCCATGCCTGTGTGCAGCTGAAGTGGCCGAACGACCTGGTGGTGGACGGCCACAAGCTCGGCGGGCTGCTGGTGGAAGGCGGCGGCGAGTTCGCCGGACCGGCGCGCGCGGTGGTCGGCATCGGCCTCAACGTACACATGCCGCCGGCCTTCGCCGAACGCATCGACCAGCCGTGGACCGACCTGGATCAGGTGGCGGGCGAGCCGGTGCAGCGCAACCAGGTGGCAACCGCAGTGCTGGCCGCGCTGCTGCCCGCGCTGGAACAGTTCGAAGCCGAGGGCCTTTCCCCGTTCCTGCCGCGCTATGCCGCGCTGGACAGCCTGGCCGGGCGCGACGTGCGCGTGGAACTCGGTGGCGCCTGGCAGGACGGCCGCGCGCTGGGGCTGGCCGAAGATGGCGCGTTGCGGGTGGACATCGATGGCCGCGAGCAGCCTGTGCACGCCGGCGAAGTCAGCGTGAGGGCACGATGAGCGACTGGTTGTTCGACCTGGGAAATTCCCGTTTCAAGTACGCCCCGCTGCTGGGAGACCGCGCCGGCGAGGTGCAGGCGTGGACCCACGGCGCCGAGGACCTGCGCGGCGAAGCGCTGCGCACACTGCCGCAGGGCGGTACCGCCTACGTGGCCAGCGTGGCCGCCACCGGACTGACCGCCACCATGCTGGAGATCCTGCGCATGCGCTTCCAGCACGTGCACGTGGCCCGCACCGAAGCGGCGTTCGCCGATGTGCGCATCGCTTACGCCACGCCCGCGCGATTCGGCGTGGATCGTTTCCTGGCCCTGCTGGCAGCCGCGCGCACGCAGCGCCACGTGCTGGTGGCTGGCGTCGGCACCGCGTTGACCATCGACCTGCTGGACGCCCACGGCCAGCACCACGGGGGTCGCATCGCGGCCTCTCCGACCACCATGCGCGAAGCCCTGCATGCGCGCGCGGCGCAGTTGCCGGCCAGTGGCGGGCACTACCGCGAGTTCGCCGATGACACCGATGATGCGCTGGCTTCCGGCTGCGACGGCGCGGCGATCGCGCTGATCGAACGCAGCCGTGAGCAGGCACGGCAGCGGCTGCAGGCGCCGGTGGACCTGCTGCTGCACGGCGGCGGCGCACCGGCGCTGTTGCCGCAGCTGCCGGCCGATGCGGGCCACCAGCCGCTGCTGGTGCTCGATGGGCTGGCCCGCTGGGCCGTTCACCTGCCGACGGCGACAGGCTAGGATCGGCAGATGCTGACCCGTGCCCTGATCGTGTTCCTCGTGCTGCTCAACGTGAGCGTCGCCCTGTGGTGGATGCTGCGCGGTGGGCCGGTCGTGCCGGATGTGCAGCCGCCTTCCGGCGTGGCCGAACTGCAGTTGGTGGATGCGGCGGCACCGGCGACTGCGCCCTCGCCAACGGCGTCCACTGCGCCGTTGACCGATACCACGCCCATCGCTGCCGAACCTGCCGCGGCGGTGGCGGCTTCACCGTCCACCGAAGCGCCCGCCACGGCCCCAGTCGCCGCCGCACCGGCACCGCCGGCACCCGCAGCGGAACCCGCGCCTACCCCCGCAGCGCCCGAGCGTTGTGTCGCGCTGGGTCCGTTCGCGGACCAGGCCGCCGCCCAAGGCGCCCTGGCCAAGGCCGGCGCGGCGCTGACACGAACGCGCCTGCGCGAACAATCAACGCCCGGCGCCACCTCCCGCTACCGGGTGATGATGCCGCCGGCAGAGACCCGCGAAGCCGCCCAGGTCACCGTGCAGCGGATCGTCGCCGCCGGCCTGAGCGACTACTACGTGATTGGCCAGGGGCCGGACGCCAACGCCATCGCGCTGGGCCAGTACCGCAATCGCGAAGGGGCCGAGCGCCGGCTGGCGGCACTGCGCGCGGCCGGATTCCAGGCCCAGCTCAGCGGTGGCGAAGGCGCCTCCACGTGGTGGCTGCAGGGCGCGCTGGCCGACGGCAAGGCCGATCCCGGCCTGCGCCAGCGCAGCGGGGCGGCGCAGCAACGCTCGCTGGACTGCGCCGGTCTGCGGTAGAATCGCCGTGCTTCGCGGCTTGGCCACGAACGCGTCGTACCCCCGTGCCGCTTTAGCTCAGTTGGTAGAGCAACTGTCTTGTAAACAGTAGGTCATCCGTTCGATTCGGATAAGCGGCACCACGCCATTACGCCCCATTCCCACTTGTGCGCCCGGAACCTGCAAGCCGGCCGAGAGGGGCGCGGGGTCATGCGTTTCCTTCCTGCGCAACCGCGACCATGCCCGGCCCTGTCGATGACCGCCGACGCGTCGCCGCGACGGCAAACAGCCGCGCCTGCTGCACCGCCGCGAGTACACCCGGGGCGCGCTGGCTAGACTGCTTCTTTTGTCCAGAACGAGGTCTCCATGTCGCATCAACCTGTCTCGCTGATTGGCGTGCCTACCGATATCGGGGCCGGCGATCGCGGTGCACGCTTGGGCCCCGAAGCCCTGCGCATTGCCGGCCTGGCCGAAGCATTGATTGCCCGCGGCGTGGACGTGCGGGACCTGGGCAACCTGGACGGGCCGCGCAATCCGTGGACCGCGCCGGTGCAGGGCTACCGGCATCTGGACGAGGTGGTGGAATGGAACCGCGTGCTGATGGAGGCCAGCCTGGCCGAGCTGCGCGCCGGTCGCATGCCGATCATGCTCGGCGGTGACCATTGCCTCGGCGTCGGTTCGGTTACCGCCGTGGCGCGCTGGTGCCGCGAACAGGGCAAGCAGCTGCGCCTGCTGTGGCTGGACGCGCACTCGGATTTCAACACCAGCGATGTCACTCCGTCCGGCAACGTCCACGGCATGCCGGTGGCCTGCCTGTGCGGTCTCGGCCCGGATGCATTGACCCGGCTCGGCGGTGATGCGCCGGCGATCCTGCCCTCGCAGGTGCGCCAGATCGGCATCCGCTCGGTGGATCCGGAAGAGAAACGACTGATCAAGACCCACCGCGTGGACGTGTATGACATGCGCTACATCGACGAGGCCGGCATGAAGCGCACGATGGAAGCCGCCCTCGCCGGAATCGACAACAACACCCACCTGCACGTGAGCTTCGACGTCGATTTCCTCGACCCCAGCATCGCCCCCGGGGTGGGCACGACCGTGCCGGGCGGGGTGAACTACCGCGAAGCGCAGCTGGTGATGGAAATGATCGCCGACAGCGGGCGCATGGGGTCGCTGGACATCGTTGAACTCAACCCGCTGCTGGACAACCAGAACGCCACCGCGAAGCTGGCAGTGGACCTGGTGGAGAGCCTGTTCGGGAAGTCCACGCTGATGCGCGATTGAGGTCCGGGTGCGGCATCCCGCTGGCGCCGGATGAACCGATCCACTGCTCGTTCACACTCGCTCCACGCGCCGCGCGCCAGATTGCACTTCACGCGGCACGCCCGGGTCGTTCCGGGCGCCGTGACCTGAGAAGGAGAAGTCGATGAAACGCATTCTTTCCGTACTGCTGCTGGCGCTGTGTACTGCTGGTTCGCTGACTGCCTGCAATACCGTTGCCGGAGCCGGCAAGGACATGCAGGGAGCAGGCGAGGCCGTGCACGATACGGCGCAGGACTGCAAAGACGGCAAGTGCTGATCAACGGCTTTCCCGCCGTCTGCACCGCGGCCGCGGTGGTTTTTTAATCCAACTGGAGAGTCCCTATGAAGCGTGTAATTTCCCTGATGCTGCTGTCGATGTTCTCGGTCGCCATGCTGGCTGGCTGCAATACCGTTGCCGGTGCCGGCAAGGACGTGCAGGGTGCTGGCGAGAAGGTCGAAGACGCCGCCCGCGGCAACTGATCCGCGCAAGCGTGCCAGTGAGGAAAAGGCCGGGATTTCCCGGCCTTTTTTTGTGCCCGCGCGATGGCATCCGTTCAACGAGATGAGCAGCTGTTTCATCTGTGCTTGACCGCTGCCCAACATTCGATGACGCATTCTGCAGGTGCGGTAACACACGACGCATTTCACCAAGAGGCCAACGCACATGAACAAAGACATCATTTCCGGCAAGTGGACCCAGCTCAAGGGCAAGGCCCAAGTGCAGTGGGGCAAGCTTACCGATGACGACTTCGATGTCGCCGAAGGCAATGCGGAGTATCTGTCCGGTCGGCTGCAGGAGCGCTACGGCATCGCCCGCGACGAGGCGGACAAGCAGGTCAGGGAGTTCGACTCCGCGCTGCGCAAGGACTATCCGGATTACAAGTAAGACGGGTGGTTGGAACCGGTAGAGAAACGGGCCCCTGCGGCCCGTTTTTCTTTTTGCGTGATGCAGGCTCAGCGCCGTGGCGGATCGGGCACGAACTGTTCGGGGAACGCGCGGGGTGCGGGCTCCGCGACATGCGCGGGACGATCGAGCACGATGCCGCGGGCGCGCAGGTTGCGCGCACTGTCATAGCGCAGCTGTGTCAGCTGCACCGGGTCGGCCGTGGCGCGTTCGAAGGCGGTGTTGCGGACCGATGACGTTTCGCGTTCGCCGTGCGCGGTACCGAGCCGCTGCGCTGGCGCCGGCGCGGCTTCGGACAGCATCCGCGACTCACTCCTGGCGGCGTCCTGGGACGCGGTCGCCGCAGGCGCGGCACGGCGCTGCGGCATGGCCGGCCGATGCTTCCAGCGCACCGCATCGCGTTCGTTGAACACCGCGATGCCGACTACGCCCAGGTTGTCACCACGCCCGGTGCGTTCGGCATAACTGTCGCGCGGGCTGCTGAAGACGAACTGCGCCACTTCATCGTTGGACTTCCGCCAGCCGGTGATGTCGGTGGTCTGCCAGGGGTTGAGCACGTAGCCGGTCTGGTCGGGCGTGGCCTGTTCGCCACTGATGGCGTTGATGCCGTCCACCGACAGCACCACCAGCACGCGCTGCGGGCTGGCGTTGCGCAGGCGCACGCCGTAGCGGTGACCGCGTTCGCCCGGGGTCCAGCGTTGCCCGTCGTGCGCGTACTGCGGCAGCAGCCCGCCGCTATCGCGGTCCAGCAGGGTCAGGAACACCGGTCCACTCGCGATCCGCGAGGGGGGTGGGGTGATCATCGGCGGCGCCGGCTTGAAGCCGGCCAGCAGGGCGACGCTCAACAGGGGCAGCAGCAGGCGCTTCATCCGGGTTCTCCATGGCAGGGTCCTCAGCACAAACGCCCGGACGGGGCCGACGGGGTTGCGCCAGCAAGGGTAAACTGCAGCCGTTCACCGAAGGTTTCCCGTCGAGCAGTCATGACCACCCGAGTCCTTACCGGCATCACCCCCTCCGGCACCCCGCACCTGGGCAACTATGTCGGCGCCATCCGCCCCGCCATCGCCGCCAGCCGTGCGCAGGGCATCGAGAGCTTCTTCTTCCTGGCCGACCTGCACAGCCTGATCAAGGCGCAGGAGCCGGCGCGCACCCAGCGTTCCACGCTGGAAATCGCCGCCAGCTGGCTGGCCTGCGGGCTGGATCCGGAACAGGTGTGGTTCTACCGGCAGAGCGACATCCCGGAAACCAACGAGCTGATGTGGTTCCTGACCGTGGTCGCCAGCAAGGGCATCCTCAACCGTGCGCATGCCTACAAGGCGGCGATCGACAAGAACGAGGCCGAGGGGCTGGACCCGGACGCTGGCGTGAGCGCCGGGTTGTTCATGTACCCGGTGCTGATGGCCGCCGACATCCTGATCTTCAAGGCCAACCGCGTGCCGGTGGGCCGTGACCAGATCCAGCACATCGAGATGGCACGCGACTTCGGCCAGCGCTTCAACCACGTCTACGGCAAGGAATACTTCCCGCTGCCGGAGGTGGTGATCGACGAGCAGGTCGCTACGCTGGCAGGCCTGGACGGCCGCAAGATGAGCAAGAGCTACAGCAACACCATCCCATTGTTCGCCCCGCGCGAAGAGCTGAAGAAGCTGGTGTTCTCGATCCTGACCGATTCGCGTGCACCGGGTGAGCCGAAGGACACCGAAGGCTCGGCCTTGTTCCAGATGTACCAGGCGTTCGCCACGCCGGAACAGACCGCCGGCTTTGCCAGGGCGTTCGCCGAGGGCATCGGCTGGGGCGATGCCAAGCAGCAGTTGTTCGAGCGCATCGATGCCGAACTGTCGCCGCTGCGCGAGCGCTATGAAGCGCTGATGGCCGAACCGGAGAAGATCGAAGCGCTGCTGCGCCGGCGTGGCCAGCAGTTGCGCGAACAGTACGCGGTGCCGCTGCTGAAGGAGCTGCGCCATGCGGTAGGCCTGCGCGACCTGGCCGACGTGCCGAAGGCCGCCGCCGCTGAACTGGCCCGCAGCGCACCGCCGGTGTTCAAGCAGTACCGCGAGAAGGACGGCCGGTTCTACTTCAAGCTCACCGACGGCGAAGGCACGTTGCTGGTGCAGAGTGCGGGCTTTGATTCACCGCGCGACGCCGGCCAGCTGATCGCCGTGCTCAAGCAGGCCGAACAGGGCGATGCGCTGCAGAGCGAACTGTTCACGCTGGAAGCCGAAGTGGACGCCGTGCTGGCCGCCCTGGCCACCCTGCGCGACGCCGGATAACGCGCGACCCCTTTCAACCGAGGATCTGCTGATGGCCTGGTTGTCGCTGCTGCTGTTCCTGCCCTGGTTCGTGCTGCTCGGTGGATTGTTCTGGTGCTACCCGCGCCAGCCGCGTTGCGCGCGGCGGCGCGCGTTCGACACGGCCGCGCTGCTGCTGGCCCTGCTGCTGAGCGTGCTGTCCATGCACTGGGGATTCCAGCTGGGCAGGGCGCAGTCCGATACCGGCCCGATCTGGCCGCAGGTGCTGGCGGTGCTGTATGCCTACGGCGCGTTCCTGGCGGTGATGGTGGCCGCGCTGCTGCTGCGCCCGCGCTGGCTGCTGCGCGCGCCCTGACGCGGTCTCCGACCAAAGCCGCATCGAACGCCTGCGCCGGCGCGCCTACCATGGGCGTCTGTCCCTGATCCTGCCAGGTGTGCGTTGATGACCGCAGATTCCAGCATCCACACCATCGATACCGGATTCCAGCGCGCCGACTTCGACGCGGCCTACCTGGTGGTGGAGAACGGCCGTGCCGCCTTCATCGACTGCGGCACCTCGCTGGCGGTACCAGCGATGCTGCAGGCGCTGGCCGATGCCGGGCTGGAGCCGCACGCGGTGGACTGGCTGCTGTTGACCCACGTGCACCTGGACCACGCCGGTGGCGCCGGCACGCTGATGCAGCACCTTCCCAATGCGCGCGCGGTACTGCATCCGCGCGGTGCGCCGCACATGATCGATCCCGCACGGCTGATCGCCGGTGCTACGGCGGTGTACGGCGAGGAGGAAATCGCGCGCAGCTACGGCCGCATCGAGCCGATTCCGGCAGAGCGCGTGGTGGTGGCCGAAGATGGCCAGCGCATCGACCTGGCCGGGCGCGCGCTGGTGCTGATGCACACGCCCGGCCATGCGCAGCACCATTACTGCGTGTGGGATGCGCGCAGCCGCAGCTGGTTCACCGGCGATACCTTCGGTCTGTCCTACCGCGAACTGGACAGTGCGCAGGGGGCCTTCATCATTCCCACGTCCTCGCCGGTCCAGTTCGATCCCGAGCCGTTGAAGGGTTCCATCCGCCGGATGCTGGCTTACCAGCCCGCCGCCATGTACCTCACCCATTACGGGCGGGTGGACGCAGTGGAAGCGCGCGCTGCGGACCTGTTCGAGCAGATCGATGCGATGGTGGCGATCGGGCGCCAGTGCGACGGCCGCCCGGACCGTCATCGCCATCTGCTGGCGGCACTGCGCGCGCTGTACCTGGAACGCGCGCTGGCGCATGGCTGTGCGCTGGACCAGGATGCGGTAGCTGCGGTGCTGGCGATGGACGTCGAGCTCAATGCGCAGGGCCTGGCGTGCTGGCTGGACCGCGAACGGCGCTGATCATTCCGCGTCATCGTGCTGTCACGTACACTCGGGGCATCCCTGTTTCCTTGTCCCCCGGTGATCCGTGAACCCGATGCGCGTGCTGTTGTTGTCGTCCTGCCTGTTCGTCGGTGGCCTTGCACATGCGGCCAATGATCTTCCCGGCGGCGGCATCGATCCGCAGGCGCTGTCGCGCCACGTGCGCGTGCTGGCCTCGGACGAATTCGAAGGCCGTGCGCCGGCCAGCGAAGGCGAAGAACGCACGGTGCAGTACCTGATCGAACAGTTCCGCAGCTACGGCCTGCAGCCGGGCGGCGTGGACGGCAGCTGGGTGCAGCCGGTGCCGCTGGTGCGCGCGCAGCTGGACGGCGCGGCCACCGCCACGCTGTCGCTGAAGGGCGGCAAGCGCACCCTCGCCAACGGCGCGGACGTGACCCTGCAGAGCCTGCAGCCGCGCGCGCGGGTACAGATCAAGGATGCGCCGCTGGTGTTCATCGGCTATGGCATCGATGCGCCCGAGCGCAGCTGGGACGATTACAAGGGCGTCGACCTGCGCGGCAAGATCGCGGTGGTGCTGATCAACGACGCCGACTTCGAGACCGACGCGCCCGGCGCCTTCGATGGCAAGGCGGTGACCTACTACGGCCGCTGGACCTACAAATTCGAAGAGGCCGCGCGCCGCGGCGCCGAAGGCGTGCTGATCGTGCACGAGACCGCGCCGGCCGCGTATGGCTGGGCCACGGTGAAGAGCTCGGGCACCTCGCCACTGTTCGACATCCAGCGCAGCCAGGATGAAGCCATGACCCAGCACACGCCGCTGCGCGGGTGGATGCAGCGTTCGCTGGCCGAGGCGATCTTCGCCGATGCCGGACTGGATTTCGAAGCGGAAAAGCGCAAGGCGCAGCGCGCCGATTTCAAGCCGGTGCCGCTGGACAACGCCCGCCTGAGTGCTGCTTTCAAGCTCAAGCGTGAAGAGGTGGTCACCCGCAACGTAGTGGCCAAGCTGCCCGGGGGCGAGCACGGCGACGAGGCGGTGATCTTCTCTGCCCACTGGGATGCGTTCGGCATCGGTGAGCCCGATGCAAAGGGTGACCGCGTGCGCCGCGGCGCCATCGACAACGCCACCGGCGTGGCCACCGTGCTGGAACTGGGCCGCGTCTTCGCCGCCGGCCCGCAGCCGCAGCGTTCGCTGTATTTCGTCGCGCTGACCGCTGAAGAGAAGGGCCTGCTCGGCGCCAGCTACTACGCACAGCATCCGCTGGCGCCGCTGGAAAAGACGGCCGCCGTGCTGAACATCGAGATGTTCAGCCCGGACGGCGCGACCCGTGACATCGCCTCGTGGGGCAAGGGCCGGGTATCGCTGGAAGGCGACCTGGAGCGCGTCGCCAAGGCCCGCGGCCGCGGCTACAGCCCGGATCCGAACCTGGAAGCGGGCTTCTTCTATCGTGCCGACCACTTCGCGTTCGCCCGCCTGGGCGTACCGGCGATCACCATCGGTCCGGGCCTGGACAAGCTGGACGGTGGCGTCGAAGCCGGCCGTGCGCTGCGCGAGAAATACTTCAAGGACTGCTACCACCAGGCCTGCGATGCATGGACCCCGAGCTGGGACCCGGCCGGCCACGCTGCCGATACACTGCTGGTCTATGACCTCGGCCTGGAGCTGGCCAACGGCCGCCGCTGGCCGCAGTGGGAAGAAGGCTCGGAGTTCCGCAAGGCGCGCGACGCCAGCGAAGCGGCACGTCGCTGATCGGGTGGGTGACGACCGTTGGTCGTCACTCCTTCCGCGCAGCCTCAGACCAACGGCGGACCGGGCTGCTTCCAATGGTTGTTACCCGGCAGCAGCAGGTTCAACGCGATCGCCACCACTGCGCAAAGCGCGATGCCCTTCAGGCCGAAGTCGTCCGGACCGGTGCCGGTGCCGACCAGTACGCCGCCGATACCGAACACCAGCGTCACCGACACGATCACCAGGTTGCGTGCTTCGCCCAGGTCGATCCGGTGGCGGATCAGGGTGTTCATGCCGACCGCGGCGATGGAGCCGAACAGCAGGCACAGGATGCCGCCCATCACCGGTACCGGGATGCTCTGCAGCAGCGCACCGAACTTGCCGATGAAGGCCAGGCTGATGGCGAAGACCGCCGCCCAGGTCATGATCTTCGGGTTGTAGTTCTTGGTCAGCATCACCGCGCCGGTGACTTCGGCATAGGTGGTGTTGGGCGGGCCACCGAACAGTCCCGCCGCAGTGGTCGCCACGCCATCGCCGAACAGGGTGCGGTGCAGGCCGGGCTGCTTCAGGTAGTCGCGCCCGGTGACGCTGCCGACGGCGATGACCCCGCCGATGTGTTCGATCGCCGGGGCCAGCGCGACCGGCACGATGAACAGGACCGCCTGCCAGTTGAACGCCGGGGCGGTGAACCGTGGCAGGGCAAACCACGGTGCCGCGGCGATGCGCGCGACATCGACCACGCCGAATGCGAAGGACAGCCCGAAACCCACCAGCACGCCGAACATGATCGGCAGCAGCCGGAACATGCCACGACCGAACACCGCGACCACCAGCGTGGTCAACAGCGCCGGCATCGAAATCAGCATCGCGGTCTGGTACGGAATCAACTGCGCCCCATCGGCGTCCTTGCCCATGGCCATGTTGGCGGCGATCGGCGCCATCGCCAGGCCGATCGAAATGATCACCGGGCCGATCACCACCGGCGGCAGCAGCCGGTCGATGAAACCGGTGCCCTTGATCTTCACCGCCGCGCCCAGGAAGGTGTAGACGAAGCCAGCGGCCATCACCCCGCCCATGGTTTCAGCCAGGCCGAACTGCTGCTTGGCCAGGATGATCGGGGTGATGAAGGCGAAGCTGGAAGCCAGGAACACCGGCACCTGTCGGCCGGTCATCAACTGGAACAGCAGCGTGCCCAGCCCGGCGGTGAACAGCGCCACGTTCGGGTCCAGCCCGGTGATCAGCGGCATCAGCACCAGCGCGCCGAAGGCCACGAACAGCATCTGCGCGCCGGACAGCACTTGGCGCCAGAGCGGGTCGTTGAATTCATCCTGCATCGTCGGGAGTTCCTGGGTAGGCGCCGGCAAGCAGTTCGTCGGCAGGGGCGGGGTGGATGATATAGGCCTTGTCCGCGCTCCGCTGGAGATGCGGCACCAGCATGCGCCGCGCGCCGAAAACAGCATGCCGCGTTCCTGACTGCTGCGCGGCGCCGCAAAGCCCTAGAATCCCCCTTCCCCCGCACCGTGGTGGCCCATGGCCGTCGTCACTCAATCCCCCGCCGCGCCGCGTCCCGGTGCCGTTGCCCTGGCGTTGCTGCTGGTCTACGTGGTCTGGGGCTCGACCTACCTCGGCATTGCCAAGGCCCTGCAGGCCGGCGTGCTGCCGCTGACCTCGGTCTCCGGTGCGCGCTTCATCATCGCCGGCAGCCTGATGTACGCCGTGCTCCGGTTGTTCAGGAAGATGCCGCGGCCGACCCTGCGCCAGTGGCGCAACCTGACCATCATGGGCTTCACCATGCTGCTGCTGGGCAACGGCATGGTGGTATTGGCCGAACGTGACGTGTCCTCCGGCCTGGCCGCCACCGCGGTGGCTTCGGTGCCGTTGTGGATGGCGCTGTTCTCGGCGGTGCGCGGCCAGCACGCCAGCCGTGGCGAGTGGCTGGGCATTGCCATCGGCTTCCTCGGCGTGGTGTGGCTCAACGCAGGCAGCAGCCTGGCGGCCTCGCCGACCGGTCTGGTGCTGTTGCTGGTGGCACCGGTCGGCTGGGCGTTCGGCTCGGTCTGGGTACGTGGCCAGGACCTGCCGGGACCGTTCATGACCGCTGCCGGGCAGATGATCTGCGGCGGCATCCTGCTGGTCATCACCGGGCTGGCGGTGGGTGAGCGGCCGACCGCGCTGCCGAGCCTGGACGGCCTGCTGGCGGTGGCCTACCTGTGCGTGTTCGGCTCGATCGTGGCCTTCACCGCCTACGTGTGGCTGCTGCACAACGTACGTCCCGCGCTGGCCGGCAGCTATGCCTACGTCAACCCGGTGATCGCCGTGCTGCTGGGCGTGCTGCTCAATGGCGAACACTTCGGCTGGCGTGACCTGGTGGCGATGGCGGTGATCCTGTCCGGCGTGCTGGTGCTGGCCCTCGCCAGGACGCGCAAGTGAGCGCGGTACTCACCAGCGAGCAGGAGCAGGAGCAGCGCCGTGGCTTCGCCGTCACCGCCTTCACCTTCGTGCTGTGGGGACTGGTGCCGGTGTACTGGCACCTGCTGCGCGAAGTGCCTTCGTTCCAGATCATCGCCCACCGCATCATCTGGAGCACGGTACTGGTGGTGGGTTGGCTGCTGCTGAGCAGCCGCCTGCGGTGGTGGAAAGCGGTCGCCGCGCAGCCGCGTGCGCTGGCCACGCTGGCGGTGAGCAGCCTCGCCATCGCGTTCAACTGGGGCCTGTACATCTGGGCGATCAACGCCGGCCACGTGATCGATACCAGCCTGGGCTACTTCATCAATCCGCTGGTCAGCGTGGTACTGGGCGTGGTGGTGCTGAAGGAACGCCTGCGTCGCCTGCAGTGGCTGGCGGTGGCCTGCGCGTCGGCCGGCGTGGGCTGGCTCACGTGGCAGGCCGGTGCACCACCGTGGATCGCGCTGGGGCTGGCCGGCTCGTTCGGGCTGTATGGGCTGCTGCGCAAACTGATATCGGTCGATCCGGTGGCCGGCCTGGCGGTGGAAAGCCTGTATCTGTTCCTGCCGGCGCTGGGCTTCGCGCTGTGGAGCGAAAACGGCCACGGCGGCGCCTTCTTCGGGGGCTGGGGCTGGCGCAACGACCTGCTGCTGGTGTTCGGCGGCGTGGTCACTGCCGCGCCGTTGATCGGCTTCGCCTACGGCGTGAAGCGCATCGCACTATCCACCGTCGGCGTGCTGCAGTTCATCGCGCCCAGCCTGGGCCTGGTGCTGGGCGTGTTCTTCTTCAACGAACCCTTCGATGGCGCACGCGCGACCGGCTTCATCGCGATCTGGATCGGCCTGGGCCTGTTCGTCTTCGACGGCCTGCGCCGCGCCCGCCGCTGAAAAAGGGGACGGAGGGCCTTAAGTCGTTTTTGGCACGCGAAATGCCAAAAACGACTTAATGCCCTCCGTCCCCTTTTTTCTCAGACCTCGCGCAGGGCGGTGGTGATCGGCAGGCGGGCGGCGCGCAGGGCGGGGAACAGGCCACCGACCAGGCCGATGCCCAGTGCCCACTTCAGCCCGCTCCACAGCAGTTCCGGGGAGACGTGGAACTTGAACACCACCGCGCTGAAATTGCTGCCGATCGTGGACACGCTGTAGCCGTTGAACAGCAGCCAGGCGATCGCGCAGCCCAGCAGCCCGCCCAGCAACGCCAGCAGCATCGTCTCCAGCATCACTGCGGTCACGACCGGCAGCCCGCGGAAGCCGATCGCACGCATCGTGGCGATCTCGCGTGCCCGCGTGGCCACGGCGGCATACATGGTATTGAGCGCACCGAACACGGCGCCGATGGCCATGATGGTGCCGATGACCTTGCCGAGGATGTTGATCAGCGTGGTCAGTCCGCCGCCCTGCTTGCTGTAATACAGCCGCGTCGATTCCACCTCCAGCTTCAGGCGCGGGTCGCCGGCGACGGCGGCCTTGAACTGCTCGAATCCCGGCTTGCCGTCGGTGCGCACCGTCACCGATTGCAACGCGCCGCGCTGGTAGGTGGTGGCCAGCGTATCCACGTCGGTCCACAGCTCCGAATCGTGCGCGTCGCCGGAAGCGAACACGCCGACCACCGTCCATGCCTGGTTGCCCAGGGTCAGCGTGCTGCCCACGTCCATGTCGCGGAACTGGGTCTTCGCGCCCTGGCCCACCACCATCTCGCGCTTGCCGGTGGCGAACCTGCGGCCTTCGATGATGCGCACCCGGTCATGCACCGCCCAGGCCATTTCACCGACGCCGCGGAACTGCGCGTTGACATCGGTGCGGTCGGAGCGGGACACCAGGTTGACCACCTGCGACAGCTCGGCGGACAGCAGCGCGCGGCCCTTTTCGTCGCGTGCCACGCCGGGCAGGGTGGACAACAGCGGAATCTGGTCGCGGGTGATCACCGAGTTGGTTTCCGCTTGCGAGCCACCGCGCAGCACGATGGCGGTGGTGTCATCGCCAGTGCTGTTGAGCGTGGACTGGAACCCCGCGCCCATCGCCAGCATCGCCACCAGCACACCCACCACGCCGGCGATGCCGACCACGATCACCGACGAGGCGCCCCAGCGTTGCGGCAGGCTGGCGATACCGATGCGGGTGGCGGCCAACGCCAGCCGTCCGCTGCGGGTCAGCACCAGCCACAGCGCGACCAGCACCGCCACGATCAGCACGCCCTGCCACGGCAGCCAGATCCATCCCGCCAGGCCCACCGCCAGCACCACCAGCATCGCGCCGTTGAGCAGCCACTTCTTCAGTGTGTTCTTCATATGCGGGTCCTCAGCGTCCGGCCAGGGCGTCGACGATCTTCAGCCGCTTGGCGCGCAACGCCGGCAGCAGTCCGACCACGATGCCGATCACGATGATCAGTCCAATTCCCACCAGCCAGGTGGCGGTCGGCACATGCGGTGGCAGCAGGCCGCGTGTCTGGGGTGCCAGCACCGGCAGGATGGTCGCCGCCAGGCCCATGCCGATCGCACCGCCCAGCCCCACCAGCAGGATCGATTCCACCATCACCAGGGCCAGTACGGTACGGTCCTGGAAGCCGAGTGTCTTCAGCGTGGCCAGTTCCGGGATGCGTTCGCGCACCGCCTGCGCCATGGTGTTGCCGGTCAGCAACAGCAGGGTGAAAAACACCGCGCCCATGATCGAGGTGACGATCATGCCGATGTCCGCGAACTGCTTGACGAAGGCCTGCTGGAACGCCGATTCGGTCTGGGTCTTGGTTTCGTGGTCGGAGTTGGCCGATATCGCGTCGATGGCCTGGGCCACGCGCGAGGCGTGGTCCGGGTTGTCCAGGGTGATGGTGTACCAGCTGACCTGGTTCTTGATGTAGTCGTTGGACTCATCGAAATACGTCCAGTTCATCATCAGCTGCCGCTCCTCGTTGCCGGCCACTGCGCGGTCCTTGGAGCGGAACGTGCCGACCATTTCCAGCGGCCAGTCATTGCTGCCGCCGCGCGGGAAGATGGTGGCCTGCAACGGGATGGTGTCGCCGATCTTCCAGCCGAAATCCTTGGCCAGCGATTCGCCGACGATGGCGCCGGTTCGGGTGTCCTGCCAGCGCTTGAGCTGGTCCGGGGCGACCTCCAGTTCGCCGTAGATGTCGAAGTAGTTCGGTGCTACCGAGAAGTTCGGGAAGAAGTCCTTGGGGTCGCGGTAGATGCCACCGAACCACATCCCATAGGTGACGTCGCGCACGCCGGCCACCTGGCGGATCTGTGATTCCAGGCGGATCGGCAGCGACTGGGTGATCGACAGCCGCGAGGCGGTGATCAGCCGGTTGGCGCCCTCCACGCTGCCACCGGACATGAAGGCCACGCGCACCGAATCGAGCATGCCGAACAGCAGGAACGCGGCCACCACCGACAGCAGGGTCAGCAGGGTGCGGGTGCGGCTGCGGAACAGCTGCGCCCAGACCAGGGAGAAATATTTCATCGCCGTGCCCTCGGTCAGTGCGCCAGTGGCGCGTCGGCAAGTTCGCCCTTGTCCAGGTGCACCGTATGGGTCGCGTACTCGGCGGCCTTCGGGTCGTGGGTCACCATGATGATGGTCTTGCCGTGTTCACGGTTGAGCTGCTGCAGCAGCTGCAGGATCTCCTCGGCGGACTGGCGGTCCAGGTCGCCGGTCGGTTCATCGCAGATCAGGAAGGTGGGATCGGAAACGATCGCGCGGGCGATTGCCACGCGCTGCTGCTGGCCGCCGGACAGTTCGTTGGGCCGGTGGCTGCGGCGGTCGGCCAGGCCGACCAGGGTTAGCGCGATCTCTGCGTTGCGCTTGCGCTGCGCAGCACCCAGGTGGGTCAACAGCAACGGCAGTTCGACGTTCTTCTGCGCGGTCAGCATCGGCATCAGGTTGTAGAACTGGAACACGAAGCCAACGTGGTGGCTGCGCCAGGTGGACAGCTGGCCGCCGCTCATCTGGTCGATGCGCTCGCCTTCGATGGTGATCTCGCCGCCGCTGGGCGAGTCCAGTCCACCGATCAGGTTCAGCAGGGTGGTCTTGCCGGAACCGGAGGGGCCCATCAACGCGACGAAGTCGCCCTTCTCGATGTCCAGGTCGATGCCGTGCAGCACCTTCACCTGCTCCGGGCCCCGCTGGTAGGTCTTGGTGATGCTGCGCAATGAAACCAGGGTCGACATGCCGATTCTCCGAATGCGGTAATGGCGGCGACTGCCGTCATTGGTAGTGACGGCCGCTGGCCGTCAGACTGGAAACCTACGGTTTTACCTTCACCTTGCTGCCATCGCGCAACGTATCCGGCGGGCTGGTCACCACGAGCTCACCCGGGCGGATGCCCTGCAGCAGTTGTCGATCCGCGTTCAATGCCAGGCCGGGCTTCACGCTGCGCTGCTGCACGGCATCGTCCACCAGCACGAACACCACGCTGCCACCCTCGCGTTCCACCACGGCATTGGCCGGCACCCGCACGCCCTGCGGCTTCTGCGGTGCATCGGCCTTGGCCTGTTCCAGGAAGCTCACCCGCACGCCCATTTCCGGCACGATGCGCGGGTCGCGGTTCTTGATCGCCACGCGCACCTTCACCGTGGCCTTGCCGCGGTCGGCGGTGGGAACGATGGCGATCACCTCGGCCGGGATTTTCCAGTCGGGATAAGCGTTGAGCGTGGCTTCCACCGGCATCTTCGGCTGTACGCGGCCGATGAACGCTTCGCCGACCTCGACTTCGATCTCCAGCGACTCCATGTCCACGATGGTGCCGATGCCGGTGCGGGTGAAGCCGCCGCCGGCCGACAGCGGCGAGACGATCTCGCCTGGCTGCGCGGCCTTGGCAGTGACCACGCCGGAGAACGGGGCGCGGACGATGTTGTTGTCCACACCCAGGTCGGCGATCGCCAGTTGGTTGCCGGCCACCTGCACGTTGCGCCGGGCGGTATCCAGCTGCGCACGCAGGCTGTCACGCTGGGCCACGGCCTGGTCGAACTGCGAGCGCGATACCAGCTGCTGGCCGACCAGTGCCTGCAGCCGGGTGGCCTCGGCATCGGCCTGGGTGAGCTGCGCCTGCAGGCCGGCGACCTGGCTGCGCGCGGCCTGCACTTGCGAAGCATAGAGATCGCGCTGGGCGCCGGCATCGATCGGGTCCAGCGTGGCCATGACCTGGCCTTCCTCGACCCGCATGCCTTCTTCAATCATGACTTCGCGCACCTTGCCGGTGATCTTGGCCGATACGGTCGCCATGCGCCGGGCCACCACGTAGCCGCTGGCATCCAGCACAGACGCACTGCCGCCTGCCTCGCCCAGCGCCACCGCGGGTGCGGTCTGCACTTCGAGGGCCTGCGGACGCAGCGTCCATGCGGCCGCGGCGGCACCCAGCAGCACCACCACGGCGATCACGATCCACAACCAGCGGCGGCTGCCCGGCGTGGGCGGCGGCGGCGTCCTGCGGTCGATGCGAAGTTCCTTCAACAGTTCAGCAGAGGCGTTCATAGGCACCAGGACGTTGGATCGAGCGGAGTGTGACTCCAACACCCGCGAGGGGCAAACGGCGGCCCCGCGGTCGACACAGGATGCGCGAAGGCGGACAGCCACGGCAGTGACAGCTGTCACCTGTGGTACCTGACGCCGGCCACTGCCGGCGCGCCCCCCGGTGGCGCACCGTCGTACCCACTTCCCTGGAGTACCGCCATGTCTCCCCATGCCCCTTCGCTCGCCGCACTGCACGAGGTGCAGGTGCGCTATCGCACTACCCAGGCCCTGGCCGGTATCAGCCTGCAGGTGCGTCCAGGCGAAGTACTGGCCCTGCTCGGCCGCAATGGTGCCGGCAAGACCACCGCCATCGCCGTGCTGCTGGGACTGCGGCGGCCGGACGCGGGCAGCGTGGAGCTGCTGGGCGGTGACCCGCAACGTCGATCCCAGCGTGAGCAGGTGGGCGTGATGCTGCAGAACACTGCGCTGCCGCCAAAGCTGCGCGTGGGCGAGCTGGTGGACCAGTTCCGCGCCAGCTATCCGCAGCCGCGCCCATTGGCCGACTGCCTGGCCATGGCCGGCGTGCAGGACCTGCAGCGGCGTTCCTACGGCCAGCTTTCCGGTGGCCAGCAGCGACGCGTGCAGTTCGCCATCGCGCTGTGTGGTGGCCCGCGCCTGCTGTTCCTGGACGAACCGACCACCGGCCTGGACATCGAAGCGCGGCAGGCCATGTGGCACGCCATCGCGCAGCTGCGCGCGGAAGGCTGCGGGATCGTGCTGACCACCCATTACCTGGAAGAAGCCGAAGCGCTTGCCAGCCGTGTCGTGGTGCTGGAGCAGGGACGCGTGCTGGCCGACGGCCCTTTGGCCACGTTCCGGCCGCAGCTGGCACCGCGGCGGGTCCGTTGCCGCAGTGGGTTGGACCTGGCGCTGCTGCATGGTTGGCAGGGCGTGATCGAAGCACGCCGTGCGGGCGATTACCTGGAACTGCTGGCCGAACCTGCCGAGCCGGTGGTCGCCCGCCTGTTGGCCGAGGATCCCCGGCTGAGCGAGCTGGACGTGCGCGGCGGCGGCCTGGCCGAAGCCTTCGTCGAACTCACCCGGGAGGTCGCATGAACATCCAGCGCGTTGCCGTCGATCCACCGCGCCGTCCGCTGGCGCGCGTGCTGGCGCCGTACTCCGCAGAGCTGAAGGCCGAGCTGCGGCGGACCTGGCGCACGCCGGCCTTCGTGCTGCCGTGCCTGCTGTTCCCGGTGCTGTTCTACCTGATGTTCGGGGTGATGCTGGGGCGCGGGCAAGCGGCACGCTATCTGTTGGCCACCTACTGCGTGTTCGGCGCGATGGGGCCGGCCTTGTTCGGCTTCGGCGTGCAGCTGGCGATGGATCGTGCCGGCGGCCTGCTGACCCTCAAGCGCGCATTGCCCGTGCCGCCGTTGGCACCGCTGCTGGCGCGCCTGTCGATGGCGGTGATCTTCGCGGTGGTGGTCGCGATCCTGCTGATCGCCGCCGCGCGCATGCTGGGCGGGGTCAGCCTGGCACCGCTGCAGATGGCCGGGCTGGTGGCGGTGGCGGCGCTGGTGGCGCTGCCGTTGGGCGCGATCGGTCTGCTGATCGGCAGCCACGTGGGGTCCGACGCGGCGCCGGCAGTGGTCAACCTGGTCTACCTGCCGTTGGCGTTGCTGTCCGGCTTGTGGGTGCCTTTGTCGATGCTGCCGCAGGTGTTCAACACGCTGGCGCCCCTGTGGCCGACCTGGCACGCCGCACAGCTGGCGTTGCGCGCCACCGGCCAACCCGCAGGCGGCAGCGCGCTGATGCACGCGGGGGTGCTGTGCCTGGTAACCGTCGTCGGCGCCATGCTGGCGGCGCGGCGCCTGCGCCGCATTGGCTGACATGGCATGATCGGCCGCGACCGTCTCCTGCTGGAATCCGCCGTGCTGTCCAAGTGGTTCGCCACCCTGCTGCGCCCCGCGCCGGATTCCGCTGCAGCCGACCATCGGCGGCGCGGCCAGTCCGGCTGGAATGATTACATCCACCTGCTTTGGACGTCCTGGGTATTCCTGACGCCGTTGTTCGGCGGCGGGTATACGGCGCGCTGGGCGCTGCTGACCCTGCTGAGCTATCCCACCTTCCTGTTCCTGTATGCACGCGCGATGCTGGGGCCACGCCGCCATGCACCGCGCCATGCACTGGCGATGGTCGCGATGAGCCTGGCGCTGGTGCCGTGGTATCCGTCCGGCATCAGCTACTTCGTGTTCGGCTGCGTGATGCTGCGGGTGTGCCGCAACGGCAGTACCTGGCGCTACCTGTTGCAGTTGCTGGTGCTCAACGTGGTGTATGTCGGCACCGCGTGGCTTGCGGGCTGGGCGTGGCAGAACCTGGTCTGGATCCCCTTCATGTCGGTGGTGATCGGCCTGATATCAAACACGGAGGCGGTCAACAACGAGCGCGATGCGCAGCTGCAGCTTTCCCAGGAAGAGGTGCGCCGGCTGGCGGCCACCGCCGAGCGCGAGCGCATCGGTCGCGACCTGCACGACCTGCTCGGCCACACGCTGTCGCTGATCACGCTGAAGCTGGAGTTGTCGCGCAAGCTGTATGACCGTGGCGACGTGCGTGCACGGCAGGAGATCGGCGAAGCGGAAGACATCGCGCGGCAGGCGCTGGCGCAGGTCCGCAGTGCGGTCACCGGCTTCCGCTCCAGCGATCTCGCCGGCGAGCTTGCCTCGGCGCGGCTGCTGCTGGAATGCCAGCAGGTCCACCTGGACTACCTGCCACCACCGCCGATGCCGCTGGAGATCGAGCGCGCGCTGGCGCTGGTGCTGCGCGAGGCGGTGACCAACATCGCCCGCCACGCACGCGCCGGGAACGCAAGCGTGCACTTCGAACGCGAGGGCAACGCCCTGCTGATGCAGGTCCGCGACAATGGACGCGGCGGGATCGCGACGGAAGGCAACGGCCTGGCCGGAATGCGTGAACGCATGGCCGCACTGCGCGGTACGCTGCAGGTGGGGCCGCTGCCACAGGGCGGGACCTGCCTGACCGCGCGCGTGCCGATGCCGGCCGCATCGAAGTCGATCGACGGCGTGCCTGATCCATCGGGTGCCCTCCTGTCGGGGGGAACACCATGATCCGGATCGTGCTCGCTGAAGACCAGGCCATGGTGCGTGGCGCGTTGTCGGCGCTGCTGGGGCTGGAGCCGGACATCGAAGTCCTGGGCACCGCAGCCGATGGCGAAGCCGCCTGGCGGCTGCTGCAGCAGGTGCAGCCGGACATCCTGGTGACCGACATCGAGATGCCCGGCCTGACCGGGCTGGAACTGGCCCAGCGCATCGCGCGCCAGCAGCTGCCGATCAAGGTCGTGATCGTCACCACCTTCGCGCGTACCGGCTTCCTGCGCCGCGCCCTGGACGCAGGCGTGCTCGGTTACCTGCTGAAGGACGCGCCGGCCGACCACCTGGCCGATGCCCTGCGCCGCGTGCAGCAGGGCGCCCGCGCCATCGACCCGCAACTGGCACTGGACGCCTGGTCGCAGGCCGATCCCTTGACCGACCGCGAGCGTCGCGTACTGCGCCTGGCAGGCGAAGGAAAGACGGCCGGCGAGATCGCCACCGAGCTCGGCCTGTCGCACGGCACCGTGCGCAATTACCTGTCCGAATGCATCGGCAAGCTGGGCGTGGCCAACCGCATCGAAGCCTACCGGCTGGCCCGCCAGAAGGGCTGGCTGTAGCGCCTGTTACTTCTTCGCCATCGACTCGAACACGCCGTCGCGGCGCACCCAGGCGTGGTAAAGCGCGGCACCCAGGTGCATCAGCACGGTGGCGAACAGCACATAGGCCAGCAGGCTGTGGGCACTGCGCAGCGCCGTGTACAACGCCGCCGAATGCGCGGCGATCGGGGGCAGGTTGACGCCGCTCCACAGCACGATCGGATAGCCACCGGCGGACAGCATCGACCAGCCCAGCAGCGGCATCGCCAGCATCAGCGCATACAGCAGCCAGTGCGATGCCTTCGCCGCCAGCGCCTGCCACCACGGCAGGTCGGCCGGCAGCGGCGGTGGTGGGTGGCGCAGGCGGTTGTACAGCCGCAGCAGCACCAGCAGTCCGATCGCGATGCCGAGTGGCCGGTGGATGTCCACCAGGGTCGGCCGCAGGTGCAGCGAGGCCATCATGGTCACGCCGATGAACAGCATCGCCAGGATCATCACGGCCATCGTCCAGTGCAGCACGCGGGCCAATCGATTGAAGTGGCCGGGCGTGCGATCCGCTGCGCTCATTTCGATACCCCTGCGGCATCGCCGGCTTTGCCACGCGCGGTCTCACGTTCGCGCCGGTTGAACGAATGCGAATACACCGCCGAACGCGCCGCCAGCACCGCATCGTCGCTGCCGCTGATTCCATCGGGCAGGATCAACGGATCGAAGTTCAGGTCGTCGCAGGCGCCCCCCGCCTGCGGCTGCATATGCGCCAGCGACAGCACGCCGGCCTGCACGCGGGTGCGTCCGGCCGGCCACGGGGTGGAGGGGTCCTCCACGACATCGCCGGGCCCAGCCAGGGTCACCACCAGGTTCCAGCGCACCGGCCCGCTGGCCAGCCGCGTGGCGAACTCGTCGGCCAGGTAGTCCAGTCCGGCCCCAGCGCGCGCCGTTTCGTCCAGCACCTCGACCGCAGCCTGCGGTTCCCAACTCCAGCGCACCGCCTGGCGGGTGCCGTCGGCGGCGGTGAACCAGAAGCTGTTGACGCTGTTGAACTGCGTGTTGGCCCAGCTGGTGGTCCACGGGGCGGTCTTCGCCCACTGTTGGAATGCCCGCGCGCTCGGATATTTTTCCAGCACCGCGGCCATCTTCGCCGGGTCCGGCTTGCCGGTGGACGGGTCGGGCAGCTGTGCCCGGGTCTGTTCCAGGAAGGCCTCGGGACTGGGCACGGCGAAGAAGGGGAAGCTGTTCATCGCCATCCGCCACTCCTGTCCATTTTCGCTGACCAGCTGCAGGGCGATGCTGCGCACCCGTGCCTGTGCATCGGCACCGTGCGGGTCGCCGCCGCCGATCGACAGCCGTCCCAGCACCGGCACGCGTGCCTGGTGGAACACCTGGGCGCGGGACAGCGCCGCGCCCTGCGGCGTCGGTTCGAACCAGCCGCCCACGCACACGCCCTTGCTGTGCGCCCGGCGGAAGCCGGGATGCGCCGCGCCAGTTGCTTCGATGGTGTCGGTGAAGCGCTGCGCGGTGGGTCGATCAGGCCCGACCCAGCCGGCCAGCCACGCAAAGGCCAGCGCGATCAGGCCCACGATCAACGCGATGAGCGCGATCCAGGGCAGCGGTGAATGCGGCCTTGGGCCGTGCGAGAGTCCGCCTTTGCGGGTGAAGCGGAACAAGGGCATCGACGGTTCCTGCCTGGCATGGAAATGCGCGGTGCCCACATCCTAAGCAAAAAAGGGGACGGAGGGGATTAAGTCGCAAACGACCCTATCTGGCCACTCGCGACTTAATCCCCTCCGTCCCCTTTTCAGGAGTCAGGCGTAGCGTGTTTTCAGCATGGCCCAGGCCGAACGCAGGGCCAGGGCTTCGCCGCCGGCGGGGCGGCCGGGGCGTTCGCCGTCGTTCCAGGCATACACGTCCAGGTGGGCCCAGCGCTGGCCGTCGGCCAGGAAGCGTTCCAGGTACAGCGCTGCGGTGACCGCGCCACCCATCCGCGAACCGGCATTGGCCAGGTCGGCGATGCCGCTGTGCAGGTAACGCAGGTACGGCCGCCACAACGGCATCCGCCACACCGGGTCACGGGTCTGCTCGCCGGCCTGCAGCCACTGCTGGGCCACCGTGTCATCGTTGCTGAACAGCGCCGGCAGGTCCGGACCCAGCGCGATGCGTGCCGCGCCGGTCAGGGTGGCGAAATCCAGCACCAGGTCCGGCTGCTGTTCGCTGGCGAAGGTCAGGGCGTCAGCCAGGATCACCCGGCCTTCGGCATCGGTGTTGTCGATCTCAACGCTCAGCCCCTTGCGCGTGGCGATCACTTCGCCCGGACGGAACGCATCCGGGCCGATCGCGTTTTCCACCGCAGCCACCAGCAGCGTCAGCCGCACCGGCAGGCCTTGCCCCATCACCAGTCCGGCCAGTGCCAACGCATGTGCCGCACCGCCCATGTCCTTCTTCATGTTGCGCATGCCGTCGGCCGGCTTGATGTCCAGCCCGCCGGTATCGAAGCACACGCCCTTGCCGACCAGCACCAGTGAAGGATCGGTTTCCCTGCCCCAGCGCAGCACCACCAGCCGGGGGGCGCGGTGCGAAGCGCGGCCCACCGCGTGGATGGCCGGGAAGTTCTGCGCCAGCAGTGCATCGCCGGTGATCGCTTCAAGCTCCGCACCATGGGCGTCCGCAAGGGCGCGCGCGGCGTCCTCCAGCTGCTGCGGGCCCATGTCTTCAGTAGGCGTGTTGACCCAGTCGCGCACGCGCAGGCTGGCGGTGACCAGCGCGGCCGCCTCGGCGGACAGGGTCGCCAGCAGCTGGGCCGGTGCCCGGTTGCGTGCCTTGTAGCGGTCGAAGCGGTAACTGCCCAGTCCCCAACCCAGTTGCAGCAGCTCCTCTTGCGCCGGCTCCAGGGCGGTGGCCAGCTTCCACACGGTGCCTGCGGGCAGTGCGTGCGGCGCATGCGCATAGCTGTACGCATCGCCCACGTCGCCGATCCCGATCACCGCGCCGGCAATGCCGTGTTCGCCCGGCAGCAGTGCCACGCTGTGGCCGCTGGCGGTGAAGTTCTGCGCCTGCAGCCAGGCCTGCAACGCGGGCGGCTGGGCGGCATTCCAGGCCTTGAACTGTTCGCGGTCCAGTACGTGCAGCGGCAACGCCTGGTCGGAGGTGGCAACGAAACCGGTGATGTCGGTCATGGGGTCAGGCGCTCCTTGGTGCGGTGGCGGCGGGATTGGCATCAAGCCAGTCGGCCAGCCCGGTGAGGGTGTCGAACTGCAGGTCGGGCTGCAGCGAAGGGTGCTCCCAACGGGCCGCTTCGCGGTTGATCCAGCACCCGCGCAGGCCTGCGGATATCGCGCCGGCCACGTCCATTTCCACGTGGTCGCCCACATGCAGCACGTGCTCCGGCGCCACGCCCAGGCGCTCGCAGGCAGCGTGGAAGATGCTGGCGACCGGCTTTGCCGCACCGTGTTCGCGGGCACCCAGCTGGAAGGCGAACAGGTGCGCCACGCCGATCCGCTCCAGGTCGGCGTTGCCATTGCTCAGCGCCGCCACCGGCACCCGGGCCGCGATGCGCCGCAGCGCTTCCAAAGCGTCCGGGTAGTACTCCACCTGGTTGCGCGCGGCATGGAAGGCTTCGTACGCAGGATCCAGCAGCGCCAGGTCGGCGCCGCTGTCCTGCAATGCCTGCTGCAGTGCCAGGCGGCGCAGCGCACCCAGGTCGTGGTGCAGGTGGGGATTGTCGACGTAGGCGCGCTCGCGCAGTCCACGCATCGCGGCCTGCGGAAACATCGCGGCCGTGGCGGGGCTGTGCTGCAGCATCCAGTCGTGCAGGACCTGGTCGATGCGTGCGCCGATCGGAGCGAAGGGCCACAGGGTGTCGTCGAGGTCGAGGGTGATGGCTTGGATGGGGAAGTTCACCCGGCCATTCTACGCCCGTCGCTATCGGCTTTCATTCCAGCAGCCGCGACCAGCCCTGCATGCCCTCCAGCCGTGCCAGCACCAGCTTGACGCAGACCAGCAGCGGCACCGCCAGCAGCAGGCCGACGAAGCCCCACAGCCAGCCGAAGATCATCAGCGCCAGGATCAGCACCAGCGGTGACAGCTTCATCCGCCGGCCCAGCACGATCGGAGTGATCAGCTGGCCCTCCAGCGCATGCAGGGCGAGGTAGCAGGCCGCCGGCAGGATCGCCTTGAGCGGATCGGGGAATTCCACGAAGCCGACCAGCAGCATCAGCGCCACGCCGATCAGCGGACCCACGTAGGGCGCGAAGTTGAGCAGCGCGGCCATCGTGCCCCACAGCAGCGCATCCTGCATCTCCAGGCCCAGCAGCATCAGCGTGCCGGCGAACACCAGGCCGACCAGGCTGTTGATCACGGTGATGGTCAGCACATAGCGCGACACCTCGCGTTCGATGGAGCGCAGGATGTCGGTGGTGAAGCGCTGTTGCTGGCGGCTGGGGAACAAGGCAATGGCATGCCGCTGCAGGTCCTGGCCGTAGATCATGAAGAACAGGGTCAGCAGCACCACGGCAAGCACCGAGGCGAGCAGGCGCGGGGCCTGGGTGATCGCACGGTACGGGTCGTCCAGCTGGGTGCGCACCACCTGCACGCGACGGGTGCCTTCACCGGCCGCCACGCGGGCGAAGTTCTCGGCAGCCTGGTTGGCCTGCTGCACCGGCTTGGTCAGGTTCTGCACCTGCCGACCGATCTTGCGCAGCTGCTGCGGTGCTTCCTGCGCCCACTCCATGGTCGGCACGACCAGCTGCACGGCCAGTGCGGTGGTGGCGCCCAGGCCGACCACGATCACCAGGATGGCCCCGAGCGCGCGGGGTACCCAGATGCGTTCCAGCATGCGCAGGATGGGGTTGCCCACCAACGCGAAGAACATCGCCAGCAGGATCGGCAGCACCACCGGCTGCGCCGCCCACAGCGTGAACGCAACCGCCAGCGTAGCAAGCACGACCAGCGAAACCGGGGCCCGCGGGCGGGTGGGGGGCAGCGCACCGGCCGCCGGATCGACGGCGATGCTGGAAGGGGACTCGCTCATCGGCGCACCGTCGGGGAAAAGTTCCGCATTATCCGCCCGCCGCGATCAACGCGGCGGGTGCACCGTGTCAACGTTCGGACAACTCGGTTGCCGCCTCGGCGGGTTGCGGGCCGATGGACGCTTCCGGGCCTGCAGGCGCCGGGCGGCCCTGCGGCTGCGCCCCAGCCTGCGCCGGCGTCCGTTGCACCGATGCCGCAGCGGCGGCACCTGCGGCCGCACCGGCCGCTGCCGCCGCGCCCGGATCGACTGCATCACCTACCTTGTCGGCGGCCGCGTCGGCCTGTTCGGCGGCATCGTCTGCCGCACCAGCGGCATGCGCGGCCATCGCCGAAGCGAACGCCGCCTGGCCACTGGCCAGCAGGTTGGAGACCGAGCCGGCCATCTGCAGCCAGCGTGCGCCATTGATCTTGCCGGGCACTTCCAGCTTGCCGACCACGAAACCACTGGCCACGCCGGCAATGATGATGCGCAACGGCGACCAGCCACTGCGCCAGACCTGGCTCAGCACGCCCCAGTTGTCCTGGGTATCGGCCAGCCGCACTGCGACCACCTGCTCGCAGCGCTTCACCCGGTTGCGCAGAACGCTGAACTTCATGGCTTGCCCTCCGGGATCTTGACGCCCGCGTCGGGGTCCTCTTCATTGCCGGGCTCATCGAACAGACCCAGCTTGGACAGCTGCCGTCGGGTGGAATGCATGCCGGTATGGTGGAAGAAGTAGGACACCCGCCACGCCGCGAATCCGGTTACCGCCAGGCTGAGCAGCGAGGTGATCAGCAGTGCATGCAACCAGGACATGCCCCAGCTCTGCAGCAGGGCGATCATCGTGGCGGCCATCAGCAGCCATGCCGATGCGCCGAACACGATCGCTACCCCGGACCACGCCAGCGCACGACCGAACGCGCTGCGCGCCAGCGCGAAGTCAGCCGAAGCCAACCGACGCAGCGAGCGGAACGAATGCTTCGCTGCATCGACCGTCGCGCGGCTGGCCTGGCTGACCTGGCGGATGCTTTCATCCAGCGGCGGGGTAGCCGCTGGATCAGGCCCACGGGCGTTGTCGTCGCTTTCGCTCACGCCGCGGCTTACTTGTCGCCGCCGCTACGGGCCAGCTTGGCGATCAGCCAGCCGGCGGCGAAGGCCACGCCGAACGAGGCCAGGGGACGCTCGCGGATCAGTTCGGCCGCGCTGTCGACCAGGTCCTTGCCCTTGTCCATCAGGGCATCGACCTGTTCCTTGGCAGCAGCGCCGCCGAACTCGGCAGCGGCCAGGCCGGACAGGGCGGTGTCGGACAGTTCGGCCTTGACGTTGGCCTTGCCGATCCGCAGTTCATCGCCGGCCGCACCCGTGGCGCCCTTGATGGCGCTGCCTGCCGCGTTGGCGGCCGACTTCAGGTGGGTGGAGGCTTCGCCCAGGTGGTCCTTCAGGTTTTCGGTGTTGGTGGGGCTCATCGCAATCTCCTGCTTCAGTGAATAAGGCGGCCGCCATCCGGACGTGCGGGATGGCCACGGACGACATGGATACCATCGCCCGGGTATAGGGGGCGTTACGGTACGCCATGCCATCAGCGCATGACCAACTGCCCCCTGGCATTACCCCGCACGATGCGCAGTACCAACTGCTGTGGAGGCTGCTGGAAATTGGCCCGCCAGCTGGCGAGGTCGGCGAATTCACCTGCGCTGGCCTCGGTCACGATGTCACCTTTGGCAAGGCCGGAAGCGGCAGCGCGACTACCCCGGGTGACCTCGTTGACCAGCACGCCGCTGATCCCGGACTGGCGCAGCGACTCGGGCAGGTTGACGAAGGTCGCCCCGCCCAGGCGTGGATCCAATGTGTCGCCACTGATTGCGCGCGCCTGCTCTTTCAGGGTGGCCTTGACCTGCACCGGCTTGCCATCGCGACGCAGTTCCAGGGTCATCGTGCTGCCGACCGCCGCGAGTCCTTCGATGTTGTGCAGCGCCTGCGCGCTGTCCACGCGCTGGCCATTGGCGGTCACCACCACGTCGCCGGCACGCACGCCGGCCGCCGCTGCGGCCGATCCCGCCAGCACCCGGGTGACCAGCGCACCACGCGCCTCGCTCAGGCCCAGGCCCTGCGCCAGCTGCGCGGTCAGGTTCTGGCTTTCGATGCCCAGCGTGCCGCGCACCACCACCCCATGCTTGACCAGCTGGTCGACCACGTTGCGCGCCAGGTTGGACGGAATGGCCAGGCCCAGGCCGATGTTGCCGGCCATGCTGCCCTGCGGGTTGAAGCTGGCGGTGTTGATGCCCACCAGCTGCCCCTGCAGGTTGACCAGCGCACCGCCGGAGTTGCCGGGATTGATCGAGGCATCGGTCTGGATGAAGTTCTGGTAGCCCAGCCCGCGGATGCCGCTGCGGCCGACGGCCGACACGATGCCCGAGGTCACGGTCTGGGTGAAACCGAATGGATTGCCGATGGCGACCACGAAGTCACCGACGCGCAGCTGGTCGCTGTTGCCGAGGGTGATGCCGGTCAGGCCCTGCGCGGGGATGCGGATCAGCGCGATGTCGGTGTCCGCATCCGAACCGAGGAACTCGGCCTTCACCGTGCGTCCGTCGGACAGGGTGACCTGCACGTCGTCGGCGTTGTCGATGACGTGGTGGTTGGTCAGTACCAGGCCCTCGGCGGCGTCGATGATCACCCCCGAACCCAGCGATTCGTTGATGCGTTCCTGCGGCACGTCCGGGAACAGGCGGCGGAAGAACGGGTCTTCGAAGAACGGGTTGCGCACCCGCACCACCTGTTTGGTGTTCACGCTGACCACGGCCGGCGTGACCTTTTCCAACATCGGTGCCAGTGAAGGAACCGGTTGCCCGGCGACCGCAGCGGGCAACGCGCTGGTGGCCGGGATGGTGACCGGTGCCGGCGCTGCTTCGGCGCGGTTGTCCAGGTGTGCATTGATGCCGCTGGCGACGAAGCCGCCGAAGGCTGCGGCCAGTGCAAGCGTGAGCAGGGTCGGAATCGGTCGCATGGGAATCGGTGTCCGGGCAGGAAGGTGGAGTAGGGCGCGCTCGATGCTGCAGGCGAGGCCCGCAGGGAGCTGCGGCAGGGCCGCAGAAGTGTCTCCCGCGCTGGATAAACATGCCATGAAAGATGCGGTCCGGCACATGGGAAGTTGCGCAGTTCCGCGCAAACTCCGCTGCCGGTGTCGTATCGGCAAGCGGTCCTGCAGGATCGCGGAGGCTGCCCACGGTGACGCCCGCCGTGCAGGACGCCTCGCCCCAAACCCCTTGAAAACGTGCGTTTTCGAGTTGCCGTGCGCGTCGATGGTCGTGCCTCGTCGCAGCCATCGTAGTGGCGCGCGCTTGCGCCTGCGCAGTTTCCCGTTCCACGATGCAGCTTGCCGGTATAGCATCGCCTCCGTTTTGACATTCCAGCCCCCCAGGAGGGCAAATCATGAGCAACGGTAATGGTGTGACGACGACATTGAGCGAGACCGTCGAGACAGTAAAGGAAGCTGCAACCAACGTTGGCGAGACCATCGCCCACACCGCCGAAGACGCCGTGGCTGCGGTCAAGACCACCGCCAAGCGCGTGCGCAAGGCTGCCACCACCCGCGTGGATGCCGCCAGGAAGGCCGTTGCCAAGGTCGAGAAGACCGTTGCCAAGAAGGCTGACAACGCTGCCAGGTCGGTCGGCAAGTCGATCTCCAAGGCCAAGCAGAAGCTGGAAGCCGCCAAGCAGAACGCGCAGGCCGAAGCGGCCGCGCTGA
Source organism: Stenotrophomonas lacuserhaii (assembly GCF_039674585.1). Lineage (GTDB taxonomy): Bacteria > Pseudomonadota > Gammaproteobacteria > Xanthomonadales > Xanthomonadaceae > Stenotrophomonas > Stenotrophomonas pennii_A. The sequence goes on along the minus strand of NZ_JBDJNU010000024.1, from coordinate 23,416 downwards.
CCAAGGTCGTCGCCAAGAAGAAGGCCGCCGCCACCAAGACCGTTGCTAAGAAGGCTGCCGCAGTGAAGAAGACCGCAACCAGGAAAGCGGCCGTGGCCAAGCCCGCTGTCGCCAAGAAAGCCGTGGCGAAGAAGGCTGTTGCCAAGAAGGCTGTTGGCAAGAAGGCTGTTGCCAAGAAGGCTGTTGCCAAGAAGGCTGTTGCCAAGAAGGCTGTTGCCAAGAAGGCCGTTGCCAAGAAGGCCGTTGCCAAGAAGGCCGTTGCCAAGAAGGCAGTAGCCAAGAAGGCAGTAGCCAAGAAGGCAGTAGCCAAGAAGGCAGTAGCCAAGAAGGCAGTAGCCAAGAAGGCAGTAGCCAAGAAGGCAGTAGCCAAGAAGGCCGTCGCCAAGAAGGCCGTTGCCAAGAAAGCAGTAGGCAAGAAGGCCGTAGCCAAGAAGGCTGTCGCCAAGAAGGCCGTAGCCAAGAAGGCCGTAGCCAAGAAGGCAGTAGCCAAGAAGGCCGTAGCCAAGAAGACCGCCGTCGCGCGCAAGGGCGTTGCCAGGAAGGCAGCACCGGTGAAGAAGGCCGCCCGCAAGGCGCCCGCCCGGAAGGTTGCCACCCGCAAGGCCGTGACCAAGCGCGGCAGGTAAGCGCGCCGGACGCCCCTGTCGCCGGTTGGCGGCAGGGACGCCGATGATGATGGGCCTGCACACGTGGCAGGCGCATCATGGGAGCCTCGCCAAGGAGTGCTCCCGCATGCGTGGTCTCTATTTCAGTTCATGGCAGGCCGTGCTGTCCACGCTGGGTGGACTGGCCCTCATCACCCTGCTGGGCGTGGGTATCCGCCTGCTGGTGATGCAGACCCTGCAAGCGCGCCGCGAGCGCGAAAACCGCCAGATCAATGAACGGCTGCGCACCTTGATGGCGGCCTACAAAGTGCTGGGCGGATCCTTCACCGGTGATCTGGACGTGGATCCTTCGCACCTGCGCCAGCTGCGCGAACGCGCGCACGAGCAGGGCATCGCCGAGCCAGGTTCGGACCGTGCGCGACGCATCCGCGATGCCGTGGAAGCGGCGCTGTCGGACATCCTGCTGCTGGGCACCGACGACCAGGTGCGGCTGGCCGCGCACGCCGCTACCGAACTGGCGCAAGGGCGCCCCGTGCATACCCATGCACTGGTGGTCTCGCTGCGCGACTTCATCCGCGAGGCGCTGGACCTGGCACCGATTCCCACGGGGCTGGAGATTCCGCACCAAGGGCCCACACGTCCCGCATCGGGCGGTGCGGCAAAGGGCCGGTCGGACGCTGCCGACCGCGGCGGCAAGGGCGCTGGTGGCGGTGGCGGTGGCGGCAGCGGTGCAGGGGTGGGCGCGATGGGCGGACTGGGCGCCGGCTTGGCGGTCGGCACCCAGGGCGCCAGCGAGGCGCCGGAAACCCACTGACCGGTTACGGCAGTTCGACGATCGGCGCGAACCCGCCGAAGATCATCCGCTGTCCATCGAACGGCATCGGGTTGTTGGCCGGGTCCATCCGCGGATCGTCCATCATCTTCGCCATGCCGCTGTCGCGGGTGGCCTTGTCCGGCCATTCCACCCACGAAAACACCACCGTTTCGTTCTCCTTCGCTTTCACCGCCCCGTAAAAGTCCGTGGTCTTGCCGTGCGGCACGTCGTCGGCCCAGCACTCGACCACCCGCGTCGCACCCAGTTCCAGGAATACCGGATCCATGCTGCGCGCATGGTCGATGAAGGACTGCTTGTTGGCGGTGGGGACGGCCAGCACGAACCCGTCGATGTAGCTCATTGCCTGTTCTCCGGATGGCCTGCGGATGCAGGGCCTTCATGGGTATGACGAACCAGAAGCGTGCAGAACGACATGCCTTGGCGGCATCGGCTGCATCCGGGCTGTTTACGCTGGGTCACCGTCGACGGGCGTGAACGTCGCTTGCACATCAGGAAATGGAAGGCGCGCGCGTATGCCTGAAAAGAGCTGAATAGCAGCCAAAAATCGCTTTCCTGCTTTCAGGATGGGGTTAGGTCAAAAAACGGAAACTTTACATCCCCCGATGCGATGGCGTTCCGGCGCCGCTGCAACAACACCAGAAAGACAAGAGGTTGTACCCATGAAGATGTCCCTGATTGCCCTGGCCCTGGCTTCCGCGCTGCCGTTCGCTGCTTCGGCCGCCGAGAACCTGTCCTACAACTACGCCGAAGGCAACTACGTAAAGACCGACGCCGATGGTGGCAAGGCAGACGGTTGGGGCGTCAAGGGTTCCTACGGCGTGCTGCCGAACATGCACGTGTTCGGTGAGTTCAACCAGCAGGAAGTGGACGCGACCAGGCAGGACGTCGACCAGTGGCGCGTGGGTGTCGGCTACAACGTCGAGATCGCCCCGTCGACCGACTTCGTCGCGCGCGCTGCGTACAACAAGTTCGACGCCAAGCACGGCCTGGATTTCAATGGCTACAGCGCTGAAGCGGGTATCCGCACTGCCTTCGGCCAGCATGCCGAAGTCTACGCAATGGCTGGCTACGAAGACTTCAGCAAGAAGCACGGCATCAGCCCGGAAGGCGAGTGGTACGGCCGCCTCGGCGCGCAGGTCAAGTTGAACCAGAACTGGGGCATCAACGGCGACATCAAGATGAACCGCGATGGCGACAAGGAATGGTCGGTCGGCCCGCGCTTCAGCTGGTGATTCGGCAGCGGCATGCTTCGCGCATGCCGTGTGCTTGAACCAACAGGCCCGGCATTGCCGGGCCTGTCTTGTTTCCGGTGCGGCGCCGCGCGCTGCTCATTCGCCCTGGTACTGCTTCTCTTCCACCAGTGCCGAGCCGGCCACCCGGTTGATCTCGTTCTTGACCTGCACGCGTTCGCCGTTGGTGCCGTAGACACCGCGCGCCAGCTGCACGAAAGCATCGTCGAACACCTGCGCTGCCTCCTTGTCGCGCAGCTGGTCCTGGATGTCCCACATGCGCTGGTTGATTACCTTCAGCTGCTGCTTGAGCGCGTCCAGCGCCGGCTGGTTGCCGCGCTGGGCCTCGAACAGCGGCAGCAGGCCGTCGAGTTCGGTGCGCACGTTGGCCAGCTTGGCCGCATCTTCGATGCGTTCGGCCTTGATTTCCAGGATGGTGATCTTGTCGATCAGCTCACCGATCGATACAGGGGTCAGGATCGCGTCCACGCAGGTGCTCCGTTCAACAGGCCTGCATGATAGCGCGCAGCCGCCAGGCCGAGGCGAGGCATGGCTTTACGCAGGCTTTGCGCGAAACCGCCCCCGGCGCCCTCGATCGGTTACGCCGCCGGCTTCCACACTGCGCAGCTCCGGCGGCAACGCCGCTCAGCAGACAAGGGTGATGGAATGAAGTGGCAAGCACTGCGTGGCGTGGCCGTGGCCGGCGTGATGGCAATGGGCCCGGGGGCCTCTGGAGCGGCGCAGGCCGATGTCGGCGGCACCCTCGCGCTGACCAGCGATTACGTCTGGCGTGGCAGCTCGCAGACCGGCGAAGATCCCGCCGTGCAGGCAGGCGCGCGTGCCACCCGTGGCACCGGCCTGTATGCCAGCGTGTGGGGATCCAACGTAGCGTTCGAACCGGACAGCGGCGCACGCAGCGAGTTCGATGCGGTGCTCGGCTGGAGTGGCGAACTGGCGCCGAACTGGAGCCTGGATGCCAACGCCACGCGCTATCTGTATCCGGGAACGGGACGCGCGCTGGACTGGACCGAGCTGTCCGCCACGGCGACCTTCAGGCAGCGAGCCTGGCTGCAGCTGGCGCACTCGCGCGACGCGCTGGCCGGCGGCCACCCCGGCACGTATGCACAGATCGGCATGCGGCTGCCATTGTCAGGCGCGACGCGCCTGGAAGCGGCCTACGGCCATTACCGGTTGGCCAGCGCACAGGCACGCGACTACCAGCACGTGCAGCTCAGCGTGATCCACGCCATCGCCCCGAAGTGGGAGCTGCGTGCCACCGGCCACGCCACCGATAGCGCCGCTCGCCAACTGTTCCCCGGCAACGCCGGCAGCCGCCTGGAGGTAGCGTTGCAGGCCAGCTTCTGATCCCGGCAAGCGCCGCCGAGCCTGGTCAGAATCCCGCCGAGCATGGCTCGGCGCTACCGCACTTCTCCAAGCCCACCCCGCCCGACCCCGGCACCGTATGCAGCTGTAGCTCTGAGCGACTCAGCCGTTCGAAGACGAACCGCGCACGCGCAGCACCAGGCCCTTCAGGAAGTAGCGCATCAACTGGTCACCCGCCTTGCGGAAGTGCTTGTGGTCGCGCTGGCGGAACACCGCGCTCAGCTCCGGCTTGGAGACTGCAAAGCCGGCCGCCTGGAAAATCTCCTGCAGGTCCACGTCACGCAGCTGGAACGCCACGCGCAGCTTCTTCAGGATCAGGTTGTTGTCGATCCGCGTCTCGATCGCGCGCTGCGGCTGGCTCTCGTCACGACCGCGCAGGTGCACGATCAGGCCGTCCAGCACATGGGCCAGCGCTTCATCGCTGCAGGGCTCCGAGCCTGCTTCGTTGTCCGGCTTCAGCCAGGCATTGACCTGCTCGGCGGTCACCGGGAAGGCGGGGTCGGCCAGCTCGCACAGCACCACCATGTGGTTGTCGCTCAGGTCCAGGGCAAAGCGCAGGCTGCGCAGCACATCGTTGTTGATCATTGTCTTCCACACCGCCGGCAGGGAGCGCCGGGACCTGCATTGTACCGCCCGCGCCGCTGTCATCCTGCGGTCACCGGACTGCAGCATAGTGCGCCTCTCGACCCCTGAAGCAGGATTGCCCGTGACGCGCCCCTGGATCCCCTCGCTGCTGGCCGCCCTGCTGGCTGCGTGCCCTGCGGCAGCGCAGGACCGCTACGTGCCGCTGGAGCAGCGCATCGATGCGGCACGCCTGGCCGACGTCGGCCTGACCCCGGCCCAGCTGCAGCAACTGAACCGCCTGCTGCGCGAGACCCAGCCGCAGGCGCTGACGGCAGCCGACGCGCCGCCGCCTGCCGACCGCGCCACGCCGACCGCTGCGGCCCCGATGTTCATCGGCCTCGACGACGGCCCGATCAAGGCGCACGCCACCGGCACCATCACGGGTTGGCAGCCAGGCATGCTGTTCACCCTCGACAACGGCCAGCAATGGCAGGTGCTGAAGGGCGAAATGACCCTGCGCCGACCGCTGCAGGATCCGCCCATCGAGGTGGTGCCCGGCATCGCCGGCCGCTGGTTCCTGCAGGTGGATCCGGACCTGCCGAAGGCGCGCGTGTTCCGCGTGCGCTGAGTGCGCGCAGCCGATCCGGCAAGGCAGGCAGCGGCCGACAGTGCCAGAATATCGGCCTGGATCTTCCTGGAGTTGCCTGATGACCCGTACCGTCCTGATCACCGGCGCCACGTCCGGCTTTGGTGCTGCTGCCGTCCACCGCTTCGCCAAGGCGGGCTGGAAGGTGATCGCCACCGGCCGTCGCGGTGAGCGACTGCAGCCGCTGGTGGACGCCTATGGCGCCGACCAGGTGCATACGGCGGTGTTCGATGTGCGCGATGCGGCCGCCATGGAAGCGGCATTGCTCGCGTTGCCGCCAGCATTCGGTCAGATCGACCTGCTGGTCAACAATGCCGGCCTGGCGCAGGGCACGCTTCCGGCCCAGCACGCCAGGCTGGAAGACTGGCGCACCATGATCGACACCAATGTCACCGCGCTGGTCACGCTGACCCATCGCCTGCTGCCGCTGTTGGTGGAGCGCAAGGGCGCGATCATCAACATCTCCTCGGTCGCCGGCGTGTATCCCTATCCCGGCGGCAATGCGTACGGCGGCACCAAGGCCTTCGTCAGCCAGTTCTCGCTGGGGCTGCGATCGGACCTGCACGGTACCGGTGTGCGGGTGACCACCATCGAACCGGGCATGGCGGAAACCGAGTTCACCGTGGTACGCACCCACGGCGACCAGGCGGCATCGGACAAGCTGTACACCGGCGCCAACCCGATGACCGCCGAAGACATCGCCGAGCAGATCTACTGGGTGGCCAGCCTGCCGCCGCACCTGAACATCAATCGCCTCGAACTGATGCCGGTCAGCCAGTCCTATGCCGGCTTCCAGGTGGCGCGCGAAGGCTGAGGCCGCCCGGCGAGCGAACTGGTGGGCGAACTGCTGGGCGAACGGCCGAGCCCCTCGTGGCGGGTCGCGGGACGGCAAAAACCGCTCCTGCGGGCCTCGTCTCGCGCCATCAATGGCGCTCCACGCCCCCGCCCACCCTTACCGCCCGGCCCTGCCACAGATCGGTTGGCGCCCACCACCAGCCCAGCCGCATGATCCATCCAAGGTCGAGAGCCACGAGGGGGATCGGCCGCCCGGCGAACCATCGGCTGGCGCATGAAAAAGCCGGGCAATGCCCGGCTTTTCCGTCGATGCCGCAGCAGCCGCAAACCCGCGTTACTGCGCCTTGATCGCCATCGCCTGCAGGCCGGTTCCATCCAGCTTCTGCTTGGCTTCGGACAGCTCGCCTGCGGTGCCATACGGGCCCATGCGCACGCGATACACCGTCTTGCCGTTGATCTGCGCCGATTCCACCCGTGCGGCCAGCCCGATCATCGCCAGCTTCGCCTTGGTGGCCTCGGCATCGCCGGACGCACCGAACGCGCCGGCCTGCAGGATGTAACGCACGTTGCTGTCTGCTGGCGCGGCCACGGCGGCGGGCGTGGCCGCTGCCGTCGTCGGCGCGCTGGCTGCCGCCGCGGGCGGCGTCGCGGTCGTGGCCGGCGCGGCGGGACGTTCGCTCAACGGCGCCGGGAGTGCGCCGGCGCGTGTCGGCGCCGTGCTTGCCACCGTCGCCGTGGCACCGGTGGTGGTGGCTGCCGTGGAAGCCGGCGCAGGCGCGGCGGCCGGGACCGGCTTGCCTTCCAGCGCGGCCTGCGCACGCTGCGCCTCGCTGCGTGCCAGGCGCTGTTCCTCGGCGCGGGTGCTGGCGGCCAGCTCGGCGTCGGACATCTCCACTTCCTTGCCCGGCAGCAGCGTGTAGAAGTCGTACTGGGTTGCCGGTGGCTTGGCCGGGGTGGCCGGCTTGGCCGCCGCAGGCGTCTCCACCTGCGTGCCGACATCGCCTTCGGCTTCCACCACCGGGGCCGGCTGCGCGTTCGGATCCGGTCGCGGACCTGCCCGCAGGAAGCCATCGGCATCTCCCTTGAACAGGTTGGGCGCGGCCAGGAACACCACGGCGGCGATCGCCACGCCGGCGACCAGCCACACCCATCCCGGCGTTCCCTGGCTGCTGTTGCGCCGTGCCTGACTCTTGCCGCGTCGTGCTGCCATGTCTACTGCTTCTCCAATGCTTACATTTTTTCCGGGGCGCCGACGCCCAAGAGTTCCAGGCCGTTGCGCAACACCTGGCGCGCTGCGCTGGCCAGGGTGAGCTTGGCATCGCGGTCGGCGGCGTCTTCCACCAGCACCGGTGTCCCGTGATACCACGTGTGGAAGGCGTGCGCCAATTCACGCAGGTACTGCGCCACCAGGTGCGGTTCGAGCGCGATGCCGGCCGCTTCCACCACCTCCGGGTAACGCGAGATTTCGTTCATCAGGTTCAGCGACGCCTCGTCCTGCAGGGTGCGCAGTGCGGCCAGCCCCTGTTCCTGCGAATACACCAGGCCCTTCTCCTGCGCCTGGCGATGCAGGCTGCAGACGCGGGCATGGGCGTACTGCACGTAGAACACGGGGTTGTCGTTGCTCTGCTGGCGTGCCAGGTCGATGTCGAACGTCAGCTGCGAATCCGGCTTGCGCGCGATCAGGAACCAACGCGTGGCATCACGACCGGCTTCATCGATCAGGTCGCGCAGGGTGAAGTAGCTGCCCGCGCGCTTGGACAGCTTCACTTCCTCGCCGCCGCGCATCACCGTCACCATCTGGTGCAGCACGTATTCCGGCCAGCCCTGCGGAATGCCCACGCCCATCGCCTGCAGGCCGGCGCGCACGCGCGACAGCGAGCCATGGTGGTCGGCGCCCAGTTCGGTGATCGCGCGCTCATAGCCACGCTGCCACTTGGTCAGGTGGTAGGCCACGTCGGGCACGAAGTAGGTGAAGGTGCCGTCGGACTTGCGCATCACGCGGTCCTTGTCGTCACCGAAATCGGTGGAGCGCAGCCACAGCGCGCCACCCTCTTCATAGGTATGCCCGGAATCCTGCAGGCGCTGCACCGCTTCGGCGACCTTGCCGTCGTTGTACAGCGAGCTTTCCAGGAAGTAGATGTCGAAATCCACGCCGAACGCGGCCAGGTCCAGGTTCTGCTCGTTGCGCAGGTAGGCCACGGCGAAGCGACGGATCGCGGCCATGTCATCCGGGTCCTTGGCGCCGACCACGGTGGTGCCTTCCAGGTCCACGCTGGCGCCACGCAGGTAGGCGTCGGCCACGTCCTGGATGTAGTCACCGCGGTAGCCACCTTCCGGCCAGCCTGCTTCATCGGGCTTGATGCCCTTGGCCCGCGCATGGGTGGACAGCGCCAGGTTTTCGATCTGCACGCCGGCATCGTTGTAATAGAACTCGCGCTTGGCGTTCCAGCCGTTGGCATCGAGCACGCGTGCGATGCAATCGCCGATCGCGGCGGCGCGGCCGTGGCCCACGTGCAGCGGGCCGGTCGGATTGGCCGACACGTATTCCACGCCGACCGTACGGCCGTTGCCGGACAGGTTGCGGCCGTAGTCGTCGCCTTCCTTGATCACGCTGGCGGCTTCGCGCTGGAACGCGCTGCCGGCCAGGTGGAAGTTGATGAAGCCGGGGCCTGCGATCTCCACCTTGCTGACATCCGCACTCTGCGGCAGCGCATCCAGCAGGGCCTGGGCGATCGCGCGCGGGTTGCTGCGCGCGGCCTTGGCCAGCAGCATGGCGGCATTGGTGGCGAAGTCGCCATGCTCGCGGGTCTTCGGGCGTTCAACCACGAACTCGGGCGGAATCGAGTCGGCGGGCAGGGTGCCATTGGCGCGCAGGGCTTCGATGCCTTGGCTGATCAGGGCGCGGAGGAGATTTTTCACGTGGCCTGCTGTGAAGTGCGGCGGAATCCCCCATTTTAGCCGATCTGCCCCGCCCCGGCAGACGTGGGTAAACCGTGGGGGTTCAGCCCCGCGCCGGCGGCGGCCCGGTGGGGGGGCGCCTGCGGTTCCTGTGGCGGTTCAGCTTCGCGATGGCGGGGCGCTGGCCGGACCCAGCCATCCCCGTTCAGCAAACGACACGGGCGCGCCTTCCCCTATCACCAGATGGTCCAGCAGGCGCACGTCCAGATGGGCCAGCAGGGATTGCAGCTCCGCGGTGACCTGGTGGTCGGCGGCCGATGGCTCCGCATCCCCGGAAGGGTGGTTGTGGCTGACGATGACGGCGGCCGCGTTCAGCGCCAGCGCCCGGCGGACCACTTCGCGCGGGTAGATGGACGCGGCATTCACCGTGCCCTGGAACAGCTCCTCGTAAGCCAGCAGGCGATGCTGGTTGTCCAGGAACAGGGCGACGAATACCTCGTTGGAACGTCCGCGCAGCCGATGCTGCAGGAAGCGCGCGGCCACCGCAGGCGACTGGCCCACGCATTCGCCGCGAACCAGTTGCGCGGCAAGATGGCGCTGCGCCAGTTCCAGCGCGGCGGCCAGCGCGCAGCTGCGCGCCGGACCCAGCCCAGGCAGGCGCGCCAGCGCAGGGGCGGGGAGGTCGAGCAGCCTGCGCAGCGGCCCATGCTGGGCCAGCAGATCGCGGGCGGTCTGCACGGCATCGCGCCCGCGTGTGCCCGAGCCGAGGAAGATGGCCAGCAGTTCCGCATCCGAGAGCACGCCGGGGCCCTGCGCGAGCAGGCGTTCGCGGGGTCGTTCCTGCGCGGGCCAGTCATGGATCGTCATGCCGACAGTGTGGCCACCCACGCTGCGGACGGCCATGGGGCAGCCGCAGCGTGGTGGGTCAGGAAGGGCGCGGGCCCTTGATCGGGTAAGTGCGCAGGAACGCATGCAGCTCGTGGTTGCTGGTCAGTCCCAGCTTCCGCATCGCGTCGGACTTCTGTCGGCTGACGGTCTTCGGGCTGCGCCCCCGCTGCTGGGCGATCATGCTCAGGTTCAGGCCGCGCCCCAGGCCGTCCAGCACGTCACGCTCGCCCTTCGACAACGAGGCGGGCGTGGCCCGGTGGGCCAGGTCGCGGGCTTCCAGGTGGGAGCGAAGATGCTGGGACACATAGGTCTGCCCGGCGGCGGCGCTGCGTACCGCCTGCGCCAGTTCGTCGAAATCCACCGCCTTGTCCAGGGCGCCGTGCACCCCGCAGCGCAGCAGGGTGATCAGCACGGTGGGGCTGGCGGTGCCGGTCAGCACCACCAGCGGCAGCCAGGGGTGCGCCACGCGGATGCAGTCGAGCAGCTCGGGTCCGTCCGGGCCTTTGCCGGGCATGGTCAGGTCGGTGAGCACCACGTCGCACGGTTGGCGGTCGAGCAGGGCGAGCAGGTGGGTGCCGCCGGAGGCCTCGCCGACCACGTCGATGCGTGCGTTCTCCAGCACCACGCGTGCGCCGTGGAGGATGATCGGGTGGTCGTCGGCAATGATGGTGCGGATGTACACGGTTGGTCCTGCGGTACGGCGGAGCAGGGGTCCCGGCAGCCACTTCGTGCAAGCGGATGACGCGACACCTAGCATCGTTAAATGCTGTCATACATGTACTTATATCCGTCGGTCATATCGCCCCGAATAGGGGCACTACGGGGCTTTCGGCTAAGCTAATGTCTTTGCGTGCATAGGATTTCCCCGGTGGCTGACTCACCCAAGACTTCCCCGGCGCGGCAGCGCCCGCTGGAAGGGCGCAGGCTGCTGTTGTGCGTGGGCGGCGGAATCGCGGCGTACAAGGCGTTGGAGCTGGTCCGTCGGCTGCGCGATGCCGGGGCGCTGGTGCAGGTGGCGATGACCGCCGGTGCACAGCAGTTCGTCACCCCGTTGAGCTTCCAGGCACTGTCCGGCCAGCCCACCCGCACCACGCTGTGGGACAGCGCGGCAGAACAGGCGATGGGGCATATCGAACTGGCGCGCTGGGCCGACCGCATCGTGGTCGCCCCGGGCACCGCCGACCTGCTGGCACGCCTCGCGCAGGGCCATGCCGATGACCTGGTGACCACGCTCTGCCTGGCCAGTACCGCCCCGCTTACCGTGTGCCCGGCGATGAACCACCGCATGTGGCTGCACCCGGCCACCCAGGCCAACATCGCCCTGCTGCGTACGCGCGGGGCGCAGGTGGTGGGGCCGGTTGATGGACCGTTGGCGGAGGGCGAGTCCGGTCCCGGGCGCCTGGCCGAGCCGGACGACATCGTGGCCGCGCTGGTGGCCATTGAACGCGCCCCGGATGCCACGGGCGATGGCGCGCCGGGTCCGTCCACGCTGGCGGGACTTCGCGTGTTGATCAGCGCCGGTCCGACCTACGAAGACATCGACCCGGTCCGCTACGTGGGCAACCGCAGCAGCGGCAAGATGGGCTACGCGCTAGCCGCGGCGGCCGCCCGGCTCGGTGCCGATGTCGTGCTGGTCAGTGGCCCGGTCAACCTGCCGACGCCGGCGGGCGTGCAGCGGATCGACGTGCGTTCGGCCGCGCAGATGCGCGATGCCGTGCTGGGTGCGCTGCCTGCGGATATCTATATCGGTGCCGCCGCCGTATCGGATTACACCCCGCGCCAGGTCGCACCGCAGAAGTTGAAGAAGACCGCCGACAGCCAGTCGCTGGTGCTGGAGCTGGTCCGCACCGCGGACATCCTGGCCGAGGTGGCCACCCAGACCCAATCGCTGAAACTGGTGGTCGGCTTCGCCGCGGAAACCCACGACGTGGAGAAATACGCGCGCGGCAAGCTGGTGGACAAGCGGCTGGACCTGGTGATCGCCAACCAGGTGGGCCAGGCAGGCGCGGGTTTCGAAAGTGACGACAACGCCGCCACGGCCTATTGGCAGGACGGCGAACAGGTATTCCCGGCCACCTCCAAGACCGAACTGGCCACGCAACTGCTCGCGCTCATCGCGCAAAGGCTTACCGCATGAACGCTGCATCGCATCCCGTTCCGCCCTCGCTGCAGCCGCTGCAGGTGAAGCTGCTCGATCCGCGCTTCGGCGACAGCTGGCCGCTTCCGGCCTATGCCACCGAAGCCAGCGCCGGCATGGACCTGCGCGCGGCAACCGAAGCGCCGCTGGTGCTGGCCCCGGGTGATACCGCCCTGGTTCCCAGTGGCCTGGCGATCCACGTGGCCGATCCGAACCTGTGCGCGATCATCCTGCCGCGCTCCGGGCTGGGCCATCGGCACGGCATCGTGCTCGGCAACGGCACCGGCCTGATCGACGCCGATTACCAGGGGCCGCTGCTGATCAGCGTCTGGAACCGCGGCCGCGAGGCCTTCACCATCGAACCCGGCGACCGCATCGCACAGCTGGTTGTCGTTCCCATCGTGCGTGTTGCCCTGCAGGTAGTGGATACTTTCACCGACAGCACGCGGGGCTCGGGTGGGTTCGGGCATACCGGAGTGCGCTGACTCGGGGGACAGGATGATCGGCAGCAAGGGGAAGGGCGTGGCGGTCACGGGACGTACGGGGCCGCTGCTGGCGGCGATGCTGTTGCTGTTGGCAGGGTTGTTCGGCTGGAGCGCGGTGCAGCAGTGGCGTCAGGCCAACACCGGCACCCAGCTGGAACAGGCGCGCGACAGCGCATTGCAGGGCCTGCAGAAGGCGCTCGACGGCCAATTGCTGCAGTTCGCCAAGCATCTGAAGTCCGCACGCGTTGAACAGGCACTTGCTGCCGGGGACGGGGCCGCCGCCGCGCTGGCGCTGCGCGAGACCTGGACCGGCGTGGAAGACGTGCAGGTCTGGCCGGCCTCGCTGGAGACCGCCTATGCCGATCCGGCCGCCTTCGGCTATGCCCGGCTGGCGCTGCTGGAAGCGGCGCTGGTCAGTGACAAGCCCGTGGCGCGCGTGGTGCGCGATGCCGGTGGCGCCCGGCTGGGCCTGGCGGCGGGCGTGCCGTTGGGCTCCGACGGGCTGGCGCTGGTCTACGTGCGGCAGCCGCTGATGCAGCTGACCGGCCCGCTGGATGCGGTGCGTGCACCGGCCGAAGGCTATCTGGCCCTGCGCCAGGGCAGCTACAACGTGCTTGAACGCGGTGACCGCAAGCTGGCCGACAGTGGCGAAGTGCTGGCACGGCCGCTGGCCAACAGCAGCCTGCGGCTGGCCGCGGGCGTGCCGTCGATCGAGCCCGGCCCGCTGGGACTGGGGGCGCTGGCCGCTTCCATCGTGGCGCTGCTGCTGGTGCTGATCGCGGTGCTGCTGCTGGTGGGCAAGTCCCGCCTGCCGCTGCCCCGGCGGGCCGCGCGCGAAGGCGCAGAAGAGCAGGGTCCGACCCTGAGCGAGAGCCTGGCGCAGTCAGCCGCCGAGGTGTCGACCGGCGCGTCGGCGGAGCAGGGCGCCGGTGCCGCAGTGGAGCCGCCGCCCTTGGCCGCGAGCCTGGCGGCGGGCATTTTCCGTGCCTACGACATACGCGGCGTGGTCGGCGACGAGCTGACGCCCAAGGTGGCGGCCCTGATCGGCCAGGCGATCGGCAGTGAAGTGCTGGCGCAGGGCCTGCGCGAAGTGGTGATCGGCCGGGATGGGCGCCTGTCCGGCCCGGAGCTGGCCGCTGGCCTGGCCGAAGGCCTGCGCCGCGCCGGTTGCGATGTCATCGATATCGGCCTGGCGCCGACGCCGGTGGTGTACTTCGCCAGCCACCACCTGCGCACCGGCAGCTGCGTAGCGGTGACCGGCAGCCACAATCCGCCCGAATACAACGGCTTCAAGATCGTGATCGCCGGGCAGACCCTGTCCGGTGATGCGGTGACCGCGCTGTACCAGCGCATCGTCGAAGGCCGGCTGGCGCAGGCGCCATCGCCGGGCAACTACCAGCAGCGCGAGGTCGGCGATGACTACGTACGCCGGATCGCCGACGACGTGCAGCTGGAGCGGCCGCTGAAGGTGGTGGCGGACGCCGGCAACGGCGTGGCCGGTGCCCTGGTGCAGCCGCTGCTGGAAGCCATCGGTGCCGACGTCATCCCGCTGTACTGCGATGTCGATGGCAGCTTCCCCAACCATCATCCCGACCCCAGCGATCCGGCCAACCTGCAGGACCTGGTGCAGACGGTGAAGCGCTTCGACGCCGACCTCGGCATCGCCTTCGATGGCGACGGCGATCGCCTCGGCGTGGTGACCCCGGATGGCACGATCATCTTCGCCGACCGCCTGCTGATGCTGTTCGCCGCCGACGTGCTGCTGCGCAACCCGGGCGCGATGGTGATCTACGACGTCAAGTGCACCGGCAAGCTGGCCGACTTCGTGCTGCGCCACGGCGGCAGCCCGATGATGTGGAAGACCGGCCATTCGCTGATCAAGGCGCGCATGGCGGAGACCGATGCCGAACTGGCCGGCGAGATGAGCGGGCACTTCTTCTTCCGCGAGCGCTGGTTTGGTTTCGATGACGGCCTGTACGCCGCTGCGCGCCTGCTGGAAATCCTCGCGCTGCGCGAAGAAACCCCGCAGGAGGTGCTGGAAGAGCTGCCGCAGAGCATCTCCACCCCGGAGATCAAGGTGCCGGTGGCCGATGGCACGCCGCACGCGCTGGTTTCACTGGTGGTGAGCGCAGCGCAGTCTGCGGACAACCCGTTCGTGGGTGGCCGCATTTCCACCATCGACGGCCTGCGCGTGGACTTCGCCGACGGCTGGGGCCTGGTCCGCGCCTCCAACACCACCCCGGTGCTGGTCCTGCGTTTCGAAGCCGACAGCGAAGACGCCCTCGAGCGCATCAAGGCCCAGTTCCGCGCCCAGCTGCAGCCCCTGCTCGGCGCGCAGGACCTGGGCTTCTGAGACCGCGCCGAAGGATCCGGTAGCGCCGACCCATGGTCGGCGAGCGCAGCGGCCGCAGTGCGCGGAAGGATCCGGTAGCGCCGCCCCTGGGTCGGCGAGCGCAGCGGCCGCAGTGCGCGGAAGGATCCGGTAGCGCCGACCCAGGGTCGGCGAGCGCAGCGGCCGCAATGCACGGAAGGATTCCGCCGAGCATGGCTCGGCGCTACCACGCCTGCCCCCCCCCCCTGCCGGCCCGTAGCATCGAAGACACCAACGCACCACGCCGGCAAGGAATATCTCATCCCTTGAACCGCAACCCCACGCCGGGCTCGGTGAACACATACCGCGACTCCAGCGCCGAATCGCCCAGCTTCTGCCGCAGCTTGCCCACCAGTATCCGCAGGTAGTGCGTATCGTGCTGGTGCGTCGGGCCCCAGATTTCCTTCAGGATCTGAGGCTGGGTCACCACCCGCCCGGCATTGACCAGCAACAGCGACAGCAGCGCGTACTCCTTGCGCGTCAATGGCACCGCAACGCCATCCAGCGTGACCGCGCGGTGCACCAGGTCGATCCGCAGGTGTCCGTCATCGAACACCGGCGGTTGTCCGTCCAGTGGCGCGGCACGCGTGCGCAGCAGCATCCGCACCCGCGCCATCAGCTCCTGCGTGCCGAACGGCTTGGTCACGTAGTCGTTGGCGCCGGCATCCAGCGCACGCACCTTTTCGGCTTCGCCGGCCCGCACGGTCAGCATGATCACCGGCAGCTGGCTCCATTGGCGCAGTTCGGCCAGCACCTGGTGGCCTTCCATGTCCGGCAGGCCGATATCCAGGATCACCAGGTCCACGCTCTCGCCCACCAGCCGCTCCAGTCCCTCCTGTCCGCTGGACGCCTGCAGCACCCGGTAGCCCTGCGCACGCAGGCTGATGTCCAGGAACCGGCGGATCTGCGCTTCATCGTCGATCACCAGCACGCAGGCAGGCGGGATCGACGGCGTGCTGTCAGGCGTCAGGGGCATCGGGGTGACCGGCAGGAGTGAGCAGGGGCAGGGTAATCCGTATCAGCGTACCGCGTCCGTCCTCGCCCGCCAGCGCCTGCACGCTGCCGCCATGTGCACCGATCATCCCCTGGCAGATCGCCAGCCCCAGTCCGGTGCCGTGGCGCCCGCGGTCGCCGCGTTCGACGCTGTAGAACATGTCGAAGATGCGCGCGCGCTCGTCGGCTGGAATACCGGGCCCGCGGTCGAGCACGTCGATCACCAGATCACGCGACTGCAACCGCGCGCTGACCGTGACCGGCATGCTGGGCGGGGAGAATTTGGCGGCGTTCTCCAGCACGTTGAACAGCGCCTGCTCGACCAGTGCCGGATGCACCCAGATCGGCGCCAGCGACGCAGGAATATCCAGCTGCAGCTTCACCTCCGGCTGGTAACGCTGCAGCCGACGCGCGGCAGATCCGACCAGTTCGTCCACGCCGATCCAGTCGCGGTTGATCTTCAGTCCGTCATGGCCGAGCCGGGTCATGTCCAGCAGGTTCTGGATGTAACGGTCCAGCCGTTCGCCTTCCAGCATGATGGTGTCCAGCAGGGCGCGACGGTCCGCCGCATCCATTGCCTGGCCGTAACTGGCGAGGCTGTCGGCCGAGCCGATCATCGCCGCCAGCGGCGAGCGCAGGTCGTGCGACACCGATGACAGCAGCGCCGAGCGCAGCCGCTCGGTCTCGTTGCTGACATGCGCCTGTTCCAGTTCGGCCACCAGCCGCGTACGCAGCGCAGCCTGGGCGATGTCGTCGACCATCGCCATCGCCAACTGGCGCTGCTCCGGCGCCAGTCGAGCAAGTGCCGGCGGGAACTGCAGCGCCGCCACGCCGATGCAGCGGGCCTCGCCGTCGAGCAGCGGCAGGCACCACCACTGCGCCCCGGCCAGGGTATCGGTATAGCGGCCACTGGGCTGCCCGTGGCGCTGCGACCAGTCCGCCGCGGCCAGGTCGGTATCGCCGGGCACGGCGCTGCCGCTGGCGGTCACGTCGGTGCCGATGCGCAGCCACGCCGGCGCATCCAGGGCCTGTTCCAGCGCCTGCCGCCCGGCATCGGCGACCGCCTCGTTGCTGGCTGCACTGCTGAGCTGGCGGCCCAGCTGCTGGCGGGCGTTGGCATGGCGGTTGGACGCGCGCAGGGCGATGACCTGCGTGCGCAGGCGCGATGCCAGCCGGCCGGCCACCAGCGCGGCAGCCAGGAACAGGAAGACCGTGATCACGCCCTGCCGCGCGCTGATCGCAAAGGTGAAGCGCGGGGCGATGAACAGGAAGTTGTAGGCCAGGAAACACAGACCGGCCGCCAGCACCGCGGCACTGGCGCGGGTGCGCGCGGCCACCAGCACCACCGCCACGATGAACACCATCGACAGGTCGGCCATGCCGACCCAGCGTTCGGCAACCCAGGCCACCAGGCAGGCCAGTGTGCAGGCCAGCACCGCCTGTGCCAGTTCCGCCGCGTGGCCGGGCACCGGCGCCAGCAGGCGATCGCGGCGTGCGCGTGCCCGTGCGCGCGGCGTGCTGATGATGGTGATCTCGTAATGCGCGCCGTGCTGGATCAACTGCTGGGTCAGCGTGCGGTTGAGCATGCGCGCCACCGGCCGTTCGCGCGTGCGGCCGAGCACCAGCGTGGACACGTTGTTGTGCGCGGCATGGTCGAGCAGCGCGTCGGCCACGCTGGATCCCTGCAGGACGTCGGTATCTGCGCCAAGCCGGCGCGCCAGCGCGAAGGCGCTGTCGATCTCGCGTTGCGTCGCTTCATCGGCACGCCGGCGCTGCACGGTCACCACCGTCCATGGCGCATCGCGGCGTTCGGCGATGCGCCGCGCCACGCGTACCAGGTACTCACTCTGGCCGCCGCCGTCGATCGCCACCAGCACGCGTCGGCGCAGCGGCAGGGCGCCTTCGCCACCGGCCGCGCGGACTTCGCGCAGGCTGCTGTCCACGCGGTCGGCTGCCTCCTGCATGGCCAGCTCGCGCAGGGCGGTCAGGTTGGCGGGGGTGAAGTAGGACTGCAGCGCCTGCGATGCCTGTTCCGGGACATAGACCTTGCCCTGCTGCAGCCGCGCGATCAGTTCGCGTGGCGGCAGGTCGACCAGCACGATGTCATGCAGGCGGTCCAGCACCCCATCCGGCACGGTCTCGCTGACCCGGATGCCGGTGATGCGCAGCACCACGTCGTTGAGGCTTTCCAGATGCTGGATGTTGACGGTCGTCCATACGTCGATGCCTGCATCCAGCAGCTCCATCACATCCTGCCAGCGCCGCTCGTGGCGGCTTCCCGGTGCATTGCGATGCGCCAGTTCGTCCACCAGCACCAGCGCGGGACGCCGCTGCACGATCGCATCCAGGTCCATTTCGTCCAGCAGCCGCTCGCGGTAGGCAACCTGCCTGCGTTCAACCAGCGGCAGGCCCTGCAACAGGGCTTCGGTGTCGGCACGGCCGTGGGTTTCGACCACCCCCACGACCAGGTCCACGCCACGGCGCAGCTGCTCCTGCGCGCGCGTGAGCATGCTGTAGGTCTTGCCGACGCCGGGGGCGGCGCCGAGGAACACGGTCAGGCGCCCGCCGGCATCACGCTGCAGGCCTTCGATGAGGGCGTCGGCCTGGCGGCTGCGGGTATCGGTCATGCCGGCGATTGTGCGCCAGCCCAGGCACGCATGGCATCAACGTGCATGCGCGGCTGACTCCAACGCTCGGTTGAGCTGCATCACGTTGACCCGGGGCTGGCCGAACACCCCCCACTGCGGGCCCTCGACATGCGCCTGCACGATGGCCTGCAACTCGGCTTCGGAAAGCCCCCGCGCCTGCGCCACGCGGCGCACCTGCACCTGCACGGCGGCCGGTGACAGATGGGGATCCAGGCCGCTGCCGGACTGCGTCACCAGGTCGGCGGGAACCTGCGCGGGCGCGATGCCTTCGCGCAGGGCGACGGCGGCGGTGGCGTCGGCCACGCGCCTCGCCAGTGCCGGGTTGCTGCGCGCCATGTTGGAGCCCGCCGCAGCCATCGGATCATGGCCCGCCGCGGATGGCCGCGGCTGGAACCAGCCGTCACCGGTGAACGGCTGGGCCAACAGGGCCGAGCCGCGCACGCGACCATCGGCATCCACGATCAGGCTGCCGTCGGACTGCACGGGGAAGGCAAGCCGCGCCAGCCCGGTACCGGCGGCCGCGTACAGCGCGCCAGCCAGCAGCAGGCTGCCGAGGCCGAGCACGATCGCCGGACGCCAGCTGGCGGTGTGTTGCAGGCGGGCCTCGCGTTCGGCAGCCGCGCGCGCCAGTGCCCGCGGCGCAACGGGCGGGGATACGGAAGGGGTCGTTGAAGTGTTCATGCAGCAGATACCGTCATCAGCAGGAAGTCGATTGCCTTGATCGCCACGAACGGCAGCAGCACGCCGCCGAGCCCGTACACCAGCATGTTCCGCCGTAGCAGGCTGGTTGCCGTTGCCGGACGGAAACGCACGCCGCGCAGCGCCAGCGGGATCAGCGCCGGGATCACCAGGGCATTGAAGATCAACGCGGCCAGCACCGCGTTGCGCGGACTGGACAGGCCCATCACGTTCAACGTGGCCATCCCCGGCACGGTGGCGGCGAACAGCGCCGGCAGGATCGCGAAGTACTTGGACACGTCGTTGGCCAGCGAGAAAGTGGTCAACGCGCCGCGGGTGATCAGCTGCTGTTTGCCCACTTCCACCACGGCCAGCAGCTTGGCCGGATCCGAATCCAGGTCGACCATGTTGCCGGCCTCCTTCGCGGCCTGGGTGCCGGAGTTCATCGCCAGGCCGATATCGGCCTGGGCCAGCGCCGGCGCATCGTTGGTGCCGTCGCCGACCATCGCTACCAGCCGGCCACCGGCCTGTTCCTGGCGGATGCGTGCGAGTTTGTCTTCCGGCCGCGCTTCGGCGATGTAATCGTCCACGCCGGCCTCGGCCGCGATCGCTGCGGCGGTGAGTGGGTTGTCGCCGGTGATCATCACCGTGCGGATGCCCATCGCACGCAGCTGGGCGAATTTTTCCCGCATGCCGTGCTTGACCACGTCGGACAGTTCCACCACGCCCAGCACGTGGCGACCTTCCGCCACCACCAGCGGCGTGGCGCCATTGCGCGCCACCTGCTCCACGCGCCCGGCCAGCTCGGCCGGAACCTCGCCGCCGAGGGACTGCACGTGTGCGCGGATCGCATCGGCGGCGCCCTTGCGGATGCTGCGGCCGCCTGCCAGGTCGACACCGGACATGCGGGTCTGCGCGCTGAAGGCGATGTAGTGCGCATGCTCGGGCTCGGCGCTGCGGCAGCCCTGCTCGCGGCCCAGGCGCACGATCGATTTGCCTTCCGGTGTCGGGTCGGCCAGCGAGGAAAGCAGCGCCGCCTCGCGCAGCCGCGCCACGTCCACCCCGGCCAGTGCATGCAATGCGGTGGCCTGGCGGTCGCCGTGGGTGATGGTGCCGGTCTTGTCCAGCAACAGCACGTCGATGTCACCGGCCACCTCCACCGCCTTGCCGGACTTGGCCAGCACATTGGCCGCCAAGGCACGGTTCATGCCGGCGATGCCGATGGCCGGCAGCAGGCCGCCGATGGTGGTGGGGATCAGGCAGACCAGCAGCGCGATCAGCAGCAGGGGATCGACGCTGACGCCGACCGATGCGCCGATTGCCGGCAGCGTGGCCACCACCACCAGGAAGGTCAGCGTCATCGCCGCCAACAGCAGCGTCAACGCCACCTCGTTCGGCGTCTTCTGCCGGTTGGCGCCTTCCACCAGCGCGATCATCCGGTCCAGGAAGCTGTGGCCGGGCTCGGCGGTCACCCGCACCACGATCTGGTCGGACAGTACCTTGGTGCCGCCGATCACGCCGGATCGGTCGGTGCCCGCCTCACGCAGCACCGGTGCCGATTCGCCGGTCACAGCGGCTTCGTTGATGGTCGCCAGCCCCTGCACGATCTCGCCATCGGCCGGCACCAACTCACCCTCGCCGACCAGCACGTGGTCCCCCGGGCGCAACTCGGCTGCGGGCACCTGTTCCTGCGCTGCGGCGGGATGTGCGGACTGCAGGCGACGCGCCACCAGGTCCTGGCGGGCGCGCCGCAGCGACGCGGCCTGGCCACGGCCGCGGGCTTCGGCCACGGCTTCGGCGAAATTGCCGAACAGCACGGTCAGCAGCAGGATCGCGCTGACCGCCAGCCCGAAGCCCAGCGGTGCATTGCCGCTCAGGGTGACCACCAGGGCGAGCAGCGTACCGGCCATCACCACGGCCATCACCGGACTACGCAGCAGGTGCAGCGGCGAGAGCTTGCGGAATGAATCAAGCAGCGCACGGCGGAAGCCGGCGCCATCCAGCAGCGCCGGACGGCGCGGCAGCTGGGAAGTCGCAACAGTATTCATGGGGAGTGCCTCAATGCAGGCCAAGGCTGAGGTGGTCGGCCACCGGGCCAAGCACCAGAACCGGCAGGAACTGCAGGACGGTCAGGATGACGATCACGCTGAGCAGGGTCAGCGCGAAGGTAGGGGTTTCGATCTGCAACGTGCCCGGCGATTCCGGCGCGCGACGCTTTGCCGCAAGCTGCGCGGCGATGACCAGCGGCACCACCAGCAGCGGGAACCGGCCCAGCAGCAGCACCAGCGAACAGGTCAGGTTCCACCACGGCGTGTTGTCGCCCAGCCCTTCGAAGCCGGAACCGTTGTTGGCATAGGCCGACGCATACTCGTAGAAGACCTGGCTGATCCCGTGGAATCCCGGGTTGGAGGTGCCCGACAGACCCGGCACCGCCAGGGTGACGGCGGTAAGGGTGAGCAGGGTGATCGGCTGCAGCAGCACCAGCAGCGCCAGCAGCCGCACCTGCGGGGTTTCCAGCTTGCGTCCCAGCAGTTCCGGCGTGCGCCCGGTCATCAGCCCGGCCAGGAACACGCCCAGCAGCAGGTAGACGATGAACTGCTGCAGTCCGCAGCCGACGCCGCCCCAGATGGCACTGACCAGCATGTTGACCAGCGATACGGCGCTGGCCATCGGGCTCATCGAATCCAGCATCCCGTTGACCGATCCGTTGGACACCTGGGTGGTCACTGCCGCCCATAGTGCGGTGGCGTCACTGCCCAGCCGGACTTCCTTGCCTTCCATCAACAAGGCGCTGGCTGCCGTGGGCGAATGGCCTTCCAGCCACACGGTGCCCGCGATCGACACCGCCGACATGCTGGCCATGCAGCCCAGCACCAGCCAGCCGAAGCGGCGGCGGCCGGTGAACGCCCCGATCATGAAGACGACGGCGATCGGAATCAGCAGGATGCCAACCAGTTCCAGTGCATTCGACAGCGCGGTCGGGTTCTCCAGCGGGAACGCACTGTTGGGGCCATACCAGCCGCCACCGTTGGCGCCGAGCTGCTTGGCCGCCACCATCGCGGCAACCGGGCCGAGCGGTATCTTCTGCTCCTGCAGGCCGGTCGACGCATCCATCGGCGCGGCCTGCGGACCCCCGGCGAAGGTGGACGGCACGCCCTGGCTGGCCAGCAGCATGGTCCACAGCAGGCACAGCGGCAGCATGAAGCGCACGCACAGGCGCAGCACGTCGGCATGGTAGTTGCCTACGTCGATGCGGCGGTCACCATCGGCGACCACGTCCTGGCGCGGCGGCGCGAACAGGGCGCGCAGGGTGGCCACGGCCAGGGCAAGGCCCATCATCGGCGTCACCACCTGCAGGCCGGTGATGCCGGTCATCTGCGAAAGGTAGGAAAGCTGCGCCTGCCCGGAATAGTGCTGCTGGTTGGTGTTGGTCAGGAAGGACACCATGGTGTGCAGCGCGGTGTCCCAGCGCAGGTTGGCGATGCCGTCCGGATTCAGCGGCAGCCACGCCTGGGTCATGAACACGGTGATCGTCAGCAGCGCGATGACCACGTTGCTGAGCACGAACGCGCCGACGTAGCCGCGCCAGGACATGCCACGCGCGGGATCCACGCCGAGCAGGCGGTAGAGCGGTTTTTCAATCCAGTGGAACAGCGGGTCGATGCGCATCGGTCCACCGCGCATCACCCGTGCCAGGTACAGGCCGAGGGGCCAGGCCAGCAGCACGCTGGTGGCGAGGAGAAGGAGGATTCCGGTCAT
Organism: Stenotrophomonas lacuserhaii; assembly: GCF_039674585.1. Taxonomy (GTDB): domain Bacteria; phylum Pseudomonadota; class Gammaproteobacteria; order Xanthomonadales; family Xanthomonadaceae; genus Stenotrophomonas; species Stenotrophomonas pennii_A. The sequence goes on along the minus strand of NZ_JBDJNU010000024.1, from coordinate 502 downwards.
GTCCATGGCCCGTCAGAATGCTTCGGGCCGCAGCACGGCATAGACCAGGTAGGCGGCGGCGACCAGCACCAGTACGCCACTCAGCAGGGAGAGCCAGCCGGGCATGCTCAGCACCCCGCCCGGGAAGAAAGGCCACAACGCGACAGACAAGACATGACGGTGATCGTCCTGGTGGAACCGCTCCACCTCAGGCCGTCATGGTCCGCCTGGGCCGCGTAAAGCCTCCATTTCTCCGCGCCTGCGGCGGCATAAAGTCAGCGTAAAAGCTGCGGCGAACGGCGGAGCCCCTCGTGGCGGGTCGCACAGAGCCGGATTTCTGGTTTGGCACGGGCGGGAGGGATTGGTGGGGGACGGCAAGAACTGCATCCATGCGGGCCTCGTTTCGCGCCATCCATGGCGCTCAACGCCCCCACCAACCCCTCCCGCCCCGCCCGGACAGTCCGCGCGCGCGGCGCGCCACGGTCAAAATAGAGGAAAAGCGGGTGCGGGGGCACCCGGGGGG
>NZ_JBDJNU010000023.1:0-62539 GCF_039674585.1 Stenotrophomonas lacuserhaii | reverse complement strand
GGGCTGGGCGGGGGCGTTGAGCGCCATGGATGGCGCGAAACGAGGCCCGCAGGATGCGGCTCTTGCCGTCCCCCGCACAGCCCCACCGCCCGGCCCCAATCACGCAGACTGCTTTTCGCAGCAGCCCGCCGCGAGGGGGTTTCACCCGTTCGAGGCACCCGCTGCCAGCGAACCAGCGCCGCGCCGGCGCTCGATCACCACCGACACACCCCACAGCAGCAGGCCAGCCGCCGCCGTGGCGGCCCCCACGTAGCCCGTGGACGCATAACCGAAGCCGCCGCCGATGGCCATGCCACCCAGCCAGGGGCCCAGTGCGTTGGCCGTATTGAAGGCGGCGTGGTTGGACGCGGCGGCCAAGGTCTGGGCTTCACCGGCGGCGTCCATCAGGCGGGTCTGCAGGGCCACGGCCAGTGCCCCCATGGTGCCCACGGCGATGATCGCCGGGACCATCGCCCAGGCCGAATGCGCGGCCAGCGGGAACAGCAGCAGGACCACCACCGACCACGCCAGCAGCACGCCGGCGGCTCGGAACTGCAGGCGATCCACCAGCCAGCCGCCCAGCATGTTGCCGATGATCGCGCCCACGCCGAACAGGCCGACCGCCGCAGGCATCCAGCGCTCGTTGACGCCGGTCACGTTGACCAGCGTCGGTGCCAGATAGGTGAACACGCAGAACATGCCGGCGAAGCCGATCGAGCCGATTGCCAGCGCCAGCCAGACCTGGGTGGTGTTGAACGCGCGAAGCTCGCGCATCGGGCTGGTGCGCACTTCATTGGGGTCCGGCGCCAGCTGCCGCGCCACCATCACCACCGTCGCCAGGGCCAGCAGGCTGACCAGGGCAAAGGCAGTGCGCCAGGTGAACTGCTGGCCCAGCCAGGTGGTGAGCGGGTTGCCGACCAGGATGGCGATCGACAGGCCCAGCAGTACCTTGGACACCGCTGCGCCGCGCTGCGCGGGCGGGCTGATCGACGCCGCCACCAGCATCGCCACGCCGAAATAGGCGCCGTGCGGCAGGCCGGCGACGAAGCGCGCCAGCAGCATGGTGTGGTAGTCCGGGGCCAGCGCGCTGGCCAGGTTGCCGATCGCATAGAAGCCCATCAGGCCCAGCAGCAGGCTGCGCCGGCTGATCCCGGCGCCGGCGAAAGCCAGCACTGGCGCACCCACCACCACGCCGATGGCATAGGCGCTGATCAGGTGGCCGACCTGTGCTTCGGTGATCGACAGCCCGCGGCTGATGTCCAGCATCAGGCCCATGCTGGCGAACTCGCTGGTGCCGATGGCGAAACCGCCCAGCGACAGGGCCAGCAGGATGAAGGTGCGCTGGCGGGGCGACAGCACGGCAGCCAGCGAGGACGTGGCAACCGGGGGAGCAGACGGGTTCACAGGAAAAATCCGGGCATTTGTACGAGTACGGATTGTACTGCTGCAGCGCAGCACAGTCGCCCGATCTGCGTCCTGCCGCCTGAACGCTGTATTCCTGCGCCCGTAACCGCCCACCGCCCGGCCCACCTGCAGCCAACCGGACTGCGACTTGCCCCGGCCAGGACCAACAGGCATAATTAGCGGCTTCCTGCGCCCAGCGCGGGAACCCTTGCCCCACCGCTGTCACCACCGCGGGGGGCTGTCCGGCCGAAACGGCCACATCCGAAAGGTATATAAACATGAGTCGTCATTACGAAATCGTGTTCCTGGTCCACCCGGATCAGAGCGAGCAGGTCCCGGCAATGATCGAGCGCTACAAGTCGCTCGTCGAGAACGGCAACGGCACCATCCACCGTCTGGAAGACTGGGGCCGCCGTCAGCTGGCGTACCCGATCCAGAACCTGGTGAAGGCCCACTACGTCATGCTCAACATCGAAGTTGACCAGGCCGTGCTGAGCGAGCTGGTGGAAAGCTTCCGCTTCAACGACGCCGTGCTGCGCAACCTGGTCGTCAAGCGCGATGGCCCGGATACCGAGCAGTCGCTGATCATGAAGAGCAAGGACGAAAAGGGTGACAAGCCCGAGCGTGGCGAGCGTCGTCGTCGTGACGACGAAGAAGGTGAGACCACCACCCCCGCCGCTGACAACGATGCCGGCGACGACGCCGCTTCGGCCGCTTAAGGAGCACTGACATGTCCAAGTTCTTCCGTCGCCGCAAGTTCTGCAAGTTCACCGCCGAAGGCGTGAAAGAGATCGATTACAAGGATCTCAACACCCTGCGCCAGTACCTGACCGAGAACGGCAAGATCGTGCCGAGCCGCGTCACCGGCACCAAGTCGAAGTACCAGCGCCAGCTGGCAACGGCCGTCAAGCGCGCCCGTTTCCTGGCCCTGATCCCGTACACCGACAACCACGACATCTGATGCCGGCGGGCGGCCTCGTGCCGCCCTCCCGCACTGATATTCGGACAGCCATCCGCTGCGGGGCATCGCCTCGCTAACGAATACATTCTGGAGTAACACCATGCAGCTGATCCTTCTGCAGAAAGTCACCAACCTCGGCAACCTCGGCGACCTGGTCGACGTGAAGCCGGGCTACGGCCGCAACTTCCTCGTGCCGCAGGGCAAGGCCGTGCCGGCCACCGAGAGCAACAAGGCTGAATTCGAAGCCAAGCGCGCCGAGTACGAAGCCAAGGCCGAGTCGATCCACTCCGACGCCGAAGCCCGCAAGACCAAGCTGGAAGGCAAGTCCGTGACCATCGCGGCCAACGCTTCCACCGAAGGCAAGCTGTACGGTTCGGTGGGCGCGCGCGAAATCGCCGAAGCCTTCACCGCTGCTGGCCTGCCGGTCAACAAGAGCGAAGTCATCCTGGGCGAAGGCGCCTTCCGCAACATTGGCGAGTACGACGTCCTGGTGCACCTGCACGCCGACGTTGAAACCACCGTCAAGGTCGTGGTTGAAGCCGAAAAGGCCTGATCCCACGCCGCAAGGCATGGAATCACCAGAACGGGCGCCCGCAGGGGCGCCCGTTTTGTTTTGGCGCGCGCGCCGGCCCCCTGCGTAGAACGCGGCCACATCGGTATACTCGGTGCATTACGCCCGGCCGACGGCCCTGATCCCAGCCGGATCAAGGGGTTGGCGGGTAAATGCAGGCCTCACAACGGCCCCGGCCCGGAAACCCTATGCGTCTTTCCACGATCAAGCTGTCCGGCTTCAAGTCCTTCGTCGATCCCACCACGCTGCACCTGCCGACCAACATGACCGGCGTGGTCGGACCGAACGGCTGTGGAAAGTCCAACATCATCGATGCCGTGCGCTGGGTGATGGGCGAAAGCTCGGCCAGCCGCCTGCGTGGTGACTCGCTGACGGACGTGATCTTCTCCGGTTCGGCCGCGCGCAAGCCGGTATCGCAGGCCACCGTCGAGCTGATCTTCGACAACAGCGACCACACGATCTCCGGCGAATACGCCTCGTTCAACGAGATATCGGTCAAGCGTACCGTCAGCCGCGATGGCAGCAGCAACTATTACCTCAACGGCACCAAGTGCCGCCGCCGCGACATCACCGACCTGTTCCTGGGCACGGGACTGGGGCCGCGCAGTTATTCGATCATCGAGCAGGGGATGATCAGCCAGATCATCGAAGCCCGACCGGAAGACCTCCGCGTCTACCTGGAAGAAGCGGCCGGCATCTCCAAGTACAAGGAGCGGCGCAAGGAAACCGAGACCCGCATCCGCCACACCCGGGAGAACCTGGACCGGCTGGGTGACCTGCGCGAGGAGATCGGCAAGCAGCTTGAACACCTCAAACGGCAGGCGCGCCAGGCCGAGCAGTACCAGACGTTGCAGGAGGAGCGCCGGGTCAAGGATGCCGAATGGAAGGCGCTGGAATTCCGCGGCCTGGATGGCCGGTTGGGCACGCTGCGCGAGGGACTGTCCCAGGAAGAGACCCGCCTGCAGCAGTTGATCGCCGAACAGCGCGAGGCGGAATCGCGGATCGAAACCTCGCGCGTGCGTCGCGAGAAATCGGCCGAAGCGCTCAACGCCGCGCAGGCCGAGGTCTACCAGGTCGGCAGCATGCTGGCCCGGCTGGAACAGCAGATCCAGCACCAGCGCGAACTGTCGCAGCGCCTGCACAAGGCGCGCGACGAAACGCAGCAGGCACTGGCCGAACTGGGCCAGCACATCAGTGGCGACGAGGCCCGGCTGAGAGTGCTGCGCGAAGCGGTGGATGCGGCCACCCCGCAGCTGGAACAGCTGCAGGAAGAAAACGAGATCAAGCAGGAGAGCCTGCGCGAAGCCGAAGCCCGGCTGGGTGACTGGCAGGCGCGCTGGGAACAGCACAGCAGCCAGAGTTCGGCGGCATCGCGTTCCGGTGACGTCGAACGCACCCGCGTGGACTACCTGGACAGGCAGGTGCTGGAAGCCGAACGGCGCTGCGAGACGTTGCAGTCCGAGCGCGCCGGCCTGGACGTGGATGCGCTGGAAGCGGCCTTCGAGCAGCTGCACGTCCAGCACGACACCCAGAAGACCGCGCTGGACGAGCTGGGCGAACAGGTGGAACTGCGCAAGCAGGAGGTCACGGCCGTGCAGGAGCGCCAGCGCGGCGCACAGAACGAACTGGCCGAACTGCGCAAGCAGGCCAATGGCGTGCGTGGCCGCCTGTCGTCGCTGGAAACCCTGCAGCAGGCCGCACTCGGCCAGGAGCAGGGCGCGGCGGTCGCCTGGCTGAAGGCCCGCGGGCTGGATTCGGCAAGCCGCGTCGGCGAGCGGCTGAAGGTTGAAGCGGGCTGGGAAAACGCGGTTGAAAGCGCGCTGGGTCAGTTGATCGAAGGCGTGCTGGTACAGGCGCCGGAACAGCTGGTGGATGCGCTGGGTGAGCTGGGTGATGGCCGCATCGCGCTGGTGGCCGATGATGAAGCGCCGCTATCGGTGGCTGCTACGTCGCTCGCAGCGAAGGTGCAGGGGCCGGCGGCCATCCGTCGCCTGCTGGCCCGCCTGCATGCTGCCGAAGACCTGGAGCAGGCTCGCGCGCTACAGGCTACGCTGGGTGACGGCGACTCGGTGATCACCCGCGGCGGCGAGCGGCTGGGTGCGGGCTGGGTGCGGGTATCGCGCTCGGGCGCGGCCAAGCAGGGCGCCCTGCTGCGCGAGCGCGAAATCAACACGCTGCGCGAACAGATCGAACAGCTGCAGCAGCGCGAAGCCGAACTGGAGCAGTTGCTGGGTGGATTCCGTGACCAGCTGCTTGCCGCCGAACAGCAGCGCGAAGACGTGCAGCGCGCCGTGTACCAGGCGCACCGCGGCGTGTCCGAGCTGGCCGGCCAGCTGCAGGGGCAGCAGGGCAAGCTGGAATCGGCGCGCACGCGCATCGACCGCATCGAAGGCGAGCTGGTCCAGCTGATGGAGACCCTGGAGCTCAACCGCGAGCAGGTGCGCGAGGCGCGCGGCCGGCTGGATGACGCGGTCAGCAGCATGGGCGACCTGGAGTCGACCCGGCAGGCGCTGGAGAACGAACGCCGGCAGTTGACCGAGGCCCGTGACCGCGCCCGTGATGCGGCCCGCAGTGTGCGCGAAGCCGCCCACTCGCTGGCGCTGACGCTGGAATCGCAGCGCGCCCAGGTGGCGTCGCTGAGCCAGGCGCTGGAACGCATGAGCAACCAGCGCGGCCAGCTGGATTCGCGCCTCGGCGAGCTGCACGCACAACTGGACGAAGGCGATACCCCGGTGGAATCGCTGCAGGCCGAACACCAGCATGCGCTGGAAGAGCGCGTCCGCGCCGATGGCATGCTGTCGCAGGCGCGCTCGCTGCTGGATGGTATCGACGTGGAGCTGCGCGAGCTGGAGCAGACCCGGCACAAGCGTGACGAGCAGGCGCTGGCACAGCGCGAACGCATTTCGCAGCGCCGGCTTGACCAGCAGGCGCTGGTACTCAATGCCGAGCAGCTGCAGGCGGCGGTGGAGAAGGCCGGCTTCGTGCTGCCGGAGGTCATCGCAACGCTGCCCGAGGACGCCCGCCTGGCCGACTGGGAGCAGACCGTGCAGCAGATCGATGCGCGCATGCGCCGGCTGGAACCGGTCAACCTGGCGGCGATCCAGGAATATGGCGAAGCTTCGCAGCGCTCGGAATACCTGGACGCGCAGAACCTGGACCTGAATACCGCGCTGGAGACGCTGGAAGATGCGATCCGCAAGATCGACCGCGAGACCCGCGGCCGCTTCAAGGACACCTTCGACCGGGTCAACGCCGGCGTGCAGGCGCTGTACCCGCGTCTGTTCGGCGGTGGCCATGCCTACCTGGAACTGACCGGCGAGGACCTGCTGGACACCGGCGTGACCATCATGGCGCGGCCGCCGGGCAAGCGCGTTTCCAGCATTTCCCTGCTGTCCGGCGGTGAAAAGGCGATGACCGCGGTGGCGCTCGTATTCGCGATCTTCCAGCTCAATCCGGCCCCGTTCTGCCTGCTCGACGAGGTGGACGCGCCGCTGGACGAAGCCAACGTCGGCCGCCTGGCCAACATGGTCAGGGAGATGAGCGAGAAGGTGCAGTTCCTGTTCGTCAGCCACAACAAGGCGACGATGGAGGCGGCGCATCAGCTGTCCGGCGTCACCATGCGCGAACCCGGCGTCAGCCGCCTGGTCAGCGTCGACCTGGAAGAGGCGGCGCGGCTGGCCGGGGCGGCCTGATACGCCGCGTGCACGGGGGACTGGTGCATTATTCGCGCCACCCCCGGTGCAAGAAGACCTGCATCGTGCCATTCTTGTCTGAACGTATTTAGCCGGAGACCCAACCGAATGTCCGACACCGCACTGCTGCGCATCGGCATCCTTACCGCCGGCCTGCTGTTGATCGCTGCGATCCTGCTGTTCGGCCGGCCGAAGAAGAAGACCCAGGGACGCCGCGTCGAAGGTGATCCCGGCGCCGATGGCGCCCAGCGCCGCGAACCCGTGCTGGGCGGCGGCGACGATGCGTCCCGCGGTGAGCCAGGCGACCCCGCCGTTGACGGCGCGCAGGCCGAACTGGGCCTGGCGGACGCCGAAGCCAACGCCAACAGTGACCTCGGCAAGCGCGCCAGCCAGGACTTCGACAAGATCGTTTCACTGTTCGTTGCCGCGCGCGCCGGCGAGCAGCTGCGTGGCGAAGACATCGTGGTCGCTGCGGAAAAGACCGGCCTGGTGTTTGGTCACATGAACGTGTTCCACCGGCTGGTGGAAGGCCACCCGGAGCGCGGCCCGATCTTCTCGATGGCCAGCATCATGAAGCCGGGCAGTTTCGACATGGGCACCATCCGCGAGATGGAAACGCCAGCGATCGCGTTCTTCCTGACCCTGCCGGCGCCGCTGACGGCGCTCGACTCCTGGGAGAAAATGCTGCCGACCGTGCAGCGCATGGCCGAGCTGCTGGATGCGGTGGTACTGGACGACAGCCGCAACGCGCTGGGTCGCCAGCGTATCGCGCACATCCGCGACGACCTGCGCGCCTATGATCGCCAGCACCAGGCGCCACCGCTGACCAAGACGCCACGCTGGTAAACGGCATGGGCAGCCGCGCATCGCGCCGCTGCCCATGTTTCCGGCACGCATTTACCCTCCGGTGACCTTGCTGAAGGCTTCGCGGAAGGCTGCCATGTCCTGGTCGGTGCCCACGGTGATGCGCACCCGCTGCGGCCAGACCGGCCAGCTGCGGCCGATCACCACCCCTTGCGCCTTCATCGCGGCGACCAGGCCCGCGCCGTCGCGCCCGACGTCGACCATGAAACAGTTGGCTTCCGAAGGCAGGCTGGCGAAGCCGCGCTTGCCCAGCCAGGCGATGGTCGCCTGCCGTACCTGCGCATTCTGCAGCCGCCGCTGCGCCACCAGCAGCGGGTCGCGCAGGCTGGCCAGGCCAGCCGCCAAGGCGGGCACCGGCAGCGGGTTGTCGCCCAGCGTCGCCAGTTCCGCCAACCGCCCCGGTGGGGCGATCGCCACGCCCAGCCGCAGCCCGGCCATGCCATACAGCTTGGAGAACGTGCGCAGCACGATCAGGTCATCGCGCTTGCCGACCTCGCCGGCCAATGAGGCCTGCTCGCTGTACTGCAGATAGGCCTCGTCCAGTAGCACCCGGGTGGCGGCCGGCTTGTTTTCCAGCAGCCACTCCAGGTCCGCGCGCGGGGTGATCGAGCCGGTGGGATTGTTCGGGTTGCAGACATAGATCAAGCCGGTCGGTTGCCGCGCGGCAGCCTCCACCATCGCCCGTACGTCATGCGCGCCATCCTCGCGCAGTGCGATGCGGTGCACGGCCGCGCCGCGTGCGGCAGCCATCTCGCCCAATGTCTCGAAGGTGGGATCGGCGGTGACCAGGGCGGCCTCCGGGCCGGTCCAGAGCAGGGCGGCGCGGTTCAACGGTTCACTGGAGCCGGGATACAGCCGCACCAGCGCCGGATCGATGCGCTCGCCGTGCGCGAACGTATCGCGCAGCTCACCGGCAAGGGCGAACTGATAGCGACCGCTGGCGGCCACGCTGTCGCGGGCCGCCTGCTGCGCCGCCGGCGACGGGCCGTACGGACATTCGTTGAAGTTGAGCAGGATCGGTGCGGGATCGTTGCTGGTCGGAAACGCGGCCAGCGGCCGCGGTTTGCTGGCGACGGCGCCAAGCGGGCTGCCAGCCAGGGCCAGGCTGCCGCCAGCCAGCTGCAGGAAGCGCCGTCGGGAAGTGGGGAGAGGCACGCAGGTCATCCGGCAGGGGAGGTCATCGCACGCTAGCGCCGGCCGCGGCGTGCTGCAAGGGTTCAGCTGGCCGGGCAGAACACGCCGACGGAACGACTTAACGCGCTAGAATTCAGCGGTCACCTAAAAAGCATGAGCATATGAAGTCGTCTCCCGCGAAGCGCGCTGCAGAACTACGTCAGATCATTGGACGAGCGTCAGACGCGTACCACGGACACGACGTGTCGTTGATGAGCGACGCGGACTATGACGCGTTGGTGCGTGAGCTGACTCGCCTCGAATCTGACCATCCAGATTTAATTGTTTCCGGCTCTCCGACCCATAAGGTAGGTGGAGACATCAAACGTTCCTTTCGCAAGGTGATGCATGAGATACCGATGCTATCTCTCGACAATGCTTTTAGCGATCAGGAAGTAATCGACTTTTTCAGGAGAATTGAGCGCCGGCTCGGGCGTAGCAACGCCGCGTTTTCAGCCGAGCCTAAGATCGATGGCTTAGCAATGAGCCTGCGATACGAATTGGGTGAGCTTGTCCAAGCTGTGACTCGTGGTGATGGCATGGTCGGCGAGGACGTTACATCTAACATCCGGACTATTCCCGATGTGCCGTTGCGACTTGGGACCCGTCATGTGCCTGCGGTGCTCGAGGTGCGTGGAGAGGTTTACATGCCCAGAAAGAAGTTCTTGGCATACAACGCGAAAGCGAGAAGCAGCGATGGGAAAGTGTTGGCAAATCCCAGGAACGGTGCTGCGGGATCTGTGCGGCAGCTTGATTCGCGAATCACTGCTGATAGGCCGTTGGCGTTTTTCGCATACGGGTTAGGTGTTGTAGAGGTTGAGCCTGATTTTTTTGAAGGTGAAGATTCTCGTATTGCGTCTTCGCACCATGATTCGTTGATGCTACTTAAGAGATACGGATTTCAGGTCTCGGATCTGGCGGTCCGGGTTTCGGGTATTCGTGAGCTGCTCGGACACTATGAACATGTGCAGCAAATCCGCGACTCGTTGGATTTCGATATTGACGGTGTTGTCTACAAGTTGGACGATTTCGATGACCAACAGGCGATGGGCTTCGTTGCGCGGGCGCCGCGCTGGGCGATCGCGCACAAGTTCCCCGCGCAGGAACAGAGCACCACGGTGGAGGCGATCGAGATCCAGATCGGGCGAACCGGCGCGGCCACCCCGGTGGCGCGGCTGGCCCCGGTCGCGGTGGCCGGGGTGATCGTCTCCAACGCCACCCTGCACAACGCCGACCAGATCGCGCGGCTGGACGTGCGCGTGGGCGACAGCGTGATCGTGCGGCGCGCCGGCGACGTGATTCCGGAGGTGGTCAGCGTGATCGCCGACCGCCGTCCTGCCGGCACCACGCCATGGAAGATGCCGACCCACTGCCCGGTCTGCGGGGCGGAAATCGTGCAGGAAGAGGGCGCGATCGCCTGGCGCTGTTCCGGCGAGCTGAGCTGCCCGGCGCAGCGCAAGGAAGCGATCAGCCATTTCGCTTCGCGTCGTGCAATGGACATCGACGGCCTGGGCGGAAAGTACATCGAAACCCTGGTGGACGCGGGCATCGTGCGCGGCGTGGCCGACCTGTACCGGCTGACCCGTGACACCCTGCTGCAGTTGAAGCTGGTGCTGGATGCCGAGGATCCTTCCGCGCTGGCCGCCAGCTTCACCCCGCACCTGCCGCCCGATGGCAGTGGCGCAGTGCTCAATGGCGTGCTGAAGCTGGATGCCGGCGATGCGGGCTGGCGTGCGCAGGCGCTGGCCCAGCCGATCACGTTCAGCTGGAACACGAAGAAGATCGCCACCCGCTGGGCCGACAACCTGGTTGCCGCCATCGAGGCCAGCCGCGACGCGACGCTGGAGCGGCTGTTGTTCGCGCTCGGCATCGAGCATGTCGGCGAAAGCACGGCGAAAGCGCTGGCGCAGTGGTTCGGCGAGCTGGAACTGATCCGCCACCTGCCGTGGCCGCTGTTCAAGCGGGTACCGGACATCGGCGGTGAAGTGGCACGATCGCTGGGTCATTTCTTCGAACAGCAGGGCAACCAGCAGGCCATCGACGATCTGCTGCAGCTCGGCCAGGTACGCATCACCGATGAGCATCCGCCCAGCGGCAAACTGCGCGAAGGACTGGATCTTGCACAGCTGCTGGTGGAGGCCGAGATACCCGGCATCACCCGCCTGCGTGCGGAAAAGCTTGCCGCCGCACTGAGCAGTGCGCAGTCGATACTGGATGCCGAACACGGCCAGTTCGTCAATGCCGGGCTGCCTGACGACACCGCGCGCGGCCTGGCGGCGTGGCTGGATAGCGAAGGCCACGGCGAGCTGCTGCTGCAGGCAGAAGCGAAGATGAAGGAGATCCTGCAGCGCGCGCCGCAGCAGGCCGGGCAGCCCGTCGGGCCGCTGGAGGGCCAGACCGCGGTGCTGACCGGCACGCTGTCCGCGCTCACCCGCGATGCGGCCAAGGAGCGTCTGGAAGCGCTGGGCGCGAAGGTGGCCGGCAGCGTGTCGAAGAAGACCAGCTTCGTGGTCGCCGGCACCGAAGCCGGTTCCAAGCTGGACAAGGCCCAGTCGCTCGGCGTGCCGGTGTGGGACGAAGACCAGCTGCTGGCTTTCCTCGCCGCCCACGAATGAAACGTATCAAAGCCGGGTACCCGCCCGGCGGTACCCTTTGAAGGAGAGTTGCATGCAGACCGCACCGCTGGATTTCCGCATGGCCACCCGCGCCGACGAGGCGCAGCTGATCGCGCTGATGCGTGCGTTCTACATCGAAGACCAGATCGCGTTCGACGAGGCGCGGGTCCGCCGTGGCGTGGGTGCGCTGCTGGCCGACCCGCGCAACGGCGAGGTGCTCATGCTGCTCGACGAGGCCGGCGCGGTAGGCGGTTACGTGGTCATCGCGATGGGCTTCAGCCTGGAGCAGGGCGGGCATTTCGCGCTGCTGGACGAGCTGTATCTTGCGCCGGGCGTGCGCGGCCGCGGCCGTGGCCGGCAGGCGCTGGCGATCGTCGAGCAGCGCGCACGCGCACGCGGCGTTGAACGCCTGCGGCTTGAAGTGAACCGCCACAACGAGCTGGCACGCCGGCTGTACACTGCCACCGGCTACATCGACGATACCCGCGACCTGATGACGCTGCCGCTGGACCATCCGCGCGACGGCCTGCTGTGAGCGCGCTGCTGCAGGCGCTGCGCCAGCGCGCCGCGCTCAACGCGATGGTGCGGCGCTTCTTCGCCCAGCGCGAGGTGCTGGAAGTGGAGACCCCGATCCTGTCGGCGGCAGGCAATACCGAGCCGAACATCGACAGTTTCCATACCGATTTCAGCGGCCATCGCGATGCCGGTGCGCGTCGTCGCTGGCTGCGCACCTCGCCGGAATTCCCGCTCAAGCGACTGCTGGCTGCCGGCGTAGGCGATTGCTACGAACTTGGCCGGGTGTTCCGCAACGGCGAAGCCGGCGGGCGCCACAACCCGGAGTTCACCATGCTGGAGTGGTACCGGCTGGGCTGGGACCATCACCGGCTTATCGACGAAACCGCCGCCCTGGTGCAGCAGGCGCTGGCGCTGGTGGGGCGGGTGGCGACCCTGCAGGTGATCGACTACCGCACGCTGTACCTGCAGCGGGTCGGCGTGGATCCGTTCGAGGCGAGCATCGCCGAACTGCGGCTGCCACTGGCCGGCATCCAGATCGATGCCGCGGGCCTGGGGCGGGATGACTGGCTGGACCTGTTGATGACCCACTGCATCCAGCCGCACCTCGATGACACAGTGATGACCGTGGTACATGACTGGCCGGCCTCGCAGGCGGCATTGGCGCGGATCCGCGACGATACGCCGCCGCGCGCGGAGCGCTTCGAGCTGTACCTGGGGCCGGTCGAGCTGGCCAATGGCTACCACGAACTCGGCGATGCGCAGGAGCAGCGCGCACGCTTCGAAGCTGACCATGCGCGCCGGCAGGCACGTGGGGATGTGCTGCCGCCGCTGGACGAAGCGCTGCTGGCGGCGTTGCCGGCGATGCCCGCCTGTGCCGGCGTCGCGGTGGGCGTGGACCGGCTGCTGATGGCGATGGCGCGCACGTCGCGCATTGCCGACGTGCTTGCCTTTGATTTCAGCCGTGCCTGAACGACGCAACCAGCGCTTGCGGGTCGATCGCGATGATGCTCTTATCACGCCGGTTGCCGCATGGTGGCAGCGAATCGCGATTACAGGGCGGATGGTCGTTGAACAAGTTGTTGGCAAGCACGGGGGCCGGGTTGGGCGCACTGCTGCTCTGGACCGCGCTGCTGCCACCGGCAGCGGCGCAGGGGCAGGGCGGTTATGCAGGCGAGGTGGTGCGTTGCCAGTCGCGCGACCTGGGATGGGTCCACTGCGATATGGACGTGGAAGGCGGTGTGGAGCTGGTGCGCCAACTGTCCGACAACGCCTGCGTGCGGGGCAGCGAGTGGGGCACCGACCGCTCCGGCGTGTGGGTCACCCTGGGGTGCCGTGCTGAATTCCGCGCACGCGGTGGCGCCAGCGCTGCAGCACCGGGCGCGCCGGGCGTGCCGGCCAAGGTGGTCAGGCGCGTGGTGCGTTGCGAATCCAACGGCCGCCCGCAGAGCTGTCCGGTGCGCCTGGAAGGTGCCCCCGTGCGCCTGCTGCGGCAGAATTCACGCATGCCCTGCCGCGAAGGCCACAGCTGGGGCTACCGGCGCAACGAAATCTGGACCACGCGCGGCTGCGAGGGCGATTTCGAGATCGGCGCGGCGGACGGCAGTGGCTTCGTCGATGCACCGCGCCGGCTCACCTGTGAATCCAAGGATCGGCGTCGGCGTTTCTGCGGGGCCTCCATCACTTCCGGCGTCAACCTGCTCAAGCAGCTGTCCGGGCGCGCCTGCGAAGAAGGGCGCAACTGGGGCTGGGACAAGCGCGGGATCTGGGTGGACGACGGCTGCCGCGCCGAGTTCTCGGTGAACTGAGCGCGCATTACAATGGGCGCATGAACGCGCCCACCGACATCGACTACGCCCGCTACGACCACATCCGCCCGATCCTGTGGACCGGCGATGCCCTGCAACTGCTGGACCAGCGCAAGCTGCCCTTCGTGGTGGAGCACGTGGCCTGCACCACCAGTGACGAGGTGGCCGCCGCCATCCACGCGCTGACCGTGCGCGGCGCGCCGGCCATCGGCATCGCCGCCGCCTGGGGCGTGGTGCTGGCCGCCCGTGACGTGCAGGCCGACGACGGCCCGCAGGCCCTGCAGAAGCTGGAACCCGCGCTGCAGCGCCTGAACGCCTCCCGGCCGACGGCGGTGAACCTGGCCTGGGCGCTGGCGCGCATGCGTCGGGTGCTGGGCGCGGCAGGCAATGACTGGCAGCAGGTGCTGGAACGCGAGGCCGAAGCCATCGCCACCGAAGACCTGGCGGCCAACCGCCACATGGGCGCACTGGGGGCCGGCCTGATCGACGCCGGCAGCGGCGTGCTGACCCACTGCAACACCGGGTCACTGGCCACCGCCGGCTTCGGCACCGCACTGGGCGTGATCCGCGCCGGCATGGCCCAGCAGCGCATCGCCAAGGTTTTCGCCGGGGAGACCCGGCCGTGGCTGCAGGGCGCGCGCCTGACCGTGTGGGAGCTGCAGCAGGACGGCATCGATGCCACCCTGATCGCCGATTCGGCCGCCTCGCACCTGATGAAGACCGGTGCGGTGCAGTGGGTGGTCGTCGGCGCCGACCGCATCTGCGCCAACGGGGACACCGCCAACAAGATCGGCACCTACCAGCTGGCCATCGCCGCCCGCCACCATGGGGTGAAGTTCATGGTCGTGGCGCCGTCCTCGACCGTGGACATGGACACCGCCGATGGCAGCGAGATCGAGATCGAACAGCGTGATCCCGGCGAGTTGTACGGGGTCGGTGGCAGCCGCACCGTGGCCGACGGCATCGCCGCCTGGAACCCGGTGTTCGACGTGACGCCGGGGGAGCTGATCGACGCCATCGTGACCGAGCGCGGGGTCATCCTGGCGCCCACCGCGGCCAGCATGCGCGCCGCCTTCGGCTGATCCCGGGCGGGGCGGCGAAGCGGATCTGCGAGCCGACCGGGGCAATCGACGAACAGGCAGCCAACGGCCGCCTAAGTTGCTGATTTCTTCCGGTAAAAACCCGCTGAACAGGGGCGAAAATTCCGCCGTTGTGGTAGACTCGGTCAGTTAATCGAGATTCCGCCGCTGCCGCCCCGAAAGGGGATGGCGCGACGGACTGGACCGCTACCAGACAACGGAACCCGAATGGCAGAATCCGCCAAGGAAATCATCCAGGTCAACCTGGAAGACGAGATGCGCAAGAGTTACCTCGATTACGCGATGAGCGTGATCGTGGGACGCGCGTTGCCTGATGCGCGCGACGGCCTCAAGCCTGTGCATCGCCGTGTGCTGTTCGCGATGAGCGAGCTCAACGCACATGCCAACAAGCCTTATTTCAAGTCGGCGCGTATCGTCGGCGACGTCATCGGCAAGTACCACCCGCATGGCGACCAGTCGGTGTATGACACCCTGGTCCGCCTGGCGCAGCCGTTCGCGCTGCGCTACATGCTGGTCGATGGCCAGGGTAACTTCGGTTCCGTCGATGGCGACTCCGCCGCGGCCATGCGTTACACCGAAGCGCGCATGTCGCGCCTCGCGCATGAGCTGATGGCCGACATCGACAAGGAAACCGTCGATTTCCAGCTGAACTACGACGAAAAGGAAAGCGAGCCGACGGTCATGCCGACCCGGTTCCCGAACCTGCTGGTCAACGGTTCGGCCGGCATCGCGGTGGGCATGGCGACCAACATCCCGCCGCACAACCTGACCGAATCGATCAACGCCTGCATCGCCCTGATCGACAACCCGCAGATCGATGTCGATGGCCTGATGGAGTACATCCCGGGTCCTGACTTCCCCACCGCGGGCATCATCAACGGCACCGCCGGCATCATCGCCGGCTACCGCACCGGCCGTGGCCGCGTGCGCATCCGTGCCAAGGCGGAGGTGGAAGTGGCCGACAACGGCCGCGAGTCGATCATCGTCACCGAAATTCCGTACCAGGTGAACAAGGCGCGTCTGATCGAGAAGATCGCCGAACTGGTCAAGGAAAAGAAACTCGAAGGCATCAGCGAACTGCGCGATGAGTCCGACAAGGACGGCATGCGCATCTACATCGAAATCAAGCGCGGCGAGTCGGCGGAAGTTGTCCTCAACAACCTCTACCAGCAGACCCAGATGGAGTCGGTGTTCGGCATCAACATGGTGGCGCTGGTCGACGGCCGCCCGCAGCTGCTGAACCTCAAGCAGATGCTGGAGGCGTTCGTCCGCCACCGTCGCGAAGTGGTCACCCGCCGCACCGTGTTCGAGCTGCGCAAGGCGCGCGCCCGTGCCCACGTGCTGGAAGGCCTGACCGTCGCGCTGGCCAACATCGACGAGATGATCGAGCTGATCAAGAGCTCGGCCAACCCGAACGAAGCCCGCGAGCGCATGCTGACGCGCGTGTGGGATCCGGGCCTGGTCGGTTCGCTGCTCGGCGCCGCCGGTGCCGAAGCGTCGCGTCCGGAAGACCTGCCCAAGGGCGTGGGCCTGATCGAAGGCGGCTACCAGCTGACCGAAGTGCAGGCCACGCAGATCCTGGAAATGCGCCTGCACCGCCTGACCGGGCTGGAGCAGGACAGGCTGACCGACGAATACAAGCAGCTGCTGGAAGTCATCGCCGGGCTGATCCACATCCTGGAAAACCCGGACCGCCTGCTCGAAGTGATCCGCGAGGAGCTGATCAACGTCCGCGAGGAATTCGGCGACGCACGTCGTACCGAAATCCGCCACAGCGAAGAAGACCTGGACATCCTCGACCTGATCGCCCCGGAAGACGTGGTGGTCACCCTGTCGCATTCCGGCTACGCCAAGCGCCAGCCGGTCAGTGCGTACCGCGCGCAGCGTCGTGGGGGTCGTGGCCGCAGCGCGGCCTCGACCAAGGAAGAGGATTTCATCGAGCAGCTGTGGCTGGTCAACACGCATGACACGCTGCTGACCTTCACCAGCGCCGGCAAGGTGTTCTGGCTGCCGGTGCACCAGTTGCCCGAAGCCGGTTCCAATGCGCGCGGGCGCCCGATCATCAACTGGATTCCGCTGGAACCGGGCGAGCGGGTGCAGGCGGTGCTGCCGGTGCGCGAGTATGCCGAAGGACAGTTCGTGTTCTTCGCTACCCGCAACGGCACGGTCAAGAAGACCCCGCTGGGTGAGTTCGCCTTCCGCCTTGCGCGTGGCAAGATCGCCATCAACCTGGACGACGGCGATGCCCTGGTGGGCGTCGGCCTGACCGACGGGGCGCAGGACATCCTGCTGTTCGCCTCCAACGGCAAGACCGTGCGCTTCGGCGAAGACAAGGTCCGTTCGATGGGCCGTACCGCCACCGGCGTGCGCGGCATCAAGATGGCCAAGGGCGAAGAAGTGGTCAGCCTGATCGTCGCCGAAAGTGCCGGCGGGATCGAGGACGAGAACGAGGACGATACGAGCGCCGACGACACCATCGTGGACAACGGCGATGCCGTGGTCGAGGTCGGTGACGAGGCGGGCATGAAGTTCATCCTGACCGCGACCGAGAACGGCTACGGCAAGCGCACCCCGCTGCCGGAGTACCCGCGCAAGGGACGTGGCACGCAGGGCGTAATCGGCATCCAGACCACCGAACGCAACGGCAAGCTGGTCGCTGCGGTGCTGATGGGACCGGCCGACGAAGTGCTGCTGATCTCCGACGGCGGCACCCTGGTGCGCACCCGGGGTTCGGAAATCAGCCGGGTCGGCCGCAACACCCAGGGCGTCACCCTGATCCGCCTGTCCAAGGAAGAGAAGCTGCAGGCGGTGGAGCGGATGGATGCCTTCATCGAAGCCGATGAGGAGCAGGACGTGGTGGTCGACGCTGCGGCGATCGATCCGGCGGCTGCTGCCCCGACTGCAACGGACGAGACGCCGTCGCAGGACTGATCGCGCTGTTGCTGGTCAACGGAAGACGCCGGCGCTGTGCCGGCGTTTTTCGTTACGCAGGATCAAAAGTGTCGAGCTTGCTCGACACTGCGGTATTTCCCCACACTGCGGTGCGCGCCCTCCGGTACCTGGCCATGGCTTTCGCCACGCATGCTGGAGCCATGTCCAGTCAGCTTCGCATCGGCCGGGTTTCGCTTACGGGGACTTCCTACTCCATCACCACTGTCACGGCACAACGGTCGCCTTGCTTCGTTGATCCCACGCTGGCCGCGCTGATGATGGAACAGCTTGAGCGAAGCGATCGGTCCGGCCTGACGCGCTCATTCGCTCGAGTGGTCATGCCAGACCATCTGCATTGGGTGATGCAGCTGAAAGAGGGAACGCTGTCTCGCTGCGTGCAGTCCGGGCGCAGGCCCTGTATGTCATGGCCAACCCGGTCCGGGCGGGATTGGCTGAACGGATCGGTGAATATCCTTGGGCCTGGTGCCGGTGGCCGCTGTCGTAGTGTCGAGCTTGCTCGACATCCCCGCGATCGAGCAAGCTCGACGCCTACAGGACCGGTGCCGGGCATGAAGCCAGTGCACGCGCAGCGCTCCGCGACGCGGTAATCTTGCGGTCCGCTGTTGAAGGAATTCCCTGTGCGTACCGTGCACGCTCTGCGTTATGTCACTCCGCTCCGCGAAGGCGGGTCGTTGCCGGCGATCGTCGAAACCGACGATGACGGCATGGTCGTGCTCAAGTTCCGGGGTGCGGGCCAGGGGCCGAAGGCGCTGATCGCCGAGCTGATCGCCGGGGAGATGGCGCGCACGCTGCAGCTTCCGCTGCCGGAGATCGTGTTCGTCGAACTGGATGCCGAGTTCGCCCGCACCGAGCCCGATCCGGAAATCCAGGAGCTGATCCGCGCCAGCGAAGGCCTCAACCTGGGCAGTGATTACCTGCCCGGTGCGATCAACTACGACCCGGCGGCGATGCCGGTGGATGCGGAGCTGGCCTCGCGGATCGTCTGGTTCGATGCGCTGGCCAGCAACGTGGACCGCACGGCGCGCAACCCGAACCTGATGGTGTGGCACCGCAAGCTGTACCTGATCGACCACGGTGCGGCGATGTACTTCCACCACGATTGGGCGACGGCGGGACAGGCCTGCGAGAAGCCGTTCGTGCTGATCCGCGACCACGTGCTGCTGCCGTTCGCCAGCCGGATCGCCGAGGTCGACGACGAACTGGCAGCACGCCTGCCGGACCATGAGATCGAACGCATCGTCGGCCTGGTGCCGGACGCCTGGCTGGTCGGCGAGCCTGCGTTCGATACGCCGGCCGCCTACCGCCAGGCTTACGTCGACTACTTCATCCATCGCCTGCGCGTGCGCGCGGCCTTCGTCCAGGAGGCCGTCCGTGCCCACGCTGCATACGTATGATTACGCGGTGATCCGGGTCGTTCCCCGGGTCGAGCGCGAAGAGTTCATCAACGTCGGGGTCATCGTGTCCTGTCCGGGCGCCAGACACCTGGAGGCCGCGATCGAGATCGATCCGGCGCGCCTGAACGCCTTTGCTCCCAGCCTGGACCTGGAGGCATTGCGGCCCTGGCTGGATGCCATCGTGGCGATCTGCCGCGGGGAAGCCGGCGCCGGCCCGATCGCGCAGTTGCCGGCGCGTGCGCGCTTCCACTTCCTGACCGCCAAGCGCAGCTCGGTGGTGCAGATGTCGAGCACGCATGTCGGCCGCACGGCCGACCCGGCGGGCGTGGTGGAGCACCTGCTGACGAAGATGGTGCGCGTGCCGAAGGGGTGAGTCCGCACGGCCCGCTGCGCTCGCCGACCATGGGTCGGCGTTACCGTGATCGTGTGTGGTAGCGCCGAGCCGTGCTCGGCGGAATCCTTCCGTGCGCGGCCCGCTGCGCTCGCCGACCATGGGTCGGCGCTACCGTGATCGTGCGTGGTAGCGCCGAGCCGTGCTCGGCGGAATCCATCCGTGCACGGCCCGCGGCGCTCGCCGACCATGGGTCGGTGCCATCGGGGCCCCGGTGGTAGCGCCGAGCCGTGCTCGGCGGAATCCGTCCGTGCACGGCCCGCTGCGCTCGCCGACCATGGGTCGGCGTTACCGCCGGTTCGGCAGCAGGGCCGCCACGATGCCCAGCAGCGGCAGGAACGAGATCAGCTGGTAGACCTGCACGATACCGCTGTGGTCGGCCAACACCCCCAGTACGGCCGCACCCAGTCCGCCCATGCCGAAGGCGAAGCCGAAGAACAGCCCGGACACCGTGCCGATGCGGTGCGGCATCAGTTCCTGCGCGTACACCAGGATGGCCGAGAACGCGGAGGACAGCACGAAGCCGATGATCACCGCCAGCACCCCGGTCCAGGCCAGGTCCACGTAGGGCAGGGCCAGCGCAAACGGTGCCACGCCCAGGATCGACGCCCAGATGACCGGCTTGCGGCCGATGCGGTCGCCGACCGGTCCGCCGATCAAGGTGCCCGCTGCGGAGGCGAGCAGGAAGGCGAACAGGTGCATCTGCGCGCTCTGCACCGACACGCCGAACTTCTGGATCAGGAAGAAGGTGTAGTAGCTGCTCAGCCCGGCGATGTAGAAGTACTTGCTGAAGATCAGCACCAGCAGCACCCCGATGATCCAACCCACTTTCATGGGCGCCGCCCCGTTGCCCGCCGATGCCTTTGCCGGGCGCACCGGCGCAGGCGACGCCGTGGAGGCCGGCACGCTGGCCAGGTGCGCCTGGTACCAGCGGCTGACATAGGTCAGCAGGGCGATGCCGATCAGTGCGGCACTGGCAAACCAAGCCACGCTGGTGCGCCCGTTGGGCACGATCACCGCTGCAGCCAGCAGCGGACCGATCGCGGTGCCGGTGTTGCCACCCACCTGGAACACCGACTGCGAAAGGCCATGCCGCCCACCTGATGCCAGCCGCGCGATGCGCGAGGATTCCGGGTGGAAGATCGCCGACCCGATGCCCACCAGCAACGCTGCCATCAGCACCAGGCCGAAGCTGGGTGCGTAGGCCAGCAGCAGCAGGCCGCACAGCGTGGAGCCCATGCCGAAGGGCAGCGAATAGGGGGCAGGGCGGCGATCGGTGCGCAGGCCGATCAGCGGCTGGAACAGCGAAGCGGTGAGCTGGTAGGTCAGTGTGATCAGCCCGATCTGGGTGAAGCTGAGCTGGAACTGGCCTTTCAGGATCGGATACAGCGCCAGGATCAGCGACTGCATCATGTCATTGACCAGGTGGGAGCCGGTGATCGCGGCAAGCACGCCGCCGACCAGCGGGCGGCGCGCCGCAGCGGCGGTGGGGGACAGCTCAGGAGTGGTGCTGGACATGGGGATTCGCACAGCGGTGGCCGAAGAGAGGCGCATGGTAAAGTCGCACGCAGAGTCCATCCCGCGCGATATGGTCATGCATCATCGAGAAAAGGACATGCCAGTGCCTGTTGGTCGTGGGCGACCGTTGCCGGCCAGCCCCACCACGGCAGTGTTCTGCCGCGCGCGCGACTACCCGACCGATACCGTCATCCCGCTGCATCACCACCCCGACCGCCACCAGCTGGTCTACGCCGAAAGCGGCGTGCTGGTGGTGCACGCCGGCAGCGGGCGCTGGGTGGTGCCGAGCACGCGCGCGATCTGGATGCCGGCCGGCATGGGCCACCGCGTGGACTGCCTGGGCAGCGTGCGCATGCGCAGCCTGTACATCGCGCCACAGGCGATGCCAACCGCGCCCAGCGAGGCTTCCACCGTGTCCATCACACCGTTGTTGGCTGCGCTGATCCACGCCGCGGTCGAGGTGCCCCAGCCCTACGATCCGCGATCGCGCGATGGCCGGCTGATGCACCTCATCCTGGATGAACTGCAGGCGCTGCCGGTGTTGCCGCTGCACTTGCCCGACCCCAGCGACACGCGACTGCGACGGATCGCACGGCAATGGCAGCGGCGCCCACACGATGGCTCGACCCTGCACGACTGGGCCACCCGGCTGCAGGTGGACGTCAAGACCCTCCAGCGCCTGTGCGCGCGCGAACTGGGCATGACCTTCGGCCAGTGGCGGCAGCAGACCCGCCTGCTGCATGCACTGGAACAACTGGCACAGGGGCACAAGGTCATCGACGTGGCGCTGGCCCTCGGTTATGACAGCCCGAGCGCGTTTTCCAGCATGTTCAAGAAGCGCTTCGGGCTCAGTCCGAGCCAGTTCTTCCGTTGATCAGGGCGCGTGCGCGCGCACGTGTTCGATCAATGCGCGCAGCTTGGCCGGTTGGTTGTGCCGATTCGGGAAATACAGGAAAAAGCCCGGAAACGGTGGCAGGTAGTCGTCCAGCATCGTGACCAGTTCGCCACGCGCCAGGTAGGGCGCGAAGGTCTCCTGCATGCCGAAGGTGATGCCGCCGCCGGCCACCGCCGAACGCACCATCAGCAGCATGTCATTGGTGGTCAGCTGCGGTGCCACGGTCACGTCGAACCCGCGGCCGTCTTCAACGAATTCCCAGCGGTAGGGTGCCACCTCCGGCGAGGGGCGCCAGCCGATGCAGCGGTGCGCGGCAAGCTCGCGCGGGTGGGCCGGCATGCCATGCTCGGCCAGGTAGGCCGGTGTTGCCACCACCACTTCGCGCTGCGGTCCGGTGAGCGGTATGGCCACCATGTCCTGTTCGATCACCTCTCCCAGCCGCACGCCGGCGTCGAAGCCGGCCGCCACGATGTCCGACTCGTCATCGGTCACCGTGACATCCAGGGTGATGCCGGGATACCGACGCAGGAAGTCGGCAATCAGCGGCCCGGAGAGGAAGCGTTCGGCGATGGAGGTCACTGCCACTCGCAGCAGGCCGCGGGGCTGGCCGTCGCTGGCGGTGTCTTCGATGGCCGTGGCGACCACGCTCAGCGGGCCGGCAATCTGCCGGTGCAGCTGTTCACCGGCTTCGGTCAGTCGCACGCTGCGGGTCGAGCGCTGCACCAGCGCGATGCCCAGGCTGTCTTCCAGGCGTCGGATGCCTTGGCTTACCGCAGACCGGGTCACCCCCAGGCGATCGGCCGCCACGCGGAAGTTGTGGCCTTCGGCGACGGCCAGGAACAGGCGCAGGAGGTTGAGATCGGTGTCCATTGGTTACCGATACTAACCATTCTGTCCAGCGGACAGGGAATACCGTGGACGTCCAGGCCTTCGTAGGCTGGCAGCTCCTTCGAAAAGACAGCTTCCAGGAGCCTGCCATGAACCTCATCCAGGACAAGATCATCATGATCACCGGTGCCAGCAGCGGTATCGGCGAAGCCACCGCCCGCCTGCTGGCGCGCAGCGGCGCCACCGTGGTGCTGGGCGCACGCCGGATCGATCGCCTGCGGCAGCTGGTGGCCGACATCCAGGCCGAGGGCGGCACGGCGGTCGCGCACGCGCTGGATGTCCGCGTGCGCGACCAGGTCGAGCAGGTGGTCGCCGATACCGTGGCAACGTACGGACGGGTCGATGTGATCATCAACAATGCGGGCGTGATGCCGCTGTCACCGTTGGCCGCGTTGAAGGTGGACGAGTGGGACCGGATGATCGACGTCAATATCCGTGGCGTGCTGCACGGTATCGCCGCCGTGCTGCCGCAGATGCAGGCGCAGGGTCACGGCCAGGTGATCAACATCGCCTCGATCGGCGCACATGCGGTGTCACCCACCGCAGCGGTTTACTGCGCTACCAAATACGCGGTCTGGGCGATCTCCGAGGGCCTGCGCCAGGAGAGTCCTGCGATCCGGGTGACCACGATCAGCCCGGGCGTTACCACCTCCGAACTGGCCGAAAGCATCTCCGATGCGCAGGGGCGCGAAGAAATGCGCAGCTTCCGCGCCACCGCCATTCCGGCGGAGGCGGTGGCACGTGCGATTGCCTTCGCCATCGCGCAGCCGGCCGACGTGGATACCAGCGAGATCGTCATCCGGCCCACCGCCAGCCCGTACTGAGCCCGACGCGGGGGCAGTGATCGGGAGTGACGGCTGCGGGCCGTCAGCTCCGGCCGTCGGGGGGTGACGACCTTCGGGGGGTGACGACCTTCGGTGGGTGACGACCGTTGGTCGTCACGCTCCCGGCTTTCCGCTGCGCTCGCCGAGCATGGCTCGGCGCTACCAGGGCGCGCGGTCAGGTAGTGACGGCCGCCGGCCGTCATGCCGATCCGGTTGCGGCGTCAACGCGCCAGCAGGCGCGCGTACAACGCCGCGCCGTAATGCGGCGCATGCAGGGGGGCGCGCAGCACGAAGTCCGGGCTGGCCGCGTGCAGCGCGGCGGCGAAGGGGCGCATCAACGCGTCACCGGCACTGAACGCACCGCCGGACCACGACAGCGGCACCGGTTCGCCAGGCTGGAAGCGCAGGGTGACCCGCAACGCCTCGCCGATGGCCGCCAGTTCATGCCCGGCACGCTCGAAGATCGATGCCGCCACCGCATCGCCGGCCAACGCGGCCTGCGATACCAGCGGCGACAGCTGCGCCAGTTCACCGCGCGAGCCATGGCCTTCACCGTACACATGCGCGCAGATGTCCAGGTCGTGCTCGCCCAGTTTGAAGTGTTCGCGCAGGATCGCGTGCAACGGGCCGCGCGGCAGCCGTCCATCACTCATCCGCGAGAACGCGTTCAGGCCCTGCACGGCAATCCAGTACGCCGACCCTTCATCGGAAAACGCTTCGCCCCAGCCTCCCGCGCGTGCCGATGCGGCGCCGCGGCGCCCATAGCCCATGGAGCCGGTGCCGGCGATGATGTTGATGCCATCGGCACAGGCCAGCGAGCCGGCCCAGCCGCAGACCATGTCGTTGTCGCAGGCATAGCGCGCGTGCCCCAGCACCTGTCCGGGAATCGCCTGAAGCAGGGCGGTGGCGCGGCTGTCTTCGCCGTAGGCCGGCAGACCGAAGAAGGCTTGGCCGATGTCACTGCTGCGGGCCTGCACCTGCGCCAGCACCGCCTCGATGCCCGCACCGAGGATCGCGCGCACGCCGTCCAGTCCCACCTGCGGATGGTAGGTGGTGCCCAGCTGGGCTTCGGCCAGCAGCGTGGCCGAATCATCGATCAGCGCGAACCGGGTCTTGGTACCGCCACCGTCCACGCCCAGGTAGAGCGCGGCGGTCATGCGTCCAGCGCGTACAGCTGCACGCCCTGTACCACGCGGTTGACGATGCCGGCCGGGTTCGGATTATCCGGCGTCACGCCGCGCTCCAGTGAATGCAGCAGCGCGTAGAGCTGTGCGGCGGCGACATACGGCCACAGCAGGTCCACGTCTTCGGCACGTTCCAGTCCGTGCACGGCCAGGGTGTGCTCGAGCGCTCCGGCGCGCGGCTGGGCGCTGATTTCGACCACCCGCGCCGCGCAGCCATCCCGGCGCAGTTCGTCGATCAGGTCGTGGTCGTAGCGGCGGGTATACGGGTCGTTGGAGACGAACACGATCACCAGCGTGTTGTCGGTGACGAAGGTCTTCGGGCCGTGGCGGAAGCCCAGTGGGGAATCGAAGCAGGTCACCACCGCGCCATTGGTCAGCTCGCCCAGCTTCAACGTGGCTTCGCGCGCCAGTCCCTGCAGCAGTCCGCTGCCGAGATAGACCACGCGGTCGTGGCGGGCTGCGGCGAGTTCCTGCAGCAGCGGCATCGCGCCTCGGATCACGCCGTCGGTGGCGCTGGAAATCGCTCCGATGCGACCATCCAGCGCCGCAGCCGGCGACAGCGCGGCAAGGGTTGCATACATCATGCAGCTGAAGCTGGAGGTCATGGCGAAGCTGGTGTCGTGGGTCTGCTCGGGCAGCAGCAGGGTCATCGCCTGCGCGACCGGGATGCGGGCCAGCGCACCGGCCGGGTTGCAGGTCACCACCAGGTGGCGGATGTCGCTCACCAGCGATTCGGCCAGTTCCACCGCGGCCAGGCTTTCCGGACTGTTTCCGGAGCGGCCGAAGGACACCAGCAGCAGCGGTTGGCCCGGATCCAGGTACAGCTGCGGCGCGCAGACGATATCGGTGGTGGGCACCGCGTCCACGCGTGCGGCCAGCTGGCGGTCCAGCAGGGGTGCGAGGCATTGGCCGATATACGCCGAGGTGCCGGCACCGGTCAGGATCACGCGCGCGGCGGGATTGTCGACCAGCGTGGCGACGAAGCCGCGCAGCGGGTCGGCCAGCGACGCCACCAGCGCGTGGGTCGCCTGCAGCATGGCCGGCTGCTGGGCGATCTCGCGCGCCGTCCACAGCGCGCCCTTCGCCTCCAGCAGCGGTTCGGGGAATCCGAGGATGTCAGGAGAGGTCATGGTCTTGGCATGCATGGTGGTAGTCATCGAGGACAGCGCTGATGTGGGCCATGGCCAGGGACTGCGGATCGAACGTAGCAGTTCCATTGCGCACTGCGTGCAGGGCATGGGGGAGGTATTGGCTGATGAGCGGAAGCGGCGGCGGATCGGCACGCAGGTTGTCGAACAGCTGCACGCGCGCAGCTTCAATGGCGGAGTCCGGCCAGTAGTAGCGGATGCGGTCGCTGAGGCTGTACTGCAGGTCGGTGGACAGCGCACGTCCGGCGCCGTGGTAGTAGCGCTGCCAGTAGCCCGGCGCCTCCTGCATGCGGCGCAGGGTGACTTCGCGCAGGCGCGCGCGCTTGCCATCCTCGATCCACTCGCCTTCGATCGCATCCAGTGCCCACAGCGCTTCGCGCAGGGCGAAGGTCAGGCCCGGGCCGACCTTCAGGATCGCGAAATGGTCGCGCACCAGCGCGGTCAGCGCATCGCGGGTCTGGTAGTCGGTCGAATGCGCTTCGAACACCAGCCGCGGCACGGTGGTGACCGAGTGGCTGAGCGGCTGCGCCTTGTCGCTGTCGTAGTCGATGACATCGTGGTGGTCGAACTCCACGCCCGGCTGCACCACCGAGGCCAGCACGCGCTGCCAGGCGGCGTCCAGTCCGGCTTCGGCGAAGGCGACCCGGTGCGCCTCGACGGTGGTCAGCGCGGCGGCCGGGGTGGTCAGGGCGAGCCCGTCGATGGCCTCGGTCGCGCCGCCCGGAACCGGCACCTCGGTACCGATCACATACACGGGGGCCTCGCCGCCTGCGCTGGCCCACGCGTCTTCGGCCGCGCGGCACAGGCGCACCGCGCGGCGCACGATTTCCGCTTCGGGCAGCGGCTCCGGATCGCCCTTGCAGGCCATCGAACAATCCAGGTGGATCTTGCGGAAGCCGGCGGTCACGTACTCGGCCACCATCACCTCGGCCTTGTCCATCGCCGTGGCGGCATCCAGCGCGGTCCATGGGTTGGGCCCCAGGTGGTCACCGCCGAGGATCAGCCGCTCGACATCGAAACCCACCTGCGCGGCGATGCCGTAGACGAAGCGCACGAAGTCGGCCGGGCGCATCCCGGTATAACCGCCCTCCTGGTTGACCTGGTTGCAGGTCGCTTCGAACAGCAGCAGCGCCTGGCCGCTGCGCTGCGCGTGGCGCAGGCTGGCTTCGATGACGAGGGGATGGGCCGAGCAGATCGAGGTCACGCCGATGGCGTGGCCCTGCCGGTGCCGCGCGACCAGGTCGAGCAGTGCGTGCATGGGGGAGTCCTTCAGGAAAGAGGGCGTTGTGCCGGTTCGCGCTCGGGTTCGAGCACCAGCAGCAGCGAGGCGACCAATGCCAGCACCAGGCCGACGGTCTTCAACGGACCGGGCACCACGCTGGCGAACAGCAGCGACAGCACGGCGGTGACCAGCGGCGCGCCGGCATTGCTCAGCGGCGCCACCACCATCGCCTTGCCGTGGCGGAACGCATACACCAGGGTGAGCGCGCCGACCGCGTTGAGGATCTGGATGCCGGCGGTCATCCACGGGCCGTCCAGGCCCCAGTTGATCGGTTGGCTGAAGTCGGTCATCGCCAGCGCCACCGGTGCCAGCAGCAGTGCGCCAACGGTCATGTAGGCGAAGATGCTTTCGGCGCGCACGCTGTCGTTGGCCAGCTTCATGAAGTAGGCCTGCAGGCCCCAGGCCAGCATGATCAGCAGTGACTGCACGAACCAGCCCAGGCCGGCTTCACCGCTGCCGAAAGAGAAATCCAGCAGCGGCAGCGCGACCAGCGCCAGCACGATGCCCAGCGTGCCCTGCCAGCCGGTGCGTTCGCGCAGCAACAGGAAGGACAGGGCGATGGTCACCACCGGCGACAGTGAGATCACCGGGAACACGAAGTACGCCGGGCCGATGGTCAGGGTGTGGAACAGCAGCATCTGTCCGCCCGCGCCGAGCAGGCCGATGATCAGGCCATAGCCGATGGCGCGCGGCGAACGCTCCAGCTGCCAGCCGCCGCGCCACAGGATGTACAGCGCCGGCGGCAGCATGGTCAGCGCCCACACGCAGTACACCAGCGTGTCCGGAAAGCCATGCGCGGCCGACAACGGGGACAGCGCGCCCCATACGCCCCACAACGCGACAGTGGCCAGCGCATAGCCGAGCCACGGGCGGCGCCGCGGGGTCACGGACACGGACACGGCGTCGGCACTCATGCCGCACTCCCGGCCGGGGTGGCCTGCAGGAACAGGAAGCGTTCGAAGCGGGCGGGCAGGGTGGCCACCGCACCGCCATCGACCACGCCCAGGTCGGTCTCGTTGAACAGGTCGCGGACCTGCCAGCGACCGGCGGGCAGGCCACGCAGTTCCACCTTGCCGTCCCAGCGCGGGGCATAGAAGGTGTAGTACTGCGCGCCGTCCTTGCGGATGGCGTGGGCTTCGGGCTTGTCGAAGCCGATGTCATACAGGGTGCCGAGATACTCGCCCTTGGGCAGCATGTGCGTGTTGTACAGGCCTACCCAGCGACGCCACAGCGCTTCGCGTTCGTCGGTCAGCACGAAGCCGCCCGGCGGCAGCGGTACCGAAGGACGATCGGTATCCTTGGGCCAGGTGAACTTGCTGGAAATCACTGCGCCGATGCCCACGCTGGACGCGAAATCATCGCGGTTGTCGGACAGCTCCACGTGGTCGCCGGCGTAGCTGCTGCGCTCGCCGATCAACGCCTTGATGGACTTGCCCTTGCTGCGGACCTGCCACGATGACAGCGGGTCCGAAGAGGGGAACTGGTCGGTGGCCGGCAGGTTGTGGAAGGCGAAGGCGGTGCCGCATGGGCACAATTCCACCACCGCATCGGGATTGGCATCATGCGCGGCGCGGTAGATCGCATTCCAGAACGTGGCCAGTCCGGTGACCGAGTCGTCCGGGCTGGCATGTTTGTGCGCGGGGTTGTGGCAGGGTGCCACGGCATTGAGGTGCTGGCCGTCGAGCTTGATGCCCTCGAAGCCCCAGTCGCCGATGGCTTTCTTGACCAGGTCGACGTAGAAATCGATGGTGGGCTGGTAGGCCGGACACTGTGTGAGCGCGTTCCACCAGGTCACGGTCTGGAATGCGCCTTCCTTGTCCAGCAGCAGCATGTCCACGTGGTCGTGCAGCACGTCACTGCCGGGGTCGGCGGCGAGCGGCGCCAGCCACAGCCGGGGCCGCATGCCGTGCCGGCGGACTTCGGCGGTGAACGCGCGCATGTCCGCATCGCCGCGCGGGAACTTGCGCCGGTCGATCTTCCAGTCGCCTTCGTTGGTCTGCCAGCCATCGTCCAGCACGGCCCATTCAAAGCCCAGCTCCTTGGCCTTGGGCAGGGTGGCGTAGATCTGCTCGACGCGGAAATCGCGTTCATAGCCCCACGCGCACCAGATAGGAGCGAACGCCGAATCCGGTGGACGCGGGCCTTCGATGCCTTCGCCGCGCATGAACACCTGGTACTGCTGCAGTGGCGCGTAGAAATCGCCTTCGTGCACGGCCAGCAGGGTGCGTTCGGTGACCAGTTCCTGCCCGGGCGCGAGGGTCAGCGCCTTGGGGGATTCGATTGCGATGGACGCGCCCTTTGCGGTGCGCTTGACCGGCATGTCCAGTGGGCGCGGCACCGGTTCGACGTGGCCCACGGCCAGGCCACCATCGCGACGCCAGATGTTGGCCACCGGCGTGCCGCCGCCGTAATCCGATGAATCCATCGCCAGCGTGTTGCGCTGGTCGAAGTCGGCCGCCAGTGGCTGTACCCAGTCGCGGCGATCGGTGTGGGTGGCGCCGGAAAAACTCCAGAAGCCACCGGGCGCGTCGTCCATCTGGTAAGCGCTGCTGCGCCAGCCAGTCACTTCAAGCGGCGCATCGCCGAGGTTGCGGTAGCGCACCTGCAGCAGCGCCAGTCCGGGCTGGGCGTCGAAGCTGCTGACAGAGACTTGTTTCTCCACACCCGCCGCGCGCGAGCGACCGGTGAACACCACCTGCCTGCCGGCGCCGTGGCGGGGGTCATCCAGCACATGCGCGGTCTGCTCGACCAGCGCAAAGTCGGTGATATCCCCGCTGGCCAGCAGCAGGGCTTCGCTGGGCTGCCAACCGGTGAGCGGTTTACCGCGGCGCCAGACACGCGTATGCATGCGTTTGTCGAAGCCAATGGAGAGCACGGCATCACCTGCGCGGCCATCGGGGGCGGGTGCAGCGGTGGCAGCGCGCACCCAGGGGGCGGCACTCCAGGCCATGCTGCCTGCCACGCTTCCGGCAATCAGCTTCAAGGCGGTACGGCGTCCGATCGGTGGCATAAGCGTCAACCCGGTGGAGATGGCTAGCATTCTGCGCACGCACATCAAATTGATGCAAGCGTTTTGTTGCGATATGGTTCTATCAAGTTTCGTTATGTATAAGCGAGGGCGTCATGCGGTGGAACCTGCGTAGCTGGACCGGGTGTGCGGTGGTCGGAATGGTCGTACTGGCGGGCTGTACGCCAGAGAAAACACCGCCAGAAGAGCCGATTGCGACAGCAACGACAGAGGGGCGGGGCGGGCCGTCCTATGCGATGGCGGACTTTTCCACGGTGCGCAAATTCGACGCGCACGTGCATGCCAACGACCGTGGTACAGCGCTGCTGGAGCAGGCGCGCGCGGACAACTTCGGGCTGCTCTCCATCAATGTGGATTACCCCGACTTCCCCACCCTGCAGGACCAGCGCGCGATCGCTGTAGCGCAGGCACGGCAGGATCCCGGGCACTTCCATTGGGCGACCACTTTTTCGATGAAGGGCTACGGCAGTGAAGGCTGGGCCGGCCAGGTCAACGCCGCGCTGGACCGTGACGTGGCCGAGGGCGCGCGTGCGGTGAAGGTGTGGAAGAACATCGGCATGGTGGAAAAGGATGCGCAGGGCAGGGCGATCATGCTGGATGATCCGTCCCTTTCCCCGGTGGCCGAGCACGTGCGCGCGCTGGACGTGCCGCTGATCGCGCACCAGGGCGAGCCGTACAACTGCTGGCTGCCGCTGGACAAGATGACCACCAACAATGATCGCGAGTACTTCGCCAAGCATCCGCAGTACCACATGTTCCTGCACCCCGAGCAGCCTTCGCACGCCGAGCTGATGGCGGTGCGCGACCGCTTCGTCGCCGCCCATCCGCAGCTGCGCGTGGTCGGTGCACACATGGCCAGCCTGGAGTACGACGTCGACGTGCTGGCAGCCTTCCTCGATCGTTTCCCGCAGGCCACGGTGGACCTGGCCGCGCGCATGAGCCAGGTGCAGTACCAGTCCAACGCTGATCGCACGAAGGTGCGCGATTTCTTCATCCGCTACCAGGACCGGCTGCTGTACGGCACCGACCTGACCCAGTCCCCCGGCGCGGATGCGGCGCAGTTCAAGGCGGAAACGCACGCGGTATGGCAGTCGGACTGGCGCTACCTGGCGACCGGCGAAAGCCAGCGGATCGAGGTGCTTGAGGCGGACGTGGCAGGGCTTGCGCTGCCGCGCGCGGTGATCGACAAGCTGTACTACGGCAACGCGGCGCGCGAGTTCAAGCTGTAAGTCCGGTAGCGCCGAGCCATGCTCGGCGAGCGCAGCGGGAAGCAGAAGCGTGACGACCAACGGTCGTCACCCACCAACAGCAGAAGCGTGACGACCAACGGTCGTCACCCACCGACAGCGGAAAGTCAGCGGCCGTCACTACCGAAGTCCGGTAGCGCCGAGCCATGCTCGGCGAGCGCAGCGGGAAGCAGAAGCATGACGGCCAGCGGCCGTCACTACCGAAGGCGACGATCAGGCCAGTTGCAGGTCCACGCCCAGCGCACGGCAGGCGTCGGCGACCTCGCCGGGCGCGCCGGTGTCGGTGATCAGCGCGTCCAGCCCGGATACCGGGATGATCCGGTGCAGGCAGACCTTGCCGAACTTGGAGCTGTCGGTGATCGCCACCACCGCACGCGCGGCTTCCACCATCTTGCGGTTGAGCATCGCTTCGGGTTCGTAATGCGTGGTGATGCCGCGCTCCAGGTCGAAGCCATCCACGCCCAGGAACAGCAGGTCCACATGCAGCGCATCCAACGCCTCCACCGTCAGCCCACCGTAGAAGGCCATGTTCTTGCGGCGCAGCTCGCCGCCCAGCATCACCAGGTTGATCCGGGTCTTCGGGCTGAGCACGGTCAGCACGCCGAAATCGTTGGTCACCACGGTCAGGTCGATGTCCGGAAGCGCCTCGGCCAGCTGCATCGAGGTGGTGCCCGAATCGATGGCGATGGTGTCGCCTGGCTGCACCATCGCCGCTGCGCGCACCCCGATCCGGCGTTTTTCGTCCAGGTAGGCGGTGCGCTTGGCTTCGTAATGGGGTTCTGCCGCCGGCGCCGGACCCACCGCGCCACTGTCGATGCCGCCGCCGTAGGCGCGCGCCATCACCCCGCGTTCGGACAGGTAGCGCAGGTCCTTGCGCACGGTCTGCAGGCTGACGCCGAACTGCTGGGCCAGCGAGGACACCTGCACGCTGCCGTGCTGGCGTACCAGTTCACTGATCTGTTGACGGCGATGGCTGGTGTCCCGGGTGGCGACCATGCAGAAAGCTCCTTTCAAACGTTCCAGAGTATGGCGGTTTTCGTTACATTTCGCTATTGATGCAAAACGAAACCTCATATACGCTCGGTTTCGTTGTTTCACCAGCCAGGCCCCCACAGCCCGCCGTCCTATGCTTCATGCCTCAGGAGAGAGAGCCCGTGAACGCCGTCCGCCCGCATCGCCACTGTCTTTACCATGGAATTGCCCTTGCCCTGCTGCTGCCCGCCACCGCGTGGTCGCAGCAGGCAACCGAGCCCGCCGCCAGCACCCCGGCAGGGCAGACCCGCGCGGCGGCCGACGACGACCCGATCGACCTGCAGACCGTCCAGGTCAGTGGCGTACGCGCGGCGCTGGCGCGCTCCACCGAGCTCAAGCGCGATGCGTCCACGGTGCAGGATTCGATCAGCGCGCTCGAGCTGGGCCGCTTTCCGGACGACAACGTAGCCGATTCACTCAGCCACATCACCGGCGTGTCGATCACCCGCACCGCCGGGGGTGAAGGCCAGAAAGTCAGCGTGCGCGGGCTGGGCCCGGAGTACACCCTGACCACGTTCAACAACCGTATCCTGGCAACCGACGGTGCCGGTCGCGATTTCGCCTACGACGTGCTGCCTTCCGATGTGATCAGCGGTGCCGACGTGGTCAAGGGCGCGCAGGCCGCGTTGACCGAAGGGGCGATCGGCGGCCTGATCAACCTGCGTTCGGCCAGCCCGTTCGACAACAAGGGCCAGCACGCCATCGTGCGTGCCGAGGGCGACCACAACCAGATGTCCGAGTTGAACGGCCGCAAGTTCTCCGCGACCTACAGCAACACCTTCGCCGATGACACCATGGGCCTGCTGATCGGCGCGGTGTACGCCGAGCGCAAGGACCGCACCGATATCGCCGGCAACGACGGCGGCTGGACCCGCAACCCGGACCCGGCCGACCCCAGCTGGGGGGGCAATGCCTGGGGTGGCAACATCGACCCGAACGGCAACGGCGAACTGGACCCTGAAGAATACGGGCTGATCGCGCCGGGCCAGTTCCGGGTCGGTACGGTGCAGGAAGACAAGAAGCGCAAGGCGTTTTCCGGCAAGTTCGAATGGCGTCCCAACGATGACGTGCGGATCGTGGTGGACGGCCTGAAGACGCGGCTGGATTCGCCGCAGGTGTCCTACCAGCAGTCGTTCTATCCGCTGTTCGCGCCCGGTCGCTGGTCGGACATCAACGTGCAGAACGGCATCGTCACCGGCTTCACCATGGACAACCCGGATCCGGAGCAGCGGATGAACCCGGAGCTGCTCAACCAGACCGAACACCGCGTGGTGGACACCGACCTGTTCGGCATCAACGGCAGCTGGAAGGTCAATGACAGCCTGACCATGACCGGCGATGTGTACCGCTCCACCTCCGAGCGCAAGTCCGGCGGGCAGGACACCTACGTGGTGCTGCGCATGAACCAGCCGAACGTGACCCGCATCGACCTGACCCGCGACGCGGTGCCGAATGTCACCACTACCTTCGATGATGGTCGTGACCTGTCCACCGGCCTGGCCAACGGCCAGTTCAACGACAGCGACTTCAACACGCACTACATGGAACTGCGCGGCGACAACATCAAGGATGAGATCACCGGCGGCACCGTCGGCGGCAAGCTGTACGTGGGCGAGTGGGGCATCGACAGCCTGAACTTCGGCATGACCCGCACCGAACGCAGCAAGCGCCGTGACCTGGTCAACAACACCCTCAACGGCGGTGCCGACTACTACTCGGTGGACAACGCGATCAACGTCGGCGACCTGGGCGGCGGCGTGCTGGATCGCACCCTGTCGCTGCCGAACTTCATGAACAAGGTCGGTTCCCGTTTCCCGCGCAGCTTCCTGGGCTTTGACGTGCCCAATTACCTGGGCAGCCTGGAGGCCTACAACGGCAACCCGCGCCCGGATGGCACGGTCTACGATTTCGCCAACGCCGCGCCGCAGTGGAACCCGCTGGAAAGCTACCGGGTGGAGGAAAAAACCAACGCGTTCTACGTGCAGGCCGACCTGTCCGGCGATCGCTGGAGCGCGGACGTGGGCGTGCGCGTGGTCAGCACCCAGACCCGCGCCGAAGCCTGGGATGCGAAGATCATCAGCATCACCGAGAACGGCGCCTTCAACTACACCGCGCGCTATGCCGACCCGACCCCGGTGCAGCAGGACGGCAGCTACCGCTACATCCTGCCGTCGGGCAACTTCACCTGGCGCTTCACCGATGAGCTGCTGCTGCGGCTGGGTGCGGCCAAGACCATGGCTCGCCCGCCGGTGGACAAGCTGGCCCCGACCAACACCACCGCCAGCGTGTCCTGGGGTGAGTTCACCCAGATCTACGGTGGCAACGTCGACCTCAAGCCGTATACCGCCAAGCAGGGTGACGTGTCGCTGGAGTGGTACTTCGCTGAACAATCCATCGCCAACATGGCGGTGTTCTACAAGCGCATCTCCAACCAGATCACCACCAGCTGGGAGCCGGGCCAGGACATCGGCGTGCCGGGCTATCTGTTCAACGTGATGCGCCCGATCAACGGCGACTACGCCAAGGTGCACGGCCTGGAAGCGGGCCTGCAGCATTTCTGGGAGAACGGCCTGGGTTTCCGCGCCCAGTACACCCGCAACTGGTCCAAGAGCTTCGTCGAAGGCGAAGAGCGTCCGCTGGAAGGCATCGCCCCGTCGGTCTACTCGCTGGGCCTGATGTACGAGAAGGGCCCCTGGTCGATCAGCACCACCGCCGACTACAGCGATGGTTTCGTGACCGCCACCAACGTGCTGGGCGCGGGCTACAACGAACAGGCCGACGAGATCACCTGGCTCACCGCCAGCATCTCCTACGAGATCAACGACATGTTCAGCGTCAGCCTGCAGGGCCAGAACCTGCTGGACGAAGCGCAGACCTACAGCATCAACGGCAACCCGCTGCTGTCGCAGGGCTACTACCGCTACGGCCGTTCGTTCACGCTCGGCTTCAGCGCGCGCTTCTGATCCCGATGGCGTGCCGGCTGGTCGGCCGGCACGCCATGCGCAACGCTGGGCAGATGGTCATCATCGGCCAGTACACTATCCCGTCTTTGCCACGGGGCCCCCGATCATGAAACTGCCTGCCGCAGGGCTGTGTTGCCTGCTTTTCGCCAGCGCGCCCGCGTGGGCCGACACGGTCACTGTCAGCGGAAGGGTCTACCAGGAACGTGACGGCAAGCCCGGGCGCGGTGCGACCGATCCGGGCATGGGCGGGGTGCAGGTCTCCAACGGCCGCAGCATCGTGCGTACCCGTGCCGACGGAACCTATCGGCTGCCGGTCGAGGCCGGCGATACGGTGTTCATCGTCAAGCCCGACGGCTACCGCATTCCGGTCGGTGCTGATGGATTGCCCGCGTTCTGGCGCCACCATGTGCCGCAGGGTTCGCCGGCGTTGAGGTACCGCGGGATCGCGCCGACCACCACGCCGGCCACTGCCTACGATTTCGCGCTTGCCCCTGAAAAGCACGACAACCGTCGTGGCTTCCAGATGCTGGTGTTCACCGACCCGCAGACCGCCACGCGGGGCGACATCGGTTACTACGAGCAGTCCATCGTCAGCCCCTTGGTGGGCAGGACCAGGGCGCGCCTCGGCACCACGCTCGGCGACATCGTCAATGATGATCTGTCGCTGTATCCGGCGATCAACGCGGTGACCGCCCAGCTCGGCGTACCGTGGTTCCACGTGCCGGGCAACCACGACCTGGATTTCGATGCCGGCGACGACGCGCACTCGCTGGACAGCTGGCGTGCGGTGTACGGCCCGGACACCTATGCGGTGGAAGAGGGCGGCGCCAGCTTCGTGTTCCTGGACGACGTGGTCTACGACCCGGCGGCACGGCCGAAGTATGTCGGCGGGCTGCGCGAGGACCAGTTCGCCTTCCTCGGCGACTACCTCAGGGGCTTGCCCCGCGACCGCCTGCTGGTACTCGGCATGCACATCCCGCTGTTCGACGCCGCACCGGGTCGCGAAACCTTCCGCCATGCCGACCGCCAGCGTCTGTTCGAGATGCTCAAGCCCTTCAGCAACGTGCTGGTGCTGAGCGGCCACAGCCATACCCAGCAGCACTACCACCATGGCGCGGCCGATGGCTGGCACGGCGACAAGCCGCTGCACGAGTACAACGTCGGCGCCAACTGCGGCGCGTTCTGGTCGGGGGTCGAGGACCGCCACGGGGTGCCGGACAGCACCATGAGTGATGGCACGCCCAAAGGTTACGCGCTGCTGGACGTGGCTGGAAACGGCAGCTATCGCCTGCAGTACCGCGTGGCCGGTGCGCCGGAGACCGAACAGATCGGCCTGCATGCACCGAAGGTGCTGCGACAGGGGGCCTACCCGGCATGGGGCGTGTTCGCCAATGTGTACATGGGCGAGGATGCCACGCGCGTGGAGTTCCGCATCGACGGCGGCCCCTGGCAGCCGATGAAGCAGGTACGCCAGGGCGATCCACGGCTGCTGGCGGAAAACGTGGCCGACGACCTGGCCCCGGCGCTGCGGGGGTATGACCGTTCGCCGGAAGCCACCCCGTCGCCGCACTTGTGGCGTGGTGCGCTGGCCACCGACCTGGCCGTGGGCGAGCACAAGGTGGACGTGCGCGCGACCCAGCCGGATGGTTCGGTATTCACCGCGAGCACCCGTTACGCGCTGCAGGCGGCCCAGCCCTGAGCAGCAGGAGAGGGGAGCGCCGACCCATGGTCGGCGAGCGCAGCGGGCAGCAGAAAGAAAACGGCAGCCACCCATCAAGGCGCGGCTGCCGCGGAGAGAAACGACCCCGCCGCGAGGCGGGTTTTTTCACATCAGAACTTGTAGTTCAGGCCGAAGTACAGCTGGCGGCCACTGTAGATGTTGGAGATCAGGCGGGCCTTGGTGTCGCCCCCCAGGTGCATGCGCTGTTCGGACTTGGTGGCATTGAGCACCGAAGCGGTCAGGGTCAGCGCTTCGGTCAGGTTGTAGGCTGCGTTGAGGTCCAGCTGGTCATAGGGCTCGGTGAACACGGTCATGCCGTTGTTGAGCCCGCCGACCACTTCACCACGACGGTTGTACGAGGCACGCGCCAGGAACTTGTCGTTCTCGTAGAACACGGTCACGTTGGCCTGGTTCTTCGCGCTGCCGACCAGCGGCGAAGCGCCGATGGTTTCGCCGTCAAGCACGATCGACGCCAGGTTGGTGTCGTTGTAGGTGTAGTTGGCCTGCACGCCGAAGCCCATGTCGAAGGTGTACTGGCCGTAGACTTCCACGCCCTGCGACACGCCGTCACGCCCGTTGGCCTCGGTGGAGTAGTTCTGCACGGTCACCATCTCGCCGCCCACGTCCATCTGCTGGTCGGTCACCACCGGCACGGTGAAGTTGTCCACGTCCTTGCGGAACAGGGCCACGCCGGCGACCGCGCCCGGCTTGAAGTAGTACTCCAGGCCGAGGTCGTACTGCAGGGCCTCGAACGGCTCCAGCTGCTTGTTGCTGCCCGACCCGTACCAGCCCGGGGTGGTGGTGCCACCGGCCACGCGACGGTCGTTGCTGTATTCCTCGCTGATGTAATCCAGGCCGCCCGGGTAGGCGATGCTGGTGTAACCGGGACGCGCGATGACCTTGGACGCCGCGCCGCGCAGCACCAGGTTCTCGGTGATGTCCCAGGCGATGTTGAAGCTGGGCAGGACGTCGGTGTAGGTCTTGTCCAGCGAGGACTGTTCGTAGGTCTTCTCGCGCACGTCGCGGCGCACGAAGCCGGATTCGCAGACCGTGCCGGCCGGCGGCGTGCCGGTCGGGCAGGCCAGCGGATTGCCGTCGGCACCGTCGACGAAGTAGTCCATGAAGCGTTCGACGGAATCGCTGGAAGCCGCGTGCTGCCTGGTCTGGACCAGCCGCACGCCCAGGTTGCCGCGCACGCGTTCGGTGCGGAAGTTGGCCTGGAAGTAGGTCGAATAGATCTTCTCGTTGACGTCGTAGACGAAGTCCGGTTCGATCCGCTTCTGCATGCCGCCGTAGCGTTCGTTGAGGTAGGCCAGGTACGCCGGGTAGTCGATGCCGGGCATCACGTTGGCATTGAAACCGCCGGCGATGTCGTCGATCGGGCTGGACAGGAAGAAGCCCGGCTGCGCCACGCTCTTCTCCGGGTCGGCGCAGTTGCCGGCCTGGTAACGGGCCTCGTAGTCGTTCGGGTCCGCGCCCTGGCAGGCCCAGTACGTGTTGCCGGTGTTGCGGTGGACCTTGCCGTCACGGTACTTCACGCCGAACTGGAACGAATCGATGAAGCCGCTTTCGAACAAGCGGGTGAAGTCGGCCTGGAAGTAGTTCTGCTCGATGCTGGTCTCGCGCCACGACGAATCGGTCGAGCCGGTGTCGATCTCGGCGATGCCGGCCATCAGCTGCTCTTGCAGGTCCGGTGAGAACGTGGCCGACGGGGTGCCGGTCAGGTCGTAGGCGCTGTAGCTGTTGCCGGACTGCCACGCACCGTCGACCTGGCGGCGCGGCTTGGCCGACATGCGGAAGTTCATCGACGGTCCGCCTTCGGACCAGGTGCGTCCGCCCTTGAAGGTGACCTTCGACAGCGGGCTGATTTCCCAGTCCACGGTCAGGTCGCCGGTCTGCGACAGGGCCTTCTCGCGGCTGTAGGCACCGCTCAGCTGCGGCGTGGGGATGGTGCAGTCATCCGGACCCCAGCCACCCGGGGCCATGCCGGCGGCCGCGGCCTGGGCCTCGCTGCAGTAGTACGCCTTGCCCGGCAGCTTCTCGAACTGTGCGCCG
The DNA here is from genome assembly GCF_039674585.1 of Stenotrophomonas lacuserhaii. Taxonomy (GTDB): domain Bacteria; phylum Pseudomonadota; class Gammaproteobacteria; order Xanthomonadales; family Xanthomonadaceae; genus Stenotrophomonas; species Stenotrophomonas pennii_A. Next base: position 23,338 of record NZ_JBDJNU010000023.1, on the reverse strand, counting down.
GTGACGATGCTGCCGCTGGAATCGAAGTCCATGCCGTTGAGCAGGCGTCCGCCGGCCCAGTTGCCGTCGCCGTTGTAGCGGGCGATGTTCCACTCGGGGATCTTGGACTGGTTCAGCGTGTAGTCGCCGGACAGCTCGAAGCGGAAGTAGTTGGCGGTGATGGTCAGGTTGTCGACCGGCTTGAACTGGAAGGTGAACTGGCCACCGGTGCGCTCGCGCTCTTCTTCGCGCACGCCGAAATTGACCGACGTCGGCATGAAGAATTCGCTGTAGTTGCCGCCGGTCTGGTTGTTGAAGCCGGATTCGCCCCACCAGTAATGGATGCCATCCTGCGGCAGCGTGTTGCCGTAGGCATCCTTTGCTTCGGTGCCCGCGCCGTACCACTGGTAGTCGTCGACGGTGACTTCCATGCTGCGGTTGGTGCGCTTCTGCTTGGTCGCCCCGATCAGCACGCCGAAGCGTTCGTCCTTGCTGTGCCAGGCATACATCGCCGACAGGTTCGGATCCACGGTGTCGCTGGTATCGGAGGTCACGCCTTCGATGTTGACGAAGCCCGAGTTGGCCTCCATGTCCAGCGGACGCCGGGTGTGCAGGATCACCGTGCCGCCGATGCCGCCTTCGTCGATGCGCGCTTCGGGCGACTTGAACAGCTCCGCGCTCTCCAGCATGTTCGACGGCAGCAGGGTGTAGTTGAACGAACGCGAGGCCTCGTTGTTGGTTTCCGAGGTGGCGATGTAGTTGCCGTTCAACTGGGTCAGGGTGAGGTCGGCGTCAAGGCCGCGCACGCTGACATTCTTGCCTTCGCCGCCATCGCGGCTGATGACCACGCCGGGCACGCGCTGCAGGGCATCGGCGACGTTCTTGTCGGGGAACTTGCCGACGTCCTCGGCGGTGATGACTTCCACCACGGCATTGGCATCACGCTTCTGCTGCAGGCTCTTTTCGATGGCGTAGCGGTAGCCGGTGACGTTGACGCTGTCCAGCGTGGTGGCGCTGGGCGATGCGGCGGGCGGGGATGGCGCTGCATCCTGGGCAAACGCCGGCGCCGCCGTGGCCGCCAGGGCGAATGCGATCGCGGCCGACAAGGTGTGGCAACCGTGCTTGTGTGACATGTAATTCATTCTCTCCCTCTCCTGGATCGAACCGTTGGCTGATACGAAATACTTGAATCGATCTTATGTGCAGACCCGAGACCGCAAGCGTGGGGCAGGAGAGACAGGGCGCCTGGCGGCGTTGCTGTCGGATTCCGAACCCGGCAATCGTGACCGTTTGAAGTTGGATCGATCTAAACGATTGCCGCGCATTTTTTAACACGGCCTGACTCAACTGGCATGCTGCTGCGCAATATGAAAACGTTTGCAGTCCGACCAGGCCCCGTCAGACGGTCTTCCATGTTGCGCTGCAGGATGCGCAGCTGCGGACGTTCATGTTTACTTCAATCGATCTAAATCGACCGAACAGGCCTCGAGCCCGCGTCCTGCGACCCAGCAGTGCCGGCTCGGATCCCGACCTGCCAATGCCGCCAAGGAGCCAGTGAACGTGACCTTCCAACGTCGTTTCCCCCTGCGTGCCCTCACGCCTTTTGCATCGTTGGCGTGCGTGTTCGCCTTGTCCGCCGCGCCTGCCCTGCAGGCCGCACCGGCCGCGCTGGAGCGCGAGGTGAACACTTTCATCGGCAGCAAGGATGACGGCAATACGTTCCCGGGCGCCTCGGCGCCGTTCGGCCTGATCCAGGTCAGCCCGATCGGCAGCCATTACGCCGGCTGGCGCTACGACGATGAGAAAATCCGTGGCTTCGGCCATTCATTCCTGTCCGGTGCGGGCTGCTGGGAGCAGGGCGGGCAGGTCTCGGTGCTGCCGGTCACCGGCACCATCGGGGCAGGCGGCGATTTCGATACGTCCAACCCCAAGGCTTTCGACCACAAGGCGTATGCGTCCACGTATGAGCATGCCGGTGAAGTCGGCCAGGCCGGCTACTACCGCGTCCGCTTGACTGGCTACGGCGGCATCGATGCCGAAGCCACCGCGCGTACCCGCGCCGCCGCCGAACGCTACACCTTCGCCGCCGGACAGAAGGAAGGCCACGTGCTGGTGAATGTCGGCCAGGCCAACGAGCGCCATTCGGTGATCGGCAGCGTGATCGACGTAGTGGGCGACCGCGTGGTGGAAGGCAAGCTGGTGACCAAAAGTTTCTGCGGTGGCCATCAGTACACGACGTGGTTCCGGATCGAGTTCGACCGTCCGTTCACTGCGCACGGCGTGTGGGGCGAAGAGCGCGGCCTGCCCGGCGCGCGCCACAGCATGGAAGGCGAGGCCAAGCCGAACGGGGCCTGGCTCACCTTCGACATGGCGCAGGGCCGCGCCGTCACCGCGGTCAGTGCGATCTCGCACGTGGACGCCGAGGGTGCGCGCAGCAACCTGCGCAGCGATGGCATGCGGGGCGGCAAGCTGCTCGGCTTCGATGGCATGCGCCGCCTGGCGCAGGACGCGTGGCGCGAGGAACTGTCGACGGTGAAGCTTGATGGGGGCAGCAAGGACGACCGCACGGTGCTGTACACCGCGCTGTACCACGCGCTTCTGCAACCGCTGACCGGCAGCGATGCCGACGGCCGCTACCGTGGCTACGATGATGCGATCCATCGCGCCGACGGCTGGACGTACTACGAGTATTTCTCGCTGTGGGATACCTATCGCGCGCAGAACCAATGGCTGGCGCTGACCCGTCCGCAGGTGGCGCGCGATATCGGCCGCACCCTGCTGGCCATTGATGCGCAGGGCGGCTGGCTGCCGCGCTGGGGCTATGCCAACTTCGAAACCAACATCATGACCGGCGATCCGGTCACGCCGTTCATGGCCGACCTGTGGCGCTTCGGCGCGCTGGAAGGCCGCGAGCAGGAAGCCTGGTCGGCATTGCGTCGCAATGCCTTCGACGTGCCGCCGTTGAACTCGCGTGCGGCCGGCCGCTCGGGTAACCCGTCCTACCTGGACAAGGGCTACGTGGTGTACGACCGCGCGTTCCCGTCCAAGGGCATGGACGTGGACCCGCACCATGGCGGTTCGGCGACGCTTGAATACGCCCTGGCCGACTGCGCGCTGGCGCAGATGGCCGATGGCCTGGGCCACGCCGCCGATGCGGCGACCCTGCGTGCCCGTGGGCGCAACTGGCGCAACGTGTGGGATGTGTCGGTGCGTGATGACGAGACAGGCTTCACCGGCTTCCCGCGTCCGCGCACCGACGGTGGCCAGTGGTATGCGCCGTCCGACGGCCACTACAGCCCGCGCTCGCACCATGGCTTCCATGAAGGCACCGCGTGGCAGTACCAGTGGCTGGCGCAGCAGGACGTGCCGGGCCTGGTGGAGGCGATGCAGGGCCGCGAGCAGGCCGGCAAGCGCCTGGATGCGTTCTTCGCGATGGACGCGCTGCTGGCCGATCCGCTGCAGGCCGCGCGCAAGGAATGGGTGGTGGGCCCGTACAGCTATTACAACCAGTACCGCTACAACCCCAACAACGAACCGGACCTGCATGCGCCGTGGATGTATACGCTGATCGGCCAGCCCTGGAAGACCGCCACCGTGGTCCGCGCAGCGCAGCAGTTGTTCACCAACGCGCCCAACGGGGTCACCGGCAACGACGACCTGGGCACGATGTCGGCCTGGTACCTGTTCAGTGCGCTGGGCCTGTACCCGGCGGTGCCGGGCAGTGGTGAGTTCCTGCTGCACGCGCCGCGTTTCGCCAAGGTGGATGTCGCGCTGGGCAATGGTCGCCAGCTGACCCTGCGTGCCCCTGGCGCGGACGGTCGCACGCTGCAGTACGTGCAGGGCGTGGAAGTCGATGGCAGGCCGCAGTCGGCCGTATGGCTGGACTGGGAAACCCTGCGCGGCGGCGCCGACATCCAGTGGACGCTGGGCGCGCAGGCGCCACGGCAGGGCTGGGGCACGGCTACCCGCGACCTGCCCGTGTCGTACTGCGCCGCCCCGGGCAGCGTGCTGGAATGAAGCGTTGCGAGCCCTTCGCTGCGCACGCCCGTGGCAGGGTGCGCCGCGCCCGTTATGATTCAGCTACCTATCCGATCCGAGGGTCCATTCCGGGATGAATGAGTCCAGCAGCACAAAGCCCCCGCGTAAAGGCGGAGAGCGTGCCGTCACGGTGACCGACATCGCCCAGGCCATCGGCGTGTCACGGGCGACCGTGTCGCTGGTGCTGCGCGGCAGCCCGCTGGTGAACGTGGATACGCGCGCCAAGGTGGAGGCCGAGCTGCGTCGGCAGCGCTACGTCTACAACCGGGCGGCGGCCAACCTGCGGCGGCGGACCTCGTCCAGCGTGGCCCTGGTGATCAACGACCTGTCCAACCCGTTCTTCGCCGAGTTCGCCGCAGGCGTGGACGAAGCACTGGGCGAGCAGGGCTACGTGACCCTGCTCGGCAGCACCGGTGAGTCGCCACAGCGGCAGCAGGCGGTGCTGGGTACGCTGATGGAGCACACCCCGGCCGGCCTGATCCTTTCGCCGGCCGAGGGCAGCGATACGGCGCAGGTGCGCCAGGCGCTTGGACCCACCGCCAACGTGCTGCTGTTCAACCGTGCGCTGGTGGGCGCGGACTGGGATTTCCTCGCGCTGGACAACCAGCAGGGCGCGTACCTGGCGACCCGGCACCTGATCGAGCGCGGCCACCAGGACATCGCGTTCTTCGGCGGCCACGCCGATTCCAGTTCCTGCGAGCAGCGCCGTGCCGGCTACCAGCAGGCGCTGGCCGAGGCCGGCCTGCCGATCACCCCGCAGTGGTTGATCGAATCGGCGCCGAACCGGCTTGAAGCGGCGCGGCGGGTCGACGAGCTGTTCGTCGATGGCCTTCGACCGAGTGCCGCGGTCTGTTACAACGACACCGTGGCGCTGGGCCTGATGCTGGGCCTGACCTCCCGCGGTATACGCCCGGGAGGCGACTTCGCCGTGACCGGGTTCGATGACATCCCCGAAGCCTCGGTGGCGGTGCCACCGTTGACCACCCTGACCGTCGATCCGCGCGCGCGCGGGCGGCAAGCCGCCGAGCTGCTGCTGCAACGCGTACAGTCCCCCGATGCGCCCCCCGCGCGCACCGTCGCCCCCGTGCAGCTGCGCATCCGCGAAAGCAGCGCGGCACGTCCGACCTGAATCCCTCCACATTCCATCTACGCGCACCGAGGCGCGAACCCGCATGCCGATTTCCTCAACGCCCCGTTTGAACACCACGCCCGGGCAAGGCGCACCACCGGTCAACACCCGCATGGCGCTGGGCGTGGCCACCACCATCTTCTTCATGTGGGGCTTCCTGACCTGCCTCAATGACATCCTCATCCCGCACCTGAAGGCGGTGTTCGAACTGAACTACGCGCGTGCCATGCTCGTGCAGTTCACCTTCTTCGGTGCGTACTTCCTGATGTCCCTGCCGGCCGGCCGGCTGGTGGCGCACCTGGGGTACAAGAAAGGCATCGTGGCCGGCCTGTTGATTGCCGGCGTCGGCGCGCTGGGCTTCTGGCCCGCCGCCGAGCTGCGCGAGTACAGCGCGTTCCTTGGCGCGCTGTTCGTGCTGGCCACCGGCATCACCGTGCTGCAGGTGGCCGCCAACCCGTACGTGGCGCTGCTGGGTCCGGTGGAAACCAGTTCCAGCCGCTTGACCCTCGCCCAGGCACTGAACTCGCTGGGTACGGCGATCGCGCCGATCTTCGGCGGACTGTTGATCCTCGGCAACACGGTCAAGAGTGCCGATGAGATCAATGCGCTGTCGGTGGCCGAACAGGCCGCCTACCGTGCAGCCGAGGCGCAGTCGGTGCAGGGCCCCTACATCGGCCTGGCGATCGCCCTGGCGCTGCTGGCGCTGTTCGTTTACCTGTTCCGCCTGCCGACGCTGAGCGAGAGCACCGAGAAGGTCGATGATGGCCCGCAGCAGAGCTACGGCGCGGCCCTGCGCCACCGCCACCTGCTGTTCGCGGTGCTGGGCATCTTCTTCTACGTGGGTGCCGAAGTCTCCATCGGCAGCTTCCTGGTCAACTACCTGTCGATGCCCACCATCGGTGGCTTCACCGAACAGCAGGCCACGCATTACGTGTCCGCCTACTGGACGATGGCGATGATCGGTCGCTTCGCCGGTTCGGCGCTGCTGACCCGCTATTCGCCGCGGCACATGCTGGCCCTGTTCGCCGGTATCAACGTGCTGCTGCTGGGCGCCACGATGGCCAGTTCGGGCCAGGTCGCGCTGTACTCGGTGGTGGCCATCGGCCTGTTCAACTCCATCATGTTCCCGACCATATTCGCGCTCGGCATTGAACGCCTGGGTCCGCTGACCAACAAGGCCTCCAGCCTGCTGATCATGGCCATCGTCGGTGGCGCGCTGGTGCCGTACCTGCAGGGCGTGCTGGCCGACCACATCGGGCTGCAGCCGAGCTTCATCCTGCCGCTGCTGTGCTACGGCTACGTCATCTTCTTTGGCCTGGTCGGCGCCCGCCTGCCGGCTGCCACGACCCGCGGAGGCTGATGCAGATGGGCACCATTGTCTGTTTCGGTGAGATTTTGATCGATCTACTAGCGCAGCCACCGGCGTCGCCGGCCGAGCCGCGCGCGTTCCTGCAGTACGCCGGTGGCGCGCCCGCCAACGTCGCGGTTGCCGCGGCGCGGCTGGGCGTGGACACCCAGTTCGTGGGGATGCTGGGCCGGGACATGTTCGGTGATTTCCTCGCCGACAGCCTGCAGCAGCATGGCGTGGGCATCGACTACATCGCGCGCACCGAAGCGGCGAAGACGGCGCTGGCGTTCGTGGCGCTGGATCCGCAGGGCGAGCGCAGTTTCAGCTTCTACCGGCCGCCGGCGGCGGACCTGCTGTTCCGCGCCGAGCATTTCCAGGCGGCCTGCTTCGCGCAGGCACGCTGCTTCCACGTCTGTTCCAACAGCCTGACCGAAGCGGCCATCGCCGAGGCGACGTTCGAGGGCATGCAGCGTGCGCGCGCGGCCGGTGCACTGGTCAGCCTGGACCTCAACCTGCGCCCGGCCCTGTGGCCGGCCGAGGCCGATCCGCTGCCGACGCTGTGGCAGGCCCTGGCGCTGGCCGACGTGGTCAAGCTGTCGCGCGAGGAGCTCGACTTCCTGGCCGCGCCGCTGGGCGAGGGCGGGGCAGAACAGGTCCTGCAACGGCTGTTCGCCGCGCAGGCGCGCTGGGTGGTGGTCACCGATGGGGCTGCCGCACTGCGCTGGTACACGCGCAGCGCACGCGGCCAGGCCACCAGCTTCCGCGTCGCCACGGTGGACAGCACCGCGGCCGGTGATGCCTTCGTCGGCGGGCTGCTGACCGCGCTGGTGGAGCGCGGGGTGGATGCCGCCAGCCTGCCGGCGTTCTGCAGCGATGAAGCCGCCATGCGCGGGGTGCTGCGCTTCGGCGCTGCGGTGGGCGCGCTGGCGGTGACCCGCAAGGGCGCCTTCGCGGCCATGCCCTCGCGCGATGAAGTCAACGAACTGCTGCTGCAAACCGAGGAATCGCACTGATGACCCAGACTCCGGACTTCCGGTCGCCGGCTTTCCTGCGCGGCCACATCGCCCATACGATGGCGTTCTACCATCCGCGTTGCATCGATCCGCAGGGTGGCTTCTTCCATTACTTCCGTGACGACGGCAGCGTCTATGACGCAACGCATCGCCATCTGGTGAGCAGCACGCGTTTCGTCTTCGACTACGCCATGGCCTACCGCGAGTTCGGCGATGCGGCGTACCTGGAGGGGGTCAAGCATGGCGTGCGCTACCTGCGTGAGGTGCATCGCAACCCCGCCACCGGCGGCTATGCGTGGACACTGCGCGATGGCGTGGTGGAAGACGCTACCAACCACTGCTACGGCGTCGCCTTCGTGCTGCTGGCATACAGCTGCGCGCTGAAGGCCGGCATCGAAGAAGCACGCGGCTGGATGGAGGAGACCTGGCAGCTGCTGGAAACGCGCTTCCATGAGCCGGCACACGGTCTGTACCGTGACGAAGCCGATGCGCAGTGGAATTTCAGCGGTTACCGCGGGCAGAACGCCAACATGCACATGTGCGAGGCGATGCTGGCCGCGTTCGAGAGCAGTGGCGAGCAGCGCTACCTGGATCGCGCGCTGCAGCTGGCCGACATCATGACCCGGCGCCAGGCCGCCAAGGCAGACGGGCTGGTGTGGGAGCACTACGACAGCGAGTGGAACATCGACTGGAAGTACAACCTGGATGATCCCAAGCACCTGTTCCGTCCGTGGGGGTTCCAGCCGGGCCATCAGACCGAGTGGGCCAAGCTGCTGCTGATCCTGGACCGCCATGTGCAGGCAGACTGGCTGGTGCCGACGGCGCGCCATCTGTTCGACGTGGCGGTGGAGCGCAGCTGGGATGCGCAGCGCGGTGGGCTGTACTACGGTTTCGCGCCGGATGGCAGCGTCTGCGACGACGACAAGTATTTCTGGGTGCAGGCGGAGTCGCTGGCGACCGCGGCGGTGCTGGCACAGCGGACGGGTGATGCGGTGTACTGGGAGTGGTACGACCGTTTGTGGGCATATGCGTGGGAGCATTTCGTGGACCATGAGTACGGTGCGTGGTTCCGCATCCTGGATGCGGACAACCGCAAGTACAGCGATGAGAAGAGCCCGGCCGGCAAGGTGGATTACCACACCATGGGCGCGTGCCATGAGGTGTTGAACGTGGTGCGTTCCGGAGCCGGAGCTGCGGCGCCTGTTTGATTTCGGGTAGCGGCGGCGGGGAGGCCTGCGCAGGACACGCCGCAAGTACGTCCCTGTAGGCTCGTTTCCGCCCGTCCGGGGCTCCAACGGTCCTGCGCAGGCCTCCCCGCCGCCGCTCAGCCGGGTTCCCGCGTGCGCGGCGGGTTCAGAGCCGGACACGTTCGGTGTGGGGTTTTCGAGGCGGGATCATTGTTGCGACGGGGTGTTCGGATGCGGATCTGGAAAGCAGGGGTGCAGTTCGGTGCGGTCGTGCTGGCGTGTCTGTTGCCGGTGCTGGCGCAGGCTGGTGTGCTGCAGGCGCGCTGGGAGTTCCGGCTGCTGCCGGGTGGGGCGCAGGTGGCGGCGCATCCGGAAGCGGCGGGCTGGGGCGCAGCGCAGGTGCCGGGCAGTGTGCATACCGATCTGTTGGCCGCCGGCTTGATCCGCGATCCGTATGTCGGTGCGCCGGAAGCGCAGCTGCAGTGGATCGGGCTGGCGGATTGGGAGTATCGCGCTGGCTTCGATGTGGATCCGGCGACGTTGGCGCGGCCGCACGCCGAGCTGGTGTTCGAAGGGCTCGATACCTTCGCCGAGGTGGAACTCAACGGCCAGCCGTTGCTGCGCGCGGACAACGCGCACCGGACGTGGAAGGCGCGCGTCGACGGTCGCCTGCAGTCGCGGGGCAACGTGCTGCGCATCGTCTTCCGTTCGCCGATCACCCGGTTGCTGCCGGCCGTGCAGGCGATGCCGCACAGGATCGCCGGCAACTATCCGTCGCCTTATGGCGACGAGCCGCGCGATGCGATGGTCGGCAACTTCGTGCGCAAGCCGGCCTACCATTTCGGTTGGGACTGGGGGCCGCGCTATGTCACCGCGGGCGTGTGGAGGCCCGTACGGCTGGAGGCGTGGGGCGCACAACGGGTGGCCGACCTGGCCGTACGCACCGAAGCGCTGGATGCGAACCTCGCCGCGTTGACCGCCCTGGTCGAGGTCGAACATGCCGGCGTCGACGCGACGTTGCCCCTGCGGCTGGAGGTGCGCGATCCGGACGGCAAGCCTGTGGTGCAGAGGGTCCGCGATGTGCTGCTGAAGGCGGGAACGCAGACGCTGCAGGTGCCGTGGCAGGTCCCGCAGCCGCGTCGCTGGTGGCCGGCCGGGCAGGGCGCGCAGGACCGTTACAGCGTGCACGTCGCGCTGGGTGCGGGCGATGAGCCGGCACTGCAGGCCAGCCGACGGATCGGCCTGCGCAGCGTGGAGCTGCGGCGCGACAAGGATGCCGAGGGTGGCCAGGGCTTCGCCTTCGTGATCAATGGTCGCGAAGTATTCGCCAAGGGCGCCAACGTGATCCCCTTCGATGCGTTCCCCGCACGCGTGGACACCGCCCGCCTGCGCACCATCCTCACCGCCGCACGCGATGCCAACATGAACATGCTGCGCAACTGGGGCGGCGGTTACTACGAAGACGATGCGTACTTCGAGCTGGCCGACGAGCTCGGGCTGATGGTCTGGCAGGACTTCATGTTCGGCGGTGGCATGCAGCCGGGGTTCGATCCGGCGTTCCGGCAGAGCGTGGTCGCCGAGGCCCGCGACAACGTGCGTCGGCTGCGCCACCACCCCAGCATCGTGCTGTGGTGTGGCAACAACGAAGAAGAAACGGCGTGGAAGGATTGGGGCCATGGCCGCGATCTTGGAAAGGCCGACCCTGCGTTCGCCGCCCGCGTGTGGCAGGGCTACGTGGACCTGTTCGGGCATGACCTGCGCGCCGTCGTGGCCGAACAGGGCCTGGGTGTCCCGTACTGGTCCAGCTCGCCCAGCAACGACCTGGATGACAAGGCCAACGACTCCACCCGCGGTGACAAGCATTACTGGCAGGTGTGGGGCAATCCGGCGCTGCCGGTCGGGGCCTACCTGAAAGAAACGCCGCGCTTCATGTCCGAATATGGCCTGCAGTCCTGGCCGTCGCAGGCCATGGTGGACCGTTTCGCCACGCGTGCCGAACAGCGCATCGACAGCCCGGTGATCCAGGCGCACCAGAAGTTCATGGCGGGCCTGGGCAACGAACGGCTGCTGCATTACATCCGGCTCGGCTATGGCGATCCGGCCGATTTCCCCGCGTTCCTGTACCTGTCCCAGGTGATGCAGGCCGAAGGGATCCAGCTGGCTGCGCTGCACCACCGGGCATCGCGTCCCTACACCATGGGTTCGCTGTACTGGCAGCTCAACGATGTGTGGCCCGGCGCGTCCTGGTCGGGCATGGACCACGACGGCAACTGGAAGGGGCTGCATTTCCAGGCGCGTCGCTTCTTCGCCGACCTTGCCGTGGCGGCGCTGCGCGATGACGGCGTGACCCGCGTGAGCCTGCTCAACGACACCCCGCAGCCTCACTCGGTGCGCTGGCGGCTTCGGGTGATGGACCTGCAGGGGCGCGTGCTGGGTACGCAGGAACAGGCGGTGGTGCTGGCGCCGGGATCAGTGACCGAGGTCGGGCGCTTCAGCGACGCGCGCCTGCTGGACGCGGCCGATCCGGCGCGCACCATTGCCGTGGTCGAACTGCTGCAGGGCGAGCAGGTGCTGTCGCGGCAGGTGGTCGGTTTCGTTGAGGCGCGCGACCAGGCGCTGCAGGCCGGACAGCTACAGGCAAGCCTGCGGGGCGAGGGTGATCAGACAGAGGTGGTGCTGCAGGCGCAGGGACTGGTGCGTGCCGCGTGGATCGAATTCGGAACGAACGAGGCGGTGCTGGAAGACAACCTGCTGGATCTGCTGCCGGGCGAGCGCCGGGTGCTGCGCGTGCGCTCGGCCAGTGATGCCGAAACGCTACGCGCGGCACTGCGCGTACAGACCCTGGGCGACGTGCTGGAAGAGAGCCGGTAGCGCCGAGCCATGCTCGGCGGCTGTGCGCGGGAAGGCCCCCGCCGAGCACGGCTCGGCGCTACCAGGGCTTGGCCGCGCACCTCGCTCAGAGCATGATCTGCGGCCGTGCGCGGGAGGGCCCCGCCGAGCACGGCTCGGCGCTACCGGGGCCTGACCGCGCGGCTCCCTCAGAGCATGATCTGCTGGAAATTCTCTACGCGCTCGTGGCCGTGGGTGGCTTCGCCGCTGCGCGGCAACGGATAGTCGTCCAGGCGGTCCAGCAGGCGGGTCTGCAGGCCGGCTTCGCGCGCGGCGTCGAGCTCTTCCACCACGTCGGACAGGAACACGATCTCAGCGGCCGGCACGCCGATGGCCGCCACGATGCGCCGGTAGCTGTCCGCCTCGCGCTTGCCGCCGATTTCGGTGTCGAACCAGCCGGACACCAGCGCGGTCATGTCGCCGGCCTCACTGAAGCCGAAGAACTGCTTCTGCGCCGGCACCGAGCCGGACGAATACACGTACAGCGGCAGCCCGGCGGCGTGCCAGCCCTTCAGCACGGCGGCGACTTCCGGATAGAAGTGGGCCTTGTAGTCACCGTTGCGGTAACCGGATTCCCAGATCATGCCCTGCAGCGCCTTCAGCGCGGTGTGCTTGCGATCCTGGTCGATCCAGCCCTGCAGCGTTTCTGCCACCACGCTGTCCTGGCAGGCGCCACCGATCTCGGTGGCCACCGCATCCAGCCAGCGCCGGACCTGCGGCTCGTTGCCATGGGCGGCGATGAAGCCGGGCAGCGCCTGGCGTGCATACGGGAACAGCACGTTCTTGACGAACGAGATGCTGCTGGTGGTGCCTTCGATATCGGTGAGGATGACGCGCGGCTGCATGGATCTTCAGGCCTGGGTAGGGACGTAACGGGGGAACTTCTGCGCGATGTCGGTGCCGGTGAAATGACCGACCCAGCCATCGGCTTCAGTGAAGAAGCGGATCGCCACGAAGCTCGGCGCGTCGCCCATGTCGAACCAGTGGTTGACGCTGTCCGGCACGGCGATCAGGTCGTCCTTGACGCACTCGATCTCATAGACCTTGTCGCCCACGTGCAGGGTGAACAGGCCCGAGCCCGCGACGAAGAACCGCACCTCGTCTTCCTTGTGGAAGTGTTCATCGAGGAACTTCTTGCGCAGCTCGGCACGGTTGGGGTTGTCCGGCGCGATCGACGCGACATCCACGCTCTTGAAGCCGCGTTCGGCGACCAGCCGGTCGATGTCGGTGCGGTAAGCGGCGAACACCTCTTCCTGGCTGGCGCCCGGGGCGACCGGCTGGCTGGCCTGCCAGCGCTCGAAGGTGACGCCGATCTTCTGCAGTTCGGCAGCGATCAGCGCGCCGTCCTGGGAGTCCAGCAGCGGGGCGTCGGGGGCAGTGTCGTTGTAGATGCGCAGTCGGCTCATGGCGGCAGCTTGAACGTCGGGGGGACGGGTAGGGTAGCAGCGTGGGGCGGCGGGGTCAGATTCCCATCGGCCATGTGAGCGCCCCGGATTCAGCCTTGTAGGCGGCGCAGTTCCAGTTCGCAGTGGAACAGGAACTCGAACGCTTCCAGGTGGCGGCGCGCTTCGGCCATGTCGCGGCCCCAGGCGTACAGGCCGTGGCCGTCGATCAGGTAACCCCACAGGCACTGGGTATCCAGCAGCGCGTCGACCTGGGCGGCCAGCACGTCCATGTTCTGCGTATTGGCGAACACCGGCACGTCGATGGCCATCTCATGGGTGCTGTTGCCGGCGAACGCCTTCAGCAGCTCGTAGCCTTCCAGCCGGATATGACCCCGCGGTGCGTACAGGCGCGAGGCGATGGTCTGTACCGGGGAATGGGTGTGCAGCACGCAGCCGACTTCGGGGAAGCGGCGATACAACTGGGTATGCAGCAGCGTTTCGGCGGACGGGCGCAGCGGGCGGCCGACGGCCTTGCCGTCGAAGTCCACCACCATGATGTCGTCTTCGATCAGGCGGCCCTTGTCACGACCGGACACGGTGATCGCCGCATGCTGGTCGTCCAGCCGATGCGAGAAATTGCTGCTGGTCGCGGGCGTCCAGCCGGCCTGGGCCAGCTCGCGGATGTTGTCGATCAGCAGCTGCGCCAGTTCGCTCAGGCGCTGGCTGTCATACGGAAAAGTGGGCGCGTTCATGCGCTCCATTCTATCCGGTCCCGCCGGGCAGGGCGCGTACCTGCCTGGGTAGTGACGGCCGCTGGCCGTCAGTTCCTGCCATTGGTGGTGACGACCGTTGGTCGTCACGCTGTTGCTTGCCGCTGCGCTCGCCGAGCATGGCTATGCCGGTCGTCCTGACCGGCACCCTGCGTGCCGTCGCAAGCGACGTTGGCAGCGGCTTCTGCCGCCGCCTTCGGCGCTACCCGCTGCCTGTTACCGGCGCAGGCGGCTGTGGCGGAAGCCGTAGCCGAAGTAGATCGCGAAACCGACCACCGTCCACACGCCCATCAGCATCCAGTTGTGGAACGTCATGGCCGACAGCAGCGCCATGCAGCTCAGCACGCCCAGGCTGCAGACCAGCCAGGCACCGCGTATGCGGAACGGCCGCGGCAGGTCCGGCTGGGTGCGGCGCAGCACCAGCACGCCGGCGCACACTGCGGCGAAGGCGATCAGGGTGCCCATCGAGGTCAGTTCGCCGAGCACGTCCAGCGGGAACAGCGCGGCCAGCAGGGCGATGCCGATGCCGGTGATCACCGTGTTGATGTGCGGAGTGCGGTAGGTCGGATGGATCTTGGTGAACAGGGGCGGCAACAGGCCGTCACGGCCCATGATCATGAAGATGCGCGGCTGGCCGATGATCATCACCAGCACCACCGAGGACAGGCCGACCAGCGCACCGATTTCCACCACCACGCGCAGCCATCCAAGCGAGGGGTGGGCGGCCACCGCAGTCACCACCGGCTCATCGGTGCCCAGCAGCGTGTACGGCACCAGGCCGGTCATGACCGCCGCCATGGCGATGTACAGGATGGTGCAGATCACCAGCGAGAGCATCATGCCGATCGGCATGTCACGCTGCGGACGGTGCGATTCCTGGGCCGCCACCGACACCGCTTCGAAGCCGATGTAGGCAAAGAACACCATCGCCGCACCGCGCAGCACGCCTTCCATGCCGAACTGGCCGGGGCCGGTGTTTTCAGGGATGAACGGCTGCCAGTTGGCCGGGTCCACGTACTTCCAGCCCACCGCGATGACCAGCACGATCAGGCCGGTTTTCAGGAGCACCATCGCCATGTTCATCGCCGACGACTTGCGGATGCCGACGTAGCACAGCCAGGTCAGCAGCAGCACCAGGATCGCAGCGGGGATGTTGGCGATCGCCCCGGTGGGGCGCAGCTGGCCGTCCAGTGGCGCGCTGACCAGCGCAGCGGGCAGGTGGATGTCGAAATGGCTGAGCAGGCTGAGGAAGTAGCCGGTCCAGCTGACCGCCACCGCCGAGGCGGACACACCGTATTCCAGCACCAGCATCCAGCCGATGAACCACGCCGCCAGCTCACCGAAGGTGGCATAGGTGTAGCTGTAGGCACTGCCGGAAACCGGCACCATCGCGGCGAATTCGGCGTAGGCCAGCGCACAGAAACCGCAGCAGATGGCGGCCAGCACGAAGGACAGCATGATCGCCGGCCCGGCGTGGTTGGCGGCGGCCTGGCCGGTGATGACGAAGATGCCGCCGCCGATCACCGCGCCGATGCCCAGCGCGGTCAGGCCCCAGGGCCCCAGCGTACGGGTGAGGCTGAGCCCGTTGGCATCTTCGTGGGCGGCGTGCGGGTGCTTGGTGGCCCACAGTTGCTTGAGCATGGTGTGTTGTTCTTTCGGTGCGGGCAGGCCACGCAGGCCTGCAGAGGGTGCGGCATGATACCGAACGGGCCGGCATGGAGCCGGCCCGTCGCTGCATCAGGAAGACTTGGCCAGCTTGCTGTTGCGCATGCCGTAACCGAAGTAGATCAACAGCCCCAGCACGGTCCAGCCGACGAACAGGTGCCAGTGTTCGCGGAAGGCCATGGCGAACAGGCTCAGGCACGCCAGCGCACCCAGCGGGCAGATCAACCAGGCCATCGGCACGCGGAACGGACGCACCAGCTCCGGACGGGTGTAGCGCAGCACCAGCACGCCCACGCAGACCGTGGCGAAGGCCAGCAGGGTCCCCATCGACACCAGTTCACCGAGCACGTTCAGCGGCACCATGCCGGCCAGCGCCGCGGCGATGACGCCGACGATGATGGTGGCCACGTACGGTGTCTTGAAGCGTGCATGGACCTTGCCCAGGAAGCCCGGCAGCAGGCCGTCGCGGGAGATCGTGTACGCGATGCGGGTCTGGCCCATCATCATCACCAGGATCACCGAGGACAGGCCGGCGATGGCGCCGATCTCCACGGCGGTTTTCAGCCATGCCAGCTGTGGATAGGCTTCCAGCGCGGTGGCGACCGGCTTGGCGGTTCCCAGCTGCTGGTAAGGCAGCAGGCCGGTCAGCACCAGGCATACGATCACGTAGATGATGGTGCAGACGGCCAGCGAGCCGAGCAGGCCGATCGGCATGTTGCGTTGGGGATCCTTGGTTTCGCCGGCGGCGGTGGACACCGCGTCGAAGCCGATGAAGGCGAAGAACACGATCGAGCCGGCACGCAGTACGCCGCTCCAGCCGAACTCACCGAAGGTGCCGGTGTTCTCCGGGATGAAGGGTTGCCAGTTGGCGGTGTCGATGTGCGAGGCGCCAAAGCCGATGAACAGGCAGATCACGCTGACCTTGATCGCGACGATGATGCCGTTGACGAAGGATGACTGGGAAATGCCCACGTACAGCAGGCCGGTCAGCACCGCCACGATCAACACCGCCGGCAGGTTGAACAGCTGCCCCGAGGCGACGAACTGGCCGCCTTCCCAGGCGATGGGCGCCGAACTGAGGGCCGCCGGGAAGGGCATGTCCAGCGTGGTGGTGACGAAGCTCAGCAGATAGGCCGACCAGGCGACGGCCACCGATGCGGAGGCAAACAGGTACTCCAGCACCAGGCACCAGCCGATGAACCAGGCCATGCCTTCGCCCAGCGTGGCATAGGAATAGGAATAGGCACTGCCGGAGACCGGCATCATCGCTGCGAACTCGGCATAGCACAGGCCGGCCAGTGCGCAGGCCAGGCCGGCGGCCACGAAGGACAGGGTGACGGCGGGGCCGGCGTGGAACGCTGCTGCCTGGCCGGTCATCACGAAGATGCCCGCGCCGATCACCGCGCCGATGCCGAGCAGGATCAGGTGTTTTGCCGTGAGCGTCCGTTTCAGGGTGGCTTCGCCGTCCAGGCGGCCTTCTATGGGTTCGCCAGCGTCGACGTGTCCGGCTGGCTCAACCGGTTTGACCCTCAACAGAGCTTTCAGCATGC
This sequence comes from Stenotrophomonas lacuserhaii, assembly GCF_039674585.1. GTDB lineage: Bacteria > Pseudomonadota > Gammaproteobacteria > Xanthomonadales > Xanthomonadaceae > Stenotrophomonas > Stenotrophomonas pennii_A. The sequence continues at coordinate 6,385 of NZ_JBDJNU010000023.1, read as the reverse complement.
GGTACTTCCCTAAGTGGTCGTTGGGTGGCCGGCGATGCGTTGCCGCCGGCGCGTATGGTTGATGAAGGCCATGCGAATGGCTCGCTGTACCTTAGCCAAAGCTGAAGGTGATGCACAAGCCGCATGTGCAACATTTTCTGGCGATAATGGCCGATACTTTTGCTGAACGCGTGGCGGACATGTCGGAAACTGTCGCAACCCTTGCCCTGCTTGACGATCCGTTGCGTCAACTGCTTCGCCGATACGCGCTTGAAGTGCCTGTGCAGGGCGACTTGTCTGACGAATTCAGCACACTTCTCGATGATCCGCTGGATCCGTTTCTTCGCGAACGGCTGGAAGGCCATTTCACCGGTAGCGCGTGGCTGGTCAGCGCCGATGGCAGGCGCGTCCTGCTGACCCACCATCGGAAACTGGACCGATGGCTGCAGCTCGGGGGCCACGCTGATGGCGATCGCGACCTGGGGCGGGTGGCCCTCAATGAAGCCGAGGAAGAATCCGGGTTGTCCGGGCTGTCACTGGACGATCCGGCGATCTTCGACCTGGACAAGCACTGGATTCCCGCGCGTCACGACGTGCCGGGGCATTGGCACTACGACGTGCGTTTCGTGATCCGCGCGGGCGCCTCGGAAGCGTTCGCGATCAGCGAAGAGTCGCTGGCCTTGGCCTGGCGCGACATCGAGGGGATTGCCGCTGACCCGCACGCTGATGCATCGCTGCGGCGGATGGCCCGCCGCTGGCTGGGCCGCGGGTAGCGCCCAGCCATGCTCGGCGAACGCTATCCGGTTGCGCCTGCAAAGAGCCGCCAAGCATGGCTCGGCGCTACCGATCCGCTGGTCAGCTGTAGAGAACGCGGGTGCGCAGGGTACCCGGGATGGCGGCCAGTTCATCGCGGACCGCGGCGGCCTGTTCCACGCTGGCGGTGATGTCGATCACCACGTAGCCCACCTTCGCGTCGGTGCGCAGGAACTGGCCGTCGATGTTGACGTTGTGGCGCGAGAAGATCTCGTTGACCTTGGACAGTACGCCGGGCACGTTGCGGTGGATGTGCAGCAGGCGCAGGCTGCCGTCGTGCTCGGGCAGGGTGACTTCCGGGAAGTTGACCGCGGTCAGCGTGCTGCCGTTGTCGCTGTAGCGGACCAGCTTGGCCGCCACTTCGATGCCGATGTTGTCCTGCGCCTCCAGCGTGCTGCCCCCCACGTGCGGGGTCAGGATCACGTTGTCGTGCGCGGTCAGCGGGGATTCGAAGAGGTCGCCGTTGCCCTTGGGTTCCACCGGGAACACGTCCAGCGCCGCACCGCCGATGTGGCCGGAGGTCAACGCCGCATCCAGTGCCGCGATATCGACGATGGTGCCGCGCGCGGCGTTGATCACATGCGCGCCGCGGCGCATCTTCGCCAGCTCCGGCGCACCGATCATCCACTGCGTGGCGGGCGTTTCCGGCACGTGCAGGGTGATGATGTCCGAGCGTTCCAGCAGGTCGTCCAGGCTGACCGCGGCGCGCGCGTTGCCCAGCGCCAGCTTGGCCTCCACGTCATGGAAGATCACCTGCAGGCCCAGCGATTCCGCCAGCACGCCGACCTGCGTGCCGATATGTCCGTAACCAATGATGCCCAGCGTCTTGCCGCGCACTTCGTGGCTGCCGGCAGCCGACTTCGACCAGCCGCCGCGATGGCATTCGGCGTTCTTCTGCGGGATGCCGCGGGTCAGCATGATGGCTTCGGCGATCACCAGTTCGGCCACGCTGCGCGTGTTGGAGTAGGGCGCGTTGAACACCGGGATGCCGGCCAGTTCGGCCGCGTCCAGGTCGACCTGGTTGGTGCCGATGCAGAAGCAACCCACCGCGATCACGCGCTTGGCCTCGGCCAGTACCTCGGCCGACAGCTGGCTGCGCGAGCGGATGCCGACGATGTGGGCTTCGGCGATGCGCGCCTTCAGCTCGTCTTCGGGCAGCGCTTTGGAATGCAGTTCGATCTGGCTGTACCCCGCCGCGGTGAACACGTCCACGGCGGTCTGGCTGACCCCTTCCAGCAACAACACGCGGATATCCTGCTTGGGGTAGGAGGTCTTCTTCGGCGACATGGGACGGCACGGCCAGTGGGACGAGGGCTGATCACTATGCCAGATGCGGCCACCCATGGTGCACTGCGGAATTGGTTGCAGACGTAGCCATTCCCATCGCCCGCCGGGGGCTGGACGCTGGGCGGCGCCACTGGCACGCTTTCCCGTTCTGCCTGTGTCTGCCTGGACTGCCATGACCGATCCCCGCGTTGCCTCCCTCCAGCAGGCCGTTCCCGACCTGCGCCTGAAGACCGATGCGGCCGACCTGGAGCATTACGGGCGCGACTGGACCCGGCGCTGGGCCCCGGCCCCGTTGGCCATCGCGCTGCCGTCCAGCGTGGAGGAGGTGCAGGCGGTGATGCGCTGGAGCGCTGCCGAGGGCGTGGCGGTGGTGCCGTCGGGCGGACGAACCGGGCTGTCCGGCGGTGCGGTGGCGGCCAACGGGGAACTGGTGCTGAGCCTTGAGCGCATGAACAAGGCGCTGGCCTACGACCCGGTGGACCGGACCCTGGCGGTGCAGGCGGGCATGCCGCTGGAGTCGCTGCACAACGCGGCGCTGGAGCACGGGCTGATCTACCCGGTGGATTTCGCTGCGCGCGGGTCCTGCTCGATCGGCGGCAACATCGCCACCAATGCCGGCGGCATCCGGGTGATCCGCTACGGCAATACCCGCGAATGGATCGCCGGGCTGAAAGTCGTCACCGCCGACGGCGAGCTGCTGGAACTCAACAAGGGACTGATCAAGAACTCCAGCGGCTACGACTTCCGCCAGCTGTTGATCGGCTCGGAGGGCACGCTGGGGGTGATCGTGGAAGCCACGGTGAAGCTGACCGATCCGCCACCGGCCAGCAACGTGATGCTGCTCGCGGTGCCGAGCTTCGAGGTGCTGATGCAGGTATTCGCCGCGTTCCGTGCACGGCTGCAACTGCAGGCCTTCGAGTTCTTCACCGCACAGGCGCTCAGGCACGTGCTGGCCCATGGTGCGCAGGCACCGTTCGACGAGCTGCATCCGTATTACGTGGTGACCGAATTCGCCGTCGGTGATGAAGCGCAGGAGGCCGCGGCGATGGCGGCCTTCGAAGACTGCATGGGCAACGGCTGGGTCAGCGACGGCGTGATCAGTGCCAGTGACGCCCAGGCCGCGCAGTTGTGGCGCCTGCGCGAGGGGATAACCGAGGCGGTCGCGCGTTACAAGCCGTACAAGAACGACGTGTCGGTGCGGATCTCGGCGATGCCCGCGTTCCTGGCCGAAACCCAGGCGCTGATCACCGAGGCCTACCCGCAGTTCGAGGTGGTCTGGTTCGGCCACATCGGCGATGGCAACCTGCACATCAACGTGCTCAAGCCGGATGACACCGACGATGCGGCGTTCCTGCAACAGTGTGAGCAGGTGACCAGGCTGCTGGCGCGGGTGCTGGCACGTTTCGATGGCAGCATTTCCGCCGAACATGGCATCGGCCTGGTCAAGAAGGCCTACCTGGACAGCACCCGCGGACCGGCCGAAATCGGCTTGATGAAGGCGGTCAAGCGCGCGTTCGATCCGCAAGCGCGGCTGAATCCCGGCAAGGTCTTTGACCTCTGAGCTGCCGTTTGCGTGATGGGTCGGGTACGCTCTGCACGACCCCTTCACGAGTAGACCGACGATGACCCGATTGCCTTCGCTGCTGGTTCCTTTCGCGCTGTCCCTGCTGGTGCTGCCGCTGGCCGCAGGCGCATCCAGTTTCGCCGGAACTTCGGCGGGCTCGGCCTCCGGTGCGTCGTCCAATTCGTCGGGCAGCAGCTCCGGCGATGACAAGGTGGTCCTGGCTGCGCGCGATGATGCGGCCGCCTTCGTTGCCAGCGATGGCCAGATCCGTGGCGCCCGCCTGCAGGCGGCGCTGGTCCATCTGCGTGAGCAGGATGCGGCGGCCCGCGCAGCCAGCGACCTCGCGCTGGCCCAGGCGTTGCTCGCGCGCTGATGCGGATGCGCCGCCGCGCGTGGTTGGCGTGGTGGCTGCTGTGCCTGGCGCCTGCCACGCAAGCGTTCGAACTGGTACCTGACCTGCACGGGCTGGACGCCGGCCAACGCGCCCGCGCCCAACTGGCCGTGGATGGCGTGGCCCAGCGCCTGCCCGCCACGCTGCGCGCGGCGCTTCCGCCGCGGGTGCCGGTGCGCTGGGCAGATGCGTTGCCGGCGCATGTTGCCGGTCGCGCATTTGCCGGCGAGATCCAGCTGCAGCGTTCCCTGCTGGACGGCGACGCGACCGCGCGTGCCCTCCAGCTCGCGTTGATCCATGAGCTGATGCATGTGGCTGATCGCGGAGCAGCGGGTGGGTGGTCAAGCCGGCCGCGCTTCCGCGAACTTGCCGGATGGCAGCGCCGCCCCTGGAAACTCGGGCGCAGCCCGAATCGTTTCAACGACCGCAGCCCCGACGATTACGAGCGCCATAGTGCCGCCGAATACCTGGCGGTCAATGCGGAACACTGGCTGCTTGACGCGGATTTCGCCTGCCGCCGGCCCGCGCTGGCGGCCTGGTTTTCCGCGACCCTGGGCCCGACGCCGCGGCAGGCGGACTGCGATGCCGGCGTGCCGCTGCTCCAGGCGGGTGCGGAAGAAGGCCTGGTTGAACTGATGCGGTTGGATCCGGCGCGTGTTTACGCAGTGGATTACCTGTTCGCCGAGAGCGGCGACGTACCGATGAGCCGCTGGGGCCACAGCATGCTGCGGCTGGTGATCTGCCGCGAGGGCAGGGTGCCCGGACCGGCCTGCCGGCTGGACCTGGACCAGCACCGGGTGCTGTCCTTCCGCGCGTTCGTGGGTGATGTCGAACTGTCCAGCTGGCGTGGGCTGACCGGCGGCTATCCGTCGCGGCTGTTCGTGCTGCCACTGCAGCAGGTGGTGGATGAGTACACCAAGGTAGAGCTGCGCGGCCTTGCCTCGCTGCCGTTGCAGCTTTCCGCGCAGGAGATCGCCGGCCTGCTCGAGCGCAGCGCGCAGGTCCACTGGAGCTACGACGGTCGCTACTACTTCATCGGCAACAACTGCGCGGTGGAAACGGCCAAGCTGCTGCAGGCGGGCGTGCCTGCGCTGCAGGAGGCCGGCATCGAACGCATCAGCCCGCGCGGGCTGCGGCGCAGGCTGGCGCGGCTGGGCAGGCTGGATGAAAGCGTGCTGGATGACCGCGCTGCGGCGATCCGCGAGGGCTACTACTTCGAATCCAGCGACCAGCATTACGACCTGCTGTTCGCTGCGGCGCGCGATGAGCTGTTGCTGCCGACGCGTGATGCGAAGGCATGGCTGAAGCTGGATGCCACGACACGTGCACCGTGGCTGCAACGCGGCGGGCTGCGTGCCACCGCCGGGCTGCTGCTGCTGGAGCAGGCCGCCTTCGCACGTGCCGAGCTGCGTGCGCGCGACACGTTGAAGCGTGCCCTGCTGGCAGAGCGCGACAGCGATGGGGCGCGGCAGTTGCAGACGTTGCTGGAGCAGGCGGGGCAATGGCTGCAGCCCGGCGCGCTGCTGGGTGGCCCGGGGTATGGACTGCCGCAGGCCGATGAACTCGCCACGTTGCAGCCGCGCCTGCTGGTGGCGTCGACGCAGGCACCGCAGGCCTGGAAGCAGTTGCGACAGCAGATGCGCGCGCAACTGCCAGCGCAGCAGCGGCAGGAGCTGGACACCTTGGATGCCAACCTGCTGGCCCTCCGCACGCATCTGCGCGTGCAGGCCGCGGCGCCTGCTGCGGCAGGAACCTGAACGCCACGCCCGGCGTTTCCCGTCGCGTTGACGGTGCGGATGTTAGCGTCGTGTGCTGTTGAATGACGGAGAGGAGCGCACATGCGTCCATCTTTTTTCCTGTTGCCCACCATGCTGGTGATTGCCCTGGCCGTCGCCTGCCAGCCTGCGGCGGATCCGGTACCGGGCGGCAAGGGCGCCGCCGCTGGGCCGGCTGCCGCGCCGGTTGCGGATGATGGCCCGGCTGCCGCGGAGCGTCCCTCCGACGCCTTCCGCGCGACCGGCAACGAGCCGGGGTGGGTGGCCGAGGTCGGCGCAGGGGGGACTTCGGCGCTGCGCGTGGAAGTGGATTACGGCCAGACACGGTATGAGGTGGCTGCCCCCACGCAGGGCCCGGATGGCTGGGCCGGCGCGGCCGCCGATGGCACCCCGATCAAGCTGAGCGTGCAGCGGGTGCCGTGCCAGGACGACATGAGCGGCAAGGCCTTCGATGCGAAGGCGATGCTGACCGTGGGCACGCGCCAGCTGCACGGCTGCGGGAGTTTCAGCGCGGCGCAGTGAGCTGAGAGCTACAGCAAGAGCTACAGCCAGAGCGAAAGCTGCACGGCTGCGGGT
>NZ_JBDJNU010000022.1:0-63348 GCF_039674585.1 Stenotrophomonas lacuserhaii | reverse complement strand
CCGCAAACCCACCCCGCCCCACCTACAAGCAGCCCTGCAGCTGCAGCTGTTGCTGTTGCCGTTGCTTCGGCAGGTGCCGGGCGCAGCCCGGCAAAACCCCACCTCAGCCGGACTTGCGCCGGAACAGCATCGCCGAAATGCCCAGCATCAGGATCGGCGGCAGGGCATATGCCACCCGGTAATCAAACTTCAACGCACCGGCCATCCGCCCGAAGAACAGCTGCAACAGCCAGAACCCCAGCGCGAACAGGATGCCCAGGAACAAACGCTTGCCCATGCCGCCGCTGCGCAGCGAACCGAACGCGAACGGCACCGCCGCCAGGCACAACGCCAGTACGTTCACCGGATAGAACCAGCGACTCCAATAGACGTCTTCGTAATCACGCGCATCCAGGCCGTTGCGCTCGCGGTATTCGATGCTGGTGCGCAGGTCCGCCGCACGCAGGTTGCGCGGCCGCGAGATACCGGTAGCCAGCGCCGCCGCATCCAGCTGCGAATCCCACTTCTCGCTTGGCACTTCCTCGCGCGTCAGTGAACGCTCGCCAAAAATGTCCCGCCGCACCTGCTTCAGCACCCAGCCGGACGCATCGTGTTCGGCGGTGGCGGCGTGGGTCAGCGACACGATCTCGCCTTCCGGGCCGATGCGGTACATGCGCACGTCATGCAGCACCAGGCGCGTCCCACCGCCCTCCACCAGCTGCTCTTCACCGCCCTGTGCGTTGAGGAAGGTATCGCCCTCGCGGGCCCAGACACCGGCGTAGCGGGCCACCGCCATGTCGCCACCGCGCTTGGCGCTCATGCGGATGTTGTCGGCCCGCTCCTGGGCCCAAGGGGCGATCGTTTCTCCGCTCACCACCATCGCACCGGTCAACAGCGAAAGCGCGACCGCCACCGACAGGCTGAGCCGGCGCCGCGACAGGCCCAGCGCACGCAGCGCGGTCAGTTCGGACGTCGCCGCCAGCTGGCCCAGGCCCATCAGCGAGCCGATCACCGCCGCCGTGGGGAAGAAGGTGTAGGCGCGGCGTGGCACGGTATACAGCACCCATGCCGCCGCATGGCCCAGGGTGTATCCGTTCTTGCCAACGTCCTTGAACTCGCCGGAGAACGCCATCACCACGTCCAGTCCCACCAGCACCGCCCAGGTCAGCAGCACGGTGCCGAACACCGCCCGGCCCAGGTAGTAATCGAAACGCATCGGACGCGGAATCATGCGGTCACTCTCTTCGGGCGCGACAGGTGGCCGTCACGCAGGTACATCCAGATCGCCAACGCCAGCAGCGGCAGGGTCAGCCACCACAGGCCGAGCCCATTGGGCACCTTGCCATCGGCAATCCAGCCGGTGCCGATGAACATCAGGTTCATGCCCACCATGTAAGCCAGGAAGGCCAGCATCATCCGGCCGTAGCGCTGTTGCCGTGGCGAGCTGCGCGCCAATGGCACGGTGAGCAGGGCGAAGGCCAACGCGATCAGCGGCGGGGCGATGCGCGAGTGCAGCTGCGCCTTCGCCTCGGGCCGCTCATCGCCGATCAGCTGGCTGGTCGGCAGTAGTTCCGGATCATTGGACTGGCGGGTCTGCGCGCCGTCCGGCATGGCCACGTCGTTGCGCGCGAAGGTCGCCAGCCGGTAGCCCTTGCCGCCGTCGGCGGGGCCTTCGATCTGGTGGCCGTCGTTCAGCTGCAGGTAGCGGCGGTCCTTGCCTTCGAAGAACAATTTGCCGCTGGCGGCCGATACGACCTCGATGCGGCCCTCGCGGGCGCGGTTCATGAACACCCGGCCCAGGCCGGTGCCGTCAGGGGAAATGGAAGACAGATAGACCACCCCACCGTTGGACAGGTTGGTGAAGCGCCCCGCCTCCAGTCCGGCCATCAGCACGCTGCGGTTGGCCTGGTCGATCATCTGCTCGCTGGTGCGGTCGGCCCAGGGGCCCAGCCACAGCGAGCAGGCGCCGATCAGTCCGACCACCGGCAGCACCAGCAGCAGCAAGGGTTTGAGCAGGCGGCGCGGGCCCACGCCGATGGCCGTGATGACCGCCATTTCCGAATCGCGGTACAGCCGCGCGACCGCCAGCAGCAGGCCCAGCATCAGCGCCAACGGCAGGATCAGCGGCATGTAGACGATGAACTGCAGGCCCAGCTGGGAGAACAGCAGGCGGGCAGGCAGGCGCCCGTCGGCGATGTTGCCAAGGATATCCACCAGCACGCCGCCCACGCTGACAACCAGCAGGACGATCAGGGTGGCCAGGAAACTCTGGACGAAATCGCCCAATAGATAGCGGTCGAGCTTCAACATGGGCCGTGGTTTAAACTCTCAGGTTCGTTCGCGGGTCCGCCCAGTCTACTGGCTGGACGTAAACGGTCCGCGATTGTACGGATATGCCAACGGAATCTGATCAATGGCCCTGCAATTCACCCTGAACCAAGCGTCGCCGACCTCTGCCGGGGTCGACTGCGTGGTCGTCGGCGCCTTCGCCGATCTCTCCCTGTCGCCCGCCGCGCAGGCGCTGGACGCCGCCAGTGGCGGTCGCCTGGCCGCCCTGGCCCAGCGCGGCGATGTGTCCGGCAAGACCGGCGCCACCACCCTGCTGCACGACCTGCCGGGCGTCAGCGCCGCGCGCGTGCTGGTGGTGGGCCTGGGCGATGCCGCCCGCTTCGGCGTCCCGCAGTACCTGAAGGCCGTCGGCGACGCCGTGCGCGCGTTGAAGACCGGCGCCAGCCGCAGCGCGCTGTTCACCCTGGTCGACCTGCCGGTGAAGGACCGTGACGCCTCTTGGGCGATCCGCCAGGCGATCATCGCCGCCGATCACGCCAGCTACCGCTACACCGCCACCTTCGGCAAGAAGAAGACCGAGGACGCCGGCCTGCAGCAGCTGGCCATCGCCGGCAGCGACGAGCAGGCCCTGCTGCAGGGACAGGCCATCGCCAGCGGCGTGGAGTTCGCCCGCGAGCTCGGCAACCTGCCGCCGAACGTCTGCAACCCGGCCTACCTGGCCGACGTGGCGGTGAAGTTCGCCGGTGAACATGACGGCGCCGAAGCGGAGATCCTGGACGAGACGCAGATGGAAGCGCTGGGCATGGGCTCGCTGCTGGCGGTCGCCCGCGGTTCGGCCAACCGTCCGCGGCTGGTGGTGCTGAAGTGGAGCAACGGCGGCGACGCCAAGCCCTACGTGCTGGTCGGCAAGGGCATCACCTTCGATACCGGTGGTGTCAACCTGAAGACCCAGGGCGGCATCGAGGAAATGAAGTACGACATGTGCGGTGGCGCCAACGTCATCGGCACCTTCGTCGCCACCGTCAAGGCCAAGCTGCCGCTGAACCTGGTGGTGGTGGTGCCGGCGGTCGAGAACGCCATCGACGGCAATGCCTACCGCCCGTCGGATGTCATCACCTCGATGTCCGGCAAGACCATCGAAGTCGGCAACACCGACGCCGAAGGCCGCCTGATCCTGTGCGACGCGCTGACCTATGCGCAGCGCTTCGAACCGGCCGCGCTGGTCGACGTGGCGACCCTGACCGGCGCCTGCATGGTGGCCCTGGGCCACCAGACCGCCGGCCTGATGACCAAGCACGACGACCTGGCCAACGAACTGCTGGCCGCCGGCGAGCACGTGTTCGACCGCGCCTGGCGCCTGCCGCTGTGGGACGAATACCAGCCGATGCTGGATTCCACCTTCGCCGACGTCTACAACATCGGCGGCCGCTGGGCCGGTGCGATCACCGCCGGCTGCTTCCTTTCGCGCTTCGCCGAAGGCCAGCGCTGGGCCCACCTGGACATCGCCGGCGTGGCCAGCGACGAAGGCAAGCGCGGCCTGGCTACCGGTCGCCCGGTCGGCCTGCTGAGCCAGTGGCTGCTGGACCAGGTCGCCCGCGCCTGATCCACTGTCGCCCTGTGGCCGGCCACCGTGCCGGCCATGACACGACCCGGTTTCGACCGGGTCTTCGCCTGCAACCCGGACCCCGCCATGCCCCGCGCTGATTTCTACCTGATCGCCAAGCCCCGCTTCCTGACCGAGCCGCTGCGCCTGGTCTGCGAGCTGGCGCGCAAGGCCAACGATGCCGGGTTGTTCACCCTGGTGCTGGCGCGTGACCAGGCCCAGGCCGAGGAACTGGACGAGCTGCTGTGGTCCTTCGATGCGGAGGCCTACATCCCGCACCAGATCGCCGGCGAGGACATGGATGAAGAAGAGGCGCTGGTGCTGATCGCCGTTCCCGGCGGCGTGGAACCGGCGCGCCCGCTGGTGATCAACCTGCGCGACACGCCCTGGATGGGCGAATGCGAGCGCGTACTGGAAGTCGTCCCGGCCGACCCGGACGCGCGCGAGCCGCTGCGCGAGCGCTGGCGGCAGTACAAGGACGCTGGTTACGATCTATCCAAGCACGATATGTAAGCGGGCGCGGCACGTGCGCTGCCCTTGATGCGCCGACCGATCGCCCTGAATTCCCCCCGAACATCTTCTGGTTGCCCCGCATGACCCGACTCGACTCCAGCTACGACCCGACGTCCTTTGAAACGGACACCTACGATGCCTGGGAGAAGGCTGGCCACTTCAAGCCGTCGGGCAAGGGCGAGCCCTACACCATCCTGCTGCCGCCGCCAAACGTGACCGGCACGCTGCACATGGGCCATGCCTTCCAGCAGACCCTGATGGACGCGCTGGTGCGCTACCACCGCATGCGCGGCTACGACACGCTGTGGCAGGTGGGTACCGACCACGCGGGCATCGCCACCGAAATGGTGGTCGGCCGCAACCTGGCGCTGGAAGGCAACGGCGAGACCCGCGATACGCTGGGCCGCGAAGCCTTCATCGGCAAGGTGTGGGAATGGAAGCAGCAGTCCGGTGACACCATCGAACGGCAGATGCGCCGCCTCGGCACATCGGCCGACTGGTCGCGCAGCACCTTCACCATGGACCCGCAGCCGTCGCAGGCAGTGATCGAAGCCTTCGTGCGCTGGCACGAACAGGGCCTGATCTACCGCGGCCAGCGCCTGGTCAACTGGGATCCGGTGCTGAAGACCGCGATTTCCGACCTGGAAGTGGAGAGCGCCGAGGAAGACGGTTTCCTCTGGTCGATCGCCTACAAGCTCGACGACGGGCTGACCTACGAGCACGTCGAGCGCGACGCCGACGGCGTGGAAACGCTGCGCGAAACCCGCGATTACCTGGTCGTGGCGACCACCCGCCCGGAGACCCTGCTCGGCGATACCGCGGTGATGGTGCATCCGGAAGACGCGCGCTACCTGCACCTGATCGGCCGCAGCGTGACCCTGCCGCTGACCGGCCGCAGCGTTCCGGTGATCGCCGATGACTACGTCGACCGTGCGTTTGGTACCGGCGTGGTCAAGGTCACCCCCGCGCATGATTTCAACGATTACCAGGTAGGCCTGCGCCACAACCTGCCGATGATCAACCTGTTCACGCCGGTGGCGGCGATCAATGACAATGCGCCGGAACGCTTCCGCGGGCTGGACCGCTACGACGCGCGCAAGGCCGTGCTGGCCGAACTGGAAGAGCTGGCGGTGCTGGTGGAGACCAGGCCGCACAAGCTGCAGGTGCCGCGCGGCGACCGTACCGGCCAGGTGATCGAGCCCTACCTGACCGACCAGTGGTTCGTGAAGATGGACGAGCTGGCACGGCGTGGCCTGGAGCTGGTCGAAGGTACCGATGGAAAGCCGGGTGCGATCAACTTCGTGCCGCCCAACTGGATCAACACCTACCGCCACTGGATGACCAACATCCAGGATTGGTGCATCAGCCGCCAGCTGTGGTGGGGCCACCGCATCCCGGCCTGGTTCGATGAAGCAGGCACCTGCTATGTCGGCCGCGACGAGGCCGAAGTGCGGGCCGCCAACGGGCTGGGCGCGGACGTGGCACTGACCCAGGAAAGCGACGTGCTGGAGACCTGGTTCTCTTCGCAGCTGTGGCCGTTCTCCACGCTGGGCTGGCCGAACGAACAGGCGATGGCCGAGCGCGGCTTCGACCGCTACCTGCCGTCGTCGGTGCTGGTCACCGGCTTCGACATCATCTTCTTCTGGGTCGCCCGGATGATCATGGCCACCGACAACCTGACCGGCAAAGTGCCGTTCAAGGACGTGTACTTCACCGGCCTGATCCGCGATGGGCAGGGCCAGAAGATGTCCAAGTCCAAGGGCAACGTGCTGGATCCGCTGGACATCATCGATGGCATTTCGATCGACGACCTTGTGGCCAAGCGCACTGGCGGGCTGATGCAGCCGCGCATGGTGGAGAAGATCGAGAAGGCCACGCGCAAGGAATTCCCGGACGGGATTGCCGCGCACGGTGCCGATGCGCTGCGCTTCACCATCGCCGCGCTGGCCACCCACGGCCGCGACATCAAGTTCGACATGAACCGCGCCGAGGGCTACAAGAACTTCTGCAACAAGCTGTGGAACGCCAGCCGCTTCGCGCTGATGAACACCGAAGGCGCTGCGTTCGAAGGCGCACCGAAGCCGCGCACCGACGCGGAGCGCTGGATCCTCGCGCGCCTGGCGGCGACCACCGCAGAAGCACAGGGCCACTTCGCCGCCTACCGCTTCGACCTGCTGGCGCAGTGCCTGTATGAGTTCGCCTGGAATGAATTCTGCGACTGGTTCCTGGAGCTCAGCAAGCCCGCCCTCAACGGCGCCGACCCGGCCGATGCGGACAGCACCCGCCACACCGTGCTGTACGTGCTGGAAGCGCTGCTGCGCCTGCTGCATCCGCTGACCCCGTTCATCACCGAACAGCTGTGGCAGCAGGTTGCGCCGCGCCTGGGTATCAGTGGCGGTTCGCTTTCGCTGCGTCCCTACCCCAGCGCCGAAGAGTTCGCCGGTGACTACGCCCAGGCCGAAGCGGACGTGGAGTGGCTGAAGGCGGTGATCAGCGCCGTGCGCCGCGTGCGCAGCGAGCTCAACGTGGCCCCGTCCAGGCTGGTACCGCTGCGCCTGCAGGCCGGGCTGGAGCAGGACCGCGTGCGCATCGGGCGCTTTGCCGCCTCGCTGTCGTTCCTGCTGAAGCTGGAAACCATCCAGTGGCTGACCGATGGCGAAATCGCGCCGCCGGCCGCTCCCGCGATCGTCGGCGAGCTGAAGCTGCTGGTGCCGCTGGAAGGCCTGGTCGACCTGGATGCAGAGCGCGCGCGCCTGGACAAGGAACTGGCGCGCGTGCAGGGCGAAAAGGAAAAGAGCGAAGCCAAGCTGGCCAAGTTCACCGACAAGGTACCGGCGGCGGTGGTGGAGCAGGAGCGCGTGCGCCTGGTCGAATGGACCACGCAGTTGGCCGGCCTGCAGGAACAGCGCGCCAAGCTCTGACGCGCGGCGTGGGTCGTGACGGCCGCTGGCCGTCACCTCTGGTCGGTGACGACCATTTGACCTGGTGGGTGACGACCGTTGGTCGACACGCGCTTCGGGCGGACCGCTGCGCTCGCCGAGCATGGCTCGGCGCTACCTGGACACCGCCACGGAGTGACGGCCGCTGGCCGTCATGTGCCCCCCGCTTACAGCGGCGGCATCCGGTCGATGTCGTCGGCCACCAGTTCGATGGCCATCACCAGCGCATCCTCGCGGCCGTCGGCGGCGGGGTAATAACGCGGACGACGACCGATCTCGTTGAATCCTTCGCTGTGGTACAGCGACAGCGCCGGCGTATTGGTCGGCCGCACTTCCAGGAACACGCGCTGCACGCCGCGGTCGCGGGCCAGGCCCACGATGGCGCGCAGCAGTTGCCGCCCGCGCCCGCGTGACTGGTTGAGCGGGTCCACGCAGATGTTCAACAGGTGCGCTTCGTCGGCGGCGATGCTCAACAAGGCATAGCCGACCAGCAGACCGTCCTCTTCCAACGCCAGGCCCGGATAGCCCGCACGCAGGCAGTCCAGGAAGATGCCACGCGTCCACGGATACGGATAACCCCGCTCCTCGATCACCATCACCGCGTTGAGGTCGCTTTCGCGCAGCGCACGCACGCCGGCCTGCGCCGGATGGGCTACCGCGCTCATGCGCCGCGTCCCCTTTTGCGTAGCGCACGCAGCGTCGGCCACAGCGCGCGCTTGGCGGCTGGATCGGCGCGCAGGGTGTCCAGTGGCCAGCTGTCCATCAGGGCCTGCGTGGCCGGGTCATTGGGGTTGCAGCCGGAAGCACGCAGCAAGGCGATCTGCAGGCGGTCGGGCAGGCGGACCGATGGCCGGCGCACAGTGCCCGTGCGCGGCGCGATATCGCGGGTGGTATCGATCGTGTCCATGGCAGCCGGACGCGGTGCAACGGGCGCACGCGGGGCCGCCGGCGCCTGTCGCGGTGCAGCCGGCCGCGAAATCACCGGGGCGACGCTCAGTTCAACCGCAGGGGGCTCGATCGCCTGCGCCATGGCGGCCGCGGTCGCAGCCGCCTCGAGCTCGGCCGCCAGCGCGCCTTCATGCAGCACGCTGTAGCCCATCGCCTGCAGCCAGGCCTGCTGGGCCGGTGTCCAGAGAACGGGCAGCTCGTCGCTCACGCGGCGTCCGGACGCTTTCGCAGGCGCTGCATGGCCCACATGACCAGCCCGGACAGCGCATAGATGACGCCCACCGCCAGCAGGACGCGCGGCAGGTCGATCACCGCGATGGCGATGCCGATCGGCAGCAAGGCCAATACCAGGAACGGCACGCGGTCGGCACGCGGCCCCTTCGCGCCGCCGCCCTTGAAGCTCCAGAAGCGGATCCGGCTGACCATCAGCAGGGCCGACACCAGGGTCACCCCCAGCGCGACGTAGCGCAGCTGCTCACCGGTCCAGCCGAGGGTGCCATCAGCGAACGCCCAGACGAAGGACATCATCAGGCCGGCCGCGGCCGGGCTGGCCAGGCCGACGAACCAACGCTTGTCCACCACCGCCACCTGGGTATTGAAGCGGGCCAGGCGCAGCGCGGCGCAGGCCGCGTACAGGAAGGCAACCGCCCAGCCGACGCGGCCCAGCAGTTCGCCGTCGAACTTCAGCGAGGACAGCGCCCAGTGATACATCACCAGCGCGGGCGCCATGCCGAAGCTGACCAGGTCGGCGAGCGAGTCGTACTGGACGCCGAACTCGCTGCTGGTGCCGGTCAGGCGGGCGACCCGGCCGTCCAGCCCGTCCATGACCGCGGCCACGAACACCGCGATGCTGGCGTACACGAAATCACCGTTCGCCGCGGCGATGATCGCGTAGAACCCGGCGAACAGGCCCGCCGTGGTGAACAGGTTGGGAAGCAGGTAAATGGTGCGCGAACGCGGCGGCGGCGGTGTGATGGGATCCATCCCCCGAGTTTAATCGACTTGCCAGCCGACGGCTGCGGTGCTGCAATCACGCTTTCCCGCCGGTCAGGCCTGGAGTCCCCATGCGTACCCTGTTCTGCTTGAGTTTCCTGCTGCTGGCCAGCGGATCGGCGTTTGCCGGGCCGGTATACAAATGGAAGGACGCCAACGGCGTGACCCAGTATTCGGAGAGTCCGCCGGCCGGCAAGGCCTTTGAAACCCGCCAGCAGACCCGCGATCCGGCCAACCCGTCGGCAGCGGCGGCGACCGACGCCCCGCTTGCCCCGCAGTGCGTCACCGCGCGGGCCAACCTGGCGCTGCTCGATGGCAGCGGCCCGGTCATGCAGGACACCAATGGTGACGGCACGGCCGAAACCGCGCTGGACGACACCCAGCGCACCAACCAGCGGGCACTTGCCGAAGCGGCCGCCAAGGCCTACTGCCCGCAGGCCTGAACCCCGCCCGCCGCCCACGACAGGCGCCGGGCTGGCAGAATAACGGCTTCCGCCGTTAGATGATGCCGACGATGCGCCTGTCCCAGTTCCACCTGCACACCACCAAGGAAACCCCCAGCGACGCCGAGCTGACCAGCCACCGGCTGATGCTGCGCGCGGGGATGATCCGCAAGCTCGCCTCCGGCCTGTACATCTGGTCGCCGCTGGGCCTGCGCGTGCTGCGCAAGGTCGAGCGCATCGTCCGCGAAGAAATGGAAAATGCCGGCGCGGTCGAACTGCAGATTCCGACCATCCAGCCGCGCGAGCTGTGGGAAGCCACCGGGCGCTGGGAAAAATTCGGCCCGCAGCTGCTGAAGATCAAGGACCGCAAGGAGCAGGAATTCTGCTACAGCCCCACTGCCGAAGAAGCGCTGACTGATTTCGCGCGGCAGGAACTGTCCAGCTACAAGCAGCTGCCGGTCAATTTCTTCCAGATCCAGACCAAGTTCCGCGACGAGATCCGGCCGCGGTTCGGGGTCATGCGCGCGCGCGAGTTCCTGATGAAGGACGCCTATTCCTTCCACCTGCATGACGAAGACCTGGTCCGCGAATACGAAAACATGAAGGCCGCCTACAGCCGGATCTTCACCCGGCTGGGGCTTGATTTCCGCATGGTCCAGGCCGATTCCGGCGCGATCGGCGGCGATGCTTCGCAGGAATTCCATGTCATCGCCGATTCCGGTGAAGACGCGCTGGTGTTTTCCACCGGCTCGGATTATGCGGCGAACATGGAAGCGGCCGTGGCCGCCGAACCCGCCACCCGCGCGGCCGCCGGCGAGGCGATGCGCAAGCTTGAAACCCCGACCCAGAAGACCTGCGAAGAGGTGGCCGCCCTGTTCGGCCTGCCGCTGCAGCGCACGGTCAAATCGGTCGCGCTGATGGCCGGTGAAGCCTTCGTGCTGGCCCTGGTCCGTGGCGACCACGAGGTCAACGAGATCAAACTGGCCAAGGTGGCCGGACTGTCCGCCCACCGGTTTGCCACCGAAGCGGAAATCAGCGAACACCTCGGCTGCGTGCCCGGGTTCCTGGGCCCGGTGGGTCCGGCAAGGACGATCCGTGTCGTGGCCGACCCGGAAGTGGCCGCGCTCGCCGATTTTGTCGTCGGCGCCAACGAAGTCGGGTTCCACCTGGTCGGCGTCAACTGGGGCCGCGACCTGCCGGAGCCCGAAATCGCCGATATCCGCAACGTGCAGGCCGGTGACCGTGCCCGCGACGGCGGCGAGCTGAAGATTGCCCGCGGCATCGAAGTGGGCCACGTTTTCCAGCTCGGCCGTCAATATGCGAAGGCCCTTAATGCCACCGTGCTCGATGAGAATGGCAAGGCTGCCGTGCTGAGCATGGGCTGCTACGGCATCGGCATCTCGCGCATCGTCGCTGCCGCCATTGAACAGAACCACGACGACGCAGGCATCGTCTGGCCCGAAGCGATGGCGCCGTGGCAGGTCGTGGTGTGCGTGATCAATCCGAAGGGGGACGCCACCGTGTCCGCGGCCGCGGCCGAGCTGCTGGAAGCGCTGCGCGCCGGCGGACTGGATGCCGCGCTGGACGATCGCGGCCTGCGACCGGGCGCGATGTTCGCCGACATGGAACTGATCGGCATTCCGCACCGCGTGGTGGTTTCCGAACGCGGCCTCGCCGCCGGTACTTTCGAATATCGCTCACGCAGCGCGAGCGAGGCCGAGAGCCTTGATCGCGACAGCCTGATGCGTAAATTGCTGGGATAAAACAATAAAAGCCGGGTTAATCCCGGCTTTTCTTTTGGGCCCGCCCCGAAAAACGCCATTTCCCGTTTGTGCTTGAAGTAAATGCACATTACTCTTGGGCCCGAGCCAAGGACTGGCAGACCCTTTCCATATTGTCTGGAGCACTGCATGAGTATTGATCTTACCGGTCTGTCGGCCCGTGAACTGGGCGCACTGATCCGCACCGCCAAGAAGCAGCAGACCATCGTCGCCAAGCGTCGCCCGATCACCAAGGTCCGCGCCCAGCTGGAGAAGCTGGCCAAGGTCGAGGGCTACAGCATCGAAGAGCTGTTCGGCGGCGCACCGGCACCGCGCGCCCGCAAGACCGCGACCAAGGCACCGTCCAAGACCGCCGGCCGCAAGCTGGGCAAGGTTGCGCCGAAGTATCGCAACCCGGCCAACACCAAGGAAACCTGGACCGGCCGCGGCAAGCAGCCGCGCTGGCTGGCCGAGCTGACCAGCAAGGGCAAGAAGATCGAGGATTACCTGATCAAGAAGGCCTGAAAACCCTCGCGACCATGAGAAACGCCGGCTGCGAAGCCGGCGTTTTTTTTGTGCCCGCAACAGCGTGACGACCAACGGTCGTCCCACCACAGCCCACAGCCCTTCTTTCTTTTCATACGCGGCAGTCAGCGCCGGAATGTGTCAGGGCGCCGGGGGAGCAGGCTATCCGGGACACTGTGAGGCAGGAGCCGAACAGTAGCCTACAAGGACGTACTTGCGGCGTGTCCCGGATAGCCTGCTCCCCCGGCGCCCTATCCGTAGACAAAAAGAACCTGCCAGCCGCGAGGGGGTCCCACCCGTTCGCCAGCAACAAACCTACAACGTCTTCCGCGCCGGAATCAGCAGGTTCCCGAACAACAACCCGGCCACCAGCGCCATCACCACGTTCAACACGGTCAGGAACACCCCCTGCCCCGCCCCGACATCCTGCTGCTGGACCAGCGTCAGCACCCCGCGCAGGCTGGTACTGCCGGGCACCATCATGATGATGCCCGGCAGGCGGATGATCGCCCCGGGCCGCTGCACCAGCCGGCCAAACAGGTTGCCCGCCGCCGTCAGCAGCATCGCCGAAAGGAAGATACCCGCCGGCGCACCCCACGCATGCCCGGCGAATTTCGATATCGCATAGCCGGCCACGCAGGCCGCCAGCACCCAGGGGAAATCGCGCCGACTCGCCTTGAACAACATCGCGAAGGCGAAGGCCGCGATCAGCAACGCCGACCATTCCACCCACGCACCCTGCGGCCGTGACGCACGCACCACCGGATCCAACCCGATCACATCGGCCAGCGTCACCGCGATCATCGCGCCCACCGTCAGTTTCATGATCGTGGTCAGCGCACCGGCCACCCGGGCCGTGCCGGACACCCAGTGCTGGCTGGCCAGTTCGTTCACCGCATTGGTCAGCGACATACCGGGCAGCAGGATCACCAGCGAGGCGATCACCACCGTATTGAGGTTGAGCGCGCCGACATAGGTGGCCACCAGCGTGGCCACCAGGCCCGCCAGCAGGGCCGCCAATGCCTCACTGGCCTCCCTCGTCGCCGCACGCTTGCTGGTCCAGCGCCCAAGCAGGCCGATCAGCAATCCGATCGCCCCCGCAGTGGCGATGTCCAGCCAGGGCAGTTTCCACAGACCCGCCACGCCGGCCGCACCCAGGCTGTAGGACAGCACTTCCTTGATCTTGCCGCGCAGTCCGGGATCAGCGTCGAGCTGGCGCAGCGCGGTGTGCCCCTGGGCCAGACTCATCCTGCCGTTTGCGACATCTTCAGCGATACGGTCGGCCACGCTGAGCTTGTGCAGGTCGTTTTCGCCGGGCGCCAGCCGGATCACCCGGGTGATATCGCTGGAGCCGATCGCCTTGGCCGGATCGCTGAAGCTCAGGATGATCCCGGTCGGGTTCGACCAGGGTTCGCAGTCCAGCCCCAGTTGCTGCGCCAGCGCCACCACGGCGGCCTCCAGGCGCTGGGCGGTGGTCCCGTAGCTGTGCAGGCGCCCGGCGATCTCGCAGACGAACGCCACGCGTTGGGCATAGGTGGCAGGGGGCGAAGCGATCGGGGAGGGGGCGTCAACAGGCATGCGCGGTAGTATTACCCAGCCCCGCCCCGGGCAGAAGGATATTCGGACAGGACCTACGCTGCATGCGTCATGCACACGCTATGCTGCATTCTTGATGCCGACCATGACCTCCGACCAGAACCCGCAGATCGAACGCGATGCCGATGAGCCGGGCCGTATCCGCCTGTCCGGGCGCTGGACCCTGCACACCGCCCTGCAGTCGGCCGAGGTGCTGCGCGAGGTTCCCGAGGGACTGACCGCCATCGACGCCACCGGCATCGAGCAGCTCGATTCGGCCGGCGTGCTGCAGGTGTTGCGCGTGGCCCATCGTGCCGACCTGGGCCAGGACGCGCTGCAGTTCCGCGAAGAACACCAGGCGCTGGTCTGCACGATCGAGGAAGTGGCTGATGACCGGCCGAAGGCGAAGCGCGATTTCGGCGTGCTGGCCGCGCTGGAACGGCTTGGTCGCAGCATGCACGCCACCGGCCAGAACATCGTGGCCCTGGCCAGTTTCCTCGGCGAAAGCCTGGTCAAGGGCGCGCGCCTGCTGAAGGAACCACGTCGCTTCCGGCTGACCGCCACCGTGCACCAGATGGAACAGGTCGGGCTGGATGCGGTGCCGCTGGTGGCCCTGTTGTCCTATCTGGTCGGTGCGGTGATCGCCTTCCTCGGCTCGACGATCCTGCGCGACTTCGGCGCGGAGATCTACGTGGTAGAACTGGTCAACATCGCCTTCCTGCGCGAATTCGCCGTGCTGCTGACCGCGATCGTACTGGCCGGCCGCACCGCCAGCGCGTTCACCGCGCAGATCGGCGCGATGAAGGCGCGTGAGGAGATCGACGCGATGAAGACGCTTGGCCTGGATCCGATGGACCTGCTGGTGCTGCCACGCATCGTCGCGCTGCTGATCACCCTGCCGCTGCTTACCTTCATCGCGATGGTCGCCGGCCTGGCCGGCGGCATCACGGTGGGCGCGTTCGACCTGGATATCCCGCCACAGATGTACATCGCGCGCATGTACGACACGATGGAAGTGCGCAACATGCTGGTCGGCCTGTCCAAGGCGCCGGTGTTCGCGCTGGTGATCGGCCTGATCGGCTGCCTGGAAGGCCTGAAGGTCGAGGGCACGGCGCAGTCGGTGGGTGAGCGCACCACCTCCAGCGTGGTCCAGGCCATTTCCCTGGTGATCATCCTCGACGCCTTCGCTGCGTTGTGGTTCATGCAGATGGGCTGGTGACGGTGAACGACGAACACACCCCTGATGCGCGCGATGGCGACGAAGCGAAGCTGGCCATCCGCGTGCGCGGACTGGTCAACCGGTTCGGCAACCAGACCGTGCACGAAGAGCTGGACCTGGACGTGCGGCGCGGTGAGATCCTCGGCGTGGTCGGTGGCTCGGGGACCGGCAAGTCGGTGCTGATGCGCTCCATCCTTGGACTGCGCAGCCCGGACGAAGGGCAGATCGAAGTGCTCGGGCGCGACGCGCGCGGGGGTGACAGCGAAAGCCGCCTGCACATCCAGCGCAACACCGGCGTGCTGTTCCAGGACGGCGCGCTGTTCTCTTCGCTGACCGTCGGCGAGAACGTGCAGGTCCCGCTGAAGGAGCACCACCGCGAACTGCCCGAGCGCTGGCATTACGAGCTGGCGCTGCTGAAAGTGAAGCTGGCGGGCCTGCCCGCCGATGCCATCAACAAGCTGCCTTCGCAGCTGTCCGGCGGCATGCGCAAGCGTGCCGGGCTGGCGCGTGCGCTGGCGCTGGACCCGCCGCTGTTGTTCCTGGACGAGCCCACCGCGGGGCTGGACCCGATCGGCGCGGCGGCCTTCGACCGCCTGATCAAGACCCTGCAGGAAGCGCTGGGGCTGACCGTCTTCCTGATCACACACGATCTGGACACCCTGTATGCCATCTGTGACCGGGTAGCCGTGCTGGCCGACCGCAAGGTGGTCGCCAATGCACCGTTGGCCGACATCGAGAAACTGGACCATCCGTGGATCCAGGAATATTTCCACGGACCCCGCGCACGTGCTGCGCGCGGCGAACAGACCGAGAGTGCCTGAGTCATGGAAACCAAAGCCAACTACGTGCTGATCGGCGCGTTCACCCTGATC
This sequence comes from Stenotrophomonas lacuserhaii, assembly GCF_039674585.1. Taxonomy (GTDB): domain Bacteria; phylum Pseudomonadota; class Gammaproteobacteria; order Xanthomonadales; family Xanthomonadaceae; genus Stenotrophomonas; species Stenotrophomonas pennii_A. The sequence goes on along the minus strand of NZ_JBDJNU010000022.1, from coordinate 47,690 downwards.
ACCGGCCTGGCCCTGCTGGCCTTCGGCCTGTGGGCAGCCAAGTATTCGTCCGACCGCACCTGGCAGGAATACCGCGTGGTGTTCCGCGAGGCGGTCACCGGCCTGACCGTGGGCAGCCCGGTGCAGTACAACGGCATCGCGGTGGGGTCGATCATCGAGCTCAACCTGGTCCCGGACGACCCGCGCCAGGTGGTGGCCAAGATCCGCCTCAACTCCACCACGCCGGTGAAAACCGATACCCGCGCCAAGCTGGCGATCACCAGCCTGACCGGCCCGTCGATCATCCAGCTCAGTGGCGGTACGCCGCAGTCGCCGACGCTGACCTCGGTCAACCGCGATCCCGCGCCGATCATCCCCACCACGCCTTCGGCCCTGCAGAACATCACCGACGTGGCCAACCGCATCGTCGAGCGCATGGACCAGGTGCTGAGCGACCGCAACGTGGCCGCGATCAATGCAACGCTGGCCAATATCGAATCGATCAGTGGCGGGCTGGCCGACCAGAAACAGGGCACCCAGGCGCTGCTGCTCAGCGCGCGCAATGCCGCGCGCAGCCTGGACGAGACCCTGAAGACCACCAACGGGACCATCCAGCGACTGGACCAGAACCTGGTACAGGAGCTGCCGGGCATCATCGAAAAGCTGGACGCCACCATGACCAAGATGGATTCGGCGGCCGGCAACGCCAATTCGATCCTCGGCGAGAACCGGGCGGCCATCAACAGCTTCGCCAGCGACGGCCTGGGCCAGCTCGGCCCGACCCTGACCGAACTACGCGGCCTGATCCGCGACCTGCGCCGGGTCAGCGACCGCCTCGAGAACAATCCCGCGCGCTACCTGCTGGGCCGCGACGCACCGAAGGAGTTCGAACCCGAATGAAGCGCATGCCCTCCCTGTCCGTGACGCGCCTGCTGCTGCCCACAGCCCTGCTGGCCAGCCTGGCCGGGTGTTCGATCCTGTCCGGTGGTGACCGCAACGCAGTGACCATCTACTCGCCGGCCGTGCAGGTGCAGGTGGATCCGTCCTGGCCGACCGTGGCCTGGCAGCTGGTGCTGTCCAAGCCGAGCGCCACGCGCATGGTCGACAGCCCGCGCATCAACGTGCGGCCGAGCCCTTCGGAGCTGGAAATCTACGCTGGCGCGACCTGGGCGCAGCCGGCCACCGACATGATCGAAGACGCCCTGCTGCGCGGTTTCGAGGACTCCGGCCGTATCGCCGGCGTCGGGCGCGCCGCTGCGGGTATCCGCGCTGATTACCGCCTTGCGACCGACATCCGCCGCTTCGAATCGGATTACCGCGGCCAGCCGACGCCGACCGTGGTCATCGAGATCAATGCCAAGCTGATCCATGTGGTGGACCAGCGCGTGGTGATCGACCGGACCTTCCGCCAGGAACAGCCGGTGGGATCGACCGACGTGCCAGCGGTGACCGCAGCCTTCGAAAAAGGGCTGAATGCCCTGACCGCCGATGTGGTGGGCTGGGCGCTGAACAGTGGACAGAAGGATGCGGACGGCGGTTCACTGCGCTGATTGGTTGGCGCTTCGATCGTGCCGGTCGCTGGCCGGCAACGCCCGCTAGCGCGGTGTAATCAGGCGGAAGGTCAGGTTGATCCGTTCGGCCTGTACCCGGGCGCTCTTCGGCAGGGCGTGCTGGTAATGGGCCTGTGTATTACCGGCCATCACCAGCAGGTCCCCATGGCCGAGCAGGTAGGTAGCCTTCAGGGCGTGGTCATCGCGCCTGCGCAGCAGGAAGCGGCGCGCAGCGCCCAGGCTCAGTGAAGCAATCACCGGCTGCGCCCCCAGTTCCGCCTCGTCATCGCTGTGCCAGCCCATGCTGTCCGCACCATCGCGGTAGCGGTTGAGCAGCACGCTGTTGAAGCGCGTTCCCAGCTCCTCCTGCAATCGGTCACGAACGGGCAACAGCACGTCCGTCCACGGATGCGGCAGGAAATCCGCACCGGAATAGCGGTAACGCGCATCCGCATCGCCCATCCAGCAACTCAGCCGCGGTGAATCCACCAACCGCCCGAACATCCGGATCCGGTGCACTTCCCATGGAATGTCCCGCAGCAACGCTGCCTGCAGGGCCCCTGCCTGCGCAGGAGGCAGCCACCCTGCAAGGTGGTGCACATCGGCATCAGGCAGGTCCTGCGGGAACAGCGCGGCCATCAGCTGCGCTTGAACGCCACGCCGGTCTTTTCCACCAGCTCCGCTTCTTCAACGCCCGGCGCGGTTTCCACCAGCACCAGTCCGTCCCCGGTGACATCGAAGACCGCAAGGTCGGTGATGATGCGGTCCACCACGCCGACACCGGTCAGTGGCAGCGAGCATTCCGTCAGGATCTTGTGCTCGCCGTTCTTTGCGGTGTGCTCCATCAGCACAACCACACGCTGCACGCCGGCCACCAGGTCCATCGCGCCGCCCATGCCCTTGACCATCTTGCCCGGCACCATCCAGTTGGCCAGGTCGCCGCTGTCGGTGACCTGCATGGCGCCGAGGATGGCAAGGTTGACGTGGCCGCCGCGGATCATCGCGAAGCTGTCGTCGCTGCCGAAGTAACTGGCGCCCGCACGCGCGGTGACGGTCTGTTTGCCTGCGTTGATCAGGTCCGGATCGATCTCCGCCTCGGTGGGGAACGGGCCGATCCCGAGCAGACCGTTCTCCGACTGCAGCCAGACATCCACGCCGTCGGGGATATGGTTGGCGACCAGGGTCGGCAGTCCGATGCCCAGGTTCACGTACGCACCATCGGTCAATTCACGCGCAGCGCGCGCCGCCATTTCGTCACGGGTCCAGGCCATGTCAGTTTGCCTCCTGGCGCACGGTGCGTTGTTCGATGCGCTTTTCGGGCGTGGGGTTGTGCACGATGCGGTGCACGTAGATACCGGGCAGGTGCACCTGGTCCGGGTCGATGCTGCCGACCGGCACCACTTCCTCGACCTCGACGATGCACAGCTTGCCGGCCATCGCGCAGGCCGGGTTGAAGTTGCGCGCGGTGCGGCGGAACACCAGGTTGCCCGCTTCGTCGGCCTTCCACGCCTTGACCAATGCCACATCGGCGCGCAGCGCGGTTTCCATCACGTAGTGGCGGCCCTCGAACTCGCGGGTTTCCTTGCCCTCGGCCACCACCGTGCCGTAGCCGGTAGCGGTGAAGAACGCGGGGATGCCGGCCCCGCCCGCGCGCAGGCGCTCGGCCAGGGTGCCCTGTGGATTGAATTCCAGTTCCAGTTCGCCGGCCAGGAACTGGCGCTCGAACTCCTTGTTCTCGCCCACGTAGGACGAAATCATCTTGCGGATCTGGCGGGTCGCCAGCAGCTGGCCAAGGCCGAAACCGTCCACGCCGGCATTATTGGAAATCACCGTCAGGCCGCTGACCCCACTGTCGCGCAACGCGGCGATCAGCGCCTCGGGGATGCCACACAGGCCGAAACCGCCAACGGCCAGGGTCTGGCCATCGGCGACCACGCCCTGCAGGGCGAGCGCCGCGCTTGCATATCGTTTATCGCGCTTGCTGCCGGTACCGGAACTATCCATTGCGTTGCTGTCCCACGGTAATGATGACGGCATTCTACCGGCACCCCGGTGCCCGGCTGGGGTGCGGCGCAGCATTTGCCGCCGTGGGCGCAACTCGTAAACTGGCGGTCCCGGTCACGCCTGCATCCCGATGTGCGGCCAGATGCCGCCCTGTTGGAAAGATCGCCGATGTCCGTCCTGTTCGATGAAAATGATCTGTATCGCTGGCTCGACGAGCGCACGATCCACAAGGCGGCCGGCTACCTGGACAGGGTGTATGACCTGCGCATGGAACGGGACCTCCTGCATGCCAAGGTAGAGGGCACTGCCACCCAGCCTTATCGGGTAACCATCAACCTCAAGGCCAGCCTTCGTAGCCCGCACAGTCGCCTTCACGGCCGCTGCAGCTGCCCGGTAGGTGACAACTGCAAGCATGTGGCCGCGGTCATGATGTGTGCCCTGCACGGGCCGGATGAGGATAGCGAAGACGAGGAAATCGAGGCGACGTTACCGCAGCACGCGCAACCGGTTCGCGCAGAGCTGCTCACCCGTCTGTCCGAATGGCATGCTCAGCACGCTGCACGCACGGGGTCGGCTGCGGCAAAGCAGAACCCGAAAAGCGTTGCGTTCGTACTTTCCGTATTCCAGTTCCGCCTCGGCATCCATGCGTACAGGATGCGGCGGACGGCCGACGGCGCGCTGGAGCGGGAGAAGCTGCTCGAGATTACCCCGGAGCTGGTCATCGATCCCCCCGGATATGTTTCGCAACAGGACATCGCCGTGCTGGGGCAGCTGTGGTTGCGCCAGCAGCGCAAGGGCGGTCGGCGTGTAGCCGTGCAGCCGTTGCTGGACATGATCCTGGCCTCCGGCCATGGCTGGGTACAACACCCGGATAACCGGCAATTGCTGCCCCTGCGCGCGGGCCCCGCTCGCGCAGGTCACCTGGAATGGAACGCGGCCGACAGCCCGCTGGGCGTATGCTCCCGGCCGGTGCTGGAGGTGGACGGGAACGCCGACGGGGCGGTAGAAGGCCAGTGCGCCTGTTATCTGGACGAGAGAACCGGCGAGACGGGCCCGCTGCAGCTGGCGGTGGCCAGCCCCGACGCCGACGCTTTCCTTGGGCTGCCGCCGCTGCTGCCCGACGAGCATTCGCTTACCGCGCAGATGCTCCAGCAGCTGGATCCTGCTCTGCCCCTGCCGCCGGCCACCGCCGATGCGATGCCGATCGCCCAGGTGGATGGCATGGTCCCGCACCTGATGCTGCATACCGAAGAGCAACAGCAGACGTGGGGCGCGCGAAGAGGTGAGATGCAGCGGCTGGAGTTCGCAACGGTTTCCTTCGCCTACGGCGACCACTTCAAGCATCTCGATGATCCTTCGCGCTTCGTGCGCGGCGTGGACGGAACGATCGAGCTGCTGCCACGCGATACGACCGAAGAGGCCAGGCGCGAAAGCGAGTTGCGCAGCAGTGGACTCCACCGCCATCCGCAGTCGCCAGCGCTGCTCAGCGGGGCCGGTCCACACTTCCACCTGCGCTCCTACGACTGGGGCAGCTTCATGCTGCGCGAGCTGCCCCGGCTGCAGGAACTGGGGTGGGTGGTCACCGTCCCGGAGGATTTCCGGCACCGCATCACCGTGGTGGACAGCGTGCTCTGGGACGTGCAGCCCGATGACTCAGGCGCTGGCTGGCTGGACGTAGCGCTGGACATCGAAATCGATGGCCAGACGGTGCCGCTGGCCCCGATGCTGGCGCAGCTGCTGCAGACCGATCCGCGCTGGACGCGGGGCGCGCTGGATGCCATCGACGACGAGGAGCGCATCCTGATCGCCTCCCCCACGACGGGTGCGCTGTCATTCCAGGCGGGGCGGCTGAAGCCCGTCGTGACCCTGCTCGGCGACCTGTTTGGCAACGGCGCCGGGCCCCTGCGTGTTTCCACACGCGACAGGGGACGCCTGCAGGCCCTGCAACAGTCCGGAAGCCTGCAGCTGCGCGGCGCCACCGATACCGGCGCGATGGTCCAACGGCTGTTGCAGGAACCCACGCCACAACCGGTTGCGGCGCCCGTCGGGCTGGCTGCCGCCTTGCGTCCTTATCAGCAGGAAGGGCTGGCGTGGCTGCAGTACCTGCGCCAACAGGAGCTGGGCGGCATCCTGGCCGATGACATGGGCCTGGGCAAGACGCTGCAGACCCTGGCGCACGTGTTGCTGGAAAAGGAAGGGGGGCGGCTGGACCGGCCCGCGCTGGTGGTCATGCCGACATCCCTGCTGTTCAACTGGCAGGAGGAGGCCGCGCGTTTCGCACCCGGTCTGCGCGTGCTGGTCCTGCATGGCCCTGCCCGAGAGGCGCTGTTCGAACAGATTCCCGCCCACGACCTGGTGCTGACCACCTATCCGCTGGTGTGGCGGGATGAGGCCGCGCTGCAGGCGCATGCCTATCACCTGTTGATCCTCGATGAAGCCCAGCAGGTGAAGAACGCCAAGGCACGCGCGGCGATCACCCTGCGCACGCTGCAGAGCCGGCACCGGCTGTGCCTGACCGGCACCCCACTGGAAAACCACCTGGGCGAGCTGTGGACGCATATCGACTTTGTCCTGCCGGGCCTGCTTGGCAGCGAGAAAACCTTCAACCTGCATTGGCGCCATCCGATCGAGCGCAGCGGTGACGGCCAACGCGCGCAGCTGCTGGCGCAGCGGGTGCGGCCATTCATCCTGCGTCGGCGCAAGGACCAGGTAGCCACCGAGCTGCCACCCAAGACCGTGATCACCCGCCACGTGTCATTGGAGGGGGGCCAGCGCGACCTGTACGAGACAGTGCGATCGGCGATGCAGGAGAAGGTGCGCGAGGCCGTCGCCGGCCATGGCTTGGCCAAGAGCCACATCGTGGTGCTCGATGCGCTGCTGAAGCTGCGCCAGGTCTGTTGCGATCCGCGCCTGCTGCCCGGCGACGCCACGCCGCGCACGCAGGGTTCGGCCAAGCTTGACCTGCTGTTGACGCTGTTGCCGGAGATGGTGGAGGAAGGACGCCGCATCCTGGTGTTCTCCCAGTTCACGCGCATGCTGGAGCTGATCGCGCAGGCGCTGGACAAGAGCGGACTGGCGTTCGTCACCCTGACCGGCGACACCCGTGACCGGGCCACCCCGGTACGCCGGTTCATGCAGGGAGAAGTGCCGATCTTCCTGATCAGTCTGAAGGCGGGCGGTGTCGGGCTGAATCTGACAGCCGCCGATACCGTGATTCATTTCGACCCGTGGTGGAATCCGGCGGCCGAAAACCAGGCCAGCGACCGGGCGCACCGGATCGGACAGGACAAGCCGGTCTTCGTGTACCGCCTGATCGCTGCCGGCAGCATCGAGGAGCGGATCAGCGAACTTCAGCAGCGCAAGGCGGCACTGGCCGATTCGATCCTGGAAAATGGCGGCGCGGCAGGGGCTGGGTTCAGCGAGGAGGACCTGCAGGCGCTGCTGGAGCCGCTTCCGGGGGCGCCGGCGAAGAAGGCCAAGGCACCAGGGAAACGCGGGTGAAGTTGACCAACTTCAAATCAAGGTGTGAGCTCCCCGATTACCCGCTTGAGCCCTTCCTGCCAATCCGGCAGCAGGATGTCGAAATCCTGCTGCAGTTTGCTGTTGTCCAGCACTGACCATGACGGTCGCTTGGCCGACGTCGGGTATTCCGAGCTGGCAATCGCTTCCACGCTCGGCACCTTGGGCAGTACGCCACGCGCAAGGGCTTCTGCGAAAATCGCCTCGGCAAACCCATGCCAGCTGGTCTGGCCGGAAGCTGTGAGATGCCACGTGCCGGACAGGCCACCCGCATGCTGCAGTGCCTGCGCGGTGACGTCAGCAATCAACGCTGCGGGTGTCGGCGTACCAATCTGGTCGGCCACGACACGCAGCGCAGGACGCTCGGTCCCCATACGCAGCATGGTCCTCAGGAAATTGTTGCCGTGTGCGGCATACACCCACGCCGTGCGGAAGATCAGGTGGCGACCGCCGGCCGCACGCACGCGGTCTTCGCCATCACGCTTGCTTGTGCCATATACACCCAGCGGGGCCGTTGGCTGGTCTTCGCGATAGGGTGCGGTGCCTTCACCATCGAACACATAATCGGTGGAGTAATGCACGAACGGCACACCGGCCCGCGCGCACCAGCGCGCGATCACGCCGGGTGCCTCGGCGTTGGCACGGAAGGCAGCTTCAGCGTCCTGTTCCGCCTTGTCCACCGCCGTGTAGGCGGCGGCGTTGACGACGATATCGGGGCGCACGCGGCCCAACAGCGCAACCAGTGAATCGGGCTGATTGAAGTCCGCAACCTCACAGGTGCTACCGTCGGTCAACGTGCCGCTGCGCGTGGTGGCCACAACCGTGCCCAAGGAAGACAGCGCACGCAGCAGCTCTCGGCCGAGCTGGCCGTTGCCGCCGAACACGAGGATCGTCATGCGGCGAAAACCGGCAGCCGGTCTACCGCGATATCGGCAAGGAAGGGCGCGGATTCATCCTTGGCCGACAGCTGCGGGACGCTGATCGGCCAATCCACTGCGATGTCGGCGTCATTCCAGCGAACGCTGGCGTCAGCGTCGGCTACATACACCTCGGTGCACAGGTAATGGAAAAGCGCGCGCTCCGACAGCACGGCGAAGCCATGGGCAAACCCCTCTGGTATCCAGAACTGCCGCTTGTTCTCGGCGCTCAATACCACCGCCTCCCAGTGGCCAAAGGTGGGCGATCCACGTCGGATATCCACGGCGACGTCGTAGACCTCGCCCTCCAGAACGCTCACCAGTTTTCCCTGTGGACGCGGCCACTGGTAATGCAGGCCGCGCAACACGCCACGCGACGACGATGAGATATTGCTCTGCACGAAGTCCATCGGAAGGCCTTGTGCAGAGAAACGTTCGCGATTCCAGCCTTCGAAGAAGAATCCGCGTGCATCCCCATGAACGCGTGGCTCGAGGACCACACAGCCCGCCAGGCGGGTCTCGATGACTTTCATGGAACCGAACCCCTGAGTGCGAGCTGGTGCAGGTATTGGCCGTAGGCATTCTTGATCAGTGGCGCGGCCAGGGCTTCGAGCTGGGCCACATCTATCCACCCATTGCCCAGTGCGATCTCTTCCGGGCAGCACACCTGCAGGCCCTGGCGGGTCTGGATGGTCTCGATGAAATTGGACGCTTCAAGCAGCGACTGGTGGGTGCCGGTGTCCAGCCACGCATAACCGCGGCCCAGCGGCTCCAGGTGCAATGCACCCTCGTCCAGGTAGCGCTGGTTGAGGTCGGTGATCTCCAGTTCGCCACGCGCGGAGGGCTTCAACTCAGCCGCATATTGGCTGGCCTTGCCGTCGTAGAAATACAGACCGGTCACCGCATAGTTCGAGCGCGGCGTGGCCGGTTTTTCCACCAGCCCGATCACCCTGCCGTCCTTGTCGAACTCAGCCACGCCGTAGCGTTCCGGATCGTTGACCCAGTAGCCGAACACGGTCGCGCCGTTCGCGCGCGCGTCAGCACGCTTGAGCACTTCCGTCAGGCCATGGCCATGGAATACGTTGTCGCCGAGCACCAGGCAGCTTGGTCTGCCGTCCAGAAATTCGCGGCCGATCAGAAACGCCTGGGCCAGGCCATCCGGGCTCGGTTGGGCGGCGTACTGGATGTCCATGCCCCATTGCGAACCGTCGCCCAGCAGCTGCTGGAACAGCGCCTGCTCATGCGGGGTATTGATGATCAGGACTTCACGGATGCCCGCCAGCATCAGCACGCTGAGCGGGTAATAGATCATCGGCTTGTCGTACACCGGCAGCAACTGCTTGCCGACGCCCTTGGTGATCGGATACAGCCGGGTGCCGGAGCCCCCGGCCAGGATGATGCCTTTACGCTGCGTCTGCGTCATGGGTACGTGGTCCTTTGTGGGCTCAGGCGGTGGCGCCGATGCGCTGCAGGCGGTAACTGCCATCCAGCACGCCGTTTACCCATTCCTGATTGTCCAGGTACCAGTCGACGGTGAAGCCGATGCCCTGCTCGAAGGTATAGGCCGGCTCCCAGCCCAGTTCGTCCTTCAGTTTGGACGCATCGATCGCGTAGCGACGGTCATGGCCCGGGCGGTCGGCGACATGGGTGATCTGGCTGCTGCGCGGCTGGCCGTCTTCGCGCGGGCGACGCGCATCCAGCAATGCGCAGATCGCCTGCACCACTTCGATATTCTGCTTTTCCGAATTGCCGCCGACATTATAGGTTTCGCCGATGCGGCCCTTGGCCAGCACGGTGCGGATCGCTTCGCAGTGATCGGACACGAACAGCCAGTCACGCACCTGCTTGCCATCGCCGTATACCGGCAACGGCTCGCCGGCCAGCGCCTTGGCGATCACCAGCGGAATGAGTTTCTCCGGGAAGTGGTACGGCCCGTAGTTGTTCGAGCAGTTGGTGGTGAGCACCGGCAGCCCGTAGGTGTGGTGGAACGCGCGCACCAGGTGGTCCGAGGCCGCTTTGGAGGCCGCGTACGGCGAGTTCGGCGCGTACGGCGTGGTCTCGCTGAACTTGCCGGTTTCACCGAGGGTGCCATACACCTCATCGGTGGACACGTGCAGGAAGCGGAACGCCGCGCCCTTGTCTGCCGGCAATGCTTTCCAGTAGTCGCGCACCGCTTCCAGCAGACCGAGCGTACCGACCACGTTGGTCTGGATGAAGGCACCCGGGCCGTCGATGGAACGGTCGACGTGGCTTTCGGCGGCGAAGTTAAGGACCGCGTCCGGCTGATGCTCATCCAGCAGCCGCTGGACCAGCGCACTGTCAGCTATGTCACCTTCCACGAACACATGGCCGCGATGGCCTTCCAGGCTGCTCAAGGTCTTGAGGTTGCCGGCATAGGTGAGGGCATCGAGATTGACGACCTTCACTCCGCGGGTCACGGCGTCGAGGACGAAATTTCCGCCAATGAAGCCGGCGCCGCCGGTGACAAGCCAAGTGGACACTACCTAGTTCTCCTGATCTGTGCACTGACTGTGCGTTGAGCCGTAGCGTGTTCAGCGAAACAGCATACAACGCGCACCGCCACGCTCTGGGCATGGACCGTGAATGGAGGCCCTGCACCGATGTCGCACTGCAGCAATGAACTGACCGCACCATACGCATTCGCATGGTCGCCAATCGCCAGTTAGAATCGGGGTCCCACCCCCGAACCGGTTGCTGCTGCCAGGACCGGACGACCCCCGATAGTGAAGGACCCGTACCAGATGAAAATCCTCGTCGCGTACAAGCGCGTGGTGGACTACAACGTCCGCATTCAGGTCAAGCCGGACGGCTCCGGCGTGGTGACCGACGGCGTCAAGCTGTCGCCGAACCCCTTTGATGAAATCGCCCTGGAAGAAGCCCTTCGCCTGCGCGACAAAGGCATCGCCAGCGAAGTCATCGTCGCCACCATTGCCCCGGCCGACGCCCAGGCGCACCTGCGCAACGGCTTGGCCATGGGCGCCAACCGCGCCATCCACATCGTGACCGACCAGGCCATCCAGCCGCTCACTGCCGCGCGTGCCCTGCTCAAGCTGATCGAGAAGGAACAGCCGGAGCTGGTCATCCTGGGCAAGCAGGCCATCGATGACGACGCCAGCCAGACCGGCCAGATGCTGGCCACGATCTGGGGCCGCCCGCAGGCGACCTTCGCCAGCAAGCTGGAAATTTCCGGAGAAGCGGGCGCCGACCGCAAGGCCACGGTGACCCGTGAAGTCGATGCCGGCCTGGAAACGCTGGAAGTGGACCTGCCGGCCGTGGTCACCACCGACCTGCGCCTGAACGAGCCGCGCTTCATCAAGCTGCCCGACATCATGAAGGCCAAGGCCAAGCCGCTGGAAACCCTGCAGCTGGCGGATCTGGGCGTTGATGCCGTGGATACCCTGAAGACCACCACCTATGCCGCACCGGGCAAACGCAGCAAGGGCGTGATGGTCAAGGATGCCGCCGAACTGGTAGCCGCACTCAAGCAGAAGGGGTTGCTGTAATGAGCACGATTCTCGTCATCGCCGAGCACCACGACGGCAAGCTCAACGCCGCCACCGCCAAGACCGTCAGCGCGGCTTCCGCGATCAGCGGTGCCGAAGTGCACGTACTGGTGCTGGCTGCCGACCCCGCCGCCGTTGCGGCTGAGGCGGCAAAGATCAGCGGTGTCAGCAAGGTGCTGACCGTGGCCAACGCCGCCAACGCGAACCCGATCGCGCAGGTGCTGGCGCCGCAGATCGCCAAGGCCGCCGCCGGTTACAGCCACGTGTTCGGCCCGTCCACCACCTTCGGCAAGGACCTGATGCCCTGCGTGGCCGCCCTGCTGGGCGTCGCCCAGGTGTCCGACCTGATGACCGTGGAAGGCAGCCATACCTTCAAGCGCCCGATCTACGCCGGCAACGCGATCATCACCGTCGAGGCCCCGGCCGACCAGATCGTGGTTGCCACCGTGCGCAGTGCGTCGTGGCCGGAAGCCGCCCAAGGCGGCAGCGCCAGCGTGGAAGCGCTGAGCGTGGAGGCCACCCTGCCGACCCACACCCGCTTCGTCGGCCTGGCCGCCGCCAGCAGCGACCGCCCCGACCTGCAGAGCGCCAAGCGGGTGGTCTCCGGTGGCCGCGGCGTCGGTTCTGAAGAGAACTTCAAGGTGATCTACCAGCTGGCCGACAAGCTGGGCGCCGCCGTCGGTGCCTCGCGCGCTGCGGTGGACGCCGGTTACGTGCCCAATGAGCTGCAGGTCGGCCAGACCGGCAAGATCATCGCGCCGGAGCTCTATGTAGCGATCGGCATCAGTGGTGCCATCCAGCACCTGACCGGTATCAAGGATGCGGGAACCATCGTCGCGATCAACAAGGATCCGGATTCGCCGATCTTTGAAATTGCCGATATCGGCCTGGTGGGGGATCTGTTCACCCTGCTCCCGGAGTTGGAAGCCGCACTGGGCTGAGCGATGCATCCAGACGCTGGATAATCAATGGGTTATCCAGCGTCATTCGTCGCGGGACACGTTTCGCAAGGATACGGCCTGTATCACCCGTCCTTGCGGAAGCTATCGTTATAATCAGGGGTCAACTCCGTGAGGACTGCATTGATGACCCTTCCGTGCTTCAAAGCCTATGACATCCGTGGTCGCGTTCCGGATGAACTGGACGCGGCTCTCGCCCGCCGCATCGGTGCCGGCACGGCCGCCCTGCTGGGCCCGGGTCCCGTTGTCGTCGGTCATGACATCCGACTCAGCAGCCCGGAGCTCCACGCTGCGGCGATCGAAGGGCTTACCGCCAGCGGCCGCGACGTGGTCGACATCGGGCTGTGCGGGACCGAGGAAGTCTATTTCCAGACATTCCATCGCAAGGCAGCCGGCGGCATCATGGTCACCGCCAGCCATAACCCGATGGACTACAACGGCATGAAGCTGGTCCGCGAGGACGCCAAACCGATCAGCGGTGATACCGGGCTGTTCACCATCCGCGACTTCGCCGCCTCCGATGCGCCGCTGGGCACCGGCCAGGGCCGCGTCACCCGGGATGCTGACAAGTCCGCCTACATCAAGCACCTGCTCGGTTATGTCGACGTCGGCCAGCTCAAGCCACTGAAGATCGTCACCAATGCCGGCAATGGCGGCGCGGGCATCGTCATCGACGAGCTGGCCCCGCACCTGCCTTTCGAATTCATCAGCATCCAGCACCAGCCTGATGGCAGCTTCCCCAACGGCATCCCGAATCCGCTGCTGCAGGAAAACCGTGCCGCTACGCGTGACGCGGTGCGGGAGCACGGCGCCGACTTTGGCATCGCCTGGGACGGCGACTTCGACCGCTGCTTCTTCTTCGACGCCGAAGGCAGCTTCATCGAAGGCTACTACCTGGTCGGCCTGCTGGCTTCCACATTGATCGCACGCAGCCCCGGCGGCAAGGTCATCCATGATCCACGCCTGACCTGGAACACCGTGGAGATGGCCGAACAGGCCGGCGGAGTCCCGATCATGAGCAAAACCGGCCATGCCTTCATCAAGGAGCGCATGCGCGCGGAAGACGCGATTTACGGCGGCGAGATGAGCGCACACCATTATTTCCGCGAATTCTCCTATTGCGATTCAGGCATGATTCCCTGGCTTTTGATCGCCGGCCTGGTCTCCAGCACCGGCAAGACGCTGGGCGAACTGGTCGCCGACCGCATGCAGGCATTCCCCTGCAGCGGAGAGATCAACTTCCGCGTCGATGATGCCAAGGCCACGGTCGCACGGGTAATGGCGCACTACGAGAGCCAGCAACCGGCCATCGACAAAACCGACGGCATCAGCGCCGAGTTCGCCGAATGGCGCTTCAACCTGCGCAGCTCCAATACCGAGCCGCTGCTGCGGCTGAACGTTGAAACCCGTGGTGACGCCGCGCTGCTGCAGTCCCGTACCGATGAACTGACCGCCCTGATCGGCGGCAGTCCAGCCAATCACTGATTCAGGAAGAAACAACATGCTGCCCATTGTTCCCGTGATCCTTTCCGGCGGTTCCGGCACCCGCCTCTGGCCGCTTTCGCGCGAGGCATATCCGAAGCAGTTCCTCCCCTTGGTCGGTGATGACACCATGCTGCAGGCGACGTGGAAGCGTGTTGCCTCCATTGCCGGGAAGCCGCCGATCGTTGTGGCCAACCAGGAACACCGCTTCATGGCAGCCGAGCAGCTGCGTGAGTGCGATGCCTCGCCGCAGGCGCTGATCCTGGAGCCGATCGGGCGAAATACGGCTCCGGCAATCGCCATCGCTGCGCTGCAGGCACTATCCGCTGGCGATGATGCGCTGCTGCTGGTACTTCCGTCGGACCACGTTGTCCGCAACGAGCCCGCGTTCCACGCGGCGGTGCAGCAGGCCGCCGTCGCGGCGGATGCAGGCAAACTGGTCACGTTCGGCATCGTGCCGACCGCGCCGGAAACGGGATATGGCTACATCAAAGCGGTGAGCGGTGACGGCGTCCGCGCGGTCGAGCGCTTCGTGGAGAAGCCCGACCTGCAGACTGCGGAGCAGTACGTCGCCTCGGGCGAGTACTACTGGAACAGCGGCATGTTCCTGTTCAAGGCCTCCCGCTACCTGGCCGAACTGGAAGCACTGCAGCCGGCGATCCTCGCTGCCTGCCGTGCGGCGTTGGACAAAGCCAGCCGGGACAGCGATTTCGTCCGCCTGGATGCCGATGCCTTCGCCGCCAGCCCGAACGATTCGATTGACTACGCTGTCATGGAAAAAACCGCCGACGCCGCCGTCGTGCCGCTTGATGCGGGTTGGAACGACGTAGGCTCGTGGTCCGCGCTGTGGGACGTTTCCGACAAGGATGCGGATGGCAATGCCTACCACGGCGACGTCATCGCGTTGGACTGCAAGGACAGCTACGCCTACGGCAGCCGCCTGATCACCATGGTCGGACTGCGGGATGTGGTCGTCGTCGAAACCGACGACGCCGTGTTCGTCGGCCACAAGGATCGCGTTCAGGACGTCAAGGAGATCGTCGGACAGATCAAACGGGATGGTCGAAGCGAGGCGGCGGCGCATCGCAAGGTCTATCGTCCGTGGGGCGCGTATGACTCCATCGATAACGGCGCGCGGTTCCAGGTCAAGCGCATCACGGTCAAGCCGGGCGCGACACTGAGCCTGCAGATGCATCATCATCGCGCAGAGCACTGGATCGTGGTCAGCGGCACCGCCGAGGTGACCCGTGGTGACGAAGTCATCCTGCTGAGCGAGAACCAGAGCACCTACATCCCGCTGGGCGTGACGCACCGGCTGAAGAATCCGGGCAGGCTGCCTCTGGAGCTGATCGAAGTGCAGTCCGGGAGTTACCTGGGCGAGGACGATATCGTGCGGTTCGAGGACAGCTACGGCCGCGCTTGATTCGACTGGAACGGTGATGCTGAAAGGGCCGGGTAGCGATACCCGGCCCTTTCTTTCTTGCCCGTCAGGCAATCAACACATCCGCTCAGTTGTCACCGAAAAGATCGCGCGTGTAAACCTTGTCCGCGACATCGACGAGCGCATCCGCCATCCGGTTGCTGATGATCACGTCCGACTGCGCCTTGAAATCAGCCAGATCGTTCACAACCCGGGAATTGAAGAATTCGTCGGCATCGAGGGCGGGCTCGTGCACGATCACCTCGATGCCCTTTGCCTTGATCCGCTTCATGATTCCCTGGATGCTCGAAGACCTGAAGTTGTCCGACCCGGCCTTCATGATCAGTCGATAGACGCCAACAACCTTCGGATTGCGGGCGAGGATATCCGCAGCGATGAAGTCCTTTCGAGTCGTGTTGGACTCGACAATGGCGCGGATCAGGTTCTGCGGTACGGCCTGGTAGTTGGCCAGCAGCTGCTTGGTATCCTTCGGCAAGCAATACCCGCCATAGCCGAATGAGGGATTGTTGTACCCTCCCCCGATCCGCGGGTCCAGCGAAATACCTTCGATTATCTGTCGACTATCCAGTCCATGGGTCTGGGCATAGGTATCCAGCTCATTGAAGTAGGAAACGCGCATCGCCAGGTAGGTGTTGGCAAACAACTTGATCGCTTCTGCTTCGGTCGAATCCGTGAAAAGTACCGCGACATCCTTCTTTTCAGCACCTTCCTGCAACAGCGATGCGAACGTCTTCGCCGCTTCGGTGTGGTCACCCACGATGATCCGGGAAGGATGGAGATTGTCGTGCAGCGCACGGCCCTCGCGCAGGAACTCCGGCGAGAAGATGATGTTGCGTGTCCCGAACTGCTCGCGTGCCTTGGAGGTGAAGCCCACCGGAATCGTCGACTTGACGATCATCGTCGCAGCCGGATTGATCTCCAAGACCTGCGCGATGACCGACTCGATCGAACGCGTATTGAAGTAGTTCGTGACCGGGTCATAATCGGTCGGCGTCGCGATGATCACGAAGTCAGCCCCTTCGTACGCGTCGCGCGGATCCAGCGTGGCGCGGAAGTTGAGTTGGCCGCCGGCAAGCGCCTTCTCGATATCCGCATCCACGATGGGCGACTGCCCCCGATTGAGCTTTTCGACCTTTTCTGCGATCAGGTCGAGGGCAACCACTTCGTGGTGCGTGGCGAGCAGCACACCGTTCGAAAGCCCAACATAACCGGTACCCGCGATTGCAATTTTCATCGTGCCTCGATTCAAATCATGATGTAGTAATAGCTCGTGCGGGGTCGGGCCGCGCGCGTAGGAGGCTGCTGCCGCACCTTCCCGAACTCATTGCCTGAGCGAACAGCGCACCGGGGTGCGTCCGCGGCGTCAGTGAACCGCAACGGAGCGCTCACTGCCACCCACTGGAACGGTGGTAGGGACAAGACCATGATCGTGCAACCACGCTCGGCCTTCGAGCACGGCACTGATCCCGATCTGCTGCCCAGCGGCGGCCTCCGGTATCAGGAACGATACCTCACGGACCTCCTGGGGCGCGAGAATCCCGGAACCGGCAAGGTCGACACGCGTAGACCATGCCCCCGGATCCAGAGGAGCGCCGTCGCCGGAAAGTTGCCAGGACAGCCGTAGCGGTTGCGGAAGCCCATCCTGAGTATTCAATGCCATCGCGGTATTGTTGATTACCCGAACCGATACGAGGTAACCGCCCGCAGGACTCTTGCTCATGGAAGCAACCTGAATGGACACACCGGCAGCATTGGCCAGGTCGAGTACCTCGCTGGCGTGTACCTTGCAGGACAGCGGATCGAGTACCACGATGTTCTCCAATGCACCCACCGCCGCCTTGTCCGCCGCCGCTACTCCCCCATTGCCGGTGGCAGCGGTAATACGATACAGGGCCTGGACGCAGGGCGCGACATTATCGCGCGCATGGTATCCCGGCGCGATGTTGCCCGAATAGCCATTCAGAGTGGGCCTGCCGAGATCCTGTGCCAGGATGACACCGTCCAGCTCGGAGACAGCCGGGTTGACCCCCGGTCCCGCCGGATTGAACAGGATGGCGTGGTCCGGCATCGCAGAGGGAAGCCGGCCGCGGAGCGCTTCGATGCGTTCGATGGCCTGGGCCCTGCCGAACTTGTCGGTGCGCAGCGTTGCGGCTTCCACCACCATCATCAGCGCGAACATCGCAGCGACGATCTTCCATGCCAGTGCGCCGGTACGAACGGACTCGACCCCCAGTGCCACCAGCAACGACAGCGGCAGCACCAGCACAAGGCCTATGCGGGCCATTGCACGGATGGAGCCGATTCCCGGCAGCTCAGCCAGGAACAGATACAGCGAATGGCCGCCGACTGCCATCGTCAGTAGCATCAGTATCACGACAGATGAAACGGCGACCCAGCGCACGCGCGACCCGGAACGCAGCAAGCCAAGCGCCGCCAATCCCAGGATGCCCACACCAAAGAATATCTGCTGCTCGTGGCGCATCGGAACGTCATGCCCGATCCAACTGCTTGGCACATGCCAGAGCGCGGAGTAGTCCGCCAGCAGGTAGCTCTGCGGTCTTGGCAGCAGCGACAACACTTCCTCCACGCCACGGCCGAATCCATACAACTTCGAGTAATGAAGGTAGGGATACATCAGCGCGATCATCGCTGCAGCCGCGGCCAAGAGGGTGATCCCCACCAGAAGCAGTTCGCGACGGACGGATGCCTGCCTCCATTGCAACAGCTGAGCCATCCAGCGACGCGGCCCCACGCCCTCGATCGCCCATTGGGCCAGGCACCATGCCACCAGCAGCAGCAGGGTGAAATATCCCAGATAGATCGACGCGTAGAACTGGGCGACCACCGCAACGGCCAGCCCGGCAATCCAGCGCCAGCGTCCGTCCACTGAAAAACGCTGCCACAACAGCAGCGCAACGGGCATCAGGAAACGATAGGTCAACTGAGCATGACCGTGCCGGGCAAGTACCGGCATGGCAAAGGTGAAGGCAAACGCCGCGACCGCACTGGCCAGGGGGGAGAACCGCAGCCGGCGGAAAACAACATGGCAGACCACGTAGTTCGCGACGAAGCCTGTCAGGTACCAGAGGTCGAACGCCTGGTACCGGTCCCAACCCAGCGCCCTGTATGCAGAGTAGATCCACGCTGTTCCCCAATGGTTGTCGGAGAAAGTGAGCGCCCCCGGGACCGGGTAGAAGAACGAAGGACTGAGCAGGCTGGTGTCCAGCCCGATCAACCAGCGATAGAAGTGCTCGAGCACCACGCCGTTGAATCGAGCGTCTGCCATGTCGCCCGGCACGCAGGACAGCTGGCACGTATGCGCCCATGGAACCAGGATGAATCCCACGGCGAACAACAACAGGGGGGCCAACCAACGCGAAGCGACGGTGGAGTGCGGGCGTGCGCCTGCAGGAGGATCGGAGATCGACATTCTTTTCGGTCCGGCTACTCAATGGCACCGATAGTCTGACGACATTCGGCTGTTCCTGAACGGATCGGTCAGGGCGTCGGTGTATTGACCCATAAGCAGGCGATGCGTAGGCAGGAGATTCTGACGATAGAAACGGCTGAAACCAGCCAGACGCTTGCCACGCGGGGTGAGCTTCACGCAGCCAGACTGTATCTCGATGGTCCCGGACTGCAACTGTTCGGTGAGACGGACCTCGACCAGGTGATGCTCCCGCACATACTCTTCGGTGAATACCTGCCGAAACGCATCTTCGCGAATACCTCCCCCCCGCTGGTCAAGCTTCTCCAGGATGTAGAAAGAGAGCGATCGATCGATCACGGTGGGAATGGATATCGCGAAAAGATAACCGCCCAGCAGCCAGATCGCCGCCAACTGGATCAGTTCGAGTCGGCTGAAATCGCGAAACCATTTCAGCAGGTACAGGCCGGCAAAGACCACCACAAGCGCAACAATGGCATCCAGGATGCTGGCGTACAGCACCACACTTACCCGCAGGTAACGCATGTGTACGTAGTAAATCAGCAGCAATGCAACGACGAAGATCGCAGTCGCAAGAAATGCGCGCAGGTACTTGTTCATTTGAACACCAGGAATTTGTTGGCGAGGAAGCTCAGCACCATCTGCATGCCGGTGGCCAGCAGGAAGCCGATCCGGTAGTCCATGCCCAGATGATCGGCCCAGACATACATGACAGTGGCGTGCAGCAGTGCAATAAGCACATAGACCATGATGAAGTGCGCCCCCTGCTTCACGACGCTCGACTGCTGGCCCCGGAAGACGAAGTAACGGCTGCCAATGAACGAAACCGTGATGCCGAACACCGCCGCGATGGCGTTGGCCACACTCGCCAACTGGATGTTCAGCACTTCGATGTTGAACTGCAGCACGCCATAGTGGACGACTGTCGCAACAACTCCGTTGATCAGATACCGCACCACCTGCCCGCCCAGGACACCGTCAACGGCGGCGGGCATGACGCACCTCCTCCACGAACTCATGGTAGCTGCCTGTGCCCAGCACGCCGCCGCTGCGCAACATGCCTGACAGCAGCAGGATGATCAGAGTCAGTGCGGCTGTCTGCAGGAACACAAGCAACAGGATTCCGAACGCGAGCGAGAACCAGCCCGGGGTTGCAAAGCCCAATGCCTTCAGCAGCATCGCGATTACCCCGCCGGCGACCGAAAGCCCCGCCACCAGGGTGCACGCAATCCCCACCCGTACCAGGACGTCTTCGGCGAACACCATCAGGGCGCGGAAACCGTGCAGCGCAAGCCCCACGAAGTTCATCTTGCTACGACCGGCATAGCGGGAACCGCGGTCAAGCGCACAGGTCTGGATGCGCAGCTTGGAACTCAGCACTGAAGCCGCGACATGAGTCCAGGTCTCCTGCATGGAGGCCAGGCGACGGACCGCCGGCATTTTCGCCGCCATGAAATTGCCGAAGCTGATATGTCGACCACTGAGCAGCGAGAACAGCCATTTGTAGACGATATAGAACGCCTTGAACTTGAGCGACTCCACGCGACTTCTGCGCGTTGCCACGACGACGTCGACATCATCGGACGCAAGCCCCTGGACCAGTTGGGAAATGCTTTCCGGTGTGTCCTCACCATCAGAATCCATGGCGACCACGATGACATCTTCACCGAATGTCTCGGCGACATAGCTGAGGCCGATGGCAATCGCGCGCTGATGCCCGACATTGCGACGCAGGCGTACTACAACACCCTCCAAGCCCGCCGCCTCGATCGCCGATACATCCAAGGGGCGTCGAACGGAACCGTCATCGACGGCCACGACATAGGTATCCAACCCTTGGCTGGCCGCCAGATTCCGGAACAGGATGGAAGATGCTTCCACATCTTCATACACCGGCATCACCACGACGGTCCGCATCATCTTCACGCTCACCCCTGCAAACGATGGCGGAAGTAAGCGATGGTTTCCTTGAGGCCGTCCTCGAGGCCAACCTTCGGCTCCCAGTCGAAGGTCGCCTTGGCCAGGCTGATGTCCGGCTGGCGCTGCTTCGGATCGTCGGAGGGCAGCGGACGATACTCGATCTTGGAGGTTCCGCCGACCAGCCGCAACACGGTTTCCGCAAGCTCAAGCATGGTGAACTCGCCCGGATTGCCAATATTCACGGGGCCAGTGAAGTCGGCCGGGCTATCCATCAACCGTAGCATGCCTTCGACAAGGTCATCGACATAGCAGAAGCTGCGGGTCTGCGTACCATCACCGTAGATGGTAATGGGCTCGCCCTTCAGCGCCTGCACGATGAAGTTGCTCACTACCCTGCCGTCATTCGGATGCATCCGCGGACCGTACGTATTGAAGATACGCATGACCTTGATCTCCAGCTGATGCTGGCGCCAGTAGTCGAAGAACAATGTCTCGGCACAGCGCTTGCCCTCGTCGTAACAGCTGCGGATGCCGACCGGATTCACGCGTCCCCAGTAACCTTCGACCTGCGGGTGGATTTCAGGGTCACCGTAGACCTCGCTGGTACTGGCCTGAAGGATGCGTGCGCCCACCCGCTTGGCGAGACCCAGCATGTTGATCGCACCATGCACGCTCGTCTTGGTCGTCTGCACCGGATCGTGCTGGTAATGCACAGGGGATGCCGGACAAGCCAGGTTGAAGATCCGGTCCACCTCGACATACAGCGGGAAGGTCACATCATGCCGCATGAGCTCGAATCGCGGATGCTTCAGCAGGCCGTCGACGTTGGCCTTGCTGCCCGTGTAGAAGTTATCCACGCAGAGCACGTCATGCCCGCCCTCGACCAGGCGATCACAGAGATGAGATCCCAGGAAACCGGCTCCGCCGGTCACCAGTACGCGTTTTTGATCCTGAGCCATGTCTGATGCATTCCTTGGAATAGGTGATGGCGGCCCGACGCAGTGCATAGCCGCAGCGACGCCGCCCAGTCAATTGGAGTGATTGTAAACCAGGTATCTGTTTCTAAAGGGCGTGCAGCGCCTTACCCGGCAGCTTCTGCGGCCGCCAGCATCCATTCCAATGTCTGCTCGAGAGGGGGTGTTTCCCAGTCGCCAATCAGGCGCAGCAGACGCTGGTTGTCCCCGACCAGGATTTTTACTTCGTTTGCACGCACGAAAGCCGGGTTGATGCGCACCTCCAGCGAATGCCCGCTCAGCTCCGCGCACAGTTCGATGATGTGCGCCAGCGTATGGCCGTTTCCAGTACAGATATTTACAATCTGCCCGACCGAATCAGGCGACTGCAGGAGTTGCCGATATGCCCGGACCACCGCTCGCACGTCACCGAAATCGCGAGATACCTCGATGTTGCCAAGCTCCATCACCGGCGCCCGGCGGGCGAAATGCGAGACGATCTTGGGTACCAGGAACTGTTCCCCTTGGCCCACACCGGTGTAGTTGAACGGCCGGGTGATGACAACAGGCAACCTGTCCCGCCACAGTCCCGCGACATGCTCCATGGCCAGCTTGCTGACAGCATAGTCATTTGCAGGCGAGGGCGGCGTGCTCTCGTCAAGCGTTCCTGCAGAACGGTTGCCGTAGATGTTCGCGCTGCTGGCCAGCAGGATCTTCTCTACCGGATGCTCACATCGTTCCAACGCAGACAACAGGTTCCGCGTACCCAAAAGATTGACGTTGTAGAAATCTTCCGCGTTGCCGTGCGCGACAAAGGCGACGGCGGCAAGATGCACCACCATGTCAGCGCGCGCGGCGCTGACGGCAGCCGCCAACGCAGCCTCGTCCCTGAGATCGGCCTCGACGAACTCACCCAGGTCATCCGGACCACGTCGTGACCCCTGACCAATGACCTGACAGCCTTGCGCGCGCAGCTCGGCAACCATGTAGCGCCCGGTGAAACCGGACGCTCCAGTGACCATGACACGCTTGCCTTGCAGGTCAGAACGAGAATCCACGCTCGTTCCTCTTGAGATCGGCCTCAACCATCATCTGGCAAAGCTGTTCAAGCGTCGTCTGCGGCTTCCAGCCGAGAATCCGCTCGGCCTTTTCCGGATTGCCGATCAGCAGATCGACTTCGGCGGGGCGGTGGAACTTCGGGTTGATCCGCATGACGGTCTTGCCGGTCGACGTGTCCACCGCGACTTCGTCGATGTCCTGTCCCTTGAACTCCACCTCGATGCCTGCACCCTTGAAGGCCATGTGGACGAAATCGCGCACGGTTTCGGTCCGATTGGTTGCGAGGACAAACGTGTCAGGTTCATCGGCCTGCAGCATGCGCCACATGCCCTCGACGTATTCCTTGGCGAAACCCCAGTCGCGCTTTGCGTCCAGATTTCCCAGCTCCAGAACGTCCAGCTGTCCCAGCTTGATCTTGGCCACGGAATCGGTAATTTTGCGCGTGACGAATTCACGGCCGCGCAGCGGACTCTCATGATTGAAGAGGATACCGCTCGAACCGAAGATATCGTAGCTCTCACGATAGTTGACCGTGATCCAGTGGGCGTAGAGCTTTGCTACACCGTACGGACTCCGGGGATAGAAGGGAGTCTCTTCGATCTGCGGAACGGCCTGCACCTTGCCAAACATCTCCGACGTCGACGCCTGATAGAAGCGGATCTTCGGATTGACGAGGCGGATCGCCTCAAGCAGATTGAGCGCGCCAACCCCCGTGATCTGGGCAGTGGTGCTCGGCTGGTCAAAACTGACGCCGACGAAACTCTGCGCGGCCAGGTTATAGATCTCGTCCGGCTGGATCCTCTGCACCATTGCCAGCGACGTACCCAGATCGGTCAGGTCGTACTCGACCAGCTCAAGATTGGGGTGGTTGGTAACACCCACTTCGTCAAGCCGCCAGAAATTGACCGAACTCGTACGCCGATAGGTCCCGTAGACTTTATAGCCCTTCTCCAGCAACAACTGGGTCAGGTAAGCACCGTCCTGACCGGTAACGCCCGTGATGATTGCCTTCCTGATGCTCATTGCCACTTCACTCGGTTAGTTAAGAAAATCGTGCGTCCCGCACTGTCCTCGTGGCGATCCACGTTGACCCCTCTCCCCCGGGTCAGACAGACAAATGATCATACCGCATCTGTCCCACCCGGATCTGGGCCGGCTCGCTGTTGCCCGCGGGTGCGGAATTTTGCGCTGAACCGCCTGCCGATGCCCCTGCATCAGTAGTCCCACCCGCCGTTAAGCAGCAGCTGCATGAATCTGGATGCCGATTCGCGCCACGTCAGTCCAAGGTCGACAGGGGCTGCAGGCGGAATCGGTGAGCCGAGCAGCCTTGCCAGTGACTCAGGCCCCTCCAGCGTGAAGTACGCCGCGTGCTCTCTGGCCACCTCGCGGAACACCGGGATATCACTGAGCAACAGGGGAAGGCCGTGCCTGGCTGCCTCGACGATCGGCAAGCCAAAGCCTTCAGCGGACGATGCCTGCAGCAACGCCACGGCGGAGGCGTAGGCATGCTCAAGGTCGGCATCGCTCACTGCCTCAAGCCAGAGCAGGCGCTTTCCCGCCTCGGGATGGTCGCGCAACCTGGATGCCAGGCCCTCCACGTTCCAGCCCTTCTTGCCGATGATCACCAGCATCAGGCTGGATCCGCGCTTCCAGGCCAGCTCAAAAGCATCAAGGGCAAGCCCATGGCCCTTTCGTGGTTCGACCGTACCCACCATCAGGACGGCCGGTTTCGCAAATGCATTGCGGACAGAGCGTGCAGGCTCGCCTGCAGCCCCCCGCTCGACCAGATCGCTGCCCAGATGGACATGCCCGATACGCTGGCCGACGCGCTGTTGGGGCGCGACTTCCTGGATCCAGGCCTGCAGGTCATCGGCCACGGCGCGGGAGATGCAGACGATCACGTCGCAGTTGCGTACGACGTAGCGCAACCACTCCTCGAACACCGCCGGCATGAAATCCACGCAGTGCTGCGGATGGCGCAACGGAATGAGGTCATAGACCATCGCTCCCACACGCCCCCCTGCACGATGCGCATTCGCAATCGAAGCGTCAAAACGCTCGGTCTTGTCCCAAGCCGAGTCAAGCAGAAACAGTACGTCTCCTGCCCGCATGTCTGACACCGGGCTGCGGCCTGCGTCGGGTACGCCGAGCACGTCACGGGTGAATGATTCGGCTGACACCATCATCCCGTCCGCCGCATGCGCTACGGGATGCACCATGAGCCGGGTGGGCTGCTCGCCAAGCAGGCATTCGCGAGCCAGATTGCGCACTACGCGGTGCACGCCGGTTCCATAGTCGGAATGGACCACTTCACTAAGATCCAGGAACAGGCGCGGGGTCCCTTGCGCCTGCAACGCACTGGCCACCGACGTCTCAAGTGCATGGTATTCACGGTCTGTTGGAGAGACCTCTTCGAACACGTCCGCCAGACAACTGGCCAACAGGCTGCCGCTTCGTATCTTCACCGTCTGTCCCGACGACCAGAGCGCATCCACATACGTCCTGGCGGTCAGATCCGGGTCATGGTGACGGCGGATTTCCCCACGGGCGCCTGTCCCCAACGATCTGCAGGCCGCTTCACTTGAAAGCAGCAAGGACAGTGCCTCGGCAAGCTCATCGATGTCGGGCTGGGCTGAGACTTTGCGTACCGCCAGCGGGGAGAGCTCCCGGAATCCAGCGTAGTCGTTGACGATGGTGGGAACGCCATACGCCATACAGTCATACACAGCTTTGGAGGTCTCACCACGACTCTCCGCCCTGAGCTGGACGGCGACATCGGCCGCGACCAGATAGCGTCGATAGGTCTCTTCGGCGACGAATCCGGAGATCTCCACGCGGACTTCCTTACCCAGCTGCTGGATCCTGCGCTGGATCCGCTCGCCGTACTCGCCACCGTCGGCCCCACCGACGAATATCAGGCGCACATCGGACCGGCGATCGGTGGGCAGGCTGGCGACCGCATCAAGCAACACATGATTCAGCTTGGTATCGGCCATGAACCCGAAGCTGACGATCACCTGCTCGGCAGGCGCGATTCCAAGCTCCGTTCGCGCGAGGGACTTTCCTTCCTGGCCAACGTCTTCCGGGAGGCGCAACGGCATCGGCGCGCGGGTGATCATCGCCCGCGAGGCGCCAGGATAGAACGAATCCACCACCTCGGCCGAATGTGAGGAGTGGACGAGAATGCCAGCGGCGCCCTCGATCACCCCGAGCGATGCGGGGAACTGCAGCCGTGCCTCGAGCGGCCCCTCCGCTCTCAGTACCTCCAGGGCGGATCTGCCGTGCGACGTCAGCAGTGCCTTCCTGAAAGCGTCGGGATAGCCGCCATGGCTTTCCATGTACCAGAACATGGAGCTGAGATACACATCGTGGAGGACAACCAGCCCGGGATATTTCCGCAGCAGCTCCACCATGTGCATGTGGAAAGGTGAATTTCCGAACTGATAGACGATATGCGCGTAACGGCCCGCACTGCGATCAAGATCTCGCCAGTGATGGATTCCATAGCGGAAACGGAGGTCCCCGGTCTCGGCAATATCCGCATCGGTATACAGATCAATATCGACGTAGCGCGACAGCGGAGCCAGCAGCTCGGCAACGTAGTCCGCGATACCACTCTTCTGCGGCGGCAGCGGCGTGACCATGGCGATACGCTGGCGGACTCCCTGCCCCATGCGCGGCCCCCGCAGCGCCTTCGCCTTGCGCTCCATTGCCTCGCGCCAGGCTTGCTCGCACAGCGACGCTGAACGATCCCACGTGTACTCCGCTGCCCTCCTGATGCCGAACTCACGCAGCTCCCCGCGGTACTGCTGGTCGTTCAGTGCGCGACCGAGAAGGCGTGCCGCCCCCTCGGGATCGGACGCATCGAATGTTGCGTCCTTGCGCGCCATCACTTCACCCAGGCTCGAGTTATCGGCACATATGGTCGGCGCGCCACACGCCATGGCCTCAAGCACAGGCAGGCCGAACCCTTCATACAGCGACGGGAAGAAGAACGTCTCGCAGGACCTGAACAGGCCGACCAGATCGGCATCACTGACTTTTCCCGTGATGACCAGATCATTCGCGGACAGGCCCGCATGTTGCGCAAAGGCACGCAGCGCCTGCTCGTCGCCGACTTGATTCAGAACCAACTGCACGCCGACGCGCTCGGCTGGCGGAATTCTCGCGAACGAATCAACGGCACCGACCAGGTTCTTGCGGAAATCGCCGTTGCCCGTGTAGATCACGAAGCGGTCACGGATTCCAAACCGCCTCAGCAGGCTCTCACGCTCTACGGTCTCCAGCGCCCTGGCGGTGAACTCGCTGCCAACACCAGCATGGATCACCGCAAGCCGTTCGGCAGGGATGCCCAGCAAACGCATCGCATCCCGACGCGTGGCCTCGGAAATGCAAAGCATGACATCGAAACGCTGCAGGGCCTGGAGACGGGCTTGGTACCACGAGCGGTAACTCGCGTTGTCGAGGTACTGCTCTGAAAAGACCAGCGGGATGAAGTCGTACAGCGTCACCGAGCTGATCGCGCCCGGCACCTGGGCCAGCCCCGCCACCCCGCCAGCATGTTCCACGAAACCCTCGAACAGGCTGTTTGCATGCACGATGTCCGGCGCGAGACCGGCATAGTGGTTCATGCAGAGCACCTCCGCGGCAGGCCGGAGACAGTCGGCCGGATGGCCATGCGGCTGCGTCGGCCCGGCGTAGTAGTAGCGCGACCATTTGTCCCGCGGCAACCGTCCTTCCAGGGCAGACATCACTTCGTTCGCTTCGCGTGGATACGTGCCGTCGAGACCGATGGAGTAATCGGCACCTTGAGCACCAGACAACAGCGCGCCGGTGAGATCGAGCGTGTAACGCCCGATACCGCGATGGCGGGATGCCGTCTGGCACGCCTGCAAATCCAATGCTATCCGCATGATGTACATCCTAGTTGATTGGTGCCGGACACCTGCTGTCACCGCTGGCGCGCGACCGCCTTGATGCTCGTGGTCATCTCATCTCTCATCTGATGACCACTGCCCCCACGCGGGTGCACCAAGCGACCGAAACGCGCCTGAGCGACAACGTCCTGCACGAAACACAAAACTGATTCAGCGCCGATCCGACTGCCGCAGAACAGACAGAGCGCTATTACGAGGTCTTCCGGGAGATCACTGCGTAGTCCAATGGCGCCCTGAACTGCTCGATGATCCGGTTGATCGAGTTGGATCCCGGCTGGCTCTCATCGAGCAGTTCCGGAAACACGACGTCACGGGCCTGGGTAAGTCGATCAATCCGCACGTCCGCGAAGCCACGAGAACGTGTGAGCCACAACAACAGATCCGGCGGAATCGGGTTGCGATGGGTCGGGTCCATGTAGAAGGAGAAAGCACCAACGCTCAGGTTCTCTGGATTGGGCGTTTCGAGAATCAGCATGCCGCCAGGACGCAGAACGCGATGACACTCGTCGATCAGAGCGATCATTGTTTCAAACGCAAGATGCTCGACCAGGTGCATCGAGGTAATGACCGAAGCAGAGCCCGCAGGCATCCCGCGCAGGACCTCGAACGCATCGCCGTGTACGACGTCCAATCCCATCGCGCGACAGGTCTGGACGAACATGCCATTCATGTCTATCCCGCGCCCGGGATATCCGGCGTCGCGAACCAGTTCCAGCCATTCCCCGCGACCGCAGCCTATATCGAGCACCAGAGCGCTGCCCGGATCGGCACCACAAACCAGTTCGACATCATGCAGATACGGACGGACACGCTCCTTGACCAGCTCGCGCGAACCACGGAATGAATCCTCCAGCGCGGCGTACATGACATCCATGTCCGACGCCGCCGACACGGATCCATGCACCTCCGGACCCGGCAGGGCAGCGCCGCTGGCGGATGCCGCATTCGCGACTTGAGGCCTGCCACCCAGCTCCAGGACGTCCAGGCGACCTTCATCGCGGCTCTGCCGCGCATTGATCGCACTCATGTCAAGGTTGAACCGGGCATGGTGATCACGCCCCGCTGCAGCACTCTCCTCTACAGCGACACGCAACGCCTCAAGGCGCTGCTCGTGCTCGCCCGCGAATGACTTTGCGATATCCAGCTGGCCCCTCAATTGCCGCAGTTCTGCTGCGTCATCTTCCAGTCGCTGCTCCAGCAGGCTCATCCTCACCAGCATGCTCGGCCTGCGAGTGGCAGCAGGTTCAGCGGGATCCACTCCTGCCGTCGTCGCCTGCAGTACTTCGGGACCGAACTCGGATTGGACGATCATCTCCAGCGAAGCAAGCCGCGCGTCGTGCGCCTCATCGCGCACCCCCGAGCGGGACTCGGCCAACTGCAGCTGGGTCGTGAGCTCCGCCAGCTGCCGCTCGATCTGCATGCAGCGGCTACTGGCGAGGTTCGATACTTCATTCAGCAGCTCGCCGATCCGCCGGGTTTCCCGGACGTTGCGGGCGAGATTCAGCGATTCGGTGCGGGCCATGCGCGGCAGTCGGATGGCAGCGTGGGCCCACTCGATGACCGGACCCAGAAGACGCTTGCGCTTCCAACGTTGCAGTGTCCACAGAAGGCGCAGTCGATGGATGCGGGTACCCCGCTGCTCGCCCTCCAGCGACCAGCGGAGGGCACCCAGCACCTCCAGCTTGGTTATGCTGCCGTCACGCAACCGCTGCGTATACGTGGTCAATGCCCCCTGATCAGCGGGTCGACCGAGCATTGCACGGTAAGCATTGTCGACGAAGTCCACGTCCTCGTACTGCAGCAGTTCCTGCAGCGTGTACTGCTGTTTATCGGCGATCTGCCCGGTGTCCGGCAACCAGTGCGGCGCCTGCTCCCAGCTTTGCTGCGCATCGCCACTGCGTTGGGCCGATCGCGTTGCGAGCTCATGACGCACCTGTTGCATCAAAGCCCCTGCCTTCATCTCATGCGGAGACGTCATTCCATGGTCCTCACTTCAATAGCACCATCCGTAGCCTCTTCCTGCCATTCAATACGTGATGGCAACCAGGCTGAACCGACGAAATGCTGGTGGGTGATATTGGCAACTTGAAAAACCGTGGCCAGATCACGCCACTGGAAATTCTTGACAAGGTGGGTTTCTGTACTCGACAGGGCTACCGAAACGGAATAGCTGCCGGGTCCCAGGTTGATATGGAACGAGACGCTGAAACGGATACGCTGACCCGGCGACAGGTCCCCAAGGACCTGCTCAGAGTAGTGCGTGTTGGTACCGTAAATGGGTTGCCCGAGCCGATCCCTGATCATGTAACCAAACACCAACCTTTCGATCGGCTCATGGATTTCAACCACGACGTCCAGTGACACAGCTTCTCCCACGCCCACGTATTCAACGGCCTCGCCAGCGGAATTACGCAGGGTGATCGATCCGAAGCTGGCCTCGCCTGTGCCTGAGACCGTCTGCACAGGCCCGCCCTCTTCGCGCACGGTCAGCAGCTTGCTGTTTTCTTTTTCGGCGATCAGGGCATTGTAGTAATCAAACACCTCACGCGGCTCTCCATCGAGCACTTTTTTGCCGGCGACGAGCAGGATGGCGCGGTCGCACAGCGCCTGCACGGCCGTTGGGTCATGCGAGACGAACAGCAGCGTCGTGCCAGCAGCACGGAAGTCCCGAATCCGCTGGAAACATTTATGGACGAAGTAAGCGTCGCCGACCGACAGCGCCTCGTCCACGATGAGGATGTCCGGGCGGGTCGCGGTTGCAACACTGAAGGCGACACGAACCTGCATACCGCTTGAGTAGGCGCGTACCGGTTCGTCGAAGTAGGACCCGATCTCCGCGAACTTCTCCACCTCCGGAACGATCCGCTCGATGTCTTCCCCCGAAAAGCCAAGCAGTCCGGCGGCATGACGGACGTTTTCGCGCCCACTCAGCTCCGGGTTGAAGCCCATGCCGAGCTCGAGGATGGCGGCCACCCGTCCGGTCAAGTGGATGGCACCTTCGGTCGGACGCGCGGTGCCGGTTACCAGCTTCAGCAGCGTGCTCTTGCCTGCACCATTCTGCCCGATGATGCCTACCGCTTCGCCGCGGGCGACCTTGAAGTCGATGCCGCGAAGCACCCAGGTTTCAGCGTCCGGCTTGGGGTTGGCTCCAAACCATTTCGCAAAGCGCTTCCACTCGCTGCCCCAGTGGCGATACGCCTTGCCGACACCGGAGACGAAGATTTCGCCACTCATAGCATGTCCACCATTTCTGCATTTGCCTTGCGGAATACCACCAGCGCCGCCACGCCCATGATGAGCGAGGCCAAGGCCAGCCATCCGAGGTCACTCCAGTAAGGGTCGCGGCCGTAGACCAGCACGTTCTGGTAGCTCGCAATCAACGGGTGCAGCGGATTCAGGCGGAACCAGGCCTGCGTGCTGGCCGGGAGGATCTCCAGGCTGTAGACGATGGGGGTGAACCAGAAGAGTGCCTGCAGCACGACGGGGACGACCTGGCCGATATCGCGTACGAATACATTGAAGACACCAAGCAGGGTGCCCAGCGAGAGCGACAGGACCAACGTGATCAGGATCAGCACCGGCAGCCAGAGCGCATGGGCATCGGGAAAGTGCCCCAGCGCCGCAAACACGAGAAAGATGGCCAGTAGCAACAACGTGTTCTGCACCAACATGGTCCCGGCAAGGATGATGGGCAGGCAGATCCTTGGAAATGCCATCTTCTTCATCAGGTTCGCGTTGTCGATGAAAAGACTGACTGATTTCGTGATCGTCTCGGCGAACAATGTCCAGCCCAACGTGCCTGCCATGAGGTAGAGCGCGTAGGCGTATTTGTTGTCGATTCCCGGAAGCTTGGCGGAGAGCACTTCCGAAAGAATCAGGGCGAAGATGAGGACTTGCGCCAGTGGATGAATGATCATCCACATGGTTCCCAGCTTGCTGCGCAGGAACCTGATCTTCAGATCACTGCGAATCGAGGAAAGGATGAAAAAACGGTATGCCCATATCGAGCGCATCATGTCACCCATGGTTCTCACCTGCGTAGTTCATTTCTTCCTTGATTTCCCTGACTCGATTCAAGATGATGCGCGCCGCGTTTTCAGGCGACAGGCGCCCCAGCACGGCGGTGCGCGCGCGGGCACCCAGCCGGGAGGCCGCGACAGGGTCGTCGGCCAGTTTCCGCATGGCAGCGGAGGCAGCGCCAACGTCTGCCTCTGCCCACTCAGCTCCATCGGGGTGGGGATAGTCCCCATCCCTCACGGGTATCCTGCGGAATCCAACCAGCAGTGCGCTTTCGGAATCCATGAACTCCAGATTGCCGGACCACCCCGTCGCAATGACAGGCTTGCCCAGCGCCATGCACTCCGCAAGCCCGAGACCGAAACCCTCTGCACGATGGAGTGACACGTAGGCATCACAGCAACGCTGCAGGGCGTTCAGGTGGGCACGATCAATGACGTCGTCGCGGATGATGATGCGATCGTCTCCCTCCCCTGCGCTCAACAACGCCCGGAACTTGTCCGGATGGCGGAAACCATTGCTGGATTTCACCAGCAGGCGGACGTCGTCACGATCAGCAGGGAACGCGGCACGGAAGGCCGAAAGGACCGCGAGCGGGTTTTTCCTTTCAATCCAGGAGTTGAAATCAAAGGTGGCAAGGAAGGTGAACTTCCCCTCTTCCAGACCGAAATCCTGACGCTGCAGGCCGCTATCGGGCAGGGCACTCAATGGTAGAGGGACACGCAGCAGGGGCTTCTCGGTGACGCGTCGGAAAGCGTCCTCAACGAATTTGCTGGCCACCATGATCTCATCCACCAAGGCCAGTGCATCAAGCCACTCGTCGGGAATCTTCTCCAGCTCCCAGAACCAGCAGGCGACCAGATAGCGACCTCGTAGCCTTGCCTCGCCGATCTGTTCCAGGGCCGGCTTCAAATAATCAGGATTGACGAAGATGATGCTGATTTCGTGCGGCATATCCGTGCCAATCCACGCATCCAGGCTGGTATCTTCCCAGCCATGTGGAAGCGCCAGGTCGATGTCGTACAGCGCGACATCCGCGCCGGAATCAATCAATGCGCGTGCATACAGTCGAGCACTTTCAGCCAGGCCGAACTGGCCACGCATGTACCCCAGCAGGTTAAGGCCCGGACCACCCGAGTGCCCCGGCATCTTGACAGGATCGAGGGCTGCGCGATTCGCACCCAGGTCCCAACGTGGAGTGCGCGGGAAACGGGCACTTGCGCTCGCACGCGAGGCGAGCAGGGACGAAGCCCAGTTGCGCCATCGCGGAGGAAGCTGCCGGTACACAAGCTGCAGCACACGCTGTTCTCTGATCCATGCCGACAGGTTGAGCAGGTGCAGACCCGGCCTGGCGCCTCGACGGTGCGGCAAACGGTTGGCTTCGTTACTCATGTACCGAAAGCGCCCTTTCCAGATCCACCATCAGATCCCCCAACTCCTCCACCCCGACACTCAACCGCACCAGCCCCGCACTGATCCCAAGCGCCTCCCTCCGCTCAACCGGAATGGAAGCATGCGTCATCACTGCAGGATGGTTCACCAGGCTTTCCACCCCACCCAGCGATTCGGCCAGCGTAAACAGCTCCGTCCGCTCGCAGAACACCTTCGCCGCCTCGAACCCGCCCTTCAGCACGATCGATACGATGCCGCCGTAGCCGTTCATCTGGCGCGTGGCCAGCTCATGCTGCGGATGGCTCTTCAACCCCGGATAGATCACCTTCTCCACCGCAGGCTGGGTTTCCAGCCACTGCGCCAGCGCCATCGCATTGGCGCAGTGCGCCTTCATGCGCAGCGGCAGCGTCTTCAGCCCACGCAGCGCCAGGAAGCTGTCGAACGGGCCCTGCACGCCTCCGATCGAGTTCTGCAGGAAGGCCATCTGCTCGGCCAATTCCGCGTTGTCACCGACCACCACCATGCCGCCGACCATGTCCGAATGGCCATTGAGGTATTTGGTGGCCGAGTGCAGCACCAGGTCCGCGCCGAGTTCCAGCGGGCGCTGCAGCATCGGCGAGGCGAAGGTGTTGTCGACCACGATGACCAGGCCGTGTTTCTTCGCGACCGCTGCGACCGCAGCGATATCGACGATCTTCAGCATCGGGTTGGTCGGCGTTTCAATCCAGACCATCTTCGTGGCCGGGGTGATCGCCGCTTCGAACGCGGCCAGGTCGGTCAGGTCGACGAAGCTGAAATCCAGGCCGGCGGTGCGGCGACGCACGCGCTCGAACAGGCGGAAGGTGCCACCGTAGATGTCATCCATCGCCACCACGTGGCTGCCGGCATCCAGCAGCTCCATCACGGTGGAGGTGGCGGCCATGCCGGAGGCGAACGCGAAGCCACGCGAGCCGCCTTCCAGTGACGCCACGCAGCGCTCGTAGGCGAAGCGCGTCGGGTTGTGGGTACGCGAATACTCGAACCCCTGGTGCTCGCCCGGGCTGCTCTGCGCATAGGTCGACGTGGCGTAGATCGGCGGCATCACCGCGCCGGTGCTGGGATCGGGCGACTGGCCGCCGTGGATGGCCAGCGTGGCCAGCGAAAGCGCGCGCGCGTGGGCCGGCTTTGAAGAGTCAGACATATAAGGGTTTCCTGCTGGGCGCCCAGGTGGTCGCCGTTGAAGGTTCGGGAGTCTATCAGCGCGGCCTTAACGACCTTTGACCCTGATAAACACGTATTCAGTGTGTAAAATCTTCGAACGTCGCCTTACTGAACGCGACGGCGCAGGTAGTTCAGCAGATCGATCCGGGTGATCAGGCCCAGGAACGTATCGCCGTCCATGATGATCGCCACCTGGCCGCGGTCGAACACCGGCAGCAGCGCTTCGATCGGTGACTTCACGTCCAGCCGGTCCAGCTTGCTGACCATCGCGGTGGACACGGTGTCGCGGAAGCGCGCTTCGTCGCCGTACACATGCAGCAGCACGTCGCTTTCATCGACGATGCCGACCAGCGTGTCGCCGTCAACGACCGGCAGCTGGGACACGTCATACAGCTTCATGCGCTGGTAGGCGGTGGTCAGCAGGTCGTTCGGGCCGATCACCACGGTGTCGCGCTGGCCGTACGGGCGCAGGATCAGGTCGCGCAGGTCGCCGTGCTGCGGGCGCTCCAGGAAGCCGTTGTCCAGCATCCAGTAGTCGTTGTACATCTTGGACAGGTACTTGTTGCCGGTGTCGCAGACCAGCACCAGCACCCGCTTCGGCGTCGTCTGCTCCTTGCAGTACTTCAGCGCCGCCGCCAGCAGGGTGCCGGTCGACGAGCCGCCCAGGATGCCTTCCTTGCCCAGCAGTTCGCGGGCGGTATGGAAGCTTTCGGCATCGGTGATGGCATAGGCCTTCTTGACCCGGCTGAAGTCGGAGATCGACGGCAGGAAGTCCTCGCCGATGCCTTCCACCAGCCAGCTGCCGGATTTGTCGTTCAGCACGCCGTCGTTGATGTATTCGGCCAGGATCGAACCCACCGGATCAGCCAGCACCAGCTCGGTCTTCGGCGAAAGCGTGGAAAACGCGCGCGACAGGCCGGTCATGGTGCCCGAGCTGCCACAGCCGAACACGATCGCGTCCAGCTCGCCGCCCATCTGCTCCAGGATCTCCGGGCCGGTGCCGAATTCGTGCGCCGCCGGATTGTCCGGGTTGCCGAACTGGTTGATGAAGTAGGCGCCGGGGATCTGGTCGGCGATGGTCCTGGCCAGGTCCTGGTAGTACTCCGGATGGCCCTTGGCCACGTCCGAACGGGTCAGCCGCACTTCGGCGCCCATCGCCTTCAGGTTGAAGATTTTTTCCCGGCTCATCTTGTCGGGAACCACAAGCACCAACTTGTACCCCTTCTGCTGGGCCACCAGCGCCAGCCCCAGGCCGGTATTGCCCGCCGTGCCTTCCACCAGTGTGGCGCCGGGCTTGAGGTCGCCGCGCTTTTCCGCCGCCTCGATCATCGACAGGCCGATACGGTCCTTGATCGATCCGCCCGGGTTGGCGCTTTCGAGCTTCAGGAACAGCTCGCAGACACCGGTGTCCAGGCGCTGGGCCTTGACGATGGGGGTCTGGCCAATGAGGTCGAGGACGGAAGCATGGATGGGCATTCGGGGGACTTCGATTCGCGCCGCGCAGGGCCGGACATTGGATTATCCGCTGTATGGGCGTGAAGATGGTAGGCCTTGCAGGCCTGCCGGCGGGTAGGCATGTACGCCGAAGCCAAGTGGCGCGGACGACATGGACCGACGAGGAGGTCCACGCCGCCCGCGACAGGGAACATGGGGGGCGAAACAGCCCGGGCACCACGATCGGCGGTGCCCGGGCGGTGGCGGGCTCAGCGGCGCGCCAGCAGGACGGCCATCATCGGCCGGAACGCCCGACGGGGCGTGGATGGGTCAATTCGAGGGGGAGGATTGCGATTGCGGGGCGGTCTCGAGCATGCGCAGGAGACGTTGCTTGGCCAGCAGCTTTTCCCGCTTCATCCGGCCCAGGGTGACATCACTCACGGCGAACACGCCGAGCTCGGCATCCATGCACTGGCGATTCAACTTCCGGTGTTCGTCATGCAGGGTCCGGAACTCCGGATCGCGCGCGCGGCGGGCCTCGATCTCGCTCTGGGACTGATCTTCAAACATGATGTACCTCCTTCAGCAGAAACACGAACGCCCCGGCCTGGCGGCACGGGGCGTCTGTCGGGAGAAGAAGGGCGCGGTCCGCGCGCAGGGCGGCGTTCCGTCCGGCATTCCACACTGGCCCGTGGATGATTGCCTGCTTCGGTTCGTGCCCAGATTGCATCGGCCCGGCCCTCCCGTCGTCCGGTCCGCACGATGCGTCCCGGACGATTGACCCTACGCTTGCCCGAGGGGGCCTACAAGCCCCATGCGACAAAAAACCCTCTTGCGGCGACGAGGGGTTCAGGCAAGTGAGACCGGACGCCCATTTATTAACGAAAACAATACTTTAAGGTGAAACGATCACCTCTGCCGAACGGGCGCGGGTGGACGCCGCCTTCTTGCCGGCGACCTGGATGCGGTTGCTGGCGACACCTGCCGCGACCAGTGCGTCGCGCAGCGCCTCGGCACGTCGCTGGCCCACGCCGTTGGCGCTGTCATAGGCCTCGATCCGCACCCGCCCCTTGCGACCGATGTTCAGGTACTCGCCGAGTGCCTTCGCTTGGTTCTTTGCCGCGTTGGACAGGGCGGCCTGGCCATTGGCATAGGCATCACCGGTCAAGGTGAACACCTCACCGCGGCTGTCGAATTTGCTGGCCGGCAGCTTCTGCCCGGAGACCAGTTCGGCCTCTTCGCGGGCCAGCTTGGCGGCGTTCTGCTGTGCGGCGCTGAGGCGCTGCTGCTGCTTGCCGGCCACGCTGGTCAGGGCATTTTCGGCGTCCTGGCGGGCCAGCGCTTCGCTTTCGGCAGCCAGGCGCAGGCGCTCGGACTCTTCAGCCTGGATCTGTGCCTGCACGCGCAGGCGCTCGGCCTCCTGGCGTGCTCGCGCCGCCTCGCGACGGCTGGCCTCGATCAGCAGATCGCTGCGGGTGCGCTCCAGCTGGTCCACTTCACGCTGGGCCAGGGCGGCGCGCACGGCGGTCTCGGCGATCTCCACCCGGCGCTCGGCGAGGTAGCGGGTCAGCTCCTGGTCGCGGCGCTTGGCGTTGCTGAAGGTGCTGATCGCCTGCTGCGCCTGCATCCGTTCAAAGGCGCCCAGGTTGGCCGTGTCCGGGTTGGCCGAGATCGCCATCAGGCGCTGGTTGAGCTGCATCACCAGTGGGTCATCGGCGGCGACGGCCAGCAGCGGCAGGGCCAGAAGTCCGGCAGCGAGATAGATCGAACGTGCACGCATCAGCGGTTTTCCCCGGTTTCGAGCTGGCGCTGCAGCTGGTTGACTTCGTTGCGGCGCAGCTGCAGCTGCGAGGTCGCGGTGGCTTCCTCGCTGCGTGCACGGGCCAGGTCGGCGTCGGCGGCAGCGCGCAGGGCCATGGCTGGCGCGTTCTTGCGCTCGCGGCGGTCGTCGGCGGCGCGCTGGGCCTGCTGCAGCCCTTGCCGGGCCATGCCGATCAGGTCCGGCGCGTACTGGTCGGCATCTGCCTGGGTGGCGCGGTCCACCGCCTGGCGGGCCTGGGACAACTCAAGCGCCCCGTCCTGGGCGAAAGCCGTGGCGGGGGCGGAGAGTGCGAATGCCAACGCCATCACATACAGGCCATGGCGCATTTGTGCGAAGCTACGTTGATTCATTTGGGGAGGCCGTGCCGGTTGTTGTGCACGGCCATTGTCGTCATGCCGACGCCATGCTTGCAACTTGAGCCGTCGGCGACTCGTTTTTGGGGAAAAACGCGATGGATATCGGCTACTTCCTGAAGCTGATGACCGAAAAGAACGCTTCGGACATGTTTTTGACGACCGGCGCGCCGGTCTATATCAAGATTGAAGGCAAGCTCTACCCGCTGGGCAACACCGGGCTGCCGCCGGGCATGGTCAAGAAGATCGCCTATTCGCTGATGGACGAAGGCCAGGTGCCCCAGTTCGAACGCGACCTGGAGCTCAACATGGCGATCGCCCTGGCCGACACCGGGCGCTTCCGCGTGAACGTGTTCAAGCAGCGCGGCGAAGTCGGCATGGTCATCCGTGCCATCCGCAGCCGCATTCCCAGCATCGAAGAGCTGAACCTGCCGCAGGTGCTGAAGGACGTCATCATGACCCCGCGCGGGCTGGTGCTGGTGGTGGGGTCCACCGGCTCGGGCAAGTCGACCTCGCTGGCGTCGATGATCGACCACCGCAACAGCACCACGACCGGGCACATCCTCACCATCGAGGACCCGATCGAGTACCTGCACAAGCACAAGATGTCGATCGTCAACCAGCGCGAAGTCGGCCTGGACACCCACGCCTTCCACAACGCGCTGAAGAACGCGATGCGTGAAGCGCCGGACGTGATCCTGATCGGCGAAATCCTGGATGCGGAAACGATGGAGGCCGCGATCGCCTTCGCCGAAACCGGGCACCTGTGCCTGGCCACGCTGCACTCCAACAACGCCGACCAGACCATCGAGCGCATCCTGAATTTCTTCCCGGAAAGCGCCCACCGCAATGTGTTGATGAACCTGTCGCTGAACCTGCGTGGTGTCATCAGCCAGCGGCTGGTGAAGGGCCACGACGGCCGCCGCCTGCCGGCGACCGAGGTGCTGATCAACACGCCGATGATCCGCGACCTGCTGCGGCGCGGCCAGGTGCACGAGATCAAGGCGGCGATGGAAGCCTCGCTGGAAGAAGGCATGGAAAGCTTCGACCAGTGCCTGTTCCGGATGGTCAAGGACGGCATCGTCGACATCGAAGAAGCACTGCGCGCGGCCGATTCACGCGACGGCCTGGCACTGAAGTTCCGGCTGTCCGAAGGCAGCAGCGGCGAGCACGATCCCTACGCGGACTTCTCCGCCGGCCAGCCGACCATCTCGCACGGCTTCTGAAAAAAGGGGACGGAGGGGATTAAGTCGTTTTCGACCCGACACGGTCGAAAACGACTTAATCCCCTCCGTCCCCTTTTTAGTCAGGCGGCGTCGGGCTGGTTTTCGGGGCGGGCGGCGTCGAAGGCGGGCAGCGCCAGGCAGGCCGCTTCGATGCGGCGCAGGGTCGGATAGCCGGCCAGGTCCAGTCCGAAGCGATGCGCGTTGTACAGCTGGGGCACCAGGCAGGCGTCGGCCAGGCCGGGCCGGTCACCGTGGCAGAACGTGCCGGTGCCCGGGCTGGCGGCCAGCATCGTCTCCATTGCCGACAGCCCTTCGGCCATCCAGTGCAGGGTCCACTGCGTGCGCGCATCCGCGGCCCGCTGCAACGGCCCTTCCAGGTACTGCATCACCCGCAGGTTGTTGAGCGGGTGGATATCGCAGGCCACCAGCTGGGCCAGGGCACGCACCCGTGCGCGCCCGACCGGATCGGCCGGCAGCAATGGAGTATCAGCGAACACCTCGTCCAGATATTCCAGGATCGCCATCGACTGGGTCAGTACCTGCCCACGATGCTGCAGCGTCGGCACCAGCTCCTGCGGGTTCAACCGGTGATAGCTGTCCCGATGCTGCTCACCGCCGCCGCGCACCAGGTGCACCGCGTGGCCCTGCCAGGCCAGGCCTTTCAGGTTCAGCCCGATGCGCACGCGGTAGGCCGCGCTGGAACGCCAATAGGTATGCAGGACGATCCCGCCCTGCCCGCCCGGCGCAGGCGCCGATGCGCCGCTCACGGCGTGGCGGCCTGCTCGATGCGCTGTTCGATGGCACCGAAAATACTGGCCCCGTTGGCATCCAGCATCTCGATGCGCACCACGTCGCCGAACGACATGAACGGCGTGCTCGGCTTGCCGTCGCGCAGCGTTTCCACCGTGCGCAGTTCGGCGAAACACGAAGCCCCCTTGCCGGTGTCCTCGTTGGCGATGGTGCCCGAACCGACGAGGGTACCGGCGCCCAGTGGCCGGGTCTTCGCCGCGTGCGCCACCAGCTGGCCGAAGTTGAACTGCATGTCCACGCCCGCTTCCGGCGCACCGAACCACGTGCCGTTGACGTGGGTCACCAGCGGCAGGTGCAGCTTGCTGTCCTGCCACGCATCACCGAGCTCATCGGGAGTGACGAACACCGGCGACAGCGCCGAGCGCGGCTTGGACTGCAGGAAACCGAAGCCCTTGGCCAGCTCGCCCGGGATCAGGTTGCGCAGCGATACGTCGTTGACCAGCCCGATCAGCTGGATGTGCGTGGCCGCCTGTTCCGGGCTGACGGCCATCGGCACGTCATCGGTGACCACGACGATCTCCGCTTCCAGGTCGATGCCATGGTCTTCGCTGACCACCTTCACCGCATCGCGCGGACCATAAAAACCGGCGCTGGTCGCCTGGTACATCAGCGGATCGGTATAGAAGCTGTCGGGCACCTCCGCGCCACGCGCCCGGCGTACCCGTGCCACGTGCGGCAGGTAGGCACTGCCATCCAGGAATTCATACGCACGCGGCAGCGGCGAGGCCAACGCCTGCATATCGATGTCGAACACCCCATCGGCATCGCCGGCATTCAGCGAATCGGACAACGCCTGCAACCGCGGCGCGCTGCGCGACCAGTCTTCCAGCGCCGCCTGCAACGTCGCGGCGATACCCGTGGCGCGCACCCCGCGCTGCAGGTCACGCGAAACGACGATCAAGGTGCCGTCGCGGCCGCCTTCCTTCAAAGAACCAAGCTTCATGGGCACATCCGGCTGAGGTGGCAAACAAGTTTCAAGTGTAATCAAACCCCCGCGACGGCGGAAAGCTGCGCCGCCGCATGGCGAGGAGTGTATGCCGCGCATGCGGTTCATCGGACACCTCCTCGCGCGCCCCCACCCTCCCGCCGAGCACGGCTCGGCGCTACCAGCTCTCCAGACGCCAAGGAACCTGTCAGAGGGCCGGGCGGGGAGGCTTTGCGGGGGCGTTGAGCGCCATGGATGGCACGAAACGAGGCCCGCAGGATGCGGCCTTTGCCGTCCCCCGCACAGCCTCCCCGCCCGGCCCCACCCGGATCCGGCTTTTGCGCCGGAGCACAACCTGAACACGCACCTTTGCGCCGCATCTCATTCTTCGGTTAGACTTCGCCGGTCTGCAGCGGCCGTCCGTTTCCCTCCGGGATCGCCGGCGAGCCAGGTCACCCGACCCCTCGCCCGCCCCCACTCCGGCGCCGTTCGTCACGCATTCCAGCCTGCGCTCTCCGCGCCGGCTGCACCCAATTTCTCGCAGCGCGGTTCACGGGAACGCTCCGAGTCAGCCGATCTCATCGATCTGCCCCCGCTTGGTCATTCGGCCAGGCGTTCTCTGTTTTTGGAGCTTTCTCGAATGTCTTTTGAATCCCTGGGCCTTGCGCCCTTCCTGCTGCGTGCGCTTTCCGAGCAGGGCTATGAAACCCCCACCCCGATCCAGGAGCAGGCCATCCCGCTCGCCCTGGCCGGCCGTGACCTGCTGGCCGGCGCACAGACCGGCACCGGCAAGACCGCCGCCTTCGGCCTGCCGCTGCTGCAGCACCTGGCCACCAATTCGCAGGAAGTGTCCAACGGTGGCCCGCGCAAGCCGCGCGCCCTGATCCTGACCCCCACCCGCGAACTGGCCACCCAGGTGCACGACAGCCTGCGCGGTTACAGCAAGTACCTGCGCATTCCGAGCGCCTGCATCTACGGCGGCGTCGGCATGGGCAACCAGCTGGACATCCTGCGCCGTGGCGTGGACCTGCTGGTGGCCTGCCCGGGCCGCCTGATCGACCATATCGAGCGTCGCAGCATCGACCTGTCCGGCATTGAAGTGCTGGTGCTGGACGAAGCCGACCGCATGCTCGACATGGGCTTCCTGCCGTCGATCAAGCGCATCCTGGCCAAGCTGCCCAAGCAGAACCGCCAGACCCTGCTGTTCTCGGCGACCTTCGAAGAGAGCATCAAGCAGCTGGCGATGGAGTTCATGCGCAACCCGGAGCAGATCCAGGTCACGCCGAAGAACACCGTCGCCGAACTGATCACCCACCGCGTGCACCCGGTCGATGGCGGTCGCAAGCGCGACCTGCTGCTGCACCTGCTCGCCCAGGACAGCCGCGAGCAGACCCTGGTCTTCGCCCGCACCAAGCACGGCAGCGACAAGCTGGCCGCGTTCCTGGACAAGTCCGGCATCAAGACCGCCGCGATCCACGGCAACAAGAGCCAGGGCCAGCGCCTGCGTGCACTGGCGGACTTCAAGGCCGGCCGCGTGACCGTGCTGGTGGCCACCGATATCGCCGCGCGCGGCATCGACATCAACGAGCTGCCGAAGGTGATCAACTTCGATCTGCCGATGGTCGCCGAAGACTACGTGCACCGCATCGGCCGTACCGGCCGCAACGGTGCCACCGGCGAAGCGATTTCGCTGGTTGCCCAGGATGAAGTCAAGCTGCTGCGCCAGATCGTGCGCCTGCTCGGCCGCGACATGGACATCCGCGACGTGCCGGGCTTCGAGCTGCAGGTGCCGATCCGCTGGGGCAACAGCGCCCCGGGCAAGGCCGACAGCGATATGGGTGACCGCGGCGTGCGCAAGACCTCGCATGCCCGTCGTCCGCACGGCGATGCCCCGCGTCACGCCCATGCAGGCCCGAAGAAGGCCGGCGGTGGTCGTCGCGAAGGCGGCGGTGGTGCCGGCCAGGCGCGTGCCGCGCAGGGCCAGGGCCAGCGTCGTGGTGGTGGCGGCCGCAGCCAGGGCAGCAGCAGCCGCGCGGTCTGATCCGCGCCATGCGCAGTTGACGATTTCGGTCGTCGCGCCTGATTGAGAGGGACGGAGCGCGAGCTTCGTCCCTTTTTCGTTTGCGTCCGCCGAGCATGGCTCGGCGCTACCGATTCTCCGCGTCCGCCGAGCGTGGCTCGGCGCTACCGATTCTCCGCGTCCGCCGAGCATGGCTCGGCGCTACCAACGGGCTGTTTCAGAAGCGGTAGGCCACGGTCACGCGTGTATTGCGGCCCGGCTCGCTGTACCGGCCGATGCCCTGCTCGTTGACGTAGCCATACAACGTGTTGGTGCCTTCGTAGATACCGCGCACGCGCTGCCACAGGTAGTACTCACGATCGGTCAGGTTGTACACGCCGGCACTGACCCGTAGCTGTTCGGTGACGTTCCAGCTGCCCACCAGGTCCAGCACGGTGTAGCCGTCGGCCTTGCCGACCCAGTCGGGCGTCCCGCGCGTGCCGTCGGCCAGCGTGGTGTAGGCATCGTCGGCGTCCTTGCCCCACGCGTGGGTCAGGTTGGCGGTGACGTTCCACACCGGCGACGGCGCGTAGCGCAGGCCGACCACCACGCTGGCCGGGACGATGCTTTCCAGCGGATCCCCGTCGGCCTTCTCGCCTTCGCTGTAAGCGGCGGCAATGCGCGAGGACCATGCATCGCTGAACTGCCAGCGGCCTTCCAGCTCGGCCC
The DNA here is from genome assembly GCF_039674585.1 of Stenotrophomonas lacuserhaii. GTDB lineage: Bacteria > Pseudomonadota > Gammaproteobacteria > Xanthomonadales > Xanthomonadaceae > Stenotrophomonas > Stenotrophomonas pennii_A. Next base: position 4,091 of record NZ_JBDJNU010000022.1, on the reverse strand, counting down.
CCTTCACCGTGACCCTGCCGGCGTTCATCGGCATCGTCGCGTTGTAGCTGTACTGGATCGGCGCGGTGGCGGTGGTGCGGTAGCCGTTGGCGTACGCCTGTGCGGTGATCACCGTCTCGATGAAGTTGCTGTAGCGGTCGCGGAACAGCGAGAAACCCAGCTGGCCCCGGTCGCTGCTCCAGCGGTAGCCGAGTTCCACGTTGAGGCTCTTTTCCGCGTCCAGCTCCGGGTTGGACGACGACGTATCGAACTGCACCTGGGCACCGGTGATGGCATCGAAAGCAACGGTGCTGCCGGTCGGTGAGTACAGATCGGCCACGCTCGGCGCGCGGAAACCGCGGCCGACCTGGGCCCACACGGCATGGTCGGGCAGGAAGCGGAATTCGGCGCCAAGCTGCCAGCTCGGCGCGGAGAACCGCAGGTCGCGCACGCTGCCGGTCGGGTCGACGAAGGTGGCATCCACCGTCGGCGAGTAGTCATAGCGGTCATAGCGCGCACCGCCGCTCAGGATCAGGCGCTCCTCCATCAGGGTCACGCTGTCACGCAGGTACAGGTTCCAGTTGCGTGCATCGGTCTTCGGTACCTGGCGCGGATCCTGGTCCACGGTGGCGATGTCGCCGGCCGCGGTCCAACGCGTATCCACGGCAGTGAAGTCGACATCGCGGGTCTGCCAGGCCAGGCCGTAGACGATGTCATGGCGCGCGCCGGCGTTGTCCAGCACCTTGCTGAAATCCAGCGCTGCACGGTCCAGGGTCTGTTCGGTGGAGCGGTTCTCGCTGCGCAGGCACGGCACGGTGCGGCCCGGGCAGCCGCTGCCGGCGAGGATGGTGGTCAGCCCACGGCTTTCGGTGACCTGGTGGTCCAGCTGCGCTTCCATGCTGTCGAACAGCGCATTCTGCGGGCGATACTGCCAGCGCATGCCATAGCGGTCACGGTCGTTGCGGTCGTCACCACGGCGCTCGAGGTAGCCTGGCGAATAGACGCGCGACAGGTTGTCCACTTCATTGCGGGCGCGGCCGCGCTCGATCATGAAACCCAGCGTGTTGCGCTCGTCCAGCTGCAGGTCCAGCTTGCCCAGCAGGTTGTCGCGGGTGCTGTCCACCGGGTCCGGCGTACGCCGGCCGACACCGATGCGGTCTACCGTGGTGTCGTACCAGCTTTCCGATTCGTGGCCTTCGCGGCGGGTGTAGACCAGCATCGATTCGGCGATGCCGCTGCGGTTGGCGAAGGTCAGCGTGCCCATCGTTTCATCGTTGGAACCGCTGTAACCGAACTTCATGCCGACGTGCGTATCGTTGCCGGCCGGCTTCAGGTAATCGGCCGGGTCCTTGGTGGTGAACACCACCGCGCCGCCCAGCGCCCCGCTGCCGGCGGTGATGGAGTCGGCGCCCTTGATCACCTGCAGGCTCTTCAGGGTGTCGATGTCCACGTCGCCGCGACCGCCGCGGAAGAACTCGTAGGAACGCGCGGTCTCGACTGATTCGCCCAGGCTCAGCCCGTCGACGGTGATCGCCACGCGGTCGCTTTCCAGGCCACGGATGTTGAAGCCGTTGTCACCGAAACGCCCCATGTCGACCACGCTGACGCCGGGAATGTAGCGGATCGCCTCTTCCATGTTGTTGGCCATTCCCGCGTCCAGGTCGGCAGCGGTGAGGACGGTGACGTTCTGGTTGCGCGAGGTGCTCTTCTTCGCGCGTTCGGCTTCCACGCGCACGGTATCGAGGGTACCGGCGTCTGCCGGCGCACCGGCATGCGCGGCGGGCATCGCGGACAGGCTGGCGAGCACCGCCAGCGAGAGCAGGGAAAGGGACAGGTTCATCGGGAAAGCTCCGCAGGGAGAAAGGGCTGGACGTACGCCGTTCCTGGCTGTCGGCGCGTCGAGCGCCGGTGCGGGCTGGGAGGTCGTGGAAGTTCGTGTTCCGGGCGCGCGAGGCGTGGTCGCGGCGCCGTGGTGCCGGCGGCTTGCCGGCACCGGCGTGGATCAGGGTCTGGCGACCGGTTCCGGGTCGCGCGCATCGACGATGCGGTCGCCATTGGTGTCGGCGCGCTCGAACAGGCGCTTGCCCGACACCTGGTACTCGGCGAAGGTCATCTGCCCGTCCTTGTCGGTGTCCAGCGCACCGAAGCGAACGCCTGCCTGGCGGGCACCGGCCTCGCGCACCGTGGCGCGCTGCGCATCCAGGCGGCCGGCAAACTCGGCGGTGTACTCGGCCAGATCCAGCTGGCCATCGCCGTCGGCATCGGTGGCGGCGAAGGTCGCGGTACGCGCGGCATCGAACTCGGCCCGGTCGACTACCCCGTCACCGTTGCGGTCATACAGTTCCAGCATGCCGTTGGCGGTGTGCGAGGTCGGCATCTTCAGCGGATCGCGGTTGGTCGCCGCCGCGCTTTCGCGGGTCGCTTCCTGGCTCTTCTGGTAACCCGCCCAGGTGCGTTCGCCGGCCGCGTCGAACTCTTCGCGGCTGATGCGGCCGTCGTTGTTGCGGTCCAGCGCCTTGAAGCGCGTATCGGTCTGCCGCAGGTGGCCTTCGCGGGCCTTGGCCAGGCGCTCGTCGAAGCGCTGCAGGTATTCGTCGATGTACTCCTGCTTGTCCACGCTGCCGTCGCCATTGGTGTCGGTCGCGGCGTAGCGGGTACGTCGGAAGGTCTCGAACTGCGCCCAGCTGACCGCGCCGGTGTCCTGCGGATCAAACTGTTCAAGGAAGTCGGCGGCCGCGGAGGACGGCGCCTTCGCACCGGCCTGGGGCGCCTGTGCGGCAGCGCCGGTGGTCGTGGCCAGCAGGGCCATGAAGATCACGCTCTTGTTCATTCGGGTGGGCCTTGGAAGAAGGGTTTACGGTTCCAGCACGCGGAAGCTGAGCGTGTAGTTGTTGCCGTACTGCGGTGCGGCCGCGCCTTCGGGTGCCGCGCCGCGGTAGCGGATCAGCGCCAGGTAGGCGCCGGCATGCTGCAGCGGCAGGCTGGCCTTGCCGGCGGCATCAGTGGTCAGCTCGATCGGTGCCGGCTGCGCCTGTCCATCGCCAAGCGCGCGGTTGATCTCGACCTTCTGCGCCGGCAGCGGCTTGCCGTCGTAGCGCACTTCGAAGTGGAAGTGTTCGCCGACATACAGGTCGCTGGGGTGGGTCACCGGCACCAGCTCCAGGCCCTTGCCATACGGTGCGAGCGCTTCGGTGGTCGGCGCGCCGGCGGTCAGGTACACCTCCGAACGCGACAGGCTCTGGTAATGCGAGACGATCTTCGCCCCCGCCGGCAGCGGCGCGGACGGTTCGCGGCTGCTTTCCACCTTGCCGTTGACCTCGAACGTGCGGAACACCGCCCCCAGGCGGTTGCCGGTGCTGAAGCGGTAAGTACCCTTCTTGCCCGGCAGGCGCTGTTCCACCACCGCGCGGGTCTTCAGCAGGTGCACGGTGTCCGGCGCATGCTGCACGCCATCCGGATCGGTCACCACGAAGGTGCTGTTGTCGAACACCACTTCAGGCACGAAGAAGGTTTCGGCAAAGCTGGCATCCAGGGTCACCAGGCTGGTGGGTTGGATCTGGAACGTCGCAGGCGCCAGGAACGGCGTATGCGCATGGGCAGGCATCACGGCGGCGGCCAGCATCAGGCCGGCCAGCAGGCAGGTTTTCATCGGCATCTCGATTGGAAGGCACCGGCCCCAGTCCGGCGGCGCACACTCTATGCCTATTGCGAATGATTCGCAATACGATTGATAGGGCTGCGAGCGGCGGGGCCCCTCGCGGCGGGTGGGTCTGGAGCGGGTTGCTGGGTTGGCGCCGGGTGGTGGGGCTGGTCGGGGGACGGCAACAGCCGCATCCTGCGGGCCTCGTTTCGCGCAATCAATGGCGCTCAACGCCCCCGCAAACCCACCCCGTCCCACCGTCGACAGGTCCATGCTGGCCCGGGTAGCGCCGACCCATGGTCGGCGGAATGTGCCAGGCAACGGCCCGCTGCGCTCGCCGACCATCGGTCGGCGCTACCGCTTTCTTCTTTTTTTATTACGCGGCCGGCGGCCACCGGAACCTGTCATGGGCCGGGCGGGGAGGCTGTGCGGGGCCTTGAGCCGCAGGAGCGGCGAAGAGCTACATGGATGT
>NZ_JBDJNU010000021.1:0-63387 GCF_039674585.1 Stenotrophomonas lacuserhaii | reverse complement strand
GGGCCCTTTACTGGCCGGTCGGGGCGGGCCGCTGCCGTTATTCCGGTTTTTGCCGGCCCCGCGGCCGCCACTACCGGATTGACGCGATAATGGCCGCATGACCGACCTCTTTGCTGCCACCGTCGCCGCGGCGCTTTCGCGCCTGCAGACCGACCCCTCCGCCTTTGACACCGTGCTCGCCCCCCATGGCGAGGCCGGCGCATTGCGCCCCACGCTGCAGGCGCTGCTGGAAACCCGCCAGCTGGCGCTGAAGGCCGATGCCGATGTCGGCCTGGTGGCCGACATGCTGCGCCGCGACCAGAAATTCGCCCCGCCGGGACGGCCGTCGATCCACCTGGTGCAGCTGCGCAAGCAGCAGGCCACGGCCAAGCAGGCCGCCATGATCGCGCGCCAGGCGTATGGCCGTGCCGCGCAGGATTTCGTGCGGGCGCTGTCGTTGAAGATCACCCCGCGTCTGACCCCGATCGCCGTGGCCGACCGCTGGATGCAGACGCAGTTGGGGTGATTGCCCGCCGCTGCGCTCGCCGAGCATGGCTCGGCGCTACCCCGGTACCAACGCCGCAAAAAAAAACCCGCCGTCACCGGCGGGTTTTTTCATTCAACTCACCTGGGATCAGGCAGCCGGCTTTTCGCCGGTGGCCTCGGTGGTGATGCGGATCTTCACTTCATCGCTGACGTTCGGGGCGTATGCGCCGACGCCGAAATCGCTGCGCTTGATCGTGGTGGTGGCATCGAAGCCCGCCGCCGGCACCTTGGCCATCGGGTGCTCGCCGCCGCCGTTGATGGTGACGTCCAGGGTGACCGGCTTGGTCTGGTCCTTGATGGTCAGGTCGCCGGTGACGGTCAGCTTGTTGGTGCCGGCCGATTCCACCTTGGTGCTCTTGAAGGTCGCAGCCGGGAACTTGGCGGCGTCGAAGAAATCGGCGCTCTTCAGGTGTTCGTCGAACTTGGCGGTGAAGCTGTTCAGGCCGGTCAGCGGCAGCTTCACTTCCACGGTGGACTTGGTCACGTCGGCCGCGTCATACACCAGGGTGCCTTCGGCGCTGCCGAAGTGCGCGGTCGGGTTGGAGAAGCCGAAGTGGCTCCACTGCGCCAGCACGTCGGTATGGGTCGGGTCCAGCTTGTAGGTGCCCGAAGCGATCTGGATCGCCTCGGCGGCCGGGGCGGCAGCGGCGGCGTCGGCAGCCGGCGTGGCGGCCGGCGCGGTGGCGGCCGGGGTGGCAGCGGCGTCGGCGGCCGGGGTGGCTTCGTCGGCCGGCTTGGAGCAGGCGGCGATCGCCAGGGTCAGGGCCAGCGGCAGCAGCAGCTTGGTGGTCTTGGTCATGTTCAGGACTCTCTCTCGATTGTTTCGCTAAGGGAATGGACTGCAAACATCGACCCGTCCACGGGACCGGCCGATTCAAACACAAACACGGTTCAGACGATGCGAGCCGCTTCGTCGAAAGACAGGCGCGGCGAACGCGGGAACAGTCCGGCGGTATCGCCGTAGCCCAGGTTGACCAGGAAATTGCTGCGCAGCGCGGTGCCGGCGAAGAACGCTTCATCGACCTTGGCCGGGTCGAAGCCGGTCATCGGGCCGGCGTCCAGCCCCAGCGCGCGCGCGGCCAGGATCAGGTAGGCACCCTGCAGGCTGCCGTTGAGGAAGGCCGGCTTCTGCCGGTTTTCCTGCGGGCCGTCGAACCAGCTCTTCGCATCGGTGTGCGGGAACAGGTACGGCAGCTTTTCGTGGAAGTCCAAATCGTGGGCGATGATCACCGTGACCGGGGCGGCCATCGTCTTGGCCAGGTTGCCTTCGGACAGCGCCGGGGCCAGCTTGGCCTTGCCTTCCTTCGAGGTGACGAACACGAAGCGGGCCGGGCTGGAATTGGCCGAGGTCGGGCCGAACTTCACCAGGTCGTACAGCGCGCGCAGCGTGGATTCGTCCACCGGCTTGTCGTGGAAGTCATTCGCGGTACGGGCAGTGCGGAACAACTGGTCAAGCGCGGCAGCGTCGAGTTCGTGCGACATGCATCCTCCAGGTAAAGAGCGTCAGCCCGGTGCTGCCTGCCAACAGGCCTGCAGCCGGGTCCATGCGGGGCAGTGTAGAGTGTCGCGTCTGTTGCAACACCCAGCAGGGCTGAAACGAATTAATGCCAATCGTGAAACGATCGAGCGCGCCCTCGACGATTACCGATGGCCGCGCCGGCAACGTCCGGCAGGCCGTGGCGCTGGCCGGCGCGCTGCGTCTGGGCACCCACCAACCGCTGGTGCTGCTACCGCAGGCGCCCTGGCGCTGGGTGTCGCCCCGCCGCCTGCCCGGTGACGCCCGGCACGGGTATGGCGAGGCCTTTGCCGCGCGGCTGCAGTCGCCCCCGACACTGGCGATCGGCTGCGGCCGACAGGCCGCCGGCGCATTGCGGGCCCTGCGTGCGCGGGGAAGCCGGGTGGTGCAGATCTTGGATCCGCGCATCAGCGCGCGCCACTGGGACCTGGTGATCGTGCCCGAACATGACCGCCTGCGTGGCGGCAACGTGCTGACCCTGCTGGGAAGCCTGAACCCGGTGGACGATGACTGGCTGTCGCTGGGGCGGGCCGCCTTTGCCGACTTCCGCAGCCTGCCGGGCCCGCGCACCGCGCTGCTGGTCGGCGGGCCGACCGCCCATGCGGCCTGGGACGAACAGGACATGCGCGGGGTGTTCGTGCAGCTCGCCGCGCAGATCCGCGCAGAGGGTGGCAGCCTGCTGGCCACCACCTCGCGGCGCACGCCGCCGGCACTGGCCGATGCGCTGCGTGACACCTTCGCCGACATCCCGAACGTGATCTGGGGCGATGGCGGCGACGGGGTGAATCCGTATGCCGGGCTGCTGGGCTGGGCCGACCGGGTGGTGGTATCACCGGATTCGGTGAACCTGCTGTCCGAAGCCAGCGCCACGCGCGCGCCGGTGATGGTGGCGCTGGCGGCCAGCGCGCAGGGCCGCATGCGTCACTTCCAGCAGGCGCTGCACGAACGCGGCCGGCTGCAGCCGCGCTGGCTGGACTGGGACCACGGCCCCATCGAACCGCTGCGTGAAACCAGACGCGTAGCCGCCGAAGTAAAGCACCGCCTGGGACTGTGACGCCCTGATGGGGCCGTGACGGCATGGTAGCGCCGAGCCATGCTCGGCGAGCGCAGCGGCAAGGGCATGACGGCCAGCGGCCGTCACGACCATTCGGGTCCCCGGTAGTGACGGCCGCTGGCCGTCATGCCCCCGGCCGTGGTGGGTGACGACCGTTGGTCGTCCGCTGTTGCCGTGGGCGGGTGGCGACCAAGATCGCCACTACCAAGTTCAGTCTATGATGCCCTCGACATGGACCGTCCTTTCTTATCCCTCGCCCTGCTCCTGCTGCTCGCTCCGGCCACCGCCCGGGCCGACAGCGGCACCTGCCGCGAACGACATCCCAGCCCGGCCGCCGAAGCGGCGATGTTCGACGTGGCCTGGACCACCGCCGAGCGCCTGGACGCCCTGCCCGACGTGGACGTGGTGATTGCCGCGCGCGGTGGCCAGGACCTCAGCCGTTACGGCCTGCGCCACAGCCACCTGGCCTTCCTGCTGCGCGACGACGACGGACGCTGGCGCGCCGTGCACCTGCTCAACCGCTGCAAGACCGACCGCTCGCTTCTGTACTACGAAGGGCTGGCCAACTTCATCGGTGAAACCGGCGGCCACACCGACCTGCGCGTGGGCGTCCTGGACCCGGCACTGGCCGCACGCCTGAAGGCCATGCTGCAGTCGCCGGCCATCGCCGCGCACGCCCTGCACGAGCCACGCTACAACGTGGTCGCCTATCCGTACCGCACCGATTTCCAGAACTCCAACGGCTGGGTACTGGAGGTGCTGGCTGCCGCGATGGCCGACGCCGATGGCGCCGCGCCGCTGCAGGATCGCGCCCGGGTGCAGGCGTGGCTGCGCGCCAACGGCTACCTGCCCAGCGTGCTGCATATCAACCTGGGCAAACGCGTGGGCGCGCGCGTGGCGGTGGCCAACGCCACCACCACCGACCATCCGCTGGCCGAGCGCGTGTCCGGCAACTATTCGGTGGTGAGCGTGGAATCGGTGTTCGACTTCCTGCGCGCCCGCCAGCACCTGCCGCAGGAACTTTCCATCCCGCATGTTCCCGTGGCCGGTGCCACGGCCGCTACGCCCTGACCCCTATTCCGCAGGAGACACGCATGTCCCGTTCCTTCGCCACGCCGGCCCTTGCCCTGATCCTCGCTTCGTCGCTGCTGGCCCCGCCGGCACGCGCCGGCGACCTCAACAGCAGCGAAACCACGCTGCTGATCTCCATCGTGTTCACCGTATCGGTGCCGTTCGCCGCTTCGGTGGGCCTGGCCGAACTGTCCGCCGCCCCGTTCAAGGCCAGCGCCCGGCACCACGCAGCCAAGCGGGTGCCGGCCAAGCCGCTGCCGGAAATGGAGGTCAAGGTGGTCACCCCCAACACCGAAGGCGGGCGCACCGTGCAGCTGCAGGTGCCGGGCAAGGACGACCAGACCGCCACCCTGGAATGGCCGGCGCGCGCGGATGATCCCGGTGCGGGCTTCGTGGTCGGGCAGACAGTGGCCTTCGTGCCGACCCCGGCAGGTGCGGGCTGGAACGTCCACGATGCGGCGGGCCGCCAGCTGGCCTACGTGCCCACGGCCTACGCCGCAGCGGACGCCACCAGCACGACCTGGTAATGGCTGCCGGCTGAATGCCCCGGCTGGCCGCGCGGCCCTGCCGGGGCGGATAATGCGCGCCTTCCTTTGAACTGCCTGGCTCGCCATGTCCGTGCGTCCTGTCGCTGTGTTTGCCCCGATGACCCCGCGCGCGCTGCTGCTGGCGGTGCTGGCGATGGGTGCGGTGGTGCTGGGTTCCAACGTGCTGGTGCAGTACCCGATCAACGACTGGCTGACCTGGGGCGCCTTCAGCTATCCGGTGGCGTTCCTGGTGAGCAACCTGATCAACCGCCGCTTCGGCCCGGGCCCGGCCCGCCGGGTGGCGTGGGCCGGCTTCGCGCTGGCGGTGGTGTTGTCGTTCTGGGTGGCCACGCCGCGCATCGCGGTGGCGTCCTGTTCGGCGTTCATCGTGGCCCAGTTGCTGGACATCACCGTGTTCGACCGGCTGCGTCGGGGCAACTGGTGGCGCGCGCCGATGGTGGCCACCACCTGCAGTGCCACGGTGGACACGGCGATCTTCTGGAGCATCGCGTTTGCCGGCTCGGCGCTGCCGTGGATGAGCTGGGCGCTGGGCGATCTGGCGGTGAAGCTGGCGATCGGCGTGTGCCTGCTGGCCCCGTTCCGCGCGTTGTTGTGGAAGATGGCACCGGTGCGCGGCGCGCGCTGACCCGGTAGCGCCGAGCCATGCTCGGCGAGCGCAGCGGCAGGCAACAGCGTGACGACCAACGGTCGTCACCCACCAGAGCCGGGCATTCAACAGCATGACGGCCAGCGGCCGTCACTACCGGAGCAACAGCGGTAGCGCCGAGCCATGCTCGGCGAGCGCAGCGGCAGCCACCCACCAAAGCCGGGCGCCGTAGTGGCGACCTTGGTCGCCACCCACCAACGGCCGTCATTACCCCGGCATCAGGCGTCGAACGGGAGGCCTGCTTCCACGCAGGCGGCGCTGATCGTGGCACGCGCCTGGTCCAGCGCATCACTTGGCGCGGCCATGCGCGGCCGCCGGTCCAGCGTGCAGGCCAGTCCCAGTTCCAGCAGGGTGGCATGCGCGGCCTGCAGTGCAGTGGCGCGTTCGGGCGGCAGCCAGCCGCTGGCCGCCAGCGCATCGATCAGCCCCGGCGTATCGCGCGGTTCAAGCAGCGCCGGATGCGCGGACGCGGTGCCCAGCACGCCGGCCTGCAGCAGGAATTCCAGGTCCACCACGCCGCCCGCGCCTTGCTTGAGGTCCATCCGCGCCGCATCGCTGCGGGCCAGTTCGGCGCGCATGCGCTGGCGCATCTTGACGATGTCCGCGTGCAACGCAGCGCGGTCGCGCGGGCGGCCCACGGTCTGCCTGCGCACGTCTTCGAACGCTTCCAGCAGACCGGCATCACCGGCCACGCCACGCGCGCGCACCAGCGCCTGGTGTTCCCAGGTCCACGCACGTTCGCGCTGGTATTCACGGTAACTGGCCAGCGATGACACCAGCGCGCCCTTGCCGCCATCCGGGCGCAGCCGGACGTCGATGTCGTACAGCCGGCCGGCGGCGGTGACCGCGCCCAGCAGGGCCATCACTTTCTGCGCAAGCCGGGCGTACCAGCGCCCGGGTTCCAGCGGACGGGCGCCGTCGCTGGCCTCCACGTCGGCCGGATTGTCGTGCAGGAAGACCAGGTCGAGGTCCGACCCGAACCCCAGTTCCAGCCCGCCCAGGCTGCCGTAACCGATGATCGCAAAGCGCCCGTCGCGGATTTCACCGTGCGCGCGGCGCATGTCCGCCTGTGCCAGCTGCAGCACCACCTCCACCACCACCTGCGCCAGTTCGGCCAGCTGGCGGGTGCTGTCCACCGCGCCCTGACGACCATCCAGGCTGGCCATCGCCATGCGGAAGCTCAGGGCCAGGCGGATCTCGTTGAGCCAGCGCAGCGCCGATTCGGGGTCTTCCACCGCCAGCACCTGCGCGCACTCGGCCTGCATTTCCTCGCGGCTGGGCAGCGGCCCGGACACGCGCACGTCCAGCAGTTCGTCCAGCAGCAGCGGGTAGGCTTCCAGCCGTTCGGCGAGCAGCGCGCTGCGTGCCAGCACGTCCACCAGCCGCGCCATCGAACTGGGTTGTTCGTCCAGCAGCGCCAGGTAGCTGGTGCGGCGCAGGATCGCCTGCAGCAGGCCCAGCACGCGCTTGAGCGCGGCATCGGGCTGCGGTGACCGGGTAGCGGCATGCAGCAGCGCCGGCAGTACGCGGTCCAGTCGCGTGCGCGCGCCATCGGACAGCGACTTCACCCCGGATGACTGCGCGAAATCACGCAGCATCTGGTCGGCGCCGTGGGCATCGGCGAAGCCAGCTTCCACCAGCAGTTGCGCATCGCCGTGTCCGGGCAGGCCACGCCAGTAGCTGGCCACCGCATCCGGCGCGGCCTTGCCCTTGCGCGGGGCCAGCAGCGCGCCGAATTCGGTACTCACGCGCTGCTGCTGCACGGCCAACGCATCGCGCAGGCTGTCGAAGTCCGGGTACCCCAGCCCGATCGCAATGCGCAGCCGGTCCAGCGCATCGGCCGGCAAGGTATGCGTCTGCGCGTCGCGCAGCATCTGCAGGCGGTTTTCCAGCCGGCGCAGGAACAGGTAGGCCTCGCGCAGCGCCGCGCCGTCTTCGGCGGCGATCTGCCCCGCGTCCACCAGCGCGGCCAGCGCATGCAGCAGCCGCCGCTCGCGCAGCACCGGTTCGCGGCCGGCGCGGATCAACTGCAGCGACTGGCACAGGAACTCGATTTCGCGGATGCCACCGGCACCGCGCTTTATGTCTTCGTGCATGTCACGCCGCGCCACTTCGGCGGTGATCGCCGCCTTCATGTCGCGCAGTCCATCCAGCGCGGTGAAGTCCAGGTAGCGCCGGTATACGAACGGGCGCAGCGACGCCAACCACTCTTCGCCGGCGTCGATGTCACCGGCCACGGTGCGCGCCTTCAGCCAGGCATAGCGTTCCCAGTCGCGGCCTTCGCGCTGGAAATACTGGTCCATCGCCGCGAACGACATCGCCACCCGGCCGGCCCGGCCGAACGGACGCAGGCGCAGGTCCACGCGGTGGCTGAAGCCATCGGCGGTGGTGTCATCGAGCAGTTTGGCCAGCCGCTGGCCGAGCCGGGCGAAGTACTCATCGGCATCCAGCGGGCGCGCGCCATCGGATTCACCGCGCTGCGCGAAGGCGTACACCAGGTCCACGTCGGAACTGAAATTCAGTTCGCCGCCGCCCAGTTTGCCCAGCCCGAACACCACCAGCCGTTGCGCCTTGCCGGCGTCATCGCGGACCACGCCGTGGCGGCTCGCGAACTCGATTTCCAGCGCGCCCAGCGCCAGCTGCAGGCATTGTTCGGCCAGTTCGGTGGACCCGGCCAGGGTCTGCTGCACGCTGTCCATCCCGGCCAGGTCGCGCCATACCAGACGGGTGGACATCGCCGCGCGGTAGCGTCGCAGCAGGGCCGGCCATTCGGCGGCGTGCTGCGGTTCCAGCACCGGCAGCGGCAAGGGCGGGCAGTCGTCCCGGGCCAGGTGGGCGAGCAGCGCGGGCTGCCGGCACAGGGTGTCGATGGCGAAGTCGCTGGCGACCGCCAACTGGCGCAGGAATGGTTCAAGCGGGGCGTCCGGCGCGCTGCCAAGGGCAACGGTCAGCCGCGCGAGGGCGCGGTCGGCCAGCGGGACGAGGGCGTCGGGGAGCGGCGCGAAGGGTGGGGTCATGGGGGGATTGTAGGGGGCTGCGGCCTGTTGACGGCCAGCGGCCGTCACTACCGAAGGCAGGAGCGGTAGCGCCGAGCCATGCCCGGCGAGCGCAGCGGCAGGCAACAGCGTGACGACCAACGGTCGTCACCCACCAGCGGCCGTTACTACCGAGCGCCTATTCAGCTGTACGCTGCAGGCGTAAAAAAGCCCGCTTGCAGCGAACTGCCAGCGGGCTCTGCTCCCTCCCCCACGTCGGGATGCAGGGCCATCGTGCCGACTGCAAAACCACATTGCACGCTGCACTGCAAAACAATACCGGAGGGTACAGAAGCCTTCACGCCGGAAGCGCCATCCCACCAAGGTCGCAGGCCGCCTGCGGGTGGGTTTGGCCGATAATCGGGGTTTCCCCCATGAAACATCGTCGTCATGCCTGCAGATCGCATCGCCAACGCGCGTCTCCGTGACCGCGTGGTCTCCGCCGAGGCCGCAGCCGCGCTCATCCAACCCGGTGAAACCGTCGCCATGAGCGGCTTCACCGGCTCCGGTTACCCCAAGGCGGTGCCGGTGGAACTGGCCCGCCGCATCGAAGCGGTGCACGCGCAAGGGCTGCCGTTCCAGATCAGCCTGATGACCGGCGCCTCCACCGCCCCGGAACTGGACGGCGCGCTGGCCAAGGCCGATGGCATCGCCATGCGCATGCCGTTCCAGAGCGACCCGGATGCACGCAACCGCATCAACGAAGGCAAGCTGGATTACATCGACATCCACCTCAGCCACGTGGCCCAGCACGTGTGGTTCGGCTTCTATGGCGATATCGATACGGCGGTGGTCGAAGTGTCGGCGATCCGCGAGGACGGCTCGCTGGTGCCGTCCACCTCGGTCGGCAACAACAAGACCTGGCTGGACCTGGCCAAGAAAGTGATCATCGAGGTCAACGAGTGGCAGCCGGCCGGCGTGGACGGCATGCATGACATCTACTACGGCACCGCGCTGCCGCCGCATCGCAAGCCGATCCCGCTGGTGCAGGCCAACGACCGCATCGGTGAAACCGCGCTGCGCTGCGACCCGGACAAGATCGTGGCGGTGGTGCGCACCAACGGTCCGGATCGCAACAGCCCGTTCAGTCCGATCGACAGCACCAGCGAGCAGATCGCCGCGCACCTGATCGAGTTCCTGAAGCACGAAGTCGCCAAGGGCCGCCTGCCGGCCAACCTGCTGCCATTGCAGAGCGGCGTGGGCAACATTCCCAACGCGGTGCTGGCCGGGCTGGCCAAGAGCGGCTTCCGCGACCTGGCCGCGTTCACCGAAGTGATCCAGGACGGCATGCTCGACCTGCTCCGCGATGGCGTGCTGAGCTATGCCTCGTGCACCGGTTTCGCGCTGAGCCCGCAGGCCAACGAGACCTTCAAGGAGAACATTGATTTCTACCGCGAGCGGATCATCATGCGCACGCAGGAGATCTCCAACCATCCCGAACTGGTGCGCCGCCTCGGCTGCATCGGCATGAACGGCATGATCGAGGTGGACCTGTACGGCAACGTCAATTCGACCCACGTGATGGGCACGCGGATCATGAACGGCATCGGCGGTTCTGGTGACTTCGCGCGCAACGGCTTCCTGTCCGCTTTCCTGAGCCCGTCCACCGCGAAGAACGGCAGCATTTCGGCCATCGTGCCGATGGTCAGCCATGTCGACCACACCGAGCACGATGTATCGGTGATCGTCACCGAACAGGGCCTGGCCGACCTGCGTGGGCTGACCCCGCGCAAGCGCGCGCAGGTGGTGATCGACAACTGCGCGCACCCGGATTTCCGCGCGCAGCTGCAGGACTATTTCGATCGCGCCAGCCGCGAAAGCTACGGCAAGCACACCCCGCACCTGTTGCCGGAGGCGCTGAGCTGGCACCAGCGCTGGCTGGATACCGGCACGATGAAAGCCTGAGTCTGCGGCGGGATGGTCGACAGCGCGAGCGGAATCTGGAAGCAACCGGGCCGGTCCGGGGGCGTAATGCCCCTATGCCTATCTCGCCCTCTTCTTCGCCGCGCCCCGCGCTGCCGATTGCCCCGCCGGCGGCGGTAACCGATGCGCCCCGACGCTCTGCGTTTGCCCAGGTGGAGCCGCGCAATGCGCCCGCCTCCGCGGCGAGCACCGGCCCGACGGGAAGCATCAGCCTCTTCGATTCACTCCGCCTGCGCTGCATGCAGCGAGGTGCGCCTGCCACCATCGATAGATGTCTGCAGGTCACATCGCAGCAGCGGTGCGCCACGCATCGCGCCGTGCTGCTGCAGCGACTGACGCTGGCGCTGGCCGATGACCGTCGCATCGACTCGCCTGCGGGCCCGGTCAATCTGCGCGCAGATGCCTGCGACACTTACAGGCTGGCGGTTCCCTCGCAGCCGCCCAGCTACGCCGGCTACCAGACCGCATTGATCAGGCTGCATGAAGCGGTACGCGCCTGCAAGGTCGTCCTGCCGGGAACCTATGGCTTCCTGCAGCAGTCCATCGCCTGCGAATCAGCGCTACGCACAGCCGTGAATGCAGACCAGGTACGTCGGGCACTGAGTGGTTGGCTGAACTGGCAGTGGGCCGCGTTGGCTGCCTATGCCTCAGACCCGAACCTGCGCGCCCTTGTCGGCGACACGCCACTGCGGCCGACCCACCTTGCCTATGCACTGGATGATGACAGCGCGCTGTGCACCGACGTCCGCGTGGCGCTGCTTACTGCACCCGCCCCAGCGGCCGCAGCGGGCGACCCGGCGCCAGGCTCAACTCCGCAACGCGACCAGTGAGTCCTGCTGCAGCTGTTCGTACAACGCGAACTCGTCGTGCACCCGCGCACCCAGCGCGGCTTCGAATGCATCGCGGTTGGCATGCGCTGCATACGCGCGCTGTTCGCCGCCGCCCAGGTTGGACTGGAAGATGCCCGCCGCGCTGACCGGCAGGAAGTCTTCGTAGATGATCGGATCGGCGGTGGCCAGGCCTTCGGCGATCAGCACTTCGGCCGGCAGTTCGGCCACGCGCGGCTGCGCTGCACGGCCGGCGTCGGTCAGCTGGTAACGGTAGTAGCCAAGCCCTTCGCTGCGCAGCGTGGCATCGTCGTCCGGGAAGCCGGCGAAGGCCGCCTGCAGCCGCTGGCCGTAATCGCCGCTGGTGCTGCCGGCGCCTTCGGTTTCGCGCGCCTGTGCCAGCAGCTGGTCGTACAGCGCGCGGCCTTTCGGGGTCAGCGCCAGGCCACGCTGCTCGATCTCGCCGAAGCGCGCGGTGTGGGTACCGGCATCGCCGCCGCCGTCCTTGGGGAAATGCACGGCCTCTTCCAGCGCCTTGAAGCTGGTCTGCCGCAGCAGGATCGGGCAGCGGCGGCGCGGCGGGCCTTCGATGACCGCCTTGGCGGCCATGCCGCGTTCGATCATCGCCGCCTGCGCCGCGTCGATGTCCAGCGTGCGCGGGGTGAGATGGTTGATGTGCGGACCACGGAAACTGACCACGTCGGCGATCAGCCGGTGCGCGTTGCCGAGCGCGTGGTAGGTGTCCAGCGCCACCGTGGCATCGCCGTGCCAGCGGAAGGTTTCCAGCGCCTGCGCGACGAAGCGCTCGGCGTCTTCGGCGTGCAGCCCCCCTTCCCGTTCGGCCTGGTCGATCAGCGCCAGCGCCTCGTCGGTGAAGATACGGCGCTTGGACAGGATGTCTGCCGCCTGGGCACGCAGTGCTTCATCTTCGATGAGTTCCAGCCGCAGCAGCGAGGTGAACACACGGAACGGATTGGCCGCCAGTGACGCCGCCTCGATCGGGCGGAACGCGGTGGAGTGCACGGGCACACCGGCCACGCTGAGGTCGTAGTAGGCGACCGGGTACATGCCCATCACCGCGAACAGGCGCCGCAGGGTGGACAGTTCTTCGGCGCTGCCGACACGGATCGCGCCGTGGCGTTCTTCATCCAGCCGGCCGCGGCCGTCGTTGCGCTGCAGCTGCTCGGCAAGTGCGGCGTCTTCGGCCAGCACCTGCGCGTTGATCTGCGCGACCAGGTCGACCAGATCACCGTACAGCGGCACTTCGCTGCGGTACATGCGGGACATGGCCTGGGCGAACAGGCGGCGGATGGCATCGGGCGAAACAAATTCAACAGCGCTCATGGGATACCCGGCAAGGAACAGGGAACATGTGTCGGCTCGCATTGTCGCCGGGCCCTGCCCGCTTTGGTAGCGCCGAGCCACGCTCGGCGGACTCCTTGCCGATCCGCTTGACGCGCGGGCCATGCCCGGCGGCAGTTCCGGCAGCCCGCTGATCCTGGTTCTGCGCTACCCGCCCAGCTGGCGGCGCAGCGTGGCATCCAGCGTGATCGGGCGATCCCAATGCCGGTAGCTGGCCACGATGGCGTGCCGCAGCGCGCGCCTGTGCAGGTTGTCCGGCGGCACCGGCAAGGCCTCCACGGCGGCTTCCCAGCCCGCATCACGGTGCGCGCTGAACGCCCTTACCACCTCACGGCAGCTGACCTGGATGGCCTTGGCCCAGAAGCAGGCGAAGTACACATCTGCGGCATGCCAGCCGTGGTTGTTGACCAGCGCCGCGGCGTAGCCACGATCCACGCCGCTGTAGCGTGCGACTTCGTCCAGGAAACTGTCCGGATAACGTTCGGCGTAGTGGTTGATGTCGGCCAGCCAGGTGTCGATCCACGCATCGCCGGTATCGACCGCATAAGTGGCCGATTTTTCCGCTGTCTGCTGCGCCAGCGTGATCGCCGGCACCAGCAGCACGGACAGCAGCAGCAACGTTGTCAGCAGGCGCGTCATGGGTCGATTGTGACGCAGCCTGCCCGCCGTGTCAGGTCACCCGCTGCAGGCGGCCGCTGCCTTGGCCTCGATGGCCTGCAGCGCAGCCGGCCAGTCCCATGCGGTATCGGCGGTGACCATGCGCGGCTCATCGTCGGCCACGCCATGTTCGGTTTCGTGCGCCCAGGTGACCGCGTACGGCGTATGCACGCCCCAGCCACCCAGGGTGACCACCGGTTCGATGTCCGAGCGCAGCGAATTGCCGACCATCACGAACTGGTTGATCGGCAATTCGAACTCGGCCAGCACGCGGGCGTAGGTCTCCGGATCCTTCTCGGACACGATTTCGATGCGCGGGAACAGGTCGTGCAGCTGGGCCACCTTGATCTTGGCTTCCTGGTGGAACAGGTCACCCTTGGTGATCAGCACCACGGGGTGATCCTCGGCAATCTTCGCGACCGATTCGCGTACACCGTCGATCAGGTCCACCGGATGGCGCAGGGTGTCGTGGCCGATGTCCAGCATGCGCTGGATGTGCTTCGCGCTGACCCGGCTGTCGGTGATGTCGATCGCCGCTTCGATCATCGACAGGGTCATTGCCTTGACCCCGTAACCGAACACGGCGAGATTCCGCCGCTGCACGTCCAGCAGGTGCCGGGCGGTGCGGGTGTCGTGCACGTCGATGTAGTGCGAGAGCAGGTCGAGGTAATCCTGTTCGGCCTTGCGGTAATAATCCTCGCTCTTCCACAGCGTGTCGTCACCGTCAAAACCAACCAGGCCGATGGCGCGGTCGCGCCCGGGCGTGGATATGTTCATGCGTGAAGAATAACAGGGCGGCCCGCGCACTGACCTGCGCAGGCCGCCCTGGTGGGGCGTGCCGACCAAGGTCGGCACCTACGATGGCGCAGAGCCATGCGCGGCGGCTTCTGATGGTGCCGCGCGGTGCGCTCGCCGAGCATGGCTCGGCGCTACCGGGCCGCCGGCGCCGAACTCAGTTGCCCTGTGCGCCGGCAGCACCCTGCTGGGCCTGCACGAAGGCCTTGTACTCATCGGCGGACAGCTCGCCGTCCTTGCTGGTGTCGGCCTGGTCGAACACCTGGGCCAGGCCGGCATTCACCTGGGCCTCGGTCTTGCTGATGGTGCCGTTGCCGTCGGTATCGATGCTGGCCCAGGTCTGGCCGCCGCCGTTGGCTTGTGCTGCGGCTTGGCCAGCGGCATGGGTGGCCTGGTCTGCGGCGTTGCCGGCTTCAGCCGCCTGGTTGCCGGCCGCTGCTGCCGCCTGCTGTGCCTGCACGGCCTGCGCCTGGGCAGTGGCCGCCTGATCCTGTGCGGCGCTTTGCGCCATGGCCGGGAGGGTGAACACACTGCCGGCGGCAACGAGGAGGGCGATCAGCGGCTTGCGGTTACGAAGCGTCATGGGGTGGTCTCCTTGGATGTGATGTTGCACGGCCATGTATTCCGTACGGGGCCTACGTTGGCAGCGTGCCGATGAACGCGGATTGGGGCGCGAGCGGCCTTCACACGCGGCCTTAACCCGTGCGCGGCGGACATCGGCTACGGCGTTGGTTACAAGCCGGTGAGAGGAAAGTAAGGCGCGCATTCAGCGGGCTGTTTTTTAACGAGCGTCAAACGGAATTCAGCCCGCGTCACCCGGTTCACCCGCTGAGCGCGAACTGAACAACAGCCATCCCAGCGCGACGCCGGACAGCGCGCCGATGATCTCCAGCACCACCCGGCTGCCCAGTTCGTTGGGATCATGGATGGTGGAAAGATAGAGGCGCGCGTAGAACGGCGATTCCATCCGCACGATGCCCATGTAGAACAGCTTCCACATGTCGATGCCGGCGGAGATGACCACCGCGATCCCGCTGGCCCAGCCCAGTGCGTGGCCGTGGGCCCAGCGCAGCGCGCGGGCGAGGTGGTGGAACAGGAAATACACCAGCAGGCCCACGAGCAGGGCGATGCCTGCGGCTTCCAGGGTACCCAGCAGACCGAAATGGAGGGGAAGGTTCATGGCCACAGTGTAATGGCCGGCACCCCGCGCGAATCAGCCCACCGGCACGTCGTAGGCGGTGTGCGGGTCCGGCTCGGGCTGGAAGGTGTAATGCCACCATTCCTGCGGATAGTTGACGAAGCCTGCGGCGGCCATCGCCTGCACCAGGCGCTGCCGGTTGGCCTGCTGCGACGGGGTGAGCCCGTCGGCCGCGGTATGCGCACGCTTGCCGAAGAAGTCGAAGTCGGTCCCCATGTCCAGTGGCGTGCAGCGCTCGGACGCGCACTGCATCAGGCCCACGTCCACGGTGGCCGCCCGGCTGTGGCCGGAACGCTCGGCGATATAGCCTTCCGCGAACAGGCGGGACTTGTCCACGTCCGGATACTGCGTGGCCTTGCGCGAAGTTTCATGCGGGTCCCGCGCCCACGCCACGAAGGCCTGCACCGAACGCACCGGGCGGTAGCAGTCGTGCACCTGCAACGCATGGCCCTGGCTGCGCAGCTGGCGTTCCACCTTGGCCAGGGCGTCGGCGACCGGCGGCAGCAGATAGCACGCAGGTGCTACATAGCCGGGCACGGGGCGGCCGGTGAAGTTGTTGTCGGTGGCGTAGCGGATGTCCAGCGCGATGCCGGGCGACAGCGTGCGTATCTCCACCAGCCCGGCTTCGGCGGAGCTGCGTGCGGGCGAAACGGTAGGCGCTTCAGCGGCGTGGGCGCTCGCTGCCAGGGCAATCGCCAACGCGAGTGAAGTGCAGGTCCTGGTAGTCATAGCTGAAGTCGATATCCGGGTCGATGGCGCGCAGGTCCAGCGCGGGGACCGGCGTGCCGTTGGGCAGCAGCCACGCCTGCGCGGCCGGTTCCAGCGTATCCCAGCGCAGTACCCAGCGCGCCCCTGCCTGCAGCACGTCGGCCTGCAGGCGCGGCGATTTGTCCACGCTGAAACGCAGCCGGCCCTGCACCGGGCAAAGCGAGGCCTCGCCAAGCCAGGGATCGCGATAGCGTCCCTGCAGCGCCTGCAGCGCGGTGCTCGGCGCGGGCGCTGTGGTGCGGGTATCCGGCAGCGGACCGGCCTCTGTCGGTGATGGCACGCGTGCCTGCGCGAGTTCGTCCAGCCAGCCATCCACCCCCTGCGTGTCGCCCGGGGCGGTGTAGTGTTTCAACGCAGCCTGCATCAGCGCGGTGCGTGCGTGTTCGCCTTCCCCGTTGATCAGCAGCACCACGCCCACCTTGCGCTCGGGCAGCAACGCCAGCGAGGAATACATGCCGGACAGCGTGCCGGTATGCGCCACCTTCCACTGCCCGTCCAGGTCCGACAGCCGCCAGCCATAACCGTAGCCGGCGAAGTGGGCGTTGTCCCAGCGCCGTTGCCGCTCGCCCAGGGGCATCGGCATCTGCAGCGTCCACAGCTCGCGACGCTGTTCACTGCCCAGCCAGCCCGGCACGAGTGCGGGATCCAGCAGCACCTGCATCCAGCGCAGCATGTCGTTCAAGGAACAGCGGATGCCGCCGGCTGCCATCGACGGCGAATCCGGGCTGGTATCGCCGTCCGCGGCGACGACCACGTTGCGCCCCTTCCGGCGCACGTGGGGCTGCGCGATGTTGCCGACCGCTACGGTAGACCATTCGCCTGCCTGGCAACGGGACAGCCCGAGCGGAGTGAATACCTGCTCGCGCATCAGCTGGTCGTACGGCTTTCCGCCGGCCGCGGCGGCCACTTCGCCGGCCACCACGTACATCAGGTTGTCGTAGGCATAGCCGCTGCGGAAGCTGGTGACGGGCTTGAGGTGAGCCAGTCCCGCGATGATGTCGGCACGGGTGAAGTGGTTTGGTTCCGGCCACAGCATCAGGTCGCCGGCACCCAGGCCGAGTCCGCTGTTGTGGATGAGCAGGTCACGCACCTGCATCTGTTCGCCCACCCAAGGATCGAACATGGTGAACGAAGGCAGGTGGCGGCGTACCGGATCGTCCCAACGCAGCTTGCCTTGGTCGACCAGGCGGGCGAGCAGGGCGGCGGTCATTGCCTTGCTGTTTGACGCGATCTTGAACAGGGTTTCGTCATCGATGCGGGCATCCGGGCCATCGCCGCGGCTGCCTTCCGTACGGCGGTAGACCACCTTGCCGTCTTCCACCACGCCCATGGCGATGCCGGGCAACTGCTCGCGCTGCATCGTGCGTTCGAGCATGCTGTCGAACGGTGACGTAGCCAAAGCCAGCAACAGCAGGGGCGCGAACATGGCGATCAACCTCGCAAAGGCAGGCGGGAGTGGTAGCGCCGAAGGCAGCGGCAGGAGCCGCTGCCAACGTCGCTTGCGGCGACCCGCAGGGTGCCGGTCAGGACGACCGGCATAGCCATGCTCGGCGAGCGCAGCGGGAACAGCAACCGCGTGACGACCAACGGTCGTCCCCCACCAGGGCAACAGCATGACGGCCAGCGGCCGTCACTACCGGGATCAGGCTGGTAGCGCCGAGCCATGCTCGGCGAGCGCAGCGGTGATGAAGCAACAGCGTGACGACCAACGGTCGTCACCCACCAGGGCAACAGCATGACGGCCAGCGGCCGTCACTACCGAAGCAGGTAGCGCCGAGCCATGCTCGGCGAGCGCAGCGGTGACAGGTCACCCACCAGGGCACCAGCGTGACGGCCAGCGGCCGTCACTACCGGGTCAGAAATTCCAGGCCACCACCAGCTGTGCGTAGCGCGGTGCCTGCCAGCGGGTGCCGGTGTTGAACGTGGCTTCGCGATACACGCCCGGCTGGCTTTCGTAGCGCTGGTGCACGTTGATCACGGTCTGGTTGTTGAACAGGTTGTAGACCGACAGCCGCGCGCTCAGGTCGATGCCATCCACCGGCAACCGCCAGGTGACGTTGGCGCCCATGGTCCACGTCCACGGCAGGTTGCCGAACGCACCGCGCGCGGTGGGCTCGAACACACGCTGGTCGTAGGTGCCGGTGCAGTTGGCCACGCACAGCCAGCCGGTGCCGCCACCGCTGCCCTCGCTGGAGGTGCTGCCGCCGGCCACGGTGTCGCCCGGCCACATCACGCCGAAGGCGGTGATCGGACCACCCGACTGCACCTGCAGCGTCGTGCCGAAGGACCACTGCTCGTTCAACGCATACGCCGCGCGGAACTTGAACTGGTGGCGGAAATCGTTGAACAGCGCCCCGTAGCGCTCGTTGTTCGACGGATGGTCCCAGTGCTGGACCATGCCGGTGTCACCGTAGTTGGTGTCCGAGTTCACCGGGCCTTCGAAATTGCCCTCGCTCTTGGACCACAGGTAGGACGCGTTGAACATCCACTTCTCGTCCCACGCGCGGTCCAGCTGGAACTCCAGCGCCTTGTAGGTGCGCTTGGGCTTGGAATAGCCGACCACTTCGCCGCTGCCGCCCTTGCGGTAGCCGCTGTTGGCGGTGTCGATGGTGATCCAGCCCTCCTCGGCGCAGCCGATGCTGGAATCGCCCCAGATGGTCAGGCTTTCGCCGGGATTGGCGATCGGCCACAGGGTGCTGCCGGTCGGTCCGCACGGGGTATGGTTCAGCCGCATGTCGTCCAGCGCGCGGGTCATCCGGCGGTAGGTGCCGTTGACGCCCCACGACCAGGCCTGGTTGATCATGGTCTGGAAGCCGAGGATGTACTCGTCCTGGTAGACCGCCTTCAGGTCCTTGTCCACGCTCTGCCGCAGATCGGCCGCGCCGGTGTTCATGCGGGTATCGGTGGGGCCGACCTGCTGGCCGATGACCGGCGCCATGTACGGCGCGCCGGTGACCGGATTGGTCTGCTGCTGCCAGCCGTTGAGCACGTAGTAGCTGTATTCGTCGGTGAGCCCACCGGCGAAGTTGACGTTGATGTTGTTGGTCACCGGCAGGTAGTAGCGGCCCGCATTGCCGAACAGCTTGGTGCTGCCGTCGCCCTTGATGTCCCAGGCAAAGCCCACCCGCGGGGCGATCAGGTCGTCCATCTTGATGAACGCATCGCCATCGGCGGTGCGGTTCTCGAAGCGGTCCCAGCGCACGCCGAGGTTCAACATCAGCGTGGAGGTGACGTTCCAGATGTCCTCCAGGTAGAACGCGTTGGCCTCGGTTTCAAACGTGCCGCCGGACACGCGGTTACGTGCGCGCAGCATCTGGTTGACCCCGGCCGGTACGTAGGCGTTGGCGCCGTCCCAGACTTCATCGCCGGGCCGTGCCGCGTACGCGGTGTAAGTCATCTGGCTCGGGCCCGGATAGCGCGTGGACTGATCGGTGGTCATCAGTTCGCGGTCCACGCCGAAGCGCAGCAGGTGCCTTCCAAGCGCCCATTCGAAGTCCAGGCGCGCGGCATCGCGGGTGTCGTCGCGTTCGGCGATGGCGGTGCCGGTGGGATGGCAGCCGGCGCGCAGGCCGTTCAACTGGCCCAGGTACGGTGCGTAGGTGGCATCGGTGAACACCGCATCGCAGTACAGGTCCAGCGTGGAGTTGGAGAACGCACGCTGGTTGTTCTGGCCGACCATCGCCTTGGCGGTGAAGCTTTCGCCGAAACGGCCGGTATAGGTCGCCGACCAGTTCTTGCCGCCGCCGTCGGTGAGCGTGTCACCGCCCCACTGGCCCAGCGTCTGCGTCTCCCAGTTGTAACCGGACGAGGCCTGGGTGGTTTCGGTTTCGTCGGAGAACGCGAGCAGTTCCAGGGTGTGGTTGTCGGTGATGTTCCAGTCCAGCTTGGCTCCCCAGAAGTCGTCGTCGCCGGTGTTGTCGAACCAGGTGCGGCCATCGGAGGAGGTGTTGTTGCCGTCGGTATCGCGCTTCTCATACATCGCGAACAGGAACAGTTTGTCCTTCACCAGCGCACCGGAACCCCAGACATTGGTCTTGGTGAACGAGGTGGCGTCGGTGCTGGCGTAGGAGTGCGGCGAGCCATCGCGGTGGAAATGATCGCGGGCGGCCGAGCGCCAGGCATTCGGTTCGAAGGTGACTTCCGCACCGCCTTCGAACTCATTGCTGCCCGAGCGGGTGACGGCGTTGATCACACCGCCGGTGGAGCGGCCGAACTCCACTGAATAACCGCCGGTCTTGACCTGGAATTCCTGGAAGAAGCCGAACGGTGCGCTGGAGAAGCCACGCCGGGTGTACATGTCGGTGACGTTGAGGCCGTTGATGTAGACCGCGTTCTCGGCCACCGACGAGCCGGCGAAGGACAGCCCGCCGAACGAAGAATTGCCGCCCACCACGCCCGGTGCCAGCAGGGCCACCGCGGACAGGTCCTGCGCCACCGGCAGCCGCGAGATTTCCTGGCGGTTGACGTTGAAGGAGGTCTCGGTGGAATACACGTCCACCCGGTTGATCACCCGCGAACCCACCACCTGCAGTGCGTCCAGGTTGACCACCCCGCCGCCGCTGGCCAGGTTCACCGTGGTGGTGCCGCCGACCGCCACGCTGACGCTGACCGGCTCGCCCAGGGCGGCACCGTCGCGGCTCAGCTGCAGGGTGTAGTCGCCGACCGGCAGCTGGCCGAGCCGATAGCTGCCATCGCTGCCGGCAGTGGCCGAGCGGGTCAGCCCGGTACCGCGGTTGACCACGGTGACCAGGTCACCGGCGGTGGCCCGGCCGGCGACTGCGCCGGAAACGTTCTGCGCCGTTGCGACGCTGGGCACGATCATGCCCAGGCACGCGCCCAGGGCGACGGTCAACGCCGCCCGCTTGATGCTGATTGCCTTCATCCCCTGCTCTCTCCTGCAGAAATTGAACGGTGTGGTTGACTAGGGTGTCGCGCTGGGTTTGCCGCCTGCAGGCCGTACCGTCCACTGGAACTGGTCGTCCCACTGGTCGAAATACAGGTTGCCGCCTGCCCACTCGGCCTCGCCGCGCTGCGAGTCCACCGTTTCCGAGCGGAAGTGCTGTTTGGCCGGCACCAAGGCCTGGCCGAAATCATCGTTGAAGGCGATCCGGTAGCCGTCGATGCCGCCGAGATAGAAGTCGCGCAGTGCTGGCTGATCGCTGTCCAGCGCGCCGGTGGTGACGTCCATCGGCAGCCAACCGTAGGGCGCCAGATACACCGCACCCCAGTCATGCAGGTTGCTGTAGCCGGTCGCATTGTCGGAGAACACGCGGCCGGACTGCCAGCGTGCGGGAATGCCGTTCATGCGCAGCAGGGTGATCAGCAGCAGGGTCTGCTGGCCGCAGTCGGCATGGCCGGCCTGCAGCGCGTACTCGCTGATGTTGCTGATCGTGGAGTATTCGCGCGCGCCGGCCCAGGGAATCTGGTCGACTGCGTTGAACAGCAGGCGCACCACTTCATACGGCCGCGTCTCACCCTGCAGCACCCGTTCGGAAAACGCGCGCAGTGCCGGGCTGAAGCGCACATGCGGTGGCTGCTCGGCCAGGTACGGCGCCAGCACCGGCTCGTCCGGCGTGGGCTGCACCACAGACGGATCAATCGCGGTATGGCGGGCGCTGATGGTCAGGGCGTAGCGGATCTGGAAACGGGTCGGCTGCCCGGCCACGGCCGGCGCTTCCAGATAGGCCGTGCGCTGCAGCGTGCTGGCCGGGGCCAGCTGCGCGCCGGACGGTGAACTGCCGATCCACTGCAGCTGCTCCTGCTGGCCGGGAATCTCGCGCGGGTACGGAATCCAGGCACGCACGGTTTCGCCAGCGGGCACCGCATCGGCCTTCACCACCAGTGACTGGGTGACCTCCACGCGTTGTGGCAGCACCGAATCCTTGCCACTGCGTTCGGCGGCGGCCACTACCTGCGCGTGGTACGGCACCAGCGTTTCGTACGGGCCATCGGGCGGCATCGGGGCATCGGCACGGCGGCGTGCGCGGGCTTGGCTGCTGAGCCGGAACAGGTTGGACGGAGCACGGTTGAAGTACCGCCGCTCGCCATCGATATCCAGATGCTCCAACAGTCCCTGGGCGTCCCAGCGCGCGAACTCGTCATCGCGCAGGTCGGGAATCCAGTGGCGCAGTTTTTCCTTGGCCGCGGCTTCATCCAGGCTGAAGTCCAGGCGGATGCGCCGCATGCGTTCCTTCTGGAAAGCCAGCGCATCCCCTTGGACCGCACCCGGGTCGCGCGCCAGCCAGGCGTCCAGGAGCGCGCTGGCCTCGGCGAATCGCCCCTGGTCGATCATCGCGACCACCGCGGCTTCGGACACCGTCTCCGGTATCGGCATGGCCGTCTCCGCTGCAGGCTGCGCCCACGCCACGGCCCCGCACAGGCAGGCAGCAGCAGACAGCAGGAGTTTGCGAACGACGGAATCCACAGCGACACTTCCCCAGCGCGGGTGGTAACAGCTGTGTAACACGCAGGGGACACCCGGTCAATAATTTATTCTTGCGTTCCGCGACGAAAGGAATAACTATTCCAACAGCTTTCGATGAAGGTCTTCGCCCCATGCTCCTGGCTTTCCGCACCACCCGCCGTGCCCTGATGCTGGCCGTGTGCCTGGCCCTCGGCAGTGGCGCGGCGTCGGCGCTCACGCGCGCGCCAGCGCCCAGCCCGGACCCCGGCCCCGCCCTGCCCTATGTCATCGGCCTGCACGAGGCCTACCTGACGCCGCAGTACTGGGCCGCGCGCCTGCCTGATGCCGATGCGCTGATCCTGGACCGCACGCAGATCGCCGCGCAGAACGCGCGCATGCGCGCCGAAGACCCGCACATCCAGGACATCGCGGCGCTGCCCGCCACGTTGCCGGCGGCCGCTGTGCGCACCGCGGTCACGGCGTTGTCGCGCTGGCCGACGCGGACGCTGTACGACGTGCACGGCACCGCGATCCCCGCCGGCCAGCGCGCCGATATCGAAGCCAACCTGGCATTGGATGCACTGCCCGCCGCCACCACGCCGCAGTACGGGCTGGTGGTGCATCGCGCGGCGCTGCGCACCTTCCCGACCCGGCAGCGTGTCTTCAGCAGCACCGAAAACACCGACATCGACCGCTTCCAGGAATCGGCGCTGTTCCCCGGCGACAAGGTCGCGGTGGTCCACCGCAGCGCCGACGGGGCCTGGTTGTTCGTGCACAGCGATCGCTACAGCGCGTGGATCGAAGCGCAGCACGTAGCAACCGGTTCGAAGGAGACCGTGCTGGGCTACGCCACGACGGGACCCTACCGGGTGATCACCGGTGCGGTGGCGCATACCGCGTTCACTCCCGAAGAGCCCCGCGTTTCGCGCCTGCAACTGGACATGGGCGTGCGCCTGCCGGTGCTGGCGCAGTGGCCGGCCGCGCAAATGGTCAACGGCCAGCAGGCGCATGCCGGCTGGGTGGTGCAGCTGCCCGTGCGCGAAGCCGATGGTGCGCTGAAGCTGGTGCCCGCGCTGTTGCCGCGTTCGCAGGACAGCAGCGGCGATTACCTGCCGCTGACCCCGCGCACCCTGCTGGCCCAGGCCTACAAGTTCCTTGGCGAGCGCTACGGATGGGGCCACGACTACGACACCCGCGACTGCAGCGGCTTCGTTTCGGAGATCTACCGCAGTGCCGGCGTGCTGCTGCCGCGCAATACCAGCGCGCAGGGCATCAGCCCGGCGCTGGACCGCATCGCCTTCACCGACAAGGACACCGCCGCACGACGCGACCGCGCGGTGGCGGAGTTGCAGGTGGGCGACCTGGTCTACATCCCGGGCCACGTGATGATGGCCATCGGCCATGTAGACGGCCGCACCTGGGTGATCCACGACACCGCCGGAGGCAGCTGGAAAGGCGAGGACGGCGCCCGCATCCAGGCGCACCTCAACGGCGTGTCGGTCACTCCGCTGGAGCCGATGATGGCCAGCGATGACCTGCGCTACATCGACCGCATCACCAACATCCAGCGGGTCCGCCCGCAGCGCACGCCCCGGACGCCTTGATGAAGATCACCGATATCGAACTGGGCATGCTGCGCGTGCCCTTGAAGACGCCGTTCAAGACCGCCCTGCGCACCGTCGACACCGTCGAGGACGTGGTGGTGATGGTCCGCACCGACACCGGCCACACCGGCTACGGCGAGGCGGCGGCGACTGCGGTGATCACCGGTGATACGCACGGGTCGATCATCGAAGCCATCCGTCACTTCATCAAGCCGCGGCTGGTCGGCCAGGACGTAGCCAACCTCAACCGGCTGTGCGGCCTGGTGCAATCATCGATGGAGCGCAACAGCAGCGCCAAGGCGGCGGTGGAAATCGCCCTGTACGACCTGTGGGCGCAGCTGCATGGCGCACCGCTGTACCAGATGCTGGGCGGTGGCGATCCGGTGATCACCACCGACATCACCATCAGCGTGGACTACATCGAAAAGATGGTGGCCGATTCGCTGTCGGCGCTGGATCGCGGATTCGAATCGCTGAAGATCAAGGTCGGCAAGGACATCGGCCTGGACATCGAACGGGTCAAGGCCATCCATGCCGCGGTGGAAGGCCGTGCGCTGCTGCGGCTGGATGCCAACCAGGGCTGGACCGCGAAGCAGGCGGTGCATGCGATGCGCGCGCTGGAAGAGGCCGGGGTGGTGCTTGAACTGCTCGAGCAGCCAGTCAAGGCCGCCGACATCGCCGGCCTGAAGTACGTGACCGACCGCGTCAACACGCCGGTGATGGCCGATGAAAGCGTGTTCAATCCCAGCCAGGTGATCGACCTGATCCAGCAGCGCGCCGCCGACATCGTCAACATCAAATTGATGAAGACCGGCGGGCTGTCCAACGCGATCCGCATCGCCGACATCGCCGCCATCCATGGGGTGCCGTGCATGATCGGCTGCATGATCGAATCCAGCATCAGCGTGGCCGCGGCCGTGCACCTGGCCGTGGCCAAGAGCGATGTGATCACCAAGGTCGACCTGGATGGGCCGTCGCTGGGCCAGTTCGACCCGGTCAGCGGCGGGGTGACGTTCAACGAATCGGAAATCAGCATCAGCGATGCGCCGGGGCTGGGCATCACCGAAGTACGTGGGCTGGAGATGCTCGCTTGAGTGCCATTGTTCCCGGTAGCGCCGAGCCATGCTCGGCGGGTACCCGTGCGATCTCTTTGCGCAACGCCGCCGAGCAGGGCTATGCCGGTCGTCCTGACCGGCACCCTGCGGGCCGTCGCAAGCGACGTTGGCGGCGGCTCCTGCCGCTGCCTTCGGCGCTGCCCCGCACGCCGGATGCCGCTGCATGCCGCCGCTGCTGAAGATCCGCGCCGAGCGCGGGCAGATGTCGGCGATCGAGCGCCGCATCGCGGATTTCATCCTTGAAAACGCGCACCTGCTGCGCGACTACTCCTCGCAGCAGCTGGCCAGCGCACTGGGCATCAGCCAGTCCAGCGTGGTCAAGTTCGCGCAGAAGCTGGGTTTCAAGGGCTATCTGGACCTGAAGTTCTCCATCGGCCAGGACGTCGCACGCAGCGGCGCCGCGCCCGCAGCGCCAGCCCCGGAGGCCGAGGGCGTGGATGGCTATCTGCGCATCGCCCAGGCCCTGCAGGCCAGCAAGACCGCAGCCGAAGACGAGACCCGCGCAGCCAATCCGCAGGCCGACGTGGAGCACATCGTCGCGCTGGTCGATGCCGCGCCCAAGCTGTTCGTGTATGGCCTCGGCGACGACGGCCTGTATGCACGGGAATTCGCGATGCGGCTGTCCTTGCTGGGCATGCTGGTGGTGCACCACGCCGACCCGATCCTGATGCTGGCCAACCTGTCCGCTGCCCGCCCCGGTGATGTGATGCTGGTGTTTTCCGAGTTCGGCAAGCTGCCGCAGTTGTCGATGCTGTCGCGGCAGTTCCAGGACCTCGGCGGAAAGGTCGTCTCCATCACCCGCCACACCGCCAACCCGCTGCGTGCCCATGCCGATGCCGCGCTGGCGGTATGCGCCGAAGACCGCGCGCCGCACATGGCACAGGTGCTGTACCGTGCTTCCTTGCAGTCCCTGCTGGATTTTGTTTTCGTGCTGTTGTGCGAAGCCAACCCGGACCGCAACCGCCAGTTGGCGGTGAACCTGGAACGCATCGAACACCTGCTGGATACCTGACCGGAGCCGCCCATGAAGTCGCTGTTGCGTTGCCTCGCCGTTGCAGCCCTTTCGCTGGCCGGTCCGGTATGGGCAGCCAGCCCGCTGGACGGTGCCCGGCAAGTGGTGGTGGTCACCAGCGAGGGCTGGGACAGCACGCAGGGACGCCTGCAGGCGTTCACCCGCACCGACAGCGGCTGGAAGGCAGCCGCCGCCGCGTTCGACGTGGCCCTGGGCCGCAGCGGCAGCGCCTGGGGCATCGGCCTGCATCCGGCTGTCGCCGCAGATGCCGCTTCGGTGGGTGATGCCGCTTCGGTGGGTGATGCCGCTTCGGTGGGTGATGCCGCTTCGGTGGGCGATGCCGCTTCGGTGGGTGACGACCGTTGGTCGTCACGCTCTTCGGCCAGCACCCGTGACGACCAACGGTCGTCACCCACCGACGCAACCGCGTCACCCACCGACGCCGCCGAGTCACCCACCGATGCAGCTTCGGCACCCGCCCCGGCCCGGGCCATCGGCGGCCCGCGCAAGCGCGAGGGCGATGGCCGCAGCCCGGCCGGCGTGTTCACGCTGGGCACCGCCTTCGGCTATGCCGCGCAGGCCGACACCGCCCTGCCGTGGCAGCCGATGCAGGAAAGCAGCTACTGCATGGACGTGCCGGATTCGCCGTACTACAACCGCATCGTCGATGCCGACCGGGTCGGTGCCGAAGCTGTGGAGGGCTCCACCGAACCGATGCGGCTGGACCTGCACAACCACGGCGACGTGCGCTACCAGCAGGGCTTCGTGATCAACCACAACCCGCGCAACGTGCCCGGCCAGGGCAGCTGCATCTTCGCCCACCTGTGGCGCCGGGAAGGCGAGGCCACCGCCGGCTGCACCGCGATGACCGCCGCGCACATGCAGCAGCTGCTGGCCTGGCTGGATCCGCGCCAAGGCCCGTTGTTCGTGCTGCTGCCACGCGCCGAGTACGTGAGCCTGCAGCAGGCATGGCAGCTGCCAGCCCTGCCCGCTGCCAGTGGCCGCGCACCGTGAGCGCGCCGGACACCCAACCCACCCCCAGCCTGCAGCGCGCGGTCAGTCGCTGGCAGATCGTCGGCCTGTCCATCAACGATGTGATCGGCAGCGGCATCTACCTGCTGCCGGCCGCCACGGTGATGCTGCTCGGTCCGTTCAGCCTGTGGGGCGTGCTGGCCGCCGGTGTGGTGGTCGCGCTGCTGGTGCTGTGCTACGCGCAGGCGGCCAGTTACTTCGACGAGCCCGGCGGCAGCTACCTGTATGCCCGCGAGGCATTCGGGCGCTTCGCCGGTTTCGAGATCGGCTGGATGATCTGGCTGACCCGCATCAGTTCGGCGGCGGCATTGAGCAACGCGCTGGCCGATGCCGTGGCGCGCTTCTGGCCACTGGCCGGCAGTGGCGGTGGGCGGATCGCGGTGATCGTGCTGTCGCTCGCCTTCCTGACCGGGGTGAACATCATCGGCGTGCGTTCGGCGGCGCGTACCGGCGTGGTGCTGGTGATCGGCAAGCTGGTGCCGCTGCTGCTGTTCGTGGCCATCGGCGCTTTCTACATCGACCCGCAGCTGGCGTTCTCCGGGCAGCGTCCGGACCCGCATGACCTGCAGCGCATGGGCGAGGCGGCGTTGCTGCTGCTGTACGCCTACGCCGGCTTCGAGAACATCCCGGCCGCCGCGGGCGAATACCGCAATCCACGGCGTGACATCCCGTTCGCGCTGATCACCATGATCATCACCGTCACGGTGATCTACGCTGCGGTGCAGATCGTGGCGCAGGGCACCCTGCCCGGCCTGGCCGGCTCGGCCACGCCACTGGCCGATGCCGCTGCAGGCTTCGGCGGCGAAGCCCTGGCGCTGATCCTGACCGTGGGCGCGACGATCTCCATCCTGGGCACCAACAGCAACACGATGATGATGGGCCCCCGCTTCCTGTACGCGCTGGCCGCCGACGGCTACGGTCCGAAAGTGCTGGCACACGTGCACCCCCGCTTCCGCACACCGGCCGCGGCGATCCTGTGCCAGGGCATCATCTCGCTGCTGCTGGCGCTGAGCGGGTCGTTCGTGCAGTTGGCCCTGCTGTCGATGACCACGCGCCTGTTCGCTTACATCGGTACGGCCGCCGCCGTGCTGGTGCTGGCCAAGCGCTATGCCGACCGCCCAGGCGCGTTGAAACTGCCCGGCGGCCCCCTGATCCCGGTGCTGGCGCTGGTGCTGTGCCTGGCGCTGTTCGCCAGCGCCAGCTGGGCGAACATCCTGGCTGCGCTGGCCGCATTCGCGGTGGGCGCGGTGATCTACCTGTTCCCGCGCAAGGGCGGTTGATGCAGCGCTCTACGCTGCGCTCACGCGCCGGGACCGGGCCGTTAACCCCCGGGTCGTCACGATGGAACCTCGAACAACGACGACACGGAGCCGACGAATGAGCCCTGATTACCAGATCCCCGGCCGCGTGCCCGAAGACGGTGTGCAGCGTGATACGTTCGCCGATTACTGGCGCGAACGTTATCCGAGCGAGCCCTACTACGACGCCAGCTCGTCCTTCGAGGACTATGAACCGGCCTACCGGCTGGGACACCAGTCGCGTGCACAGGATGTCATCCGCGCTTATGAAGAAGTGGAGCGCGAACTGCAGACCCGTTGGGCCGCCGAACGTGGCGAGAGCCGGTTGGAATGGCTGCAGGCGCAGCATGCGGTGAAGCGCGGCTGGGAAGATGCCCTGCAGGCCGATCCGCGGCTGGGCAAGGGTCCGACGCGCGGTATCTGAGCCTCTGCGTTGAATGAAGCGCCCTGCACGTATCGCAGGGCGCTTCGGCGTGCACGGCGGCAATGGTATACAGAGGGGGTTGGCCATCCGCATCCCCGCCTGGAGATACCCATGACCCGTAAGTTGCTTCTCACCCTTGCCATCGGGCTGACCCCGATGCTTGCCACCACCGCCTGTGGCGCCGCCAGCCCCGAGGCCACCGCGCCGGCACCGGCGCCGACCAAGAAGTCCTTCAGTGCGTTCGACGCCACCGAGTTCGCCACCTTCAACGAACCATGGGCGATGACCTTCCTGCCCGACGGCAGTGTGCTGGTCACCGAGAAAGCGGGGCGACTGCAGCACTTGGATCTCACCAGCAGGACCCAGCATGAAATCACCGGTGGCCCCAAAGTCGCCTATGGTGGCCAAGGCGGTTTCGGTGACGTGGTGCTGCACCCGGACTTCGCCAGCAACCAGCTGGTGTACCTGAGCTACGCCGAAGAAGGCAGCAACAACACCCGCGGCGCCGCCGTGGCGCGCGCAAAGCTGGTGCTCGATGCCAGCGGTGCCGGCACGCTGCAGGATCTTTCGGTGATCTGGCGGCAGGACGCGAAGGTCAGCGGCAACGGCCACTACGGCCACCGCATCGCCTTCGGTCCCGACGGCAAGTTGTGGATCACCTCCAGCGAGCGGCAGAAGTTCGACCCGGCCCAGGACATGGCCAGCAACCTCGGCAAACTGATCCGCCTGAACGACGATGGCTCGGTGCCGGCTGACAATCCGTTCGCTTCGCAGGGTGGCGTGGCCGCACAGGTATGGTCGCTGGGCCATCGCAACATGCTGGGCATCGCCTTCGATGCGGACAACAAGCTGTGGGTACACGAGATGGGCCCGGCTGGCGGCGATGAGTTGAACCTGATCGCCCGCGGCGCGAACTACGGTTACCCGATCGTGTCCAACGGCGACCATTACGATGGTCGGCCGATTCCCGACCATTCCACCCGTCCGGAGTTCGCGGCGCCGAAGGTGACCTGGAACCCGGTGATTTCGCCGGCTGGTTTCATCATCTACAGCGGCGACCTGTTCCCGCAGTGGAAGGGCAGCGGCTTCATCGGTGGTCTGTCATCGCAGGCGCTGGTTCGGGTGAGCTTCGACGGCGACGCTGCACGCGAAGCCGAACGCTTCGACATGGGCGCACGCATCCGCGAAGTCGAACAGGGCCCCGATGGCGCGGTGTGGGTGCTGGAAGACGGCAAGGACGGCAAGCTGCTGAAGCTGACCCCGAAGGGTTGACCCGGTAGTGACGGCCGCTGGCCGTCATGCCTTGGTGGCCGTCATGCCTTGGTGGGTGACGACCGTTGGTCGTCACGCTGCTGCCCTTGCCGCTGCGCTCGCCGGGCATGGCTATGCCGGTCGTCCTGACCGGCACCCTGCGGGCCGTCGCGAGCGACGTTGGCAGCGGCTCCTGCCGCTGCCTTCGGCGCTACCCGTGCGGTCATTCCTGCAGTGCAACGACCTTGACCTCGGTGCGGCTGCAGGCCGTGTCCAGGCACGTTCCATTCAACCAGGCCTGGCCGTTGCCGATCATCACGCCCTGCTGGTTGGCAAATACCGTTTCGAAGGACTGCGCGCTGATCGCACGCGCCACCGGCGCGGTGACGATGCG
This sequence comes from Stenotrophomonas lacuserhaii, assembly GCF_039674585.1. Taxonomy (GTDB): domain Bacteria; phylum Pseudomonadota; class Gammaproteobacteria; order Xanthomonadales; family Xanthomonadaceae; genus Stenotrophomonas; species Stenotrophomonas pennii_A. Next base: position 32,929 of record NZ_JBDJNU010000021.1, on the reverse strand, counting down.
TTCGTAATCGCGCTGGAAACTGGCGGCATCGGGCACCTCGCGCTTGTTGCCGCCGGTGTCCACGCGCAGGGGATAGCGCATCAGCGCGGCCACGGCGGCGCGGTCATCGCCGGCGATCCCCTGCTGCAACGCCTTGAACACGGTTTCGTACTGATCGGCATCACCCAGAACGCGTTCGATCCGCCCGCGCGCATCGCCAGCGGCCGGGGGGGCGGCATCAGCGGGTGCGTTCGGGCCGGATTCGGCCGGTGGCACGGACGGCGCGCTCGACGCGTTCGGCGTTGGTGCCACCGCCGGGTCGTCCTGCAATCCGTCCGCGCCCGCAGCAGCGGACATCGGCGCAGGTGCCTCGGCAGGCGCGGCAGGCGCATCGGCCTGCGCACAGGCCACCAACCAGAATGGGCCCGCCAGCAACAGCGGCAACTTCATTGAACGGGACAGGCGCATGCGCGATTCCGGCAGGAACGAGGGCATCCAGCCTAGCCCGGCCGACGTGAGCCGGGCATGCATGTCGCGTGCAGGCACGCTGCGACAAGCCGTGGCAGCGAAAGCCCTCGCATCCGGATGGGCCGGATGCGTCATCACCCCACTCAGCCGGCCAGCAGCTCGAACTGCACCGGTGAACCGCTGATCGCCGATGCGCATACCCACAGGTCGAACAGGCCCGGTTCGGCACGCAGCACCCCATCGCGGCCGGTGAATGCCAGCTGCGAACGGTCCAGGGTGAAGCTCACGTCGGTGGATTCGCCCGGCTGCAGCAGCACCTTGCGGAACTCCTTCAGTTCGCGCACCGGCCGCACGCGGCTGGCCACGCGGTCATGGATGTACAGCTGCACCACTTCTTCGCCGGCCACGCTGCCGGTGTTGGTCAGCGTGGTGGTGATGGTGAGGCTGTCATCCCAACCCAGCTTGGCACTGCTCAGCTGCGGCACGCCGTAGGCGAAGCTGGTGTAGCTGATGCCGTGGCCGAAGGCGTACAGCGGCTCGTTGGGAATCTCGCGCCAGCGCGCCTTGAATTCAGACATGGTCGGCAGTTCCGGACGCCCGGTGCGCGGATGGTTGTAGAAGTACGGCTGCTGCCCGGACACCTGCGGGAAACTCACCGGCAGGCGTGCGGACGGGTTGTAATCGCCGAACAGCACATCGGCCACGGCGTGTCCGGTCTGGGTGCCCAGGTACCAGGTGATCGCCACGGCCTGCGCGTTGCGCACCGCGCCCTGCAGGGCCAGCGCGCGACCATTGCGCAGCAGCACCACCATCGGCTTTCCAGCCATCGCGACCGCTTCGGCCAGCGCCTGCTGGGCCGGCGGCAAGGTGATTTCCACGCGCGACTGGGCTTCGCCGCTGTAACGCTGCGGTTCGCCCAGCGCCAGCACCACCACGTCGGCGCGCAGCGCGGCGGCCACGGCCGCTTCGATGCCACCGGCGATGCCGCTTTCCAGATCGCAACCCGGCACCACTTCCAGCAGCGCTTGATCGCCGATGGCCGCGCGCACGCCGGTTTCCAGGTCCACGTAACGGCTCTTGTCGCCGAACAGCGTCCAGCAGCCTTCGATGTTTTCGCGGTCCTGCACGAACGGACCGATCAGCGCGATCTTCTGCCCGTCGCGGCGCAGCGGCAGCGCCGACTGTTCGTTCTTCAGCAGCACGATGGAGCGCCGCGCCGCGTCGCGCGACAGCTCGTCATGCGCGGCGATATGCGAGTCATCGGCTTCGCGCGCCGGGTCCAGCGAACGGTACGGATCATCGAACAGGCCGATGGTTTCCTTCAGCCACAGGATGCGGCGCACACCTTCATCCAGCACCGCCATCGGCACTTCGCCACTTTCCACCAGGCCCGGCAGGTGTTCGGCATAGAAGCCGCTCTGCATGCTCAGGTCCAGCCCGGCGGTGAACGCCTTGGCGGTGGCATCGCGGTCATCGGCGGCATAGCCGTGTGCCACCAGTTCCATGTCCGCGGTGTAATCGGAGATCACCACGCCGGGGAAATTCCACTCACCGCGCAGGATGTCGGTCAGCAGTTCGGCGTTGGCACTGGCCGGCACGCCGTTGATGTCGTTGAAGGAGGACATCACGGTGATCGCGCCGGCATCGAAGGCGGCCTTGAACGGCGGCAGGTGGACGTCGCGCAGGGTCTGCGGCGATATGTCCACCATGTTGTATTCCATGCCGGCCATCACCGCGCCGTAGGCGGCGAAATGCTTGGGCGTGGCCAGCAGTGCATCGTGCGCGCGCAGGTCATCGCCCTGGAAGCCGCGCACGCGGGCGGCCGCGAACGCACAGCCCAGCACCACGTCTTCGCCGGCGCCTTCCGCACCACGGCCCCAGCGCTGGTCGCGGGCGATATCCACGGCCGGCGCGTAGGTCCAGTGCAGGCCGGCCGCGGTGGCTTCCACCGCGGTGGCACGTGCGGTGCGGCGCGCCAGGTCGGGTTCGAAGCTGGCCGCTTCGCCCAGCGGGATCGGGAACACGGTACGCATGCCATGGATGACATCGGCGGCAAGGATCACCGGGATGCCGAGGCGGCTTTCTTCGATCGCCACCTGCTGGATGCGACGGCCCAGCTCGGCGCCGACGCCGTTGAACAGCGAGCCGACCCTGCCGTCACGCACCTGCTGCAGCACCTGGTCGGCGTTGCTGACGTTGGCTTCCGGGTTCACGTCCGGGGCAAAGGGACGAACCATGTCGGCGAACACGCCCAGCTGACCGACCTTTTCTTCCACGGTCATCTGCGCAATGAGGGATTCGATACGTTCGGAAGCCACCGGGTGTCCTTGATGTAAACGTTTTCAGTGCCGGCATTCTAAAGGTACCGGGCACAAAAGTGCGCATCTTCTGCGTTCATGTTTTCCGCCCGCGCTGATTGCGACGGCGCGGTCGGGGTCAGCTTAAAGCATGCCGGGGCTGGGGGTGGCAGGCGGCTGCTGGGCACGTTCGGCCCGCGCCTCCATCAACATGGCGTCGCTGGAAGCCTGGAACACGCGCAGCCCGAACGCCGGCAGGATCGCCAGCAGGTGGTCGAAGATGTCCGACTGCACGCCTTCGTACTCGCCCCAGGCGGTGCTGCGGGTGAAGCAGTACAGCTCCAGCGGCAGGCCTTCAGTGGTGGGCTGCAGCTGGCGTACCAGCAGGGTCATGTCGGGGTTGATGCCGGGGTGGCTGCCCAGGTAGCGCTCCACGTAGGCCCGGAAGGTGCCCAGGTTGGTGACGCGCCGGCTGTTGATGTCGCCCGCTCCGCGGGCGCGCAGTTCGGCGTTCCACTGCCCCAGTTCGGTGTCCTTGTCGCGCAGGTAATCAGCCAGCAGGGCGAACTGGCCGACCTGTGCCCGTGCCCGGTCATCCATGAAACCGACGCTGTGCTGGTCCAGGAACAGCGCGCGCTTGATCCGGCGGCCGCCGGACTCCTGCATGCCGCGCCAGTTCTTGAACGATTCGGTGACCAGCTTCTTGGTCGGGATGGTGGTGATGGTCTTGTCGAAGTTCTGCACGGTGACGGTGTGCAGGGCGATGTCGATGACATCGCCGTCGGCATTCTGGCTGGGCATTTCGATCCAGTCGCCCAGGCGGATCCGGCCATCCCCGCTGATCTGCACGCTGGCCACCAGCGACAGGATGGTGTCCTGGAAAATCAACATGAGCACCGCCGTGGCCGCGCCCAGCCCGGTCACCAGGTAACGCAGTTCCACCCCGGCGAGTGTGGCCACGATCGCCAGCCCGGCAATCGCGAAAATGACGATCTTGGCGACCTGCAGGTAGCCCTTGATCGGCTTGTTGCGCGCGTCCGGCCGACGCTCGTACAGATCGTTGGCGGCATCCAGTGCATGCGACAGCGCCATCGAGACGGTCAGGATGGCCCAGGCCTGGCAGGCCGCGACGACGAACGCCACCAGCCCGACCGGCAGGTCCGGAACGTAGGCGATGCCGGAGGCGATGACCTGGCTGGGCACCACGTTGGACAACCGGGAGATCACCCGCATCACATTGCTGCCACGGCCGGCGTCGGCCCCCGGCAGGCGGGCGAGCAGGCGGCGCAGGCCACGCAGCAGGATGCGCTTGGTGACCCAGTTGGCCAGCCCGGCGGCGATCACCAGCGCCGACAGCATCAGCGCGAGATAGGCACCGGGGTACGGCGCCAGGGAATCCTGCAGGCTGTCCAGCCAGTTCACCACCACTACCGCATCCACCACCAGGTTGCCTCCTTCTTGTAGGTCGTTCATCGGGTTCCGGTTGCCGACCGCAGCCGGCGCGGCCGGGTTACCGGGGCCGTTCGCGTTCGATGATCACGCCGACGGCGCGCGCGCCGCGCACCGCACCGGGCTTGCTGAGCTTCAGCCGCAGCCACTGAACGTCGAATTCCTGCAGCACGATCTCCGCGCAGCGCTCGGCCAGGGTTTCCACCAGGCCGAAGTCCGAGGCCCGCACGTACTCCTGCAGCCGATTGCTGACGGCCTTGTAATTGAGTGTGTGCTCGATGTCGTCGGTGGCGGCCGGACGACGGTTGTCAAAGCCCATTTCCAGGTCGAATACCAGCGTCTGGCGGATCCGTCGTTCCCAGTCGTAGATACCGATCAGGGCGTCGATCTCCAGCCCTTCGATGAATACCTTGTCCATGATGCCTGCCGCACGAAAGAGGCCGTCATGGTAACGGGACACGCCGCGGGGTGCAGGGACATGGGATGAACAGCGGGGCCTGGGAAAAACAGAGGGCCCTGCTAGCGGGCCCTCTGGTACTGCCATTGTCCCCGGGGGAAGTCGCCTTGCAGCGGCCGCATGTCCCGAAGCCCACGCCAGCAATCTAGATAGCGGCGCGCCCGTCGTCAATTGCCATCCGCGACATTCGTTTTGCCAGAATTGTCCGTATGTTGACGAGCGCTGCCCCTATTCACCGGGGTGCCCAATCGAAGCACATTGGGATACGAGTGGTGTGGCGACGGCCTTTTCGATGGAAAACAGCGACATCTTCAGCAGGGTGCTTTCAGCTGCGCGGTGGGGCACGTTCCAGCGAATGGGGGCCGCCATGGCGCATGACGTTTGCCCTGCAACGCTCTATGCACGGAACATGGCCGTTTGCGCGGAGCTTCTTTCGTATCTGCATATCTGTGAAGTTGCAACGCGCAACGCCGTGGCAGACGCGTTATGCCTTCGCTATGGGCCACGGTGGCCTCGGCACGCGGCATTGCTGCGAAGCCTTCCAGAAGCACGAGGCGCTGCATGTGCGCACAGCGAGCTTCAACTGTTGGGCAGACGCCATCGCAGCGCTGACCAGTTGGTCCCGCACCTGCGCTTTGCGTTCTGGCAACAGATGTTCACCAGAAGGTTTGATGACTCACTATGGCATCCGTGCCTGACTCGGGTATTCCCCAATATCGGAACGGGAGAGATCCCAGGCCTCCGCGCCAGATTGCACACGGATCTGGAGCATGTCCGCACCTTGCGCAACCGGATCGCCCACCATGAACCTGTGCTCGAACGGGACCTTCATCGCGATCTCGCCGCGATCGAGCGGATCATCCAGGCCCGTTGCCCTTCCACGTTGTGCTGGCTGCAATGCAAGTACCCGGTTGACACCTTGCTGGGGACATCACGCGCGCTGCGACGCTGAGCCTGCCGCTGCCGATCACACCGCCGGCAGCGTCGCCATGTCCCAGCGCGGGGTGACCTCCACGCGCGGCGGATTGTGCTGGCCGGCCTGCAGCCGCAGTGCACCGGCAAACGCGATCATCGCGCCGTTGTCGGTGCACAGTGCCGGGCGCGGGAAGCAGGCCCTGCCACCCAGCTTGGCGGCCATTTCCTGCAGCCGCACGCGCAGGCGCTTGTTCGCGCCCACGCCGCCGGCCACCACGATCACGTTGGTACCGGCCGCTTCCAGCGCGCGTCCACATTTGATCACCAGGGTCTCGACCACGGCATCTTCGAAGCCGCGTGCGATGTCGGCGCGGGTCTGCTCGCTCTGGTCACTGTCGCGCCAGGCCAGCAGCACCTGGGTCTTCAGCCCGGAGAAGCTGAAGTCCAGCCCGGGGCGGTCGGTCATCGGGCGCGAGAAACGGTAGGCGCCGGGACGGCCCTGTTCGGCCAGCGCGGCCAACTGCGGGCCCCCCGGATACGGCAGGCCCATCATCTTGGCGGTCTTGTCGAAGGCTTCGCCGGCGGCATCGTCCAGCGTCTCGCCCAGCAGCCGGTACCGGCCGATGGCCTCCACCGCCACCAGCTGGGTATGCCCCCCGGACACCAGCAGGGCCACGAACGGCGCCTGCGGCGGGTCGTCTTCCATCAGCGGGGCCAGCAGGTGGCCTTCCATGTGGTGCACACCCACGGCCGGCACCTCCAGCGCCCAGGCCAGCGAACGCGCCACCCCGGCACCGACCAGCAGCGCGCCGACCAGGCCGGGGCCAGCGGTATAGGCCACCCCGTCGATGTCGCCGACGGTCATGCCGGCTTCGTCCAGCGTCTGCCGGATCAGTGGCAACAACTTGCGCACATGGTCACGGCTGGCCAGTTCCGGCACCACGCCGCCGTATTCGGCGTGCAGCGCGATCTGGCTGTACACCGCATGGGCGCGCAGGGCTTCAATGCCGGTGAGGTCGGTGTCATACACCGCCACGCCGGTCTCATCGCACGATGATTCAATACCAAGGACTCGCATGTGGTGTATTATGCGCCCCCTGCGTGCTCCTCAGGGGCGATGCAGGCCCTTGAGATGCAAGAAAACCGGCCCGTATTCAGGCCGGGATGCTTGCAGTTTGTCGAAGCGCCGCTATAATGTGCGGCTCGCCGGGTATAGACCCGGTTCTACACAGTGTCCGGAGATTCCATGCCCAGCGTCAAAGTCCGCGAGAACGAACCTTTTGAGTTTGCTCTTCGCCGCTTCAAGCGCACTTGCGAAAAGGCCGGTGTGCTGGCCGAAACCCGTAAGCGCGAGTTCTACGAAAAGCCGACCCAGGAACGTAAGCGCAAGGCTGCTGCTGCAGTGAAGCGTCAGCTGCGCCGTTCGTCGCGCGACGTCACCAAGCGTCAGCGCCTGTACTGATCGGACGCACTCATGGCGACAGGTTCTGCCTGTCGCGGTGGGGAAGAAGCCGGCACGCGCAAGCGTCGCCGGCTTTTTGCGTTCCCGGGCTGCCGCCAAGGCGCCCACCAATTAGCCTGACCCACGACATACGAGGTGCCCCATGAGCATGAAGCTGAAGCTGACCGACGACATGAAGGCCGCCATGAAGAGCGGCGACAAGCACACCCTGGGCGTGGTCCGCCTGATCAAGGCCGCCGTCCAGCAGAAAGAAGTGGACGAGCGCATCGAACTGGACGACACCGCCGTGGTCGCCGTGCTGGACAAGATGGTCAAGCAGCGCAAGGACTCGATCAGCCAGTATGAAGCAGCCAACCGTGAGGACCTGGCGCAGATCGAGCGCGACGAAATGGTCGTGATCGAGCGTTACCTGCCGGCCAAGATGGGCGAAGCCGAGATCATCGCCGCCATCCAGGCCGCCGTGGCGGAAACCGGTGCGACCAGCCCGGCCGACATCGGCAAGCTGATGGGCGCGCTGAAGCCGAAGGTCGCCGGCAAGGCCGACATGGGCCTGGTGTCCAAGCTGGTCAAGCAGCAGCTCGCAGGCTGACGCGAACGCCTGCCCCGGCAGCGCCGAGCCACGCTCGGCGGACCGGGGCAGACCGCCTTGAAGCAAAGGCGCCGGGCGCGTCCCGGCGTCACCCTGCACCACGCTTCACCCATCCTTCGACCTGCGGCTGGTAAAACAGCGCGCATGTCCGATCCGATCAACGCCCCCACCGCGCAGCCGCACAGCGCCGTCCCTGCTCCGTTGCGCAAGTACGTGGACCGGCTCAACCGCAGCTTCCCGATGGCCGTGCTCAACCGCTTCATCGAAGTGGACGTGCTGAGCCAGGCCGCTGCCGTGTCCTTCTACGCCCTGCTGTCGATGGCACCGTTGCTGGTGCTGCTGTTGTGGCTGACCGCATCGCTGTACCCGCCGGCGCAGCAGGCGCTGGTCGAGCAGATCGGCACGGCCGCCGGCAACAGCGTGGCGGTGGTGGCCGAAACCGTGTTGAAGAACGCCGACCAGCAGCCCAGCATCGGCTCGCTTGCCGGTATCTGGAGCACGCTGCTGCTGTTCATCGGTGCCACGGCGGTGTTCGCCCAGTTGCAGGGCGCGCTCAACCTGATCTTCCGCACCAGCGGCGAGCGCCTGGACGGGCTGGCCGCCTGGCTGCGCAAACGCGTGTTTTCCTTCGGCGTGGTACTGGCGCTGGGCCTGCTGCTGGTGGTGTCGATGACCGCCACCACCATGCTGCAGGTCGCGTTCGCGCAGCTGCCTTCGTTGCTGCCGGCGCTGGGTTACCTCAGCACGCTGCTGCTGTACACGGTGGCCTTCGCCTTCATGTACCACTATCTGCCGGACCGGCGCGTGGCGTGGCGCCAGGCCTTCATCGGCGGCGCCATCACCTCGGCGCTGTTCGCCCTCGGCCGCTATGGGATCGGCGTGTACATCGCACAGGTCGCACCGGGCAGCGCGTACGGTTCGATGGGCGCGCTGGTGATCTCGCTGGTCTGGATCTACTACGCCATGGTGGTGTTCTTCGTCGGCGCGCTGATGACCTCGGTGATCGACGAACGCCTGCGCGCGCAGAACCACCTGGCTGCCGCCGGCATCGTGCCGCCCAAGCCGGGCGCGACCGCCGGCAACGGGTAAACTAGGCGGACTTCCCGTTCGCCCGCACTGCCTTCCGGCGGTGCCCTGCCGGTTGCCATGGCCCGCATTCCAGACGCTTTCATCGACGACCTGCTGGCCCGCTCCGACATCGTCGAGGTGGTGGGCAGCCGCGTGCCGCTGAAGCGCCAGGGCAAGGAATACGCGGCGCGTTGCCCGTTCCATGACGAACGCTCGGCCTCGTTCACCGTATCGCCCACCAAGCAGTTCTATCACTGCTTCGGTTGCGGCGCGCACGGCACCGCGATCAGCTTCCTGATGAACTACGACCGCCTCGAATTCCTCGACGCGGTGGACGAACTGGCCAAGCGGGTCGGCATGGAAGTGCCGCGCAGCGAGAACCCGCGCAACGCGCAGCAGCAGGACGAAGGCCGCGAATTGTATTCGGCGCTGGACGCGGCCGCGCGCTTCTTCCAGAAGAACCTGGAAGACAGCGAGAAGGCCCGCACCTACCTGGACGGCCGCGGCGTGGACGAAGCCAACCGCACGCGTTTCCAGATCGGCTATGCGCCGGATGGCTACAGCGGGCTGCGCGACGCGCTGGGCAAGGACGAGCGGCGGATGAAGCTGCTCGACCGTGCCGGCCTGTTCTCCAAGAATGATCGCGGCCATGTCTACGACAAGTTCCGCGACCGGGTGATGTTCCCGATCTTCGACCGCCGCGGCCGGGTGATCGCCTTCGGCGGCCGCGTGTTCGAGAAGGACGACGGCCCGAAGTACCTCAACTCACCGGAAACCGCGCTGTTCCACAAGGGACGCGAACTGTATGGCCTGTGGCAGGTGCGCCAGGCCAACCAGAAGATCGAGCGGTTGATCGTGGTCGAAGGCTACATGGACGTGGTGTCGCTGTTCCAGTTCGGGGTCACCCAGGCGGTGGCCACGCTTGGCACGGCGACCACGCCGGACCATGCCGAGCTGCTGTTCCGCAACGCGCCGGATGTGTTCTTCTGCTTCGATGGCGATGCGGCCGGCCGGCGTGCCGGTTGGAAGGCGCTGGAATCGGTGCTGCCGCGCATGAAGGATGGCCGCCAGGCCTTCTTCCTGTTCCTGCCCGATGGCGAAGATCCGGACACCATCGTGCGCAAGGAAGGCGCCGAAGCCTTCGACGAGCGCCTGAAGCAGGCCACGCCGCTGTCGCAGTTCTTCTTCGACGAGCTGACCCGCGAGATCAACCTCGGTACGCTGGATGGCAAGGCCCGGCTGGCCGAGCGTGCCAAGCCGATGCTGGCGCAGATTCCCGACGGGGCCTTCGGTGACCTGATGAAGCAGCAGCTGGGCGTGCTGACCGGGCTGGGCGGCCAACCCGCGCAGCGTCCGCAGCAGGGCCCGCGCGCGACGTCCGGCCGCCCGGTCACGCCGGTGGCGAAACGCAGCCTGGTCCGCGCGGCGATCGCGATCCTGCTGCAGCAGCCCTCGCTGGCGATGTCACTGGGTGGGCAGCACCATTTCCACGGCCTGCGCCTGCCCGGCGTCGAGCTGCTGCTGGAGCTGTTGGCGCTGGTCGAACAACGCCCGGACATCAGCACCGGCGCGCTGCTGGAACACTTCGATGGCCGCGAAGAGCAGGCGTCACTGCATACACTGGCGGCGCAGACGCTGGCCGGCGACGAAGCAAAATGGACCGAAGAGCTGCACGATGCGGTGGGCCAACTGGAGAAACAGCTGCTGTTCCAGCGCATCGAAGACCTTAACGCCAAGCAGCGACAACACGGCTTGGACGATACTGACAAATTCGAAATGCGCGAGCTGCTGAAGGCCCGCGCCAGCCTGCGCATCTGATCGCGTGGGCGCCTGCCAAGGAGCCTGCCTGACATGACACGCTGGTGGTCGCGACTGCGACCTGACACCTTCACCCTGGCCCTGCTGGGCACCGTGCTGCTGGCCACGTTGCTGCCGATGACCGGCCCCGCCGCGTTGGTACTGGACGATGTCACCAACGTGGCGATCGGCCTGCTGTTCTTCCTGCACGGCGCGCGCCTGCCGCGTGAGGCGGTGATCGGTGGCCTGCTGCACTGGCGCCTGCACCTGCTGATCCTGGCCTGCACCTTCGTGCTGTTCCCGCTGCTGGGCCTGCTGTTCCATCCGCTGTCCGGCTGGTTGCTGACGCCGGAGCTGTACCTGGGCGTGCTGTTCCTGTGCACCCTGCCGTCCACGGTGCAGTCGTCCATCGCGTTCACTTCGATGGCGCGCGGCAACGTGCCGGCCGCGGTGTGCAGCGCGTCGCTGTCATCCATCCTGGGGGTGTTCCTGACGCCACTGCTGCTGACCGCGCTGGCCGGCACCCAGGGTGGCATCCACAATCCGCTGCAGGCCATCGGCGGCATCATGCTGCAGCTGCTGGTGCCGTTCGTGGCCGGCCACCTGCTGCGGCCGTGGATTTCCGGCTGGGTGGAACGCCAGCGCGCGCTGCTGCGCTATACCGACCAGGCCACCATCCTGCTGGTGGTGTATTCGGCGTTCGGCGCGGCGGTGACCGAGGGCCTGTGGTCGAAGACGCCGCTGATCTCGCTGGCCGCGGTGGCGGTGGTGGCGGCGGTACTGCTGGGCATCGCGATGCCGCTGATCACGCTGGCCGCACGCAAGCTGCATTTCAGCCGCGAAGACGAGATCGCGATCGTGTTCTGCGGCTCCAAGAAAAGCCTCGCCACCGGCATCCCGATCGCCAAGGTGTTGTTCGCCGGCGGCAGCCTCGGCGCGATCGTGCTGCCGGTGATGATCTACCACCAGATCCAGCTGATCGTCTGCGGGGTCATCGCCCAGCGCTACGCGAAAGAAGCGCGGTAGCCCGGTAACCCGGTAGCGCCGAGCCATGCTCGGCGGCTACATGCAGCGGCGCCTGAACCATCCCGCCGAGCATGGCTCGGCGCTACCAGGGCGGCTGGCTCCACGCGCCGGTAGTGACGGCCGCTGGCCGTCACTCCCCACCGGGCGTTACAGCCAGGGCAGGATCCAGTGGTCCACCAGCAGGAAGGCGAACAGCGCCATCAGGTAGACCACCGACCAGTTGAACATCTTCATCGAGAACAGTTCATCCGGCGGGTCCTGCATGCGCCAGGCGTACCAGAGGAACACGGCGTTCAACACGATCGCACCGCCCAGGTAGAACGGTCCACTCATGCCGACCACGTAGGGCAGCACGCAGATGATCGCCAGCACGATCGAGTAGGCCAGGATCTGCTTGCGGGTGTGCACCACGCCGTGGGTGACCGGCAGCATCGGGATCTTCGCCTTGGCGTAGTCTTCGCGGCGGAAGATCGCCAACGCCCAGAAATGCGGCGGCGTCCAGATGAAGATGATCAGCACCAGCAGTGCCGAATACCACCAGTCGGCCGAGGTCTGCATCCCGGTGACCGCGGCCCAGCCGAGCATCGGCGGCATCGCGCCTGCCAGTCCGCCGATGACGATGTTCTGCGAGGTGGCACGCTTGAGGTACACGGTGTAGATCACCGCATAGCCGATCAGCGAGGCGAAGGTGAGGATGGCGGTGATGACGTTGACCCACACCACCAGGATCGTCATCGACAAGACGATCAGCACGCCGGCGAAGGCCAGCACCTGCCACGGCTTGACCTTGCCGACCACCAGCGGGCGCCACGAAGTGCGCGCCATCTGCGCATCGATCTTCGCATCCAGCAGCTGGTTGATCGCCGCCGCGGCAGAGGCCGACAGCCAGATGCCGAGGAAGCCGAGCGCGCCCAGGCGCACCTGCTCCCAGCTGGGCACGCCGGGGATCGCGAGGACCATGCCGACCAGCGCGGTGAATATGATGAGGGCGACGACCTTGGGCTTGGTCAGGTCCCAGTACTGACGATAAGTGGCCATGGCGTCAGTCCGGTGCCCGCAGGCGGGCCAGCAGGCTGACCATCACGAACAGCAGCAGCACCGCCCCGCCGTTGTGCAGCACCGCCACCGGCAGCGGCAGTGCCATCTTGACGTTGGCGATGCCCAGGCTGATCTGTGCGATGAGGCCGACGATCAACGCCACGGCCCAGCCGCGCATGCTCGGGGTCCGGAACAGACGCACGCCCAGCCACAGCAGGTACGCCGCCACCACGATGGCGAACATGCGGTGGCCCATCTGGATGGCGATGCGCGAAGCGCCATCGAGGATGCCGCCTTCGTAATCCACGCCGATGCCGCGCCACAGGGTGAAGCCTTCGGCGAAGTTCTGCTGCGGCCACCACTGGTTGGCACAACGCGGGAAGTTGTCCAGCGACAGGCTGCCGCCGCCACAGGCCAGCGCGGCGTAGTTGGCGCTGACCCAGCCGCCGAGCGCGATCTGCACGGTCAGCACGGCGACGCCGATGCGCAGCAGCCACTTCAGCTTCGGTGCTTCGGCCAGGGTGATCGGCAGGTGGGTCGCGCGCCAGGCCATCCAGGCCAGCATCGCGAACATCAGCATGCCGCCCAGCAGGTGGCCCATCACCACGATCGGCTTGAGCAGCCAGGTGACGGTCCACATGCCCAGCAGCGCCTGGAAGATCACCACGGCCAGGGTCAACACGGCGGCGCGTGCGAGGTCGCTGTTGCTCCAGCGGAAGGCGGCAACCAGCAGGATCACCTCGCCGAGCAGCGCCAGCACGCTGGCGGTGGCATGCCAGCCCAGCATGTACAGCGGGATGCCTGCGGCCACCAGCACGCAGGCGGTGACCACCGCGGTGCTGCCGAAACGACGTCGACGCGTGGCCAGCAGGGCCAGGGTGAGGATTTCGATGCCCAGCGCGCCGGCCAGGAAGCGGTGCACCTGCTCGCGCCACGCCTTGTGCGTTTCCAGCGGGCGGATGTCCGCGGCCGGATGGCCGATGGTTTCTTCCACGTGCTGCGGCCAGGTGGCCTGGCCATAGCAGGTCGGCCAGTCCGGGCAGCTCAGGCCGGCATCGGACAGGCGCACGAAGGCACCGAACAGGATGGTGCTCGCGGTCATGATCATCGCGAACCACGCCAGGCGGTGGAAATTACGCTGCAGCGCCGGACGCGCGGAAAGGCTCATCAAACAAGGCTCACTTCAGTTTCAGCAACGTGGACAGGTCCTTGCGCAGGCCACCGAGGTCGGTGCCGGGCGCATGGCGCATGATCACGAAGCCGTTCGGATCGACGATGTAGACCGGCACGCCGGCCGGGTCGTCGACACCGGGCAATGCAGCGCGCAGTGCCGGCGAAGGGGCCAGCGCGCGCAGTGCAGGGGTTCCAGCCAGGGGCGCCGGCGGCGTTCCCAGCCAAAGGATCTCCACATTATCGGCGTTATGGCCGAACAGCTGCCACACCTTGGCCAGTCCCTGCGACAAAGTGACGCACGGTTCGGCGCACGCAGCGGGCGGCGCGACCAGGATGCGCCAGATCTTTTCTTCGCCTTTCCAGGCATAGGGCGCGCCGCTGGCCAACAGGGGCGGCTGCAGGCGCAGGTCCACCGGCGGCTGCAGCAGCTGGCCGACGTTCTTGTGCGCCGCCGGCTGCCAGCCGGAGAAGCGCAGCACCCCGGCCAGTGCCATCGCGCCGAAGAACAGGACGAACAGCAGCACCAGAGTCCGGCGACCCTTGCCGCGCCCGGTGTCCTGCGATGACATGGCAGCATTCATGGGCAGCATTTTCTCATGTTGGGAAGGGGTGTGCCGGTGGGTTGTGGTGGGTTCGGTGGGTTCGGTGGGTTGTGGTGGGTTCGGTGGGTGACGACCGTTGGTCGTCACGCTGCTGCTCCGGGCAAGAGCGTGACGACCAACGGTCGTCACCTACCAGGGAACGGCCGACGGCGGCGCCATTCCAGCACCAGCGCCACCACCAGCACGGTCAGCGCCAGGCCGAACCATTGCACGGCGTAGCCCAGGTGGCGCTGCGGCGGCAGCGTGTTGGGCAGCAGGTCGAGGTCGCGCTCGTCGCCGAACGGCAGCGCGGGATCCAGCCGCAACACGCGCGCGGGCAGGCCGGGCAGGCCCAACAGCGGGGCCAGCGCGTCGGCCTGCAAGCGGCTGGCCAGCCAACGCTGCGGGCCCGCCGGGGTCGTCACCCCCCCCAGTGCCAGCCCCGGTGCCGGCGCGGGCGCCAGCAGCCCGCGTACGGCCACCGGCGAGGGCGGTGGCGCGACGTCGGGCAGCGCGCGATCGGCAGGCAGCGCACGCCAGCCCAGGTCCACCAGCAGCACCACGCCATCATCGCTGCGGAACGGTCGATAGAGCTTCACTCCGGCACGGCCGTGGCGCATCTGGTTGTCCAGCAGCACCAGCCCCGACAGGAAGCGGCCGTGGTCGACGATGCCGTGCACCGGGCCGGCAGCGGCCAGCGCGCGCGACAGGGTGGTGGAAGGTTGCGCTGCCGCCATGGCCTGCGCCTGCAGCAATGCCTGCTTCTGCTGCATGCGCTGCAGCTGCCAATGGCCGAGCAGGCAGAACACCGTCATCGCCACCAGGGCCAGCACCCAGCCCAGCAACCGCGTGTGCCGTCGCATCATGACAAACGGCCGCAAACGCGGTCAGATAGGAGCATCCGCCCCGCCATCGAGCCGCGCATGAACGATTCGCTGAAGACCCTGCTGGTGATCGCGTTCCTCATCGTCATCGTCTGGAACCTGGGCGCCGGCCTGTACTACCTGCTGGTGGATCGGGGCCAGACCAAGCGCACCGTCAACGCGCTGACCCGGCGCATCGCGGTGTCGGTGGCGCTGATCCTGCTGGTGGTCATCGGCATCTGGGGCGGCTGGATCCAGCCGCACGGCATCGCCCGCTGAGGCCATCGGTTCGTCGTTCAAAGCACGTAGACGAACAGGAACAGCATCAGCCACACCACGTCGACGAAGTGCCAGTACCAGGCCGCCGCTTCGAAGCCGAAATGGTTGTCGCGGGTGAAGTGGCCCTTGGCCGCGCGCAGCCACATCACCGCCAGCATGATCGTTCCCAGCAGCACGTGCGCGCCATGGAAGCCGGTCAGCATGAAGAACGTGGACCCGTAGATGCCCGAGCCGAGGGTGAGGTTGAGCTCGGTGTAGGCATGGATGTACTCCTCCGCCTGCAGGGTCAGGAACACCACCCCCAGCAACACGGTGATGCCCAGCCAGGTCAGCAGCTGGCGACGATGGCCGGCCTTCAGTGCATGGTGCGCGATGGTCAGGGTGACGCCGGAAGTGAGCAGGATCAGCGTATTGATCAGCGGCAGGCCCCACGCCGGGATGGTCTGGAACTGGCCACCGATGGCCGCCGGGCCGTTGGTCGGCCAGCCGGACGAATAGCCCTGCCACAGCAGTTCGTTGGTCATCACCCCGTCGCCCTCGCCGCCCAGCCACGGCAGCCCCAGCGCACGGGTGTAGAACAGCGCACCGAAGAAGGCGCCGAAGAACATCACTTCGGAGAAGATGAACCACACCATCCCCATCCGGAACGAACCATCCACCTGCTGGTTGTAGTGACCGGCCTGCGATTCACGCACCACGTCGCTGAACCACCAGAACAGGGTCAGCACCAGCATCGCCAGCCCGGTGAAGAAGCTCCACTTGCCCCACGTCGCATCGTTGAGCCAACTGGCCACGCCGACCATGGTCACCATCATCGCGATGGAGCCGATGAACGGCCATCGGCTGTGGGTCGGCACGTAATACGCGTTGGCGTCGGAAGGAAGCTGGGCCATGGTCGTTGTCCGGTTCGGTGGCGCGCTCAGGGCGCGGCGTGCGCATCGGCCGGCACGCTGGCCGGTGCAAGGCGCGCGGAGAGCGCGTCGTTCTTGTAGAAGGTGTAGGACAGGGTGATGGTGCGGATCTCCGGCGGCAGCGACGGATCGACGATGAAGCGCACCGGCATGTCGCGCTTCTCTCCGGCCTGCAGGGTCTGGGCGGTGAAGCAGAAGCATTCGGTCTTGCTGAAATAGCCCGAGGCGCGCGCCGGCGCCACCGACGGCACAGCGCTGCCGACGATGGCGACCTTGCCGTCGTTGCGCGCGAAATACAGCGCTTCGTTGAGCTCGCCGGGTACCACATCCATGGTCAGCTGTTCGGGATGGAAGGCCCACGGCAACTGCGAGTTCACCCCGCCATCGAACTCCACGCGCACGGTGCGCTTGCCGGCCGCGGCGCCGACGCTGGCCTGTGCCCCGGGCCCGCGTTCCAGGCGTACGCCGAACACTTTTTCGCAGGCGATGCGGTACAGCGGCACCAGCGAGAACGTCAGCAGGAACACCGCCACCGCCACGCCGATCAGGCGCGGCAGCCCGGCATGCCGGGACGGGGCAGTGGCCTGCGGTGCGTTCATCGCCCGATCACCCCGCTGAGGATGAAGCCGACATACACCGCCACCGCCACCGCGCCCACCCACAGGGCGGTGCGGCGTGCGCGCTGGTGGCGCAGGGCGATATCATCGGATGATGGGTTCGCATCATGCATGTCGCACCTCAGTGACTGATGTCATCGTGGGCCAGGTCGCCCGGGCGTATCACCGGCGGGGTGGTGAAGGTATGCGCCGGCGCCGGTGACGGCACCGTCCATTCCAGCCCGCGCGCGCCTTCCCAGCTTCGCGCTTCGGCCTTTGCCCCGTTGCGCAGCGAGGCCAGCAGGATCGCCGCCATCAGGAACGGGGTGGCGAACATGCCGAACGCGCCGATCGAGCTGATCAGGTTCCAGTCGGCGAAGGCCACGCTGTAATCCGGGATGCGTCGCGGCATGCCGGCCAGACCGAGGAAATGCTGCGGGAAGAACAACAGGTTGACGAACACGATCGACCACCAGAAGTGGAACTTGGCCCACTTCTCGCTGTACATGCGGCCGGTCCACTTCGGCCACCAGTAGTACACCGCCGCGATCAGCGCGAACACCGCACCGGTGACCAGCACGTAGTGGAAATGCGCGACCACGAAGTAGGTGTCGTGGTACTGGAAATCAGCCGCGACGATGGCCAGCATCAGGCCGGAAAAACCGCCGATGGTGAACAGGATGACGAACGCCACCGACCACAGCATCGGCGCTTCGAAGGTGAGCGAACCGCGCCACATGGTGCTGACCCAGTTGAACACCTTCACCCCGGTCGGGATGGAGATCAGCATGGTGGCGAACATGAAGTAGATCTCGCCGCCCAGCGGCATGCCCACGGTGAACATGTGGTGGGCCCAGACGATGAACGACAGGAAGGCGATCGCCGCGGTGGCGTAGACCATCGCCTGGTAGCCGAACAGCGGCTTGCGGCTGAAGGTGGGGATGATTTCACTGACCACGCCGAACGCCGGCAGGATCATGATGTAGACCTCCGGGTGCCCGAAGAACCAGAAGATGTGCTGGAACATCACCGGGTCACCGCCGCCGGCGGCGTTGAAGAAACTGGTGCCGAAGAACTTGTCGGTCAGCAGCATGGTGACCGCGCCGGCCAGCACCGGCATCACCGCGATCAGCAGGAAGGCGGTGATCAGCCAGGCCCAGCAGAAGATCGGCATCTTCAGCAGGTCGATGCCCGGCGCGCGCATGTTGAGCACGGTGGCGATGATGTTGATCGCGCCCATGATGGAACTGATGCCGGCCACGTGGATGGCGAACACGGTGAACGCCACGTTGTAGCCGCCCTGCAGCGACAGCGGCGGGTACAAAGTCCAGCCACCGGCGGGTGCGCCGCCGGGCAGGAACAGGGTCAGCAGCAGCATGCCGAAGGCCACCGGCAGCAGCCAGAACGACCAGTTGTTCATGCGCGGCAGCGCCATGTCCGGCGCACCGATCTGCAGCGGGATCATCCAGTTGGCCAGGCCGACGAAGGCCGGCATCACCCCACCGAAGATCATCACCAGCGCATGCATGGTGGTCATCTGGTTGAAGAATTCCGGCTTCACGAACTGCAGGCCGGGCTGTGCCAGCTCGGTGCGGATCACCACGCTCATCGCCGCGCCGATGATGAACATGACGAAGCTGAAAAGCAGGTACAGCGTGCCGATGTCCTTGTGGTTGGTGCTGAACAGCCAACGCTGGAAAAAGCCCTGCGCATGACCGTGGTGTTCGTCGTGCCCAACTGCCGAGTGCGCCATTGCAAAACACCTCTCAGATCGATTTGTCACGGTGGCCGCGGTGCGGCCACGGGCGGTTGGGTCAGGCGTCGGTGGTGGGCGCCGGGGCCGGTGCAGCAGCAGGCTCGGCCGGGGTCACCGGTTGCCGCGGCGCGCTGCCGTCGCCGGGCGGCGTGGCGGTCTCCGGCGCGTCCGGGGTGGCAGGCGCGGCAGGTGCAGCAGGGGCGGCGGCGGGCGCCGGCTTCTTCTGCGCAAGCCACTGCTTGAAATCTTCCTTGGACACCGCTTCGACCACGATCGGCATGAAGCCATGGTCCTTGCCGCACAGTTCGGCGCACTGCCCGCGGTAGACGCCGGGGGTATCGATGCTGGTCCAGGCCTCGTTGATGAAGCCCGGGATCGCATCCTGCTTCCAGCCCAGCGCCGGTACCCACCAGGCGTGGATCACGTCGTCGGAGGTGATGACGAAGCGCACCTTGGTGTCCACCGGCAGCACCAGCCGGTTGTCGACGTCGAGCAGGTAGTGCGGATTGCTTTCGCGGGTGGGCACCTTGCCGCTCTGGCGCACGCGGTCGGACTCGCGGTCCAGCCGGCTGGTGAAGTCCACGCCCTCGCCCAGGTATTCATAGCGCCACATCCACTGGTAGCCGGTGACCTTGACGGTCATCTCGGCATCGCGGGTGTCGTACATCTTGATCAGGTTGGCGGTGGCCGGCCACGCCATCACCACCAGGATCACCACCGGGATCACCGTCCAGATGACTTCCGCCTTGGTGTTGTGGCTGAAGGTGGCAGCGACGGCGCCCTTGGACTTGCGGAACTTGAAGATGGCGTAGGCCATCGCGCCGAACACGATCACGCCGATGACCGTGACCACGATCAGCGAGAGCATGTTCGATTCCCAGGCCAGTCGCGAGGTCTGGGTGACCCCCCGGCCCATGTTCAACTGCCATGGCTTGGGATCGGCGGACTGCGCCCACCCCATTGCCGGAAACGCCATTCCGGCCGCCATCGCGGCGATCCCGGACACACACCTGCCGCCCCACGCGCTGCTTTGCTTCATTGCCTAGACCCTTGACGTCATCGGTGACCGCCATCGCTGGCGGCGAGCAAGCTTTCAAGCTGGTCCCGGGCCTCAAGCGTCCGTGGGGGACACTGTCGCCGCTGCGTATTCAGATCCCCTGCAGCGCGTTCGGCGCCCTGATCCTGTCGCAACCGCGTTCCTGCCGCGGGCTACGTCTCGATGGTAGCCCTGCCCTCTCGACACTTACAAGGTCCATTCACGGTAATTACGATGTTGCAGCACAGCAATGTGCCGTCGGCCGATTTGCCGATTTCGGCACAATTTCTGCTGAACCGGCGCATCCAGCTGAATCCTTTACAGGGCGGTGCTATCCGGAATGCCGAGAGGGCCCATGGAGGGGCTATCCGCAGGCCAAAAAATGATTAAAATCGCCAGTTTTCCACTGGCCGGACCGGCATGAACGCACCTACTCTTTCGCCCGCTGCCCCCGGCCTCGCGCCGCCGGCCGACGCGCTGCTGTCGCCGGAACTGCCGGCATCTCCCTCCGCTTTCCGCCAGGCGATCACCGATGCCTGGTTGAAGGACGAGGCGGCCCACGTGACCGAACTGCTGGCACAGGCGCGCCTGCCGGCCGACGAACAGGCGCAGGTGCAGGCGCTGGCCGCCGACCTGGTGGCCCGCGTGCGCGTGCGCGCCAAGGACCAGGGCGCGATCGAAGCCTTCATGCGCCAGTACGACCTGGGCAGCGAGGAAGGCGTGCTGCTGATGTGCGTGGCCGAAGCGCTGCTGCGCATCCCGGACCAGGACACCGCCGACAAGCTGATCCGCGACAAGCTGGCGGACGCGGACTGGAAGAAGCACATGGGTGGCAGCGACTCGGTGCTGGTCAATGCCTCCACCTGGGGCCTGATGCTGACCGGCAAGCTGGTACAGATCAACGACCTCACCCGTGCCGACGTGCCGGGCGCGTTCAAGCGCCTGATGGGCCGCGTGGGCGAGCCGGTGATCCGCCTGGCCGTGCGCCAGGCGATGAAGATCATGGGCCATCAGTTCGTCATGGGCCGCACCATCGGCGAGGCGCTGGAGCGTTCGCACAAGGGTGACAACGCCAGCTACCGCTATTCGTTCGACATGCTCGGCGAAGGTGCGCTGACCATGAAGGATGCCCTGCGTTACCTGGAGGACTACCGCCGCGCGATCCATGCCATCGGCGGTGACCACAAGGCACGTGGCGGCCGGCCGGATGGCGACGTCAACAACGCCCCGGGCATCTCGATCAAGCTGTCCGCGCTGTACCCGCGCTACGAGCACGCCAAGCGCGCGCGCGTGCTGCACGACCTGGTGCCCGGCGTGCTGGAACTGGCGCAGCTGGCGAAGAGCTACGGCATCGGCTGCACGGTGGACGCTGAAGAAGCCGACCGCCTGGAGCTGTCGCTGGACATCATCGATGCGGTGTTCTCCGATGCCTCGCTGACCGGCTGGGATGGCTTCGGCGTGGTGGTGCAGGCGTACCAGAAGCGCACCCCGTACACGATCGATTTCCTCGCCGACATGGCCCGCCGCAACGGCCGTCGCCTGCAGGTGCGGCTGGTCAAGGGCGCGTACTGGGACGCGGAGATCAAGCGCGCGCAGATCGAAGGCTATCCGGGCTACCCGGTGTTCACCCGCAAGCAGAACACCGACGTGTCCTACCTGGCCTGCGCCAAGCGCCTGTTCGGCCATGGCGACGCGATCTATCCGATGTTCGCCACCCACAACGCGCACACCATCGCGGCGATCCGCAGCATCGCCAAGGGCGGCGTGTACGAACACCAGAAGCTGCACGGCATGGGCGATGACCTGTATGCCGAAGTGGTGCCGGCCGATCGCCTTGGCCTGCCCTGCCGCGTCTACGCGCCGGTCGGTTCGCACGAAGACCTGCTGCCCTACCTGGTGCGTCGCCTGCTGGAAAACGGCGCCAACTCCAGCTTCGTCAACCGCATCACCGACGACCGCGTGGCAATTGCCGAGCTGGTCCGTGATCCGGTGGAAATGGTGAGCTCGTTCGCCTCCATCCCGCACCCCAAGATCCCGCTGCCGGTCGACCTGCTGCGCAGCCAGAACCACCACAGGACCAATTCCATGGGCATCAACCTCGCCAACGACAACGCACTGCGCAACCTTGCCGGGCAGCTCAACAGTGCCGTGAAAGCATGGCATGCCACCCCGCTGGTGCCCGGTGCCAACCTGACCGGCCCGACGCTGCCGGTGACCAATCCGGCCGACAACCGCCAGGTGGTGGGCCAGTGGCAGGCGGCCGACGATGTGACCGTGCAGAAGGCCCTGACCAACGCGGTTGCAGCGCAGCCAGCCTGGAACCGCACCCCTGCTGCCAGCCGCGCGGCGATCCTGGAACACGCCGCCGACCAGCTGGAAGCCCGCATCGCCGAGTTCATGGCGTTGTGCGTGAAGGAAGCCGGCAAGAGCCTGCCCGACGGCGTGGCCGAAGTGCGCGAGGCGGTCGACTTCCTGCGCTACTACGCCAAGCAGGCACGCGAGCAGTTCGCGCATGCCGAGAAGCTGCCCAGCCCGACCGGTGAATCCAACGAACTGCAGCTGCATGGCCGC
This sequence comes from Stenotrophomonas lacuserhaii, assembly GCF_039674585.1. Classification (GTDB taxonomy): domain Bacteria; phylum Pseudomonadota; class Gammaproteobacteria; order Xanthomonadales; family Xanthomonadaceae; genus Stenotrophomonas; species Stenotrophomonas pennii_A. Next base: position 10,618 of record NZ_JBDJNU010000021.1, on the reverse strand, counting down.
GGCGTGTTCGTGTGCATCAGCCCGTGGAACTTCCCGTTGGCGATCTTCCTGGGCCAGGTCGCTGCGGCACTGGCGGCGGGCAACAGCGTGATCGCCAAGCCGGCCGAACAGACCAACCTGATCGGCTACTACGCGGTGAAGCTGCTGCTGGATGCCGGCGTGCCGGAAGGCGTGCTGCAGTTCCTGCCGGGCGACGGCGCCACCGTCGGTGCGGCCCTGACCGCCGACCCGCGCGTGGCCGGCGTGGCCTTCACCGGGTCCACCGATACCGCCCGTGCGATCAACCGCGCGATGGCCGCACGCGACGCCGCGATCGGTGTGCTGATCGCCGAGACCGGCGGCCAGAACGCTTTCATCGCCGATTCGTCGGCGCTGCCGGAACAGCTGGTCAAGGATGCGATCGGTTCGGCGTTCACCTCGGCCGGCCAGCGTTGTTCGGCCGCACGCGTGCTGTTCGTGCAGGACGACATCGCCGACAAGGTGATGACCATGCTGGCCGGCGCGATGAAGGAACTGAAGGTCGGCGACCCGGGCGAACTGTCCACCGACGTCGGTCCGGTGATCGACGCGGACGCGCTGCGGATCCTGCAGGACCATGCCGTGCGCATGGACGCCGAAGCCCGCCTGATCGCCGCCGCCACGCTCGGCGATGACACGGCGCACGGCACCTTCTTCGCGCCGCGTGCGTACGAACTGAAGGACCTGGGCCAGCTGCACAGGGAAATCTTCGGACCGGTACTGCACGTGATCCGCTGGAAGGGCGACCAGCTGCAGGCGGTGATCGACCAGATCAACGCGACCGGTTACGGCCTGACCCTGGGCGTGCATTCGCGCATCGACGAGACCGTGGACCGCATCACCCACGGCATCCAGGTGGGCAACGTGTACGTCAACCGCAACCAGATCGGTGCGGTGGTGGGCGTGCAGCCGTTCGGTGGCCAGGGCCTGTCCGGCACCGGCCCGAAGGCGGGCGGCCCGCACTACCTGCTGCGGTTCGCAACGGAGAAAACCGTCACGGTGAACACCACCGCGGCCGGCGGCAACGCCTCGCTGCTGACGCTGGGCGATTGATTTTTTTCGCTGTGCCGCGGGTGATCATGGTGCCTGGGTGGGGCGGGAAGATTGCAGGGGACACGCCGCAAGTACGTCCCTGTAGGCTCGCTTTTCGCATCCATGCGAAAAGACGGTCCCCTGCAACCTACCCGCCCCACCCCTGACAGCTTCCCGCGGCCGCCAGCAGGTGGGGAAGGACGGTAGCGCCGAGCCATGCTCGGCGGAAACCATCAGATCCCCTTTCTCCCCACATCCGCCGACCTTGGGTCGGCGCTACCGAGGCCCCAAGGACCATGTTTGTCCATGGCCCCCATGGACCTGTCGAAGGTGGGGCGGGGTGGCTGTGCAGGACCGTCTTTTCGCATGGATGCGAAAAGCGAGCCTCCATGGGTGAGAGCGCATTGCTTGCGAGGCATTGCCTCGCATGCGCTCGAACGCACAGCCGCCAGCGGCTGGGCCGGGCCGCGGAGCGGGATTCACGGCGTGTCCTGCACAGCCACCCCGCCCCACCAACCCACGGCCCAGCAGGGCTTTTGACGTTGACGTTGACGTTGACGTTGACGTTGCCTGCGCTTCTGACCGTGCGCGCCTCAGCGCGCAGCCAGCATCAACCGCCGCCAGTGCAGCAGCGCGACGATCGCATTGATCCAGTAGCCGACGTACAGCAGCGCGGTCAGCTGCAGGCCCCCTGCGTAGTACAGCGGCACCGCCAGGGTGTTCACCAGCAGCCACACCCACCAGCATTCCAGCTTGCGCCGCATCATCATCAACTGGCCGACCATGCTCAGCAGCAGGATGCCCGCGTCCACGTAAGGCGCCTGTCCATCCGTATGGCGGCTGAGCATCCACCCGTAGCCCCACGTGCCCGCCACCACCAGCAGTACCAGCCACGGCCACGCAGCGGCGCGCAGGCGGGTGATCGGCAGTGGCGCGCCCTGGTCGCCACGCAACCACTGCCACCAGCCCAGTGCGCCAACGGCGATGAAGAAACCCTGCAGCGCCACCTGCCCGTACAACCGCGCCTGCAGGAACACCGCCGCGAACAACAGCCCGGCAATGATGCTCATCCACCAGCCATGCACGCTGTTGCGCCCGGCCAGCAGTATCGAGGCGGCCGCCGCGACGTTGGCGGCGATTTCAAGCTGGAACGCGGGGTCTGAAAAATCCATGGGCCATTGTAGTGCGCAAAGAAAAAGCCCCGCTTGCGCGGGGCTTTCCGGTCCTGCTGTCACGCGTTGGAGCGTGGAATCAGAACTTGTACTGCATCGATGCAGCCAGCACGTCGCCGCGGACCTTGTACTTGCCGGTCAGCGAGTTGCCCTGGTTGTTGGTACCCGGCTGCACGAACACGTTCGGGTCGCTGGTCAGCAGGTGGGTGTAGCCGAAGTTGTATTCGACGTTGTCCGACGGGGCCCAGCCCAGGCCGACCGACAGCCACTTGCGGCTGGTGTCCGGCACGCGCACGTCGCGGTGCGCGTCGGTGGTCGGGGTCTGGTCCAGTGCCACGCCGCCACGCAGGGTGACGGTGTCGCTCAGCTTGAAGTCGGTACCCAGCGACACGAAGGTGGTATCGCGGTAGCCGAATTCCAGCACCGAATCGGGCTGGGCCGAAGCGTAGTCGATGACCACCTGGTCGAACGCGGTCGACCATGCGGTACGGGTGACATCACCCATCACGGTCCAGCGATCGTTGATGTTGTGGGTCACGCTCAGCGTGGCCGACGCCGGCAGGGTCACCGTGGCCTTGCCGCTGGTGGTCACGAAGCGGCCCGGCTGGGCAACGGCCAGCACGGCAGCGGCGTTGGACGGCACGTCGAAGGTAGCGTCGCCGCCGGTGATCTTGTGCTCGACCTTGGAACGGTAGCTGATGCCGATGTGGGTGTTCTCATCCGGGCTGAACAGGCCGCCGACCGTCCAGCCGACCGCGTTGTTGTCGCCTTCCACGGTCAGCTTGCCATCGGCGCTGCCCGGGGCGAAGCCCGGTACGCGGGACTGGGCCAGCGCGGTGCCGAAGTCGATGTTGTTGCTCAGTTCGATGGTCAGGTGTTCGACGAACACCGACGCGCCGAAGGACACGTACGGGTTGACGTCATAGGACATCGCAAAGCCAAGGTCGATCGCCTTCAGGTCGGTCTTCAGGCCGCTGTAGCGACCCACCCAGCCGTCGTCGTAGTCGGTCTTGAAGCCGAACGGTGCGGTCAGCGACACGCCGAAGTGGGCCTTTTCGCCGATCGGCATGTGGAAGTAACCGGCCGGGACCGGCGCGATCATGCCGGCGTCGCCGCCGTCACCACCGGTCTGCGGGGCGCCGGTCGGCTTGCGGCCGGCACCTTCGAACTCGGCCTTGAAGCTGATCGCGCTCAGGTCACCCTGGATCACGCGGCCATCGAGCTGGCGCATGCCAGCCGGGTTGGCGGCGATGATCGAGGCATCACCCTCGGCGCTGCCCGAACCGGCGAAAGCGCGGCCGAGGCCCTTGGCACTCTTTTCAGCCAGCTGGAACGCGGCTGCGTTCGCATCGGTGGCGGCCAGTACGCCGGCAATGCCGACAGCCAGCATCGTAATGCGGGCAAAAGTAGAAGCGGTTTGCATCGTTTTATCTCTCCGGAAAGCGGTTGTTTGCTCTGCATGCGCCTGCGTCCCGCTGGGGCCAAGGCCCTGCAGGACGCGCCGGATTCCCCTCCCGACATACGACGCCGTATGCGAGTATTACCCAGACGTGTTAATGAAACAATAACAGATAGGGTGCATTTTCAGCTTTAAAACTGAATGCGCAGACCTCCGCCATCGGCTGTCGAGATACCCTAGCCCCCATGTTCCTGTCGCTGCCCTCCCGCCGCAAAGCCGCCTTCCGCTGGGCGACCCCGTTGTTGTTTGCGACGGTCTGGCTGGCGTTCCTGTGGTCGATCTCGCGCCCCCACGAAGCCCGTAACAGCCTGTGGATGGACTGGGGCGCCCTGTCGGCAGGCCTCATGCGGCCGCTGGACTGGTGGGCCACCCTGCAGGACGGCAGCGTGCTGCGACTGTTCACCGCGCTGTTCCTGCATGCGGACTGGTCGCACCTGCTCGGCAACCTGGTGTTCCTGTTGATCTTCGGGCTGCCGGCGGAACGCGTGCTGGGGCCGTGGCGGCTGATCCTGCTGTTCCTGTTCGGCGGCGCATTTTCCAACCTGGTGGCGGTGTACACCATGGGCACGCCGGACCAGATCATCATCGGCGCCAGCGGCGCGGTATCGGCGCTGATCGGGACCTACCTGGCGCTGTTCCCGGGCGCACGCCTGGGCGTGGTGATTCCGCTGGGCCTGTTCCTGGAGTTCGTCCGCGCACCGGCCTACCTGCTGATCGGCTTCTGGGCGGTGCTGCAGGTGGTATTCGCGCATATCGGCCCGAGCTTCGGCATGGTGGCCTGGTGGGCGCATATCGCCGGCTTCGGCTTCGGCGTGGTGTACGGCGTGTATGTGCGCGCCGCGATCGCCCGTCGGCTGCGCAAGCGCCAGGGGTTCTGACGCGGTTCCGGTAGTGACGGCCGCTGGCCGTCATGGATCGGTGGCTGATGGTGGGTAACGGTGGGTGACGACCGTTGGTCGTCACGCCTTTGCTCTGCCGCTGCGCTCGCCGAGCATGGCTCGGCGCTACCGAAGCGTGGGTTTCGGTAGTGACGGCCGCTGGCCGTCAGGGCTTGGCCGGCGCTTCCGCCGGCTTGGCTTCCGGCTTCGCAGCGCCCTTGTCCGCTGCCGCCTTGGCCGCTTCGGCCTTCAACCGCGTGGCGACCGAACCCGGTGCCTTCAGCTCGGCCAGTGCGTCGTTGATCGGGCCGTCGCCCGGTAGTACGTCGCCGGCCTGGTAGCCTTCCTCGCCTTCTCCATCGCCCTGCAGGTGGCCCGGCAGGGTCGCTTCGCTGAAATCGGACAGGCTGGCCGGCAGCGCGTCTTCGCCTTCCACCGGTGCCGGCTTGAGTTCCACTTCCGGCACGATCCCGGTGGCCTGGATCGACTTGCCGCTGGGGGTGAAATAACGCGCGGTGGTCAGCTTGACCGAATCGCCGTTGTCCAGCGGCAGCACGGTCTGCACCGAGCCCTTGCCGAAGGTCCGGCTGCCGATTACCCGCGCACGCTGGTTGTCACGCAGGGCACCGGCCAGTACTTCCGATGCGCTTGCCGAACCGGCATCCACCAGTACCACCACAGGCGCTCCCTTCAACAGGTCGCCGGGCGTGGCGTCGAAGCGTGCATCGCTGATGCTGATGCGGCCGCGCGTGCTGACGATGTTGCCTTTCTCGATCAGGTCATCGGCCACCTGCACCGCCGCGGTCAGCAGGCCACCGGGATTGCTGCGCAGGTCCAGCACCAGGCCCTTGAGCTGGCCGCCGGCCTGCGTGGACAGCTGGCGGACGTGCTTCTGGAAATCGGCCCCGGTATCGGCCTGGAAGGTGCTCAGGCGAAGGTAACCGTAGCCCGGTTCCAGCATGCGGCTGCGCACGCTGGTCACGCGGATGGTTTCGCGCGCCAGGCTGACATCGAATGGCTTGGGTTTGCCGTCACGCACGATGGTCAGCACCACCTTGCTGCCAGCCGGGCCACGCAGCGGTTCGCTGGCCTGGATCGCGCTGATCGGCTTGCCGTCGATGGCGATGATCAGGTCACCGGCGAGGATGCCGGCGCGTGCGGCCGGAGTGTCGTCGATCGGCGAGATGATCTTCAGGCTGGCGTTGTCCGGCTGCTGCTGCAGCTCCACGCCGATGCCTTCGTAGGCGCCGTTGGCCTGCTCGTCGAAGGCTTCGGCATCTTCCTTGTCGAAGTAGGTGCTGTGCGGGTCCAGGTCCAGCAACAGCCCGCGCACGGCGTCCTGCATCAGCTTCTTGTCATCGACCGGATCCACGTAGGCCGCACGCACCGCGTTGTACACCGCCACGAAGCGCCGGATTTCCTCCAGCGGCACCTTCGATGTCGCCGCCTCTTCGCTGCTCGCCGCGCTGGACGGCCTGGCGTCGGCGGGGGCTTCGGCAGGGACGGCCGCGGCGGGTTCGGCCTGCTGGGCCAGCGCCAGTGAAGGCATCATGGCCAGCAGCAGGGTGGCGGTTCGGGCTACACGCATGAAGCACTCCTGGGGTCGAATTCGAATGCTCCGGTGAAGTGCGCGCACGACCGATGCAGGCTTCGATTATGCGTCAGCTGCCGGTAAATTCCCGTTGAATGTCCGATGCCCTGGCGCGCCTCGGTTCAGCGACGCTGCAACCAGCTGTCCGGGTTCACCGGCTGGCCGCCGCGGCGCAGTTCGAAGTACAGCGCGGTGACGCCCTGGCCGCCCGAATTGCCGACCTTGGCCAGCGCATCGCCCCGCTTCACCGCCGCGCCCGCATCCTTGAGCAGGGTGTCGTTGTGCGCGTACAGGCTCATGTAGCCGTTGCCGTGGTCCACGATCAGGATCATGCCGTAGCCGGTCATCCAGTCGGAGAACACCACGGTGCCATCGGCCACGGCGGTGACCGTGCTGCCGGCGGCCGCGCCGATCAGCACGCCGCTGCTGGTGCGCCCGTCAGGCAGCTTGCCGCCGTAGCGGGCCAGCAGGTTGCCGGTCAACGGCCAGCCCAGCCCGCCGACCCGCGGCGCCGGTGCGGCGGCGGCCACCGGCGGCACCTTGGTGGCACGCGGCGGCGGCGGCGGACGGCCTTCGGCCACGGCGCGGTCGGCGGCGGCTTTTTCTGCTGCTTTTTCAGCGGCGCGTTCGGCGGCTGCGCGACGTGCCGCGGCACGCCGTTCGGCTTCGGCACGCGCGGCGGCGGCACGCAGGTTGGCCAGCAGGGTTTCCAGCGCCTTCGCGTCCTGGCCGAGCGCCTTCTCGCGTTCGCTGCGGTCCTTGAACTGTTCGTCCAGCGCGGCCACGGCCTGCTCACGCTGGCGACGGTCGCTGGCCAGCGTGGTGGCCTGCTGCTTCTGCTGCTGGCGGGTGGACTGCAGCTGCTGCTGGCGTTCACCAATCTGCGCCTGCAGGGTGTCCAGTTCCTTCAGGTCGCCGGTGATGTCATGGATGCGTTGGCTGCGCTCGCGCTGCAGGTAGCGGTGGTAGGCCAGCGAGCGGTTGCCATCGGCCACGGTGTCCTGTGACAGCAGCAGCTTCAACGGCGCATGGTTGCCCAGCCGGTAGGCTCCGTTGAGCAGCCCGGCCAGTTCCGTGCGTTGCTTCTGCAGCCCGCCCTGCAGCGCAGCGCGGCGTTTTTCCAGATCGGCCAGCGCGCTGTTCTGCGCCTGCAGCGCCGCTTCGGTTTCGGCCAGGGTGCGGCCGGTGCGCGCGACCTTTTCATCCATCTCGCGCAGCTGCCGGCTGGCCTGGCCGCGCTGGTTGTCCAGCTGCCTGCGCTCCTGCGCCACGCCCTTCAGTTCGGTACGCAGCTTCTGCAGCTTGCGCTCCGCTTCACGGGTGGACTGGGCACCGGCGGGCAGCGCCGGCAGCAAGGCAGCGATGGCCAGCAGCACGCCCCCGGCCAGCACGGGCCAGCGGGTGTTAGCGATGCGTGAGGGAAAAGCATTGTCGCGCAAGGGCGTTCCAGTGACTTCAGGCAGATGCGGTTTCCAGTGCAACATGGTGACATCTTTGCCGGGCGGCCGGCCAGCCGCATGTGACTGACAAGGAACCTCTCATGAAAGCCCCATCCCTGACCCTGGCGCTCACGCTCACCCTTGCCGCGGTCGCCAGCACGGCGGCGGCGCAGGAAGACATCAGCAAGGTCAACGGCAGCATCAGCGCCGAACCGGGCCAGCGCTACGGTGACCTGGATACGGTCAACGGCAGCATCCGGGTAGACGACGGCGTGGAAACCGGCGACATCGAAACCGTCAACGGCGGCATCAAGGTCGGCGATGGCGCGCGCACCGGCAGCATTTCCACGGTCAACGGCGGTGTGCGGCTGGCGGGCGGGGTGATCGCACGCGGCAACGTGGAGACGGTCAACGGCAGCATCTTCGCCGACCGCCGCAGCCAGATCGAGGGCAGCGTGGAGACGGTGAACGGAGGTATCGGCCTGGTCGAAACCCGGCTGGCTGGTGACATCGAGACCGTCAACGGCGACGTCACCGTCGGCGTCGGTTCGGTGGTCAACGGCGGTATCCACATCAAGAAGCCCAGCTTCAGCATTTCGCTGACGCCGAACCGCAAGCCGCGGGTGATCATCGGTCCCAACGCGGTGGTCAACGGCGCGCTGCAGTTCGAACGCGAGGTGGTGCTGTACGTGCACCGCAGCGCGAAGATCGGCGCGGTGTCCGGCGCTTCGCCGGTAGCCTTCGACACCGACACCGCCCCGGAAAACTGATTCCATGCCGGGCCTGCGCCCGCAGGCCGGCTTCACTCCCTGCAGGACCTGATGATGCCCCGTAAATTACTGCTCTGCCTTGCCCTCACCGCGGCACTGACCGCCTGCAAGGGCGAGGACGCCGCCCCGGCGGCCACCGCCCCGGCCGCCGACGCCAGCGCCGCCGCCGTGCCGGCCAGCACGCACGCGTTCTCACCGGAGATCAACGCGGCCGACTTCGCCGAACTGGTCAAGACGCTGGCTTCCGACGAGTTCGAGGGCCGCGCGCCCGGCAGCAAAGGCGAAGAGTTGACCGTCAACTACATCCGCGACCAGATGCAGCGGATCGGCCTGCAGCCCGGCAACGGCGACAGCTGGTTCCAGGACGTGCCGATGACCGAGACCACCGCTGACGAAACCACCTCGCTGAAGATCGACCAGGCCGGCAAGGCCAGCGAGCTGAAGTTCGGCACCGACATGGTGGTGGGCACCCGTACCGGCCAGACCGAAGTGAAGGTGGACGGCAGTGACATCGTGTTCGTGGGCTACGGCGTGGACGCACCGGAGCAGCAGTGGAACGACTACGCCGGCCAGGACTGGAAGGGCAAGACGGTAGTGATGTTCGTCAACGATCCGGGCTTCCATGTCGACGATGCGAAGCTGTTCGATGGCAAGCGCATGACCTACTACGGCCGCTGGACGTACAAGTTCGAAGAAGCCGCGCGCAAGGGCGCTGCCGCCGCGCTGATCGTGCACGACACCGCCGGCGCGTCGTATGGCTGGGACGTGGTGAAGAATTCCTGGGCCGGACCGCAGTACGACCTGCCGGCCAAGAATGATCCGGAAGCCCGCCTGCCGGTGCAGGGCTGGCTGAGTGCCGATGCCGCCAAGGCACTGTTTGCCGGTGCCGGGCTCGACCTGGCGCAGGCCTACAAGGATGCCAACAAGCGCGGCTTCAAGCCGGTGCCGCTGAATGCCAAGCTGTCGGTGGACCTGAAGAGCACCACCGCCGAGAAGACCTCGCGCAACGTGGTCGGCGTGCTGCCGGGGAGCAGCCGGGCGGACGAAGCCGTGCTCTACATGGCGCACTGGGACCACCTGGGCAAGCATGAGGGTGAAGCGGACGACAACATCTACAACGGTGCCGTGGACAACGCCACCGGCGTGGCCGGCATCCTGGAAGTGGCCGACGCGATGATGCATCAGGATCCGAAGCCGGCCCGTTCGGCGGTGTTCCTGGCGGTGACGCTGGAAGAATCCGGCCTGCTGGGTTCCAAGTACTACGTGGCCCATCCGACCTTCCCGCTGGACAGGATCGCCGGGGTGATCAACATCGATGCGATGTCGGTGGCCGGCCGTGCCAAGGACATGACGGTGACCGGTTTCGGTAGTTCCGAGCTGGAAGACATCCTCAAGCCGCTGGCCGCCGCCCAGGGCCGCACGCTGCATGGTGAATCGGCGGTGCAGAGCGGGTTCTACTTCCGTTCCGATCACTTCAACTTCGCCAAGGCGGGTGTGCCTGCGCTGTATGCCGATGGCGGCGAAGACCTGCTGGAAGGCGGCGTGGACGCGGGCCGCAAGGCCGGTGAGGACTATGGCCGCAATCGTTACCACGGCCCGAAGGATGAGTTCGACGCGGCGACCTGGAAGCTGGACGGCACCATCGAAGACCTGCAGTTGCTGCACGGCGTGGGCAAGGAACTGGCCGCCGGCGATCGCTGGCCGAACTGGTACGAAGGCAACCCGTTCAAGGCGGCGCGCGACGAGATGATGAAGGGCAAGGCCGCACCGGCAGGCAAGTAAGTTCCGGTTGTGTTGATGTGTAGCTGCGGCGCCCTTCGGGGCGCCGTTTTTTTTTGCGGGTTTGACGGCCAGCGGCCGTCACTACCGGGCAAGAAAAAACCCCGCTGCGTGAGCAGCGGGGTTTCTGGTTTGAACCCTGGCGATGACCTACTCTCGCATGGCTTGAGCCACACTACCATCGGCGCAGCTGCGTTTCACTTCCGAGTTCGGGATGGGATCGGGTGGTTCCACAGCGCTGATTTCACCAGGGAGACGTTGGGAGCAGCGCATATGCGCCAGCTCACGTTGTTGCCCTTGGGCGGCAGGCACGAAAAGCAGGTGCCTGCAAAAAAAGAAAAACCCCGCTGCGTGAGCAGCGGGGTTTTTGGGTATAAACCCTGGCGATGACCTACTCTCGCATGGCTTGAGCCACACTACCATCGGCGCAGCTGCGTTTCACTTCCGAGTTCGGGATGGGATCGGGTGGTTCCACAGCGC